>JBKQHQ010000114.1:0-32445 GCA_052148715.1 Xanthobacteraceae bacterium | reverse complement strand
GGCGAAGAGCGTGTACGCGACCTGATCAAGACCATCGGCCTCTTCAACACCAAGGCAAAGAACGTAATCGCGCTCTCTCGCGCGCTGGTCGCCGAGCACGGCGGCAAGGTGCCGCGCGAGCGTGAGGCCCTCGAGGCCCTGCCGGGGGTGGGCCGCAAGACCGCCAACGTGGTGCTCAACGTTGCGTTCGGTGAGCCGACCATTGCGGTCGACACGCATATCTTTCGCGTCGGCAATCGCACCGGGCTCGCCTCTGGCAAAACCCCGCTCGAGGTGGAGACCAAGCTGCAGAAAGTCGTGCCGGAGAAATACAAGCTGCACGCCCACCACTGGCTGATCCTGCACGGGCGCTATGTTTGCGTGGCGCGCCGGCCCTTGTGCGAGAGATGCCTGATCGCCGATCTCTGCAAGTGGCCGGGCAAGACTGTGTGAATGAGGATCAATAGATTGGTCGCGTTTTCTTCCAAAAACTGGCGGCCACCCTCGGTCAAGCCCAAGGGCAGGCTTTTTCGGGAAAATGCTCCTGGTCGGACTACCGAGCCACGGCCCGCCCGGCTTCGATCAGCTCCCGCCGCGCCGACAGGCGCTTGTGTGTGTGCACCATGAGGGCCATGCCGAACAATGGGGTTGCGAAGTTGATGACTGGGATCGAGACGAACAGCGCGATCATCAGGCCGGA
This sequence comes from Xanthobacteraceae bacterium, assembly GCA_052148715.1. Classification (GTDB taxonomy): domain Bacteria; phylum Pseudomonadota; class Alphaproteobacteria; order Rhizobiales; family Xanthobacteraceae; genus JBKQHQ01. Next base: position 31,766 of record JBKQHQ010000114.1, on the reverse strand, counting down.
CGTGTAGACGGTGCCGGCATAGCGCCTGCGTATCTGTTTGGCCTCCGCCGCCGAACGAAAGCGCATGGCTGCATATTCGAAATATTGCCGTCCAAGCAGATAGGCGGTGGCGAAGAAGAAGATCAGCACACCAAATCCGGCGAACAGCAGGAATGGCAGCGCGACCAGATAAACGAGGACCGAGAGGAGCGCGATCTTCACGCCTTCCCAGACGGCGCGCGGCAACGGCACCGGCTGACCGGCCGGGTCCGTCGAATAGTACACGCGCTCGACCTCAAGCGCGACATCGTCGACGAAAAAGCTCGCGACCAGCGAGGTGATCGCCGGCATCAGAAACACCGCGCCGACAACGATGCCGAGCCCGGCGGCGATTGAGAGGATCGATACGAGGATGCCGAGTGGACCATGTGATGACGACCCGAGCGCATTTTCGGCCAGGCCTTCGCCGTGCTCGGTGAGCCAGAGCATGAGCCGATGCAGGCCGACCCCGATCACCACGATCAGGATCAGGGCCAAGCCGATAGCCTTGAGCAGAACAGCCCGGAACGGCGGCGACGCCATTTGCCGGAGCGCCTTTATGGCGTCGTCGATCATTTCTTCGTCCCTGCGGTCGCGCAGAGGTAACGAGCCACAACGGTGCGCACAAGCGGCGCCCCCGGGTCCCAATGTCGCGGCTGGAGCTATTTCTGCGACGCCCTGCCCGCGGCCTCGACCAGGCGCCTTGTTCCCGTCGTCTGCAGGTTTAGTCAAAAGTCCTTGCACTTTGGTTCCAGAGCTTGCTGGGTTCGGCTAGGAAGCCGGCCAGGGAGAACGACTGGCCTGACAGCATTCGCCACAAACGAAAGTTGAATAAGCGCATGAGCGCACGCGAAGGCAATTGGAAACCATGCTCTTGACCCGCCGTTCGCTTCTTGCCGGATCGGCCGCCCTCGCGGCCAATCGCTCGCTTGCCGCCGTGCCGGCATCGGGCGAGGTCGACATTGTCGTTGTCGGTGCGGGCGCCGCAGGCATTGCGGCGGCGCGGCGGATCGGCGCCGCCGGCCGGCGCTGCGTCGTGATCGAGGCAACCGAGCGGGTCGGGGGGCGCTGCGTCACTGATACCCGCATGTTCGGCGTACCCTACGACCGCGGCGCGCACTGGATCCACATGCCGGACATCAATCCGGTGGCGAAGCTTGCGCCGCAGTCCGGCTTTGACATCTATCCGGCCGCACCGGGACAGCGGTTGCGGGTCGGCCGCCGCAATGGGCGCGAGGGTGAGATGGAGGAGTACCTCGCCGCCTTGGCGCGCACCAACCGCGCGATCGACGAGGCCGCTCACGGCAAGACCGACATTTCGTGCGCGCAGGCGCTGCCGAAGGACCTCGGTACATTCCGCGCCACCATCGAATTCGTGCTGGGGCCGTTCGGTTGCGGCAAGGACCTGAGCGAGGTCTCCGTCATGGATTTCGCGAAGTCGGGCGAGCGCGACATGGATTCGTTCTGCCGTCAGGGGTACGGCGCGCTGCTGGCCAAGCTCGCCGAAGGTCTACCGATCCAGCTCGGGACGCCGGTCACGTACATCGAGGGGGGCCGCGGCTTGAGCGTCCAGACCAGCAAGGGACACTTCAGTGCGCGAGCCGCCATTGTCACCGTATCGACCAACGTGCTCGCGGCCGAGCGCATCAAATTCGACCCGGAGCTTCCACGGCGCGTGCTCGATGCCTTAGGGAAGCTCAAGCTCGGCAGCTACGACCACGTAACGCTGGAGCTTACCGGCAATCCGCTTGGCCTTCAGCGCGACGAGCTGGTATTCGAGAAATCGGAAAATGTCCGCACCGCCGCTCTCCTCGCCAACATTTCCGGCAGCAACCTTTGCATCGTCGACGTCGCCGGCCGCTTTGGCCGGGAGTTATCCGCCCAGGGCGACAGCGCCATGGTAGCGTTCGCACTCGACTGGCTCAGCGGTCTTTACGGCAACGACATCAGGAAAGCGGCGACGCGTTCGCATGCGACGCACTGGAACGACGAGCCGTTCGTGCTCGGCGCCTTCTCGGCTGCGGCTCCGGGCGGTCAGCCGGCACGGCGCGCTCTGATGGAACCGCTCAACGGCCGCATCTGGTTCGCCGGCGAGGCCGTGCACGAGACGTTATGGGGTACGGTCGGCGGTGCATGGGAATCAGGCGAACGGGCCGCCGAAGCCGCCTTGCGCCGGATCGGCGCACTGCCGGAGCTGGAAGAGGAGAGTCCCGCCTCGACGCGCCGGCACCGGCGGTGACAACCTGACCTCTGATCTCTGACTTCCCGTGCCTGTTACGCCCGCAACACGCCCCCGGCGTGCTTGCCGACTGCGGCGATGATCTTCGCGCCGATCGCCTCGATCTCCTCGTCCGTCATCGTGCGCTCGCGGGGCTGCAGGGTCACGGCGATCGCGATCGACTTCTTGCCTGGATCGATGCCCTTGCCTTCATAGACGTCGAATACCGTGATGCCGCTGATCAGCTTGCGGTCGACCGAAAGTGCAGCCCGCACGATCTCGCCGGCTTTGACATTGCGATCCACGACGAAAGCGAAATCGCGCTCAACCGGTTGGAACGGCGAAAGGTCGAGGGGCGGTTTCTGCCGCGTCGGCTTTGCCTTCGGCTCGGGAATGCGCTCCAAGACCAACTCGAAGGCTACCAGCGGTCCGTCGGCCTTGAGGGCCTCGAGCACGCGCGGGTGCAACTCGCCGAATGCGCCGAGCACGTTCTGCGGTCCGATCTGGATCGTTCCGGAGCGGCCCGGATGGAACCAAGAGGGTCCGCCCGGAACGACCTGCAGCGCTTGTGCGGGCGCGCCGGCGGCGCTGAGCATGGCAAGCGCATCGCCTTTCGCGTCGAACGCGTCGACCTCGCCGGTGCCGTTCGACCAATGGCGGCCGATACCGGAAGCCTTGGCGCGAGCCCGCCGCACGCCGGCGGCAGCCGTGATTTGGCCGCTCGGCTGATCGCTCCTGAACACCTGGCCGACCTCGAACAAGGCGATGTCGCCCAAGCCGCGATCGGCGTTGCGTTGCGCCGCGGCGACGAGGCCGGGGATCAGCGCCGGCCGCATATCCGAGAGATCGGCGGCGATCGGATTGGTGAGCGCCAGCTCGGGCCGACCGCCGCCGAACAGCTCGGCATTAAGTTTCGGGACGAAGGACCACGTCACGGCTTCGACGAAGCCGCGTGCCGCGAGCGCGCGCTTGACCTTGCGGGTGCGCACCTGGATCGGCGTCAGCACGGGCTTGCGCGGCGCCGCCCCGCGATCGAACGGTGTCGCCGCAACCCGGTCGACTCCAATGATGCGCACCACTTCCTCGACGACATCGGCGCTGCTGTGCACATCGGGGCGCCACGACGGCACGGCAACCTTCACGACGTTACCCTGCCCGGCGACAAAAAAACCAAGACGACTGAGCACGCCGCGCAGCTCGGGGAACGGAATCTCGAGGCCGGCGAGCCGCTTCAACGTAGCGAGCGGGAACTCAATCACCCGCTCCTCTCCGTGCGTGTCTCCGACGACGATGCGTTCGGAGGGTGTGCCTCCGCACAGATCGAGCACCATGTGCGTGGCGAGGTCGAGCCCCGGTACCATCAAGGCAGGATCGACGCCGCGCTCGAACCGATAGCGGGCATCGCTCTGAATACCGAGCTTGCGGCCGGTCTGCGCGATATTGAGAGGCACCCACAAGGCGGATTCGATCAGGACGTCGGTCGTCGTCTCGCCGCACCCGGTCGCCTCGCCGCCCATGACGCCGGCGAGCGACTCGACGCCGCGATCGTCGGCAATCACGCATATGCTCGGATCGAGCGCATACGTGCGCCCATCGAGCGCCAACAGTTGCTCGCCTGCTTGCGCGCGCCGCACGGTCAGATTGCCGTGCACCTTGGCGGCGTCGAACACATGCAACGGACGCCCCCGATCGAAGGTGATGAAGTTTGTGATGTCGACCAGCGTATTGATCGGACGCAAGCCGATCGCGGTCAGCCGGCGCGCCAGCCATTCGGGGGAGGGACCGTTACTGACGCCGCGCACGAGCCGGAGCGCAAAGCCCGGGCACAGTGAGGGCGTATCGCCGAAGTCGAGCTTGACCGCGACCGGGCAGGGGAATGCCCCCTCGATCGCCTTCGGCGCGCGCTCCTTGAGCTTGCCCATGTCGGCCGCCGCGAGGTCGCGGGCGATGCCGCGCACGCCCGTGCAGTCGCTGCGGTTGGGCGTGAGATTGATCTCGATCACCGGATCGGCGAGGCCCAAAAACTCGGCGAACGGTTTGCCCACCGGCGCATCCGCCGGCAGATCGATGATCCCGGTGTGATCGTCGCCGAGGCCAAGCTCGCGCGCCGAGCACAACATGCCGCGGCTCTCGACGCCGCGGATGTTGCCGACTTTTAGGTCGAGGCCGGTGCCGGGGATGTGCGTGCCGGGCGGCGCGAAGACGCCCTTCATGCCGGCGCGTGCGTTCGGCGCGCCGCACACGACCTGGATCGGCTTGCTGTCACCGAGGTTGACCATGCACACGCGCAGCTTGTCGGCGTTGGGATGCTTTTCGGCGGAGGTGACCGATGCCACCTTGAACGGCGCGAGCTCCTTGGCCTTGTCCTCGACCCGCTCGACCTCAAGCCCGATCATGGTCAGCTTGTCGACGATGGCGTCGAGCGAGGCGTCAGTCTCGAGATGCTCCTTGAGCCACGCGAGCGTGAATTTCATCATGCGCGCGATCCACTTGGGTTCGCCCAGTCCGGCTCACCTGTAGGTGATGGCTCTGGTTCTTGCGCAGGACGAGTCCCTCCCCCGCTTGCGGACGCTTGCGGGGGAGGGGACGCGCTGTGCTCGCGGCGCGATCGGCGCTCATGTGTTAGATGCTGCTTGGTCATGGGCTCAACCCGCCGGCGAGGGTGGGAATGTCGAGGGGGCGGAAGCCGTAATGGGAGAGCCAGCGCAGATCGGCGTCGTAGAACATGCGCAAGTCCGGCATGCCGTATTTGAGCATGGCGATGCGGTCGATGCCCATCCCCCAGGCGAAGCCCTGGTACTCGTCCGGATCGAGGCCGCAATTCTTCAGCACGTTCGGATGCACCATGCCGCAGCCAAGAATCTCCAGCCAATCCTCGCCTTCGCCGAACCGGAGCTCGTCCTTGTCGCGCCGGCACTGGATGTCGAGCTCGAGCGATGGTTCTGTGAACGGGAAGAACGAGGGTCGGAAGCGCATCTTAACCTGATCGACCTCGAAGAAGGCCTTGCAGAATTCCTCAAGGATCCATTTCAGGTGGCCGAGATGCACGCTCTTGTCGATGACGAGCCCCTCCACCTGATGAAACATCGGCGTGTGGGTTTGGTCCCAGTCGCGCCGGTAGACGCGGCCGGGCGTGATGATGCGGATCGGCGGCTTGTGCGTCAGCATGGTGCGCACCTGCACGGTCGAGGTGTGGCTGCGCAACAGCAGGCGTGAACCGTCGGGCTGCGGCGGGAAGAAGAACGTGTCGTGCATCTCGCGCGCCGGATGGCCGACGGGTGTGTTCAACATGGTGAAATTGTTGTCGTCGGTCTCGATGTCGGGGCCTTCGGCAACCGCAAAACCCATATCGGCGAAGATCGCGGTCAACTCGTCGATCACCTGGCTGATTGGATGAATGCGGCCGATCTCCGTCGGGCTCTCGCGCACCGGCAAGGTGACGTCGACGGTTTCGGTGTTGAGTCGGGCGTCGAGCAGGGCAGCCTTCAACTCCTCCCGCCGCGCGGCGAGCGCTGCGTTCAACCGGTCCTTGAGTCCGTTGATCAGCGGTCCCTTTTCCTTGCGCTCCTCGGGGGACATCGACCCGAGTGTTTTCAGGAGCTCGGAAACGCTGCCCTTCTTTCCCAAAGCGGCGACCCGCACGGCCTCGAGCGCCGCCTCATCGGAGGCAGCGGCCATCGCGGCAAGGGTTTCGGTTTCGAGTTGGCCAAGATCGGTCATTGCAAAGCAGCCCGGCTGCGAGGCGGCTGCCCTGCCGGGTCGGGGCATCCGCGCTCGCGGCGCAATCTAGCGGGTCATCGGAAGAGCCTCAGGCGAGTGCGGCCTTCGCCTGCTCGACGATTGCCTGGAACGCGGTCGGCTCATGAATGGCAAGATCCGAGAGGACCTTGCGGTCGACCACCACGCCAGCCTTGCCGAGGCCGTCGATGAAGCGGCTGTAGTTCAACCCGAACGGCCGCACCGCGGCGTTGAGCCGCTGCACCCACAGGGCGCGGAACGTGCGCTTGCGGCGCTTGCGGTCGCGATAGGCGTATTGGTTCGCCTTTTCGACCGCCTGTTTGGCAACACGGATCGTGTTCTTGCGCCGTCCGTAAAAGCCTTTGGCGGCTTTGAGGACCTTCTTGTGTTTGGCATGCCCGGTGACGCCACGCTTGACGCGAGCCATGACTGATCTCCTTCTATGCTGGCACCCAGGCGATCAGCCGTTGGGCAGGAAAAACTTTTTGACGTTCTCGCCGTCGGCCTTGAACATCACCCGCGTGCCGCGGTGATTGCGGATTTGTTTGTTGGTCCGCTTGATCATGCCGTGACGCTTGCCGGCCTGGGACGACATCACTTTGCCGCTGCCAGTGATTTTGAAGCGCTTCTTCGCGCCCGACTTGGTCTTGATCTTGGGCATTTGGCTCTCCTGAGACGGCCGGACGTGTTGGGCCGCAAAGGCCCCGTCCGCCGCAATGGCGCTCACGAATGAGCTTGGCTCTTGATTGAGCAGTCACGCCGCCACGGCAGCCCTTCGGCCGGGCGACGAGAGGCGCGCGTTATGCCAGAAGCGGTATGGCTTGGCAACCAGGTGGCCAGGCCTTGGGCGCCCGACTCTGAGGCCGGACTCAGGGGTCCGTCGGTTTTGCCGAGCTGATCCCGACCGACACCTGACCCTCCGGTGCCATCAACGTGGCGCCAGCACCATGATCATTTGCCGGCCTTCGAATTTGGGCTCCTGCTCGACCTTGGCGAGCGTCGACGTGTCGGTGCGCACCCGCTCCAGCAGTTGTGTGCCCAGCTCTTGGTGCGCCATCTCGCGACCGCGGAAGCGCAGGGTCACCTTGACCTTGTCGCCCTCTTCGAAGAAGCGTCGCATCGAGCGCATTTTGACGTCGTAATCGTGGTCGTCGATCATCGGCCGGAGCTTGATCTCCTTGATTTCGACGACCTTTTGCTTCTTGCGGGCTTCGGCGGCTTTCTTCTGCGCCTGATATTTGTACTTGCCGAAATCGAGAATCTTGCAGACCGGCGGGACCGAATTGGGGGCAATCTCCACCAGGTCGAGGCCGGCCTGGGTGGCCAGAGCCATCGCGGCTCGGAATTCGACGACACCGTGGTTGGTGCCGTCTTGATCGATCAGCTGTACCTCGCGGGAGCGGATCTCCTCGTTGATGCGCGGTCCGTCCTTCTGGACCGGTTGGGGGGCTCTCATGGGACGACGAATGGCCTAGATCTCCTCTGCTGTTGCGACAGTCCGCGGTGCAGGATGCAGATGGCGCATCCCTTGCGGTCAGCCCTTATAACGCGCGTGGGCGTCGGGCGATCCACACCTTGGAACAAATAAAGATCGGTAGAAACGCTCAATAAGTCAACTCATGCAATACGGCATAGTGCGATCTGCCCGCGAGTGCGCCCTGCCGGACACAGCCGTTGACGTGCTTTCGCCGTCGGTCTCCGCCATAGTGCCATGTACGCGACGGCATGCCATCTGCAGAACTCCGTGCCCTAATGATACCTCAGAATGTCCCGCAATACCTCAATGTCGGGGTCGGCGCCGATCTCCGGCCGATCGCGGTCCGCCATCGCCAAGGGCGCGCGCCCGGCTTGCTGTGGCTGGGCGGATTCAAATCCGACATGCAGGGGATCAAGGCACAGGCGCTCGACCGTTGGGCGGCGGAGCAGGGGCGCGCCTGCACGCGTTTCGATTATTCCGGCCACGGCGAATCGGGCGGCGATTTCGTCGCAGGCACGATCGGCCGCTGGCTGACGGAGAGCACCGCGGTCTTCACCACCTTTTGCCGCGGACCCCAGGTCGTGGTCGGCTCTTCGATGGGCGGTTGGCTGGCGCTTCTTATGCTGCGGGAGCTGCGCGCGTTCTCAAGAATGACGGAATCCGCACCTCTTGCGGAAAATGCAGCAGAACCATCGGAGAGTGCCGGGCAGGACGCGCGAGCGGCGTCAATTTCGGGCCTCGTGCTGATCGCCCCCGCGGTTGATTTCACCGAGGAGCTGATGTGGAGGCGGTTTCCCGCCGCGGTGAAGCAGGAGATCGAGAGGAATGGGGTTTGGGCCCGGCCCAGCCCGTATTCGGACGAGCCTCACCTCATTACTAAGGGGTTGATCGAGGAGGCGCGTTCGCACCTCCTGCTCGGCGGTTTGATCGAAACCGGCTGTCCTGTACGTATTCTGCAAGGCGTACAGGACAAGGACGTGCCCTGGCAGCACGCGGTTGAGCTCGTCTCGCGGATCGGGCGTGATGATGTCGTGCTCACGCTGGTGAAGGGTGGCGATCACCGCCTGTCACGGCCGGAAGACATCGAGCGGCTCATTGCCGCCGTGGCGGAATTCAAGGAATAGAGCTTAGCGATCAGTGATCAGTGATCGGAGGGCGGCGACCTTGGGTGACCCGGACCACCCATTCCTCCTCGACCTGAGCGTCTCGCTCCGCGTGACGGTATCGTGCGGCCAAACGGGCGAGCTGCTGGTCTGACAGCAGCCGTCCGAGCGCCCAGACCGCAGCGCCGCGCACGAGCGGGGACGGGTCGCCGAGCAGCCGTTCCGCGTCGCCGGCGAGGTTCGTGTCGTCCGAATTGCCGATCGCGATCAGCACATTGCGAACAAAACGGTCACGGCCGATCCGCTTCACCGGCGACTTGGTGAACATCGCGCGGAACGCGGCATCGTTGAGCCGCGCGAGCTCGCCGAGCGCGGGCGCATGCAAAGCGGTGCGCGCGGCGAGCCTCGCCTCGCGTCCCGCCTGCGCAAACTTATTCCACGGGCAGACGGCGAGGCAATCATCGCAGCCGTAGACGCGGTTGCCGATCTTTGGTCGCAAAGCGCGCGGAATCGGCCCTTTGTGCTCGATCGTGAGGTAGGAGATGCAGCGGCGCGCATCGAGCCGGTAGGGCGATGGAAAGGCGTCGGTCGGACAGATATCGAGGCACGCACGACACGACCCGCAGCGATCGGGCTCGGCCGCGTCCACCGGCAGCGGCAACGTGGTGAAGATGGCGCCGAGAAAGAGCCATGAGCCGAAATCGCGCGAAACGAGATTCGTGTGCTTACCTTGCCAGCCAATCCCGGCGGCCGCCGCCAGCGGCTTTTCCATCACCGCCGCGGTGTCGACGAATACCTTCACGTCCCCGCCGGCCACCGACGCGAGCCAGCGCGCCAAGCGCTTCAGCCGCGGCTTGATCAGGTCATGATAATCATCGCCGTGGGCATAAACCGAAACGGCGCCGCGGTCGCGCCGCTTAAGCGCGTCGAGCGGATCCTTGTCGGGAGCGTAATTCACGCCCAGCATGATGATCGAGCGCACGTCGGGCCACAGCAGGCGCGGGTCGGCGCGTCGCTCAGGACGAGCCGCCAGATAGGCCATGTCGCCGTGGCAGTCTTCATTCAGGAATCGGTCGAGCCGTTCCCCCGCCTCCGGAATGCTGTCCGGGCGGGCCACGCCGACCGCGTCGAAACCGAGCGCATGGGCGGCCTCACCGAGCGCGCGCCTGAGCTCCGCCGGGTCGTTCAGAAATCGAGATCCGCGTAGGTGCTCGAGGGCGGAATGCCGGCCATCAGGTCGGTCAGGAGGGGTCGGAATGATGGTCGTGACTTCACCCGCGCGTACCACGTCTTCGCGGCGTCGTCTTCGTTCCACGGCACCTGTCCCAGGTAATCGACCGCCGACAAGTGGGCGGCGGCAGCGAGGTCGGCGTAGCTGAACCGCTCGCCGGCAAGCCAGTCGCGTCGGCCCGCCAGCCAACCAATATAGTTGAGATGATAGCGAATGTTATGCCCGACGGCCCGAATAATGACGGTATCCGGAGCGCCGCCGCCATGCTCGACCGGCATGAATTGCTTGTAAATCCGCTCCATGACGAGCGGCCCGCTCACCTCCTCGAAGAACTTGTCGTTGAACCAGCTGGCCAGCCGGCGAACCTCGACGCGTGCGCCGGGCTCAGGCGGCAGGAGGCGCCGCTCGCCCGCCTGGTCGCCCATCGTCTCGTCGAGGAATTCGGCAATGATGGCTGCTCCGGGGATCGCGGGCGATCTCTCCTCGACCAGAACGGGCGTGGCGCCCGCCGGGTTGAGAATGAGGAATTCCGCCCGCCGGTCCCAAATGTGCTCCTCGATCAGGTGTGCGGACACCCCCAATTCGCCAAGCGCGAGGCGAATGAAGCGCGAATGCGGACAGAACGGGTGATGGAACAAGGTGAGGGTCATCGCGGGGGCACCCTATAGAACCGGGGAAAGGTCCGAGCAACCTGTGCATGGCCTGAGCTTTTTTATTGCCCAGCCAGTGAGCCTTGGCCAAAACCCGGCCTCCGGGTAATACGGTCTCCCCACCCGGACGCCTTCGTCTATCCAACACCCCACTGCGGAGCCCCCTCGCATGTCGTCCGAGCTCATCAAGGCCATCGTGCACGGGATCGTCGAGGGTTTGACCGAGTTCCTCCCGGTGTCCTCGACCGGCCATCTACTGCTTCTCGACATGTTCTTTGGCTTTGACGACGAAGCTTTTGGCCACACATTCGATGTGCTCATCCAGCTCGGCGCTATTCTTGCGATCCTGGTGATCTATTTCACGAAGCTATGGCACATCGCGATGAATATGTTCAGCGATGCGGCGGCCCGCCGCTTCGTCATCGGCGTGATCATCGCTTTTCTGCCGGCGGCGGTGATCGGCGCGCTCGCCCACAGCTTCATCAAGGACGTGTTGTTCAATCCATGGGTCGTGTGCTTCTCGCTCATCGCGGGGGGCGGGGTGCTCTTATGGGTCGACCGAATGGATCTCAAACACACCTATTCGGACGCGACGGCCTTTTCGCTGCCGATGTATTTTTTGATCGGCGTTGCTCAGTGCGCGGCGATGGTTCCCGGGGTTTCGCGCTCGGGGGCCACGATCGTTGGGGCCATGCTGCTTGGTGCCGAAAAGCGGGCGGCGGCGGAATTCTCATTCTTTCTCGCCATTCCGACCATGGCGGGCGCTTTCGTCTACGATCTCTATAAGAGTCGTGGGCATCTGAGCGGGAGCGGCGCGCTCCTGATCGCGGTTGGCTTCGTGGTTTCGTTCATCGTGGCGTGGATTGTGGTGCGCGTCTTTCTCGATTTCGTCTCGCGCCACGGGTTTTCCTTGTTCGCCTGGTGGCGGGTGATCGTCGGCTCTCTCGGCCTGATTGGGCTCGCCCTGTCCGGAGTTCAGTAACCCGCAATCAGTGGTCAGGACGAACGCCGTTCCGAAGGCGGTTATTGACTACTGACCGCTGACCTGAATTGGCCGGTCTTGCGAAAACGCCACAGATAGGACGGCACAATCGTTGCCATGGCGGTCGGCTCGATGCCGAACGCGGCAAGCGTGCGTCCCTCATGATTAGCGGTCTCCGAAACCACGTTCTCGGTCTTGAGCAGTTCGACCTGGTCCGGCGTCAGCGGCGGCTTCGGCAGGAATTGCAGGACGGCGGCCGGCAGCTTCGCCAGCGCGAACGGAATTGGGATCAACAACCGGCGCCGCTCGATGGCCCCCAGCACGTAGGTCATCAACTCGCGAAACGTCAGAATATCGGGGCCGCCGAGCTCGTAGACGGTGCCGGGCTTCGCCTTGCCGTCGACGGCGTCGGCAATCGCGGCGGCGACATCGCCGACGAAGACCGGCTGGAACCGGGTATGCCCGCCGCCGATCAGCGGCAGAAACGGCGACAGGCGCGCGAGGCCGGCGAAACGATTGAAGAGATCGTCCTCGGGGCCGAACATGATCGAGGGCCGGGTAATCACCGCGGAGGGCAAGGTGGCGAGCACGGCGAGCTCACCGGCCGCCTTTGATCGCGCATAGTGCGAAGGCGAATTTTCGTCGGCGCCGATGGCTGAGCCATGAATCAGGCGCGCGCCCATTGCGGCGGCCGCGCGGGCTACCGCCTCTGCGCCCTCGGTCTGCACCGCGTCGAATCGTTGCCGACCATGCTCGAACAGGATGCCGACCAGATTGATGACGACATCCGCGTTGCGCACGGCGGCAATCATCGAATCCGGATAGCGGATATTGGCCTGGACCGCGTGAATCTGGCCCACTCGGCCGAGCGGCTGCAAATGGCCCGCGAGGTCGGGTCGCCGTACGGCGACGCGGATGCGATAGCCGCGCCGGGCGAGTGCCCGCACCACATGACGGCCGGCGAATCCCGAGCCGCCGAACACCGTGACCAGGGTCTCCAAGGGCGTGGGGGTCATCAAAGGCTCTCACACGTGAGGCGGGCAACCGCTCTTGCGCGAACTGCGCACGGTGCGCGCGGGATACAGGATCGGCCGGAACCTGTATAGAGGGGACCGCTTACCGATGCGGCGGGCGGTGCGCCCGCAAGGACATCATGAAAGAGCGCGTGACGATCAGACAGTCGCAGCGGCGCCACTTGACGCGCGGCAGGAGATCGATTTGACAACATGCGGGCCGCTTCGTACCTACCGCGACAAGCCCAGGTGGCGGAATTGGTAGACGCGCTGGTTTCAGGTACCAGTGGCGCAAGCCGTGGAGGTTCGAGTCCTCTCCTGGGCACCACTCGTTTGCCACTCAGAATTGGCGCCGTGGACAGGCGTGCAAAAGATAAAGACAAGCCTCTTCATCGCCGCGGCATGAAGCGACCAGAAAATGATTCGCACCTCGTTAATCACTGGCGCATATTTATTGGCCAATTAGAACCCAATATGACGCTCTAGCATCGGCCAGAGCCAAGACAAGACACGCATCATGCGCGGAGAGCCCGCTACCACGAAATGGCAGACCCTATGACCATCCGCCTGCATCGCGGCGACCTCCCTGACCTGTCGCGCTATTCCGCGGCAGTCGCGGTCGACACCGAGACGATGGGGCTTGATCATCATCGCGACCGGCTTTGCGTGGTGCAGCTCTCGCCCGGCGACGGCTCCGCGGATGTGGTGCAAATTCCGGCCGGATCACATGATGCGCCCAATCTCAAGCGGCTGCTGGTTGATCGTTCCGTTCTCAAGATTTTCCACTTCGCTCGGTTCGATCTCGCCGCGCTGTGTCAGGCCTTCGGCGTGATGCCGGAACCGGTCTACTGCACGAAGATCGCTTCGCGGCTGTCGCGTACCTACACGGACAAGCACGGGCTCAAGGACTTGGTGCGCGACGTGCTCGGCATCGATCTGTCGAAGCAACAACAGTCATCCGATTGGGGCGCAGGCGAACTCTCCGACGCGCAAGTCTCCTACGCGGCCGCCGACGTGCTGCACCTGCACGCCTTGAAGAACAAGCTCGACGTCATGCTGGCCCGCGAAGGTCGGGAAGAACTGGCAACCGCGTGTTTCCGGTTTTTGCCGGACCGGGTTCGCCTTGATCTCGCCGGCTGGCCGGAGGACGTATTTTCCCACTCTTGACTGTGCCGTGCCTGGGCCACATTCCGCTGGCATGTTAACAAGGGTGGGAATGCTCGGCGTTGGGGTCAATTCGGCCGGCGGCGAAGGCCGCAGCGGGGGATACGTCTGGCAGCCGTGAACCAAAAGGGAACTCGCGCCTTTCTGTCGCGAGGCCAGGTCGACCACGAGCGCCGGTTCCGCGCCGCGCTCCGGCACAGCGTATTCGTGCGTTTCCTGCGGGTCGCCGTTCCGGCGGGGGTTGTGGGCGGCTTCGTGCTGCTCGTGCTCATCAATTGGCTCAATCCCCTCGGCCGCTTGCTGGACCAGCTGCCGGGCCGGGTCGGTAACTTGGTTGTATCCGGCACGAAGATCACCATGGAGGCGCCGCGGCTCGCGGGCTTCACGGGCGATAAGCGCGCTTATGAGATGACCGCTCGATCGGCGGTGACCGACATCACCGCGCCCGACGACAAGATGGAGTTGCAAGGCGTTCGCGCTAAGTTCGAAACGCAAGACCACGCCATGGTCGACGTGACCGCCGCCAGCGGCCTATACGACCGCAAGGGCGACAAGCTCTTGCTCAAGGAGGATGTCGTCATAAAGTCGACGAGCGGCTATGAAGGGTATCTGGCTGAAGCCTTGGTCGACCTGAAGGACAACAACGTTACCTCTGACAAGCCGCTCGTGGTGAAGATGTTGGACGGAACCCTTAATGCCAATCAGATGGAGGTGGTCAAGGGGGGCGAGATCATTCGCTTCGGCGGCGGGGTCAAGCTGATTTTGACGAAACCGCCCATGGGCGAGGCCTCGGATCAGGACACGCCATGAGCAAAAGCCAAATGCGGCACCCGGTCTTGCTGGCTGTGGTCGGCCTGATGACGTTGTCGCCGGTTGCGGCGCCGGCGCAGCCGGCGCCGGCCGGCAAGAGCGTTCCCAACGCGATGCAGGGCTTTTCACAAAATCAGGGCAAGCCGATCCAAATCGAAGCCGCGACGCTCGAGGTGCACGATAAGGAAAAGCAAAAATACGCCACGTTCGAAGGTGACGTCCACGTGATCCAAGGCGACACCGATTTGCGCTGCAAGACGCTGGTCGTCTACTACGACGATGACGCGACGGCGCGCAAGAGCGCGGCGCGCGCGGCGCCGCCACCCCAACAACCGGGAGCACCGCCGCAACAGCAACAGCAGCAGCAACAGATCAAGCGCCTCGACGCCAAAGGCGGTGTCATCATTACCCAAAAGGATCAGATCGCGACGGGCGACAGCGGCGTCTATGAGCTGCGCACCAGCCTGATGACCTTGGTTGGCAATGTGGTCCTCACCAAGGGCGGGGATGTGATCAAGGGTGACCGGTTGTGGGTCAATATGAATACGGGGGTTTCGCGGGTCGAGTCCGCGAATACAGGGCAGGGCGTTCGTGCCGTGTTCAATCCTTCGGCAGCGCACGACGCCATGGGCGGCCTTCCCGACCCGTCGAAGCCTGCGCCCGGACGTTCCAGCCGGCCGAACTAGGACCGGTTTCGGATCTACCGTTCCGAAAAAAGCTTAACCGTGACGATGACCCTTCGCACTTCGGCGGCGAAATCGGGTATGGTTTCGACATCGATATTCGTCCTTGTACCCCGTCGCCTTGATTCGGAGCCTTGAGGCCAGCTTGGTCAGCCTTCTCACCCGATTGCGCGGTCGCCGCCCGCCTCCCCGTCGAGAGTCGCCGAGGCCCGGCCGCCCGCGCCCGGAGCCCAACGGCGTGGCGGCCGACGCCAGGCCCCGACCGGCCGATGGAGGTCCCGCCAAGCCCAGATCCGGCCCGCCGCGCCGGCCGCAGCCGGGGTCGAACGGTGGCGAGCGCCCAGCGCCGCAAGGTTATCTGGCGGCGCACAGCGTCGAAAAGACTTTCGGCACACGTAAAGTGGTGCGCGGCGTCAGCCTGTACGTACGGCGCGGCGAGGCGGTCGGCCTCCTCGGCCCGAACGGTGCCGGTAAGACCACGGTCTTTTACATGATCACCGGTCTGATCAAGACCGACCGCGGCCACATCGAGCTCGACGGCCACAACGTGACCAGCCTGCCGATGTACCAGCGAGCCCGCCTTGGCATCGGATATCTCCCGCAAGAAGCCTCGATTTTCCGCGGTCTCAATGTTGAGGAGAATATCTTATCGGTTCTCGAAGTGGTTGAATCCAACCGCCGCCGCCGTGAAGCGGACCTGAATTCATTGCTTGAAGAGTTCAATATTGGGCGATTGCGCAAAACCCCCTCGATTGCGCTGTCGGGTGGCGAACGCCGGCGCGTGGAGATCGCACGGGCGCTCGCCACGCGGCCACGCTATATGTTGCTCGACGAGCCCTTCGCCGGTATTGACCCAATCGCCGTGGGGGACATCCAGGCGTTGGTGCGCCATCTCACCAACCGCGGCATTGGTGTGCTCATCACTGACCACAACGTACGTGAGACGTTGGGGCTGACCGACCGGGCCTACATCATCTATTCAGGTGAAGTCCTCATGGAAGGACGGCCAAATGATATTGTAAATAACCCGGAAGTTCGACGACTGTACCTGGGCGAGGAATTTCGTTTGTAAGTTTGGGCTACAATCCCAAGGATCGGGTGCAGGATAGTACTTATGAGGGGTTAGGCGCGGATCAATGGCGCTGACGCAGAAGCTCGAATTGCGACAGAGCCAGGCGCTCGTGATGACGCCGCAGCTGATGCAGGCCATCAAGCTGCTGCAACTCTCGAACCTGGATCTGGCGAGCTACGTCGACGGAGAGCTCGAACGCAATCCGTTGCTTGATCGCGCGAGCGAGGGAGAGGAAGAAAGTCCTGCCGGCGGCGACGGCGGAGGCGATGAGAAGGCGGCTGCGAACCAGGAGCCGGACCGCCCATCGGATTGGATCGGCGACGAGCTCGAGACCAGCCGCGGCGCGATCGAGGAGCGGCTGGGCACGCATCTTGAAAACGTATTTCCCGATGACGCCAATGTCCCGCCCACGAGAAACGGCGCCGAGCCTGCCCCCGTCCATTCCGAATGGGCCAATACCGGCAGCGGCGGCCGCGAGGAGGACGACTACAACCTCGAGGCTTTCATCTCGGCCGAGACCACGCTGGCCGATCATTTGGCCGACCAACTCAAGCTCGTGATTGCCGATCCGGTGCGCCGGATGATCGGTCAATACCTCATCGATCTGGTCGACGAAGCCGGTTATCTCAACGGCGACCTCGCCGGCGTCGCCGAGAAGCTCGGCGCGCCGCTCGCCGAGGTCGAGGCGGTGCTCGCGATCCTGCAGACCTTCGAGCCGGCCGGCGTCTGCGCGCGCAACCTGACCGAATGTCTCGCCGCGCAACTCAAGGAGCGGGACCGTTTCGATCCGGCCATGCAGCTTCTGGTCGCTAATCTGGAGCTCGTGGCCAGGCGCGATCTTTCGAGCCTGCGTACGCTCTGCGGTGTCGACGACGAAGATCTGACCGACATGATTGCTGAGATTCGCCGTCTCAATCCGAAGCCGGGACTGGCTTTCGGCTCGACGCCGGTGCAGCCGATCGTGCCCGATGTCTTCGTGCGGCCGGGCCCGGACGGCTCCTGGCTGGTCGAGCTGAATTCCTACACGCTGCCAAAGATTCTGCTCAATCAGCACTATTACGCCGAAGTGGCGAAGACCGCGCGTAGCGATGGTGAGAAGTCCTATTTGTCTGATTGTCTGCAGAGCGCCACCTGGCTCATTCGCGCGCTCGACCAGCGCGCCAAGACCATCCTAAAGGTCGCGACCGAGATCGTGCGCCAGCAGGATGCCTTCTTCGCCCGCGGCGTCCAGCATCTGCGCCCGCTCAATCTGAAGACCGTCGCCGACGCGATCAGCATGCACGAATCAACCGTCTCGCGCGTCACCGCCAACAAGTACATGGCGACTAACCGCGGGATCTTCGAGTTGAAATACTTCTTTACCGCGGCGATCGCGGCGGCTGATGGCGGCGAGGCGCACTCGGCCGAGGCGGTCCGCCACCGGATCAAGCAACTGATCGACGCCGAAGCGTCGGATGATGTGCTCTCCGACGACGCCATCGTCGAGAAGCTGCGCGCAGCCGGCATCGACATCGCGCGGCGCACCGTCGCAAAATATCGGGAGGCGATGCGGATACCGTCATCGGTGCAGCGCCGGCGCGAGAAACAGACGACGCTCGGCCTCGCCTCGTAGCTCGGCGGTTCCGTCTTAAGAGTACGCGAAGACTGTGGTTCCTCGTGACAGCAGCTTCATTTCGTACATTTCGGCATGCCGGATATCGGCGCCGGAACCTTGTGCATCGCGGACCGGACGGCCATATCGACGGTTATCGCCTGCGACCCCCATTCATCGCGCGACAAGGAGGCTGAGCGGCCATTGACGGGGGAGCGGCCGGTCCGTATGGTCCGCCGCCTTTAGCGCCTCGGCTGCCGCGCATGGCTTCCCGATCTCTGGACAATTCCATGCCGCTCAACGATCTGGTTGCGCCCGACGCAGTTCTTCCGGCGCTAAAGGTCAACAGCAAGAAGCAAGCGCTCCAGGAGCTTGCCGCCAAAGCGGCTGAGCTGACCGGGCAGAGCGAGCGCGCGATATTCGAGATTCTGCTGCAGCGTGAGAAGCTTGGCTCGACGGGGGTGGGCAACGGTATCGCCATCCCGCACGGAAAGCTGCCTAAGCTCAACAAACTGTTCGGACTGTTCGCGCGGCTCGACCGGCCGATCGACTTCGAGGCGTTGGACGGTCAGCCGGTCGATCTGGTGTTCCTGCTGCTGGCGCCGGAGGGCGCCGGAGCCGACCACCTCAAGGCGCTGGCCCGGGTGGCGCGCCTCTTGCGCGAACCCGATGTCGTGCAGAAGCTGCGCCAATCCCGTGATGCCGACGCCCTCTATGCGGTCTTGGCGCTGCCCTCCGCCTCGGCGGCGTAAGGGCCGATGCCGCCGCTTATCTTGCCGGACAAACGCGACGCCCGGGGCCGCCGCAGACGCTAGAGCACGATGACGTTCCCCTAATGCACGCTGACGGTCTCGAGCTCCTGGCTCCAGGCATTGGCGATTGCCGCTTCGCGGCTGTCGGTCAGCATCATCGGCGTGCCGTCGGCTGCGTGCAGGGCGAACAGCTGCACACCGGGCGCGATTTGCGGTGCCTCCGGAAAGAGGCCCGCTACGTCCTCGGAGCGGATCGCTTTCACGTAAGCGATCTTGCCGCCGCCGAGCAACGCCAGGGCCTCGCGGGACATAGTTGAATCGGATGGGTGAAAGATCGTGTCGTTGGTCATGGCCCTCGACTCCTTGCTTGTGCCTAGTACCGTGTCGAGTCCTCGAACAGGTTCAGTCGTGGTCAACAATGGAGATTGTCTTCACAACCCGCTCCGGCTCCGGCCGGGCTAGATCGATCGACAACAGTCCGTTCTTCAAGTCCGCTCCCAACACTTCCATTCCGTCGGCCAGCACAAAGGTGCGCTGGAATTGCCGGGCCGCGATACCGCGGTGGAGGTATTGCTTGCTTTTGTCGTCCTGCTGCCGTCCGCGAATAACGAGTTGGTTCTCCTCGATCGCCACCACCAGCTGATCGCTGGTGAATCCGGCGACGGCAAGCGTGATCCGCAGCCGCTCCGGATTTTGCGCGTCGCGCGCGAACCGTTCGATATTGTAGGGCGGGTAACCGTCCGCGGCTTTGGCGACGCGATCGAGCGCACGCTCGATCTCATCGAAGCCGAGCAGAAACGGGCTTGAGAGCGACGGAACTCGCGACATAGCTCAAAGTCCTCGTTGCAAGCGACTTTGACGGGGCCCTTGCGGCACCCCGACCTTGTGGCAAGCAAAAGTGCCTGCCTCATAAGCCCCAATATGGGTAATAGACGTTAAACCTTCAAGAATGCCGGTGGACAACCCAGCGGGGCGGTATAAAGGCCGTTTCGCGGGACATGCGTTCACGTCCGGGCGACTTCGCCCTCAGACGGTGCCACGCTCGGCGGCGACTGCCGCCGGGGTGAGCCGCCCTTTAGGTTGCGGGCAATCTCGGTCAGCGTAGCCTCAAGCTCTCGCGGGTCGACGCCGTCAGCCGCCATGACGATGCGGATCAAGGAATCGGACAAAGCATCTTTAAGGGTCAGTTCTTGATGGCATTGAAGCATAACGGAATTCCTCAACCCACCCGCCGGGAGCGGGAGCTCGATTTTGCACTGAACACGGTTTGAACTTGATACAGCATCATGCTTTCCAGACCGTTGATCGCGGTCACTCGCGGATCATTCGCCTTTCCAGCAGCGAGCTGTTGGCCGATGAGGCGCGCGAACTTGGTTCCGCCGGATTCATTCTGCTGCGAGGGCCCGATTCATGCCGCCCAGAGCGTTTATGCGGCGGAAGGCTTGCGGCGGCAGCCGTCCAAGCTTCCCGACCACGGCCAAAGGATGTGCGACCCAGGCGTGATCCTGCCGCAGGCGGCTGACCAGAAAGTCGATGAAGGTGCGCGTCTTGGCCGGGAGGAGTCGGCTGGACGGATAGATCGCCTGGATCACGGCCTCGCTCGTCCTGTATTCGGGCAGGAGTTGAACCAGGTTCCCGGCGCGGAGGTCGTCGGCGATGATCACCGCGGGCAACTGCGCGATGCCCTGGCCGGAGAGTGCGGCCATCCGCAGCGCCTCGACGCTGTTGGTGCGGAAGTTCCCGCTGGCGCGGATCTCATGCTCGCCGTCCGCTCCGATGAATCGCCAGCCACGATCGGGGGAGGAGGTAAGCGGCAATAGGCAATTGTGCCGGTCCAGATCAGCCGGCGTGCTGGGAACACCCTGCTCCGCGAGGTAGGCCGGCGATGCGCACAACACCGACCGCCCGAGCCCGATCCGTCGCACGACCAGGCTCGAATCGGGCAGCGGCTCCGCGCGCAGCGCCAGATCGAAGCCTTCATCCACCAGATCGCCCATGCGATCCGTCATGACCAGATCGAAGGCGACATCCGGATAGAGCTTGACGTACTCGGTAATGAGCGGGGCAACCAGTCGCGCGAGCGCAACCGAGGTGTTCAGCCGCAAGGTGCCGCGGGGCGTCACCTGCAGTGCGCTGACCGTGCTTTCGGCCTCCTCGACCTCGGCGAGGATCTGAGCGCTGCGCTCGTAGAAAGTTCGGCCGGCGTCGGTGAGGTTGACCTTGCGCGTGGTACGGCTGAGCAATTGGACGCCGAGCCGCGCCTCGAGCGAATTGATGTGGCCGGTGATCGCCCCGGGCGACACCTTGAGCCGCTTCGCGGCCCCGGTAAAACTTCCGCTGTTCACGATTTCCACCAGCGCGCGCATATTCATCAAGTGATCCATGCCAACCTCATGGTCGATCCGGTAGTCGAAAGCGTTGACGTGGCTGCCAGCCGGCCCTTCAGGCCGCAAGCTGCTCCGCGGGCTCGAAACCTCGTGACTTCGCCCGCGTCTTGTGTTACTGACCGGTAACGCTCATATAGCTACTTACCGGTAACACCCCTGTCAAGGGAAATCCTTCCGGAGCTAAGAAAGGCCCAAAGGCCCAGAGGCCATGAGCACAAAAACCGAGGAATCGCGCCCGGCCACGAGCGCCGGCCGTCTCCCGCCACGCGAGCGGATCGTGACGGTGGCGAGCGAGCTGTTCTACGAGCGCGGCGTGCGCGCGGTCGGAGTCGATGAGATCGCGGCGGCCGCCGACACCAACAAGATGACGCTCTATCGGCATTTCGCGTCCAAAGACGCGTTGGTTACCGAATGCCTGCGCCAATTTGCCCAGCGGGCGAACGCCCGTTGGGACGAGATCGCGGCGGCGCATCGCCACGATCCGCGCGGCGAGCTGAGGGCTTGGCTCGCGGACATGGCCGAGCACGTTGCCGCCAGTGATGAGCGCGGCTGCGCGTTAGCCAATGCGGCGGTCGAGCTGCCGGATAAGGATCATCCGGCCCGCCGGGTGATCGAAGAATTCAAGATCGCGCAACGTGAGCGGTTGGCGCGGCTCTGCGAAGCCGCGGGGTTGATGCAGCCCGAACTTGCCGCGGACGAGCTCTTTCTGCTGCTTGAGGGCGCGCGTGTCTGCGCGCAGTGCACCGGCCGGGAAGGGCCCGCGGCCCGCCTCGTGCGCATGGGCGAAGCGATCATCGCGTCGCTTGCCCGCGATCGTCGGTCCGGCTGAGGCAGCAGCCCGCGCGCGAATTCGCAGGGGTTGGTTAACACTGCTTCGCTTAGACGTTATTGCCTGAACAAAGAAGAGCTGTCGGGCCTCAGTTCAGGATCGGGATGCTTTTAACAGGTCGCGGTCCAGGTAGCGCTTGCAGATAGGCGTAGATGTCCGCCAATTGCGGGTCGGGCATCACCTTTTCTGAATAAGCCGGCATGTCGTTTGAAGGACTGCGCAACTGCGCCTTGAAGGCGTCGAACGGCAGCGCGGTCTTGGCAAGGATGGGCGCCGGGCCGTTGAAGGCGCCCCCTTGCCCGACCCGCCCGTGGCACTCGAAACAGCCGGTGGCGAGGTAGACCCGCTTGCCGTTGGTTGCGTCGCCCTGGGGCGCGTCTTGCGCGCCAGCCACGCCCGTGGCTTGCCAAAGGCCGAACGCCGCCGCGCAGCCGGCGACAAGCAGCCAATTGCGTCGCGTCATGCTCCCCTCCTCGCCGCGCTCACCGCGGCTCCATGACGACGTCGACCAGCGCGGGCTGACCGCTCTTCACGACCGCGATCGCGCGTTTGAGCGCGGGGGCGAGATCGTTCGGGTCGCTGATCGGGCCTTCGCCATACACGCCAAAACCTTTCGCGACGGTGGCGTAATCGATGTTGGGATCGGTGATGGTGGTGCCGATCTGTGTATTCTCGATGCCGCGCTGGTGGCGGTTGGCCATCGCCTGCAGGTACATGTATTCCTGATGATAGGCGCGGTTGTTGTGCATCACGTAGAGAATCGGAATGCGATGGTGCGCGGCCGTCCACAGCGTGCCGGGGGCCATCATGAAATCGCCGTCGCCCTGGATCGCCACCGACAACCGTCCATGCCGCTTGTTGGCCAGCGCCGCGCCCAAGGACGCCGGCGTGTTGTAGCCGATGCCGGCGCCGCCGGAGCTGCCGTTCCAGCGATGCAGCTTGTCGAAGTTCCACAACTGCAACGGCCACAGGATGCGAATGCCGTTGCCGACGAGCGACCAGTCCTCGTCCTTGATTTGCGCGTAGAGCTCGGCGCACATGCGGCCCGACGTGATGGGGCTCGAATCCCAGCCGATCGTCGCATCGCTCTTCGCCTGCTCGATCATCGCCAGGCGCGTGGCCGCGAGCTTCTTGCCGCGGGCCTCGAAGGCCATTTTGCGGGGCGCATCGACCAACCGTTTCACCGCGTCGATCAGCGCCGGCAGGGTCGCTTCCCCGTCGCCGGTGATCGCGAGGTCAACGTCGGCGTAGCGCTGGAAGTCCTGATAATTGGCCTTCATGTAGAGATCGCGAACGCTCAGCGTGATGGTCTTCGTCCCGGGCCGGTACAAAGGCCGCGCGTGGCGCACGATGCGGTCACTGAAGCCGTGCGTCGCACCGTAGAAGTCGTTGAGCTCAATGCCGAGGATCAGATCGGCCTGCGCTATCACCGCCGGCCGGCGGAAGGTGTGGTTGAGCGGATGCAGCGTCGGGAAGTTCAGCCGGCCCGCCATGTCGATGACCGGGCACTGCAGGGTTTCGGCGAGCTCGACGAGCCGCGCCAGGCCGGCCGGCGTCCGCGCCATGCGGTCGGCGATCAGCACCGGGTTCTGCGCCGCGACGAGAAGTTTTGCGGCCTCCGCGACCGCGCCGGAATCGCCCTGCGGCATTGCGACTTTGGCAAGCTTCGGGATGGTCAAGCCTTCCGGATCCGGAATCGGATTTTCCTGCAGCTCGGCGTCGAGCGAAAGCAGGACGGGCGCCATCGGCGGCGTGGTCGCGACCTTGTAGGCGCGGACCGCCGATTCAGCGAAATGCTGCAATGACGACGGCTGATCGTCCCATTTCACGAAGTCGCGCACCATGGCTGCGGGATCGAGCGCCGAATGCGCCCATTCCACGCCAAGCGCCCGCTTGTCCGCTTCCAGAATATTGCCGATCATCGCATAGACCGGCACGCGATCGCACCACGCATTGTACAAGGCCATGCTGGCGTGTTGCAGCCCGACCGTGCCGTGGCACATCACGGCCATCGGCTTGCCTTCCATCTTGGCGTAGCCTTGCGCCATATGGACGGCGATCTCTTCGTGCGGGCAGGTAAGGATCTCCGGCTTTACGTTTTTCCCATAGTTAACGAGCGCCTCGTGGATGCCGCGGAAGCTCGAGGCGCAGTTCATCGACAGATAGTCGAAGTCGAGCGTCTTGAGCACATCCACCATGAAATCGCCGCCGCTGTTCGTCTGCGTCACCGGGTCTCGCGACGGCGGCATCGTCTCGGCCACGAGGTTCGGCCGCGGCACGGCCTTGGCAATCGCCGCCGGCGCGGCCGGTTGCGCGTCGGCCATCCTCGGCGTCACCGCGGCGGCGCCGACGAGGGTGGCCCCTTTCAGGAAATTGCGCCGACCGACCTCAGGTGAATGACGGCGTTTGCTCATGCGTTCCTCCTGTCGCTTGCGTCGGATTCCGGCGTCCGCGCAGTTCGGCGATCGTCGCCGCAAGTCTCCCGCCGGGCCCAAGCTGCGTCAAGGCGCGTCAAGACAGCGTTAATGGAAGCGCGTGACACGTCGATCGGGTATGCAGTCGCCCACTTCAACCGTGTGGCTGGGCATTCCTGGAAACGATCGGCCAAGTCGGATAGCACCGAAGGGATTCCACGGATTTTTCCGACTTGGGTGATGCAAGCTTCGCCGAACGTCTCGCAGGCGTTGCGATCACTTCAGCGTTTGAAGATAGGCGATCACGTCGGCGCGCTGGGTCGCATCCTTGATCCCGACGAAGACCATCTTGCCGCCGGGCACGGTGGCGGCCGGATTAGTGAGGTAAGTGTCAAGCGTTGCCGCGTCCCAAACCTTGCCAAAGGATGTCATGGCATTCGAATAGGCGAAGCCGGGTTCGGTTCCGGCCTTGCGTCCGACGACGCCGTGCAGGCTTGGACCGAGCTTGGTTACGCCCGGTTCGGTCGAGTGGCAAACGCTGCACTGCCGGAATATCTGCTCACCCTTGGTCGCATCTTGCGCCTGTGCGCTTCCGGCCGCGAGCATGCCGGCTACCATTGCCCCCGTCACTGCTAGTCTTGAAACCATATCATTCTCCCGTTGTCCCGATCGAAAAGCTAATACTTGGCTCGCGCAGTTCAGCGACGCGCGAGCCAATCTACGGAAATGGGCCGCCACGGACGTGGTGCGATGGGCGGCAGGTCTGTATACGGATTCCCTGCGGATGGACAATGGTATTCGGGGGTGGCTGCTTATGCGCGCCGCCGAACATAGGCCAGCAGGGTCTGCGAGCGCCTGGATTTTTGCCAACCTGGCGCACTAGCGTTTCCGCGCTAGTGCAAGAACTTGGGAGAGCTCGCATGCGGGGCAATGCATTGTTCAGGCCCGCTACGCTCTTTTGTGCGGCGGCTATGCTGATCTCAGGCGCGGGAGCGTCGTTGGGCGCTGACATTCGTGTGTTCAGCGCGGGAGCGCCGGCCGAGGCCGAAAGGGTGATTGCCGAGCCGTTCGTGCAACAAAGCGGGCATCATGTGCTGTTTACTGTGGCTCCGCCCGGCGCGATCCGGGCGAAGCTCGCGGCCGGAGAGAAGCCGGACATCCTGGTGCTTCCGAGCCAGGGCATCGACGCGTTGGACAAGGCCGGCGCGCTCCGCCCGGGGAGCCGGGTCGATCTGGCGCGGGTAGGCATCGGGGTCATCGTGCGGCGAGGGGCTCCCTTGCCCGACATCTCGACCGCGCAGGCGATCCGCACGCTTCTGTTGGATGCCCGCGCGATCGCCTATTCCGATCCGGCGAGCGGTGGGCAGTTGGCGCCGGCGCTGGAGCGCATGTTCAAAGAGCTCGGCGTCGAGGATGCCGTCAAGACCAAGGCGATCCTGAGGAACGCGATCGACGGCGGCGCCGATTTAGTAGCGAGCGGGCAAGCCGCGGTTGGTTTGTTCAACATCAGCGAAGTGGCCACCGCGCAAGGGGTCACGCTGGTCGGCCCGTTGCCGCCCGGGCTGCAGAGCTACATCACCTTCACCGGCGCCGTTCACGCGGACAGCACGTCACCGGAGCCGGCAGCAGCATTCCTGCACGCATTGTCCGATGCCGGCGCGCGCAAGCATTGGAGCGATGCCGGGTTGGAGCCGATTGGCGGTTCTTAACGCAACCCATTAGGGCTGATCTCACAATTTTCGGCAGGGACGGAAAAATCGCTGGGGCAGGCTTCTAAATAACCGGCCGCGTGGCCGCATCGCCTGAACTAAAACTAAGCTAACGAACCACTTCCGGGGGGCGCGTCCTCCAATCCAACGTCGCGTGACACCGCGACGGCGAGCTCGAGCAGCGCTTCGTCGGCGCCGGGCCAGCCGATGAACGACAGCCCGACCGGACAGCCCGCCACAGTGCCGACCGGGATCGTCACCTGCGGCAAGCCGCTGACGCCGGCGATGCAGGTGAGCCGCATGACGCGCAGGCGAAACGGCTCGAGCTCCTCCGCGGGCAGATCGAGGCGCGGCGCGATGCATGGCGCCGCCGGCAGTGCCAAAATCGTTCCCGGTTGCGCCACCGCGCGGATGTGCCCGCGCGCCTCGGCGTGAACGACTCGCGCCGCCTGTGCGGCGCTCTCCGACACGGTCGATGCGAACGCGATGCGTTCGCGCACCCCGGGGCCGAGCCGCGGCTTCTGCCGTGTCATGAAGCTCTCGTAGTTCTGCCAGACCTCGCGGGCCTGGATGATGCGGAAGCATTCGCGCCACGGGTCGAAGCCTTGCGGCGCGATGCGCGCGCGCTCGAGCTTCGGCAAATTCTTGGCCATGACGTCGAGCGAGCGGCAAAGGAGGCCCGCTACTTCCGCGTCTGTTTCCTCGAAGGCATCATCCAACATGAGCAACCGGCGGATCGGCGCATCTGCGTGCTCGCCCGTGAGCAAGACGCCGCCGACCCGGCGAAACACGCCCGGCCCGCTCGCGAACCATCCGGCAATGTCGAATGAGCCCGCCATCGGCATGGCGCCCGTGAGGTCGACGCGGCCCAGCGTCGGACGAATGCCGTAAATGCCGCAAAACGCCGCCGGCACGCGCACCGATCCGCCGGTGTCGCTGCCGAGCCCGATGTCGCAAGCGCCGGAGGCGGTCGCCGAGGCGGAGCCGCTCGATGAGCCGCCTGGTACACGCCCCGGGGCGCGCGGGTTGATCGGCGTGCCGTAGTGGGCGTTGGCGCCGGTGATGCTGAAAAAGAACTCGTCGCACACCGTCTTGCCGATGATGATCGCGCCGGCGTCGAGCAGCTTTTGCACGCTCGGCGCGGTCCTGGTCGCCGGTTGCTGATCGGCGAGCCAATCCGGGCTACCGCCGCCGGTCCGTTCGCCGGCGATGTCGTACATGTCCTTGACCGCGACCGTCAGGCCCGCAAGCGGACCGCTCGCGGACCCTTTGATGGGGACGCGCAGATCATGCGGAACGAAGGCCCGGCGCGCAGGTGAGGGAACCGACACGGTCGCGAATCTCCCGTAAGAATAACTAACGTCAAGAAGCGCGCGTTTTCACACGTCGCGCTGCTGTCCCAAATACCAGTCCAGGATCTTTGCGCCATCCCAAGCGACGACCCCCTCGCGGGCGAGCAAGTCCTCGAACGTCCGCTGTACATGGCCGATGCGGTGCGGAACGCCGGACAGGTAGGCATGGCAGGCGATCGCCATGACCTTGGGCCGCTCGGCCGATTCCTCGTACAGGCACGTGAACTGATCGAGCGCACGCCGATACATCATGTCCGAAGATTGGTGCTGCAAGGCCATCAGCACGATGTCGTGGATCTCAAAATTATACGGCAGCGCAACGACCGGCTTATGCGTGGTCTTGAGGGTAACCGGCTCATCGTCGAGCACCCAGTCGCCGATATATTCGACGCCGGCCTCGGACAGATAGTCGAGCGTGTCGAATGTCTGCGTCAGTCCGGGCCCGAACCATCCGCGCGGCCGTTTACCCCAGAATTTCTCGATTATATCCATTGATCGCATGATGACCGCGCGTTGATCAGCGACTTTGTGCATGGGCACCTGATCATAGCCGTGGGCATTGAGCTCCCAGCCGCTCTCGACGCAAGCGGCGGCGACTTGCGGATAGGTCTCGCACACGCGCGCGTTCAGCGTCACCGTCGGGTTCACGCCGAGCCGCTGCAGCATTTTTCGCAGCCGCCAGAAACCGACGCGCATTCCATATTCGTGCCACGACCAGTTCGGGTGGTCGGGAAGCTGCGGCTCGCCCTGCGGCGGGGATATGATCATCCGCGCCATCGGCCGTGCCATGTCCCATTCCTCGAGCGCGAGCACGGGCCATAGAACAAGGCGCACGCCCTCGGGCAAGGCGAGCGGCGGGCGTTGATCGATTGCCGAGAATTCAAGCCGTTCGCGTGGATGCACCGATCTCTCCTGATGTTGGGATTGCCTGCTCGTGGCGGCTCATGACGCGGCGCAGGCGGGTATCCAAATAAGGCACTTCGGGGGCGCCCGCCGCAAAGGTCCAAGTCCGATTCATTTTGGCACGACGCCGAATGGGCTGGAAGCGCCCTGGCTCGGCCGTCGATTCTGCAAGTGGTGTCGGGAGATGGGCGGTCTGACCGCCTTTGCACGCCGATCCCGCGGTCGCTCGCACGGCACTCATCAAATTCGTTGAACGGTAATTTCGTGCACCGGAATTGCCTATGGTTAGCCATAAATTAATCCGGCTTTGGGAGAAGATTCGGGGATCGAGTACTAGTGGGCGGACGGATGCAAGTATCGTTGAGTGGCGTGCGTGAGCGCGAGCCGAGCCATTTGCTGCAGATTGCGCGGCAAAGGCGGAATGTCACGCTGGGCCCCACATTAACGGCGCGTTGGGACAATCTGACCGCCTTCGTCGCTAGAGTCTCCTTGCGACCGAGCCCGATCCAAGCACGTTCCGGCCTTGCCATTCTTGCCGTGATGGGTGCCGCGGTTTTGGTTGCGGGTTGGAGTGTGAACTCAGCCCAGCGGCCGGCGACCGATCTCGATGAAACCGCGGCCGTGCAATCCCTGCCGGTGGAGCCGGTGTGGCAGGAGAGTGCCACTCCGGTATCGTCGCGGCCTGGCCAGCTTGCCGCGGCACGTGAACTCGCGAAGCTTCTGACTTTGAGCGCCTACCCGCTTCCCGGACCGGATTGGTCCGACGTGACGAAGCCCGCGGCGCCAGCCGGAGAGGCGGCGCGAAGTGCCGATCCCGCAGCGGCAAAGAAGGGTGAATCCAAGGCGGCCGCAAGTGCCAAACAAACCGCTGCCGTGTTCAGTGATCGCCAGCTCGTCAGCATCAGGGAGCGGCTCAAGCTCACGCCGGATCAGGCGCGGTATTGGCCGGCAGTCGAAGAGGCCCTGCGCGCGCTCACGTGGCACCGTTCGCGCGGACGTCCGGGCATGAGCGACGGCACGCTCGACCCGAACGGTGTCCAGGGGCTGATCGCGGCCGCAACCCCGTTGGTCCTGACGCTACGCGAAGAGCAGAAAAGCGAGGTGCGGACGCTTGCGCACCTCGTAGGACTAGAACAACTCGCCTCCCAGTTCTGACCGGGCGCGACCCCTCTCTCTGCCTGCGGCGCAAGTCCCCGACGCTGATCGAGCGTCGCCCGCCATTTTGTTTACACGTGAGCGTACGGTCCTCACTCTCAATTGAGCGAGGACTCGACTGGTTGCTCGCCAATGTTGCTACGCAATCTTGCGTAGATAGCCAGCGTTAGATACAATCACAATAATTTCGTCGTCGGGGCAGGCCCCCTAACGGTATCTCGCGGCAAATCGTGCTGATTTTTCTGGAGCCGAAACGCCATGCGCTCGATCCGAAAACTGCTTCTCTTGCTCGCCGTCGCGGCCCTGCACGCTTCCGTAGCGTCGGCGGAGGAGACCTATCGCTGGATTCAATACGTTGATGGAGGGCTCGAGGCGCGTGCAATCACCAGCGCAGCCTCTTGTCCGAAGGCGACCCGTGATGGCACGGCCGAGACGATGACCGTGCGGGCCGAGCGAAATGACGACTTCCCGATTCTCGTTTGCACGCTGTCCTTTCCGAAGGGCACCAATAACGTCGTGATCGGGGAGGTACCGCTCGCGCTCCCCAAGCCCGCGCCCGCGCGTATTCTCCTGATCGGAGACACCGGCTGTCGCATCAAGGGCGCGGCGGTGCAGGCGTGCAACGACATAGCGGCCTGGCCCTTCCGGCTCATCGCCGACATCGCGGCTGAAATGAAGCCCGACCTCGTCATCCATGTCGGCGACTATTACTATCGAGAGAACAAATGTCCGGACAACAAACTGGGTTGTGCAGGCTCTCCGTCGGGTGACGGCTGGGACAGCTGGCGCGAAGATTTTTTTGCGCCCGCCGGGCCGCTTCTCGCGGCCGCGCCCTGGGTGTTCGTGCGCGGCAATCACGAAGCATGCGGCCGCGGCGGCAAGGGTTGGAGCCGATTGCTCAACGCCTTTCCGTTTAACGCGGTGTCCGCCTGCAAGGATAATTATGAAAGCTCACTCTCTAACGTCAGCTGCGAGAAGGATGTGAGTCCTCGCTTTGTAGTCGACGTTGGCGACATAAAGCTCGTCGTCATAGATGTAGCGGCCGCCGACGAGAAATATGACGTGCCTAATGGTTTAGTTGAATGCTACCGGCCGCAATTCGAAGCCGCCAAGTCGCTCGGCGCTGGTCCCGTTTGGCTCGCCTTCCACGAGCCAATCTGGAGTCCGGTAGGCGTAAAAGGTGGTGAGATCAGTGTCGGCAACAAAACGCTAGCGTCGGCCGCACGCGGTGTCATCCCGCCCAACGTGCAGGCCATGCTTTCCGGGCATATACACACCTTCGAGGTGATGAGCTACATGGGGGACTTGCCGATTCAGATAGTCTCCGGCAATGGCGGAGATCGACTCGAGGAGAACCCTCTGGTCCAATTCGATCGCCGTCAGATCGACGACGTTAAGGTCAAGATCGGACGCGGTGTCCCGCATAGCTTCGGCTTTGCGATGCTTGAGCGCAACGATGGCGAATGGAGCGTCGTCAGCTATGACAAGCACGCCAGGAAGCTGATGACCTGCCGCATGCACGGACGCACCATCAATTGCGATTGACTCGGCGCTCTCTGTTGCGAGACACCCCCTAACTAAAACCGCGGCGCGAATCCGTTGACGGTGGCTTCGATCCGGCCGGCAAACGGCGCGCCGACATGCCCGGGCAGCACCAACGCTCCCGTGGCCGCGCACTGTTCGAGCACCATGCGGCGGCTGGCGCGTGCCTGGTCGGCGTCGGAGTTCTTGGGAAAATTCCAGTGTGGGTAATAGACCTGCAGCAGGTGGTGAAACACGTCGCCAATGAAGAAGGCGTATTCGCCGGCGCTGGCGAGCTTGAACACGACGTGGCCCGCCGAGTGCCCGGGGGCGGGGAGGATTTCCAGATGGTCGTTGAGGCGGTGCGGTCCCGTCACCAGCTCGGCGCGTCCGGCCTCGACGACCGGCAGCACGCATTCGCGAAAGGTGCCCATCTCGGCCGGCTCGTTTTTCGGGTCGGCGTCTATCGCCTGGTAATAGTCGAAGTCGGGCTTCGAGATCACATAGCGCGCATTCGGAAAGGTCGGCACCCAGCGGCCGTCGCGCAGCTGCGTATTCCAGCCGACATGGTCATGGTGCAAGTGCGTGCACATCACAAAATCGATCTCCTCCGGCCGCGCGCCGGCGGCGGCAAGCCGGTCGAGATAAGGGATGTTGAGCATGTTCCAGAACGGCCGCCCCGGCTTGGTCTTGTTATTGCCGCAGCAGCTGTCGATCAGAATTTTCTGCTTGCCGATCTGCAACAGCCAGCTGTGCACGCTGAGCTTGATGAAGCCGCCTGCCGGGTCGTAGTGATTGGGCGCCATCCAGTGCCGGTGGGCGGCGAGAATCTCGTCGTTGCATTCGGGAAATAGGTCGCCGACACGATAGGTGGGGCCGTAGGTTTCCTCGACCCGGGCGATTTTCGCTTGGCCAACGGCAAGAACACTCATGCGTCATCCTCGATCATCTGTGCAGTTTGCGTAGGGTGGGCAAAGGCGGCCCCGAAGTTTAG
>JBKQHQ010000113.1:0-10137 GCA_052148715.1 Xanthobacteraceae bacterium | reverse complement strand
CCGTGCCCACGCGTCGACCAATCCCGACCGCGTGGGCACGGCGGACCCGGCGCAGCACATCAATTGAACCTTCGGGGGCCGCCTTTGCCCACCCTACGAGTGACTCAGTCATTGGTGTCCCCGTGCTGCCATTTGCGGCGCTGCAAGCCGAACCAGGAGATCAGGATTGCGGCCAGCAGGAAGGGAATCATCGCCGTGGAAATCGCCGCGCCGTCGCCGAGCGAGCCGCCGAGAATCGCGCGCTGATAGGACAACGTGGCCATCAGGTGCGTGGCATTGACCGGGCCGCCGCGGGTGATCGCCCAAATGAGCTGGAAGTCGGTGAAGGTGAACAGCACCGAGAACGTCATCACCACCGCGATGATCGGTGTGAGCAACGGATAGGTGATGTGGCGGAACATCTGCCAGCGGTTGGCGCCGTCGATGGTGGCCGCCTCGTAGAGCGACGGCGGCACCGTCTGCAGCCCGGCGAGCAGCGTGATGGCGACGAACGGCACGCCGCGCCAGATATTGACGAAGATCACCGACCAGCGCGCGTTCCAGATATCGCCGAGGAAGTTGATATTGTGGGTGATCAGCCCCGCTTGCCGCAGCGTCCAGGACAGGATCGAAAACTGCGCGTCGAACAGCCACCAGAACGCAATCGCCGAGAGCACGGTCGGGACGATGAACGGAATGAGCACGATGGCCCGGAAGATTGCCTTGAAGGGGAGATTTTCATTGAGCAGCAGCGCGAGATAAAGCCCGACCCCGAATTTGATCGCGCTGGCGACCCCCGTATAGAGCAGCGTGTTGAACACGGCGAGCCAGAACACGGCGTCGTCCCACAGCCACAGGTAATTCTCCACGCCGACGAATGTCCCGGTGCGGCCGATGCGCGCGTCGGTGAAGGAGATCCAAATGCCGAGGCCCAGCGGATAGGCAAGGAACAGGAGCAGGAACGCGGCCGCCGGCAGCATGAACCAGAAGCCGAGCCAGTCCCGGTCGACCTTGAATCGGTCCCAGGCGGTCACCTCGCGCGGCAGCGGTTTAGCCTCGGCTCTTCGCTCGATCGTGATGTCCGCCATCAATCCTCTCCGCAACCCTCTGGCGCGCTTGGTAAGTCCGTCGCCCGCGCTCAGGACTCATCCCGGGCACCCCAGTCGGATGTTTCCAACTTGGGCCGATCATGACTTGCCGAAGTCGGGAACACCCGACTCTGGCGTGCCCGGGACCCATCTTTCAACACGCCGCGAGCGCGGAGGCTCTTATTCGTCAAGCACCATCAGCGTCGAATCTGTTGCACGATGGGTCCCGGGTACGAGGCCCGGGATGACGTCTGAGATAGTCGTACGCCTTTCAGTTTCGCCTCCGCCAATGGCTCAGCTCCGGTAGATCCTCTGCGCCTGCCGTTCGGCATTGGCGATCGCTGTCTTCACGTCCGCGCCGCCGCTGCAGTGGCTCGCGAACATATCGACCAGCAGAAAGTCGGAGATGGCAGTCGCCGCCTTCTCGCCGACCGAGCCGAGCCCGCCGGCCGTCAAGGTGCGCTTGGCTACGTCGCGGAACACCGTGCGCTTCGGATCGGCAGTCCACACCGGGTTGCTGTCGTAGGCGTTGAGGCAGTGGGTGAGATAGCCGACTGATCCTTCAAGCCATTTGTTGAAATTGTCCGCCTCCAGCATGAACGCCATCAGCGCCTTACAGGCCTGCGGGTACTTGGTGTAGGTCATCGCCAGCATCGGATACATGAGGTGGAATTCGGTCGGCTTGCCGATCGGCCCGATTGGCCACGAGGCATGGTCCATGTCCTCGGCGATATTCTTTTTGGTCGCATCCCTCTGGGCTGCGGCATAGATCGAGATGCCATTATTGGTCCAATGGATCTCGCCGGCCAGGAACGCCTTGTTGTTGGAGGCGTCGTTCCAGGAAGCGACCCCTGCAATCATGTTCTCGGCAAGCTGCTTGGCGTATTCGAGCGCCTTCGCGGTCTCCGGCGAGTTGAGGATCACCTTGTCGTTCTTGTCGACCAAATTGCCACCGTGCGCCCACAGGCACCAATGGACCCAGGCATTGCCGTCGCCCGATGCATGGCCGAGCGCGAAACCGCCCGGTGTGTTGTTCTTCTTCGTGGCCTTGGCATATGCGAGGAAGGCGTCGGTGGTGTCGGGAAATGTGGAGAATCCGGCCTGCTTGAGCGAGGAGAGGCGATAGTTCAGAAGATTGCCGCTATAGCAGATCGGGATCGCAATCCATTTGCCGCCGCTTTGCCCGTAGGCGACCGCGCTCGGCACCCAGCCGCCGTATTTCTTGCCGAGGTAGTCGGCAACGTCGGTCACGTCGACGCATTTCTGCGGAAACAGATGCGGTAGCGAATAAAGCCCCCAGAACAGGTCGGGCCCGGCATTGGTATTGGCCGCGACCGATGCCTTCGGCTGCACGTCCTCGTAGGATTCGCGCGAGATATTCACCTTGACGCCGGTTGCCTTGGTGAAGGCGTCGATCAAGCCGACGAAGGCGTCGTCCTCCGACTGCACGAAGTATTTCCAGCGCAGCATCGACAGCCGCGCGCCGCTTTCCGGCGTCCATGGCGCTGATTGCGCCCAGGCCTTGGCCCAATCGAGCAGCGCCGGCCCGGCGAGCGCGCCGGCCGCTGCGGCCGCCGTGCCGCCCCCGACGAGGGCGCGCCTCGTAAACGTCGTCATGTTTCCTTCTCCCTAGTGAGTGCTTGGTGTTGGCTAGGCGTTGAGCCGCTTGCCGGTAGTTTCGTCGAATAGATGCACGAACTGCGGATCGGGCTTGAGCCGGATCGTATCACCGGGCTGGAACCGGTGCCGCTCGCGAAACACGGCGACGATTTCCTCGCCGCCGAGCTTAACGACCACCTGGATTTCCGGTCCGGTAGGCTCGACCACCTGGATCTCGGCCTCCGCGCCGTCGTCGGCGAGCACAAAATGCTCGGGCCGCACGCCGTAGATCGCCGGCTGTTGGTCGGCTGCGGTGGAGACGCCGGCCAGCGGCAGTTGGACCCCCTGCGGTCCCTCGAACTCGGTCGCTCCGTTGTGGCGAACGCGCCCGCGCAGGAAATTCATCGCCGGTGAGCCAATGAAGCCCGCGACGAACAGGTTGGCGGGCCGGTCGTAAAGCTCGAGCGGGACGCCGATCTGCTCGACCCGGCCGTCATGCATAACCACGATCTTGTCGGCCATCGTCATCGCCTCGATCTGGTCATGCGTGACGTAGACGGTGGTGGTCTTGAGCCTTTGGTGCAACTCCTTGATCTCGGTGCGCATTTGCACCCGCAGCTTGGCGTCGAGATTCGACAGCGGCTCGTCGAACAGGAAGACTTGGGGATCACGCACGATCGCGCGTCCCATGGCGACCCGTTGGCGCTGACCGCCGGACAATTGCCGCGGGAACCGCTCGAGCAGGTGGCGCAGCCCGAGAATGTCGGCCGCGCGATTGACGCGCTCCTCGATCTCCGGCCGCGGCGCCTTGCGCAGCTTGAGGGAGAAACCCATGTTGGCGGCCACCGTCATATGCGGGTAGAGCGCGTAATTCTGGAAGACCATGGCGATGTCGCGCTCTTTGGGGGGCACGTTATTGACAACGCGGTCACCGATGCGGATTTCACCCGCGGTGATGCTGATGAGGCCGGCAATCATCCGCAGCAAGGTGGACTTGCCGCAGCCCGACGGGCCGACCAGCACCACGAATTCCCCGTCGGCGATGGCGATGTCGACGCCGTGGATGACTTGGATCGAGCCAAAGGCCTTGCGTACGTCGCGGATAGCGACTGAAGCCATGCGCTTCCTCCCGGATGCCTCATCCGCGAACCTGCGCGGGCAATCTTTTCGCGCCTTTCGCGCGGCGCGGGAAAATAATGTTGCAACCGGCGTCCCAAGATCAACATAAATATTGGTTTTAAATCGCTTTTTCCCGATTTGCGGGCTCACGGACCGCGACAGACGACACGCCGATTGTAGCCGGGCCGCCTGCGCCTTCCCGCGGGGCTGCAAAGTTATGCCACGCCCTCGCACCCGTTGGTGCGCCATGTCGAGGGGGCGGTTGGCCCCCTCATGGCGGCTTCGGCGACCACGGGCGACCGTCGCGGCGTAAACGATTGCGGAAATTTCACTTCGCAGCAGCGGGTGCCGTTTTCGTCGGGAACCGACGCGCCGAAGCTGAAGGCGCCGGCGGATGCCTACGACTGTCGCATGCACGTCCACGACTTCCCGGCGGCGCCGAACGCGACCTTGAAGCCGCCTAACGCGCACGTTGAGGACCGAGATAGCGCTATTGATCGAACCCACACGCGCCGCACCGCTCATCACAGCGCGGATAAATAGCGCGCCATGGCATCCCGCTCGCCGTCGGTCAGCGCTTGCATGAATTTCGGCATGTCGCCATTGTTGGTCCTTTCATCGGTGGCGAAACTGCGCATCGCTGCGACCAGGTATTCGTAACTGAGCCCTGCCAGCCGCGGCGCCGGCGGGCCGCCCTCAAATTTCGACTGATGGCATGGCTGGCATTGGGCGATTCCGTTGGGCGGCGACGTGGAAGCGGCGGCCGCGCCTTGCGCCGGCCAGCTCTTGGACGCGAAATAGGCTGCGATCTTGCGAAGATCTTCCTGCGCAAGATCCTTGGCTATAAGCGACATGATCGGGTTGTCGCGATCACCACTTCTGTAGTCGTGTAATTGCTTCACGAGATAGCTCTGTTGCTGACCCCAGATGATCGGAATGGTTTTTGGGTCGGTAGGTACGCCGTTCTGACCGTGGCATGCGGCGCACACCTGCGCTTTTGCCGCGATGTCGTCGGCGGCGTACGCCGGTACGGCAGCGATCGCAAAACTGACCCCGGCGCTAAAAATCGTCGAGAAGAGCCGTGTCAACATGCCACATTCCTCCCTCCCGTGACTGCGCACGGTGCCCGATGAAAGCAAGTATCCAGACAAAGCGCACAGGGCGCAATGGGTTAGCGGCCAAGCCTCTACCCTTCCGAAGCTTGTAAAGGAACGAACGGCCCGGGACGGCCGTTGAGGTCGCGGATGTCCGCCGCACTTGCTGTCTCGCGGCGACGCCCGGCGCTCGACCCGCAGTCGGACCGCGGGCACGCTGGCCGGTCTCCTATCGTACCCAACCCAACCGACATGCTCGGGTTGTCCCTCCATCCCAGCACGTATGCGCCGAAGCCCATGGATTAAGGCTTGCCCCACCATCCAAGCGGAGTCACCATACAAAATTCGTCGACCGTCGGAAGGACGCGCCACTAGCCCGGGGAAATCGAGCCTCGAGGAAGATTTTCATAGGGAGAACTCGATGCGAAGCAAACCGATGTTGAGCTTGGCCGCCGGCGCAGCGGTGATGCTGTTCCACCCAACAACTCAACCGGTTTGGGCGCAAAGCCAGGCGGCGCTGACGGGTACCGTGAGCTCCGACGCCGAAGGCAACATGGAAGGTGTCGTCGTCACCGCAAAGAAGCCCGGCTCGATCGTCCAGGTCAGCGTGACCACGGACGCGCAAGGCCGCTACGCCTTCCCGGAGGACCGGCTGGACCCGGGCGAATACGCGATCAGCATCCGTGCGGTCGGCTACGACATCAGCTCCCCGACCAAGGCGACCGTGGAGTCCGAGAAGACCACCACGACCGATATCAAACTCAAGGAGACAAAAAATCTCGCGAGCCAGCTCACCAACGCCGAATGGATGATGAGCATCCCCGGCACCGAAGCGCAAAAGGCGACGCTGCTCAATTGCACCGGTTGTCACACGTTGGAGCGCGTCATGCGCTCGACGCACGATGCCGACGAGTGGACGCGGGTGATCACGCGCATGATGGGCTATGGCGCCGTGAGCCAGCCGATCAAGCCGCAGCCGATGTTGGACGCGACCCGCGCCGGTACGCCGGAGCAATACCGGCAGATGGCCGACTATCTCGCGACCATCAATCTGAGCTCGGTCGACCATTGGCAATACGGGCTGAAGACGCTGCCGCGCCCGAAGGACCGGGACACTCGCGCCATCGTCACCGAGTACGACATGGTGCGGCCGACGACGGAGCCGCATGACATCCTGGTCGATAAGGAAGGCAATGTCTGGTATACGGACTTCGGCGAGATGTTCATCGGCAAGTTCGATCCGAAGACGCTCAAGCTCACCGAATACCCGATCAAGAAGTTCAAGGATAAGGCGCCCACCGGGCTCCTCAGCATCGCGTTCGACCATACCGGCAAGATCTGGTTCGACACGATGTACCAGGGCTCGCTCGGCTGGCTCGACCCGAAGACCGGCGAAATTTCCTACTATCCGTTGCCTCCCGAATATAACGACGACCGCGTGCAGCTGAATTTCACGGGACTGCACTACGAGGTCGATGGCAAAGTGTGGACCAAGAGCGTCGGCACGCAGCACGTCTTCCGCCTCGATCTGGCGAGCAACAAATGGGAGAGATTCCACCCGACCGACCAACTGCCGAGTGTCAAGAATGCCGGCATTTATGAGGTGATGGCGGACTCAAAGAACAACCTTTGGATGGCTGAATTCACCGAAGGCCATCTCGGCAAGATCGATGCGAAGACGACGGAAGTGACGTGGTACGTCACGCCCACCGCGCACGCTCGTGCTCGCCGCATGGAAATCGATGAACAAGACCGCATCTTGGTGACCGAATATCGCACCAGCAAGGTTGCGCTGTTCGATACCAACACGGAAAGATTCACCGAATACAGCCTGCCGGAATACACCTTCCCGTATCGGGCCAATTTCGACAAGAACGGTGAACTCTGGGCCTCCACGATGAGCACCGACCGTGTCGTGCGGCTCGATCCCAAGACCGGCCGTACGGTGCAATATCTGATGCCCTCCGACACCAATATGCGCACGGTGTTCGTCGACAATTCGACGGCGCCGGTGACGTTCTGGGTCGGCAGCAACCACGACCACAGGATCGTGAAGGTGGAGCCGCTCGATTAGGTCTCGACAACAGTCCGCCTGGCGTTCTCGCCACCGCCGCGCAATGCAGTGATGCCCGCTCTGGGTCAAAAGTCGCCGTAGGCCATTCCCGCCTCAAACGAGTTGGCGACCGGAATGCCTCGGAACCGAACACGCGCGGGCGATGGCGGACGCGCCGATCTATCGGGAAGCGCGCGCCCACAATTCGTCGACACACCGCGTAGCGGTCTTAAGCTGAGATCAGTAATTCCTGTCAATTGGCGCGCCGCCGAAGCGATAGTTCAGCCCAATGCGAACGGCGTTAAACGCGTCGTTATTGACCGTCGCCGAGCCGCCGCCGAATATCTGCGAGTATGGTCCGGCGGCGCTGGTAGGGTCGTTCTTGCCAAAATTCAGGTACAGGTATTCGGCCTTAACCGACCAGGAACGGTCAAAGGCGTATTCGACGCCGGCGCCCACTGCGTAACCGGTCGCGATCCCGGAGAAGCTGTAAGGCGCGCCGACCAGCAAAGGGCCATTGACGAAATTGGCAAGGTTGCCATAAGCAAAACCACCGGTGAAGTAGACGAACATCGGGTTGAATGCGAAGCCGACACGACCGCGCACGGTACCGAACGAGCTTAGCTGCGAACTGAAGTAGTCGCCGAAATTCAAATCGTTTACCGCATCCCCGATGCTGGCGCTTTGAAAATCAGCTTCGACCCCGAGCACCCATCGAAAAATCTGTACATTGTAGCCGATTTGGCCACCGCCGAATCCTCCCGTGGAATAGAGACCGGTCGGTTGGTCTCCCGCCAGCGCCAGCTGATCCCGACTGGTGCTCAAGGCATAGCCGCCGTTCGCTCCGAAATAGAGCCCGGCCCAGCTCCACGCGGGCGGCGCGTCGGAGTAGTCGGCAGCCAAAGCGCCGGCCACTGTGGCCAGCAACAGTGCAGCTGAAGGCAGCAGCTTCCTCATAGCACTCTCTTCGCGCATGACGGACGGGGTGAAGACGCTCCACCTCGGAACCGTACCATATCCAATTTTGCACCCGCTGTTGTCGCAGGAATGCAACACCAGCAGCGCAAAGCTGGGCAGCAACGGTAATGTGCGAGGGGAAAAATTCTCGGCGCCCGGCTCCTGGGGCATTCCGATCGCGTTGAGGCTTCTGGCGCAGCGGCAGACGCGCGAGTTGAGCACCCACGAGCTCTTCGAGCTTTATGCGCGGAGTTACTAAGCTGCGGATTCTGGAGCCCGCCAGAGCAGGGGCCGCGGCCATTCGAGGAGTGACCGCGGCCCGCGCCGTCCTTAAGGTCAATACCAGCCCGACCTGACGACAACACGGATACGGCGCGTTCCGCGATGTCGCTGTTCCGCGGTTGCCGTAAGCTGTCGTTGCCGGTGCCGCGCCTCCCGTTGGCTGCGGCTTGCGCTTCTAGCGTTCAGCCTCCCGAGATCGGCCACCGTATTGGGCCTCACAGAGTAAATCGGGCTGGCGGCGGCAAATCCGAACGGATACGGATCGGACGGCAAACCGAACGATCGGTCGGCCGCGGTCGTCGGATAAGGATCGGCAATCGTCTGGGCTTGCGCCGCCATTGTCGTGGCGGCGACGCCGAGCAGAGCAGCGGCAATGATCGCAAGCTTGCTTGTAGTCAACATGGCTATCTCTCCTGGTGTGATTCTGCAGCGCACCGCCGCTACGCTAGCGCGACAAGGCGCCCAGTCTTGAACCATGACAGGCACGATCCCAGCCAGGCACGCACAGCCGTCCACTTAGGAGCGAGACTGAAGAAGTCGTGAACTAACGGCCAGTAAATCGCGTCTATCGATCATGATTTGGCGAGGTGTGCTCAGTCCTGCGCGGAACAATGAAGATCAACGCGCGGCGCTTCTCGCACCCTATCGTGACAGCGCCATGAAGACAGCCCCTAGAGTATCGCACGAATTTGTGAATACCAGAACGCTATGGGCGACTACATTTGTGTGAAGCAGCTCACACTCGAAGAGTGAACTAGCGAATAATCACGTTCACTTACCTGGAAAGCATGGTGATTCTGCTCGGCCCGAAGAACAATAGCGTATTCTGGGCCGCGGCGAGGCAAACTAACAAACTCGTCATTAGTTCAATTGGCAGGCCGCCCCTGATAACTGTCTCACTCTAAACCCGCTTGCTGATCTCGCGGGCGTCGTCCATCAAATCTGCCCGCGATGACCGCGTGTCCGCTACCCACGGGCTGCGTCCGGGCCCGTCCGACAGCTTGGAAGCGGGACCGTCGTGCCTGAGCGTCGATTGGCTTGCGTCGTTTACCGGCCGGTGTTTGCTGGGGCCGGGGAGGACGTTTCCCGCAGCAGGCGCCGATAGGCGTTTTCGACGATCAGCGCGCCGTTCTGCATCAGGTTCCGGTCGAGCGCGATGTCAGAACCGGGACTGCGCAGCACCAACCGCTCGACGAGGTAGGTCGTGCCGTCGGGGCTCGACAACGCTTGGAGCTCGACCCGGCCGACGCCGAGCTCAGACCAGGCAACGGATCGATCCCCGATCACCAAGCCGGCCGCATCGAGCCGCACTGGCGTCCCCGGCGGCGGGAGCCCCGCCACGCGCTCGGGCAGCCGCGCATGCCATCGCCGCTCCGTGCGATGATAACCCCAGCGAATGAGGCCGGCGTTGACCCCCATCATGACCAAAGCAAACAGGATGGTTGGCACACGTTCCGAGGGTTGGAGCCCGTACATGGCAACAACCATGATGCCGACAAAGAGAATGCCCGCGAGCACGACCACGCATGTCAGGAAAACGCGCGTCCAGCGCATGAGCGCTGCCGTCGCCTCCTCCGCCGTGATGACGGAACCTATAATGTCCTCCTGTTTCCTTCCAACCGCGACCAGACGCTCCTGCCACGCGCTGAGCTTTTCCTTCTCTGTGCCGTTGATCAGCACCTTCATCATTGTTGTCCCGGTTGAAAGGTCCGCGGTGCCTGCCTCATCGACGGGTGCGAGGGGGGTCAACGAATAGTTCATCGCCTACATTCGCGGAACCCGAAGCAGGGCATACGAGCTCGCCGCCATTCCTTGCTTGGAGCCTTGAAGCGGTCTCCTTGCCTTGACCGGCGAGCGGCGCGCCGCTCAAGGGTTTCGTCAGATATTTGTGCCAATATATACCCCACCCACCGGCGTGATTTGCGCGCGGATCATCCCGGAGGCATCATGCCTTGGCCAAGACGCA
>JBKQHQ010000112.1:0-3039 GCA_052148715.1 Xanthobacteraceae bacterium | reverse complement strand
CTAAGGATTAACCCGAAGCTGCCCACGGCTCTTTACGGGCGCGGATTAGCCGAACTTAAAAAGGGAAATTCAGCCGGAAGCAGCGCGGACATTACCGCGGCAAAGACAGTCGACTCGAACATTGTTGAAGAATTTTCCCGCTACGGGGTTAAGTAGACGCGCGCCTAAAGCTGCCTTGATCGTCAATCTCGTGACCTCGCCGATATAGTGGAATGCCCGCTTACGCCGCACATGCACGTGCGGCTGATACGTAAGCGGTGTTTTCAGGCCACGTGTTTGAGCGATCGGGCGGCGGGATAAGCCCAGGGCAGGAGTTCGTCGATACGGCTGTTCGGATGGCCGTTGACAATCTTGCTGATCACATCGGCGAGATAGGCGTACGGATCGACGCCGTTGAGTTTACAGGTTTCAATCAGCGATGCGATGACCGCCCAATGCTCGCCGCCGCCATCGGAGCCGGCGAACAGCGCATTTTTGCGGTTCAACGCGATCGGTCGGATGCTGCGCTCCACCACGTTGGAATCGATCTCGATGCAGCCGTCGTCGAGGAAGCGGGTGAGCCCGTCCCAACGCGAGAGCGCATAGCGGATCGCCTCGGCGAGCTTGGTCTTTTGGCTGATCAGAGCGAGCTTGGCGCGTAGCCAGGGCTCGAGCTCATCGACGATCGGCCGGCTCCTGTCCTGGCGCATGGCTCGCCGCTCATCGGCGCTGCGGCCACGGATGTCCTTCTCGACGGCATAGAGACCTGCGATGCGTTCGAGCGCCTCGCTGGCGATCGGCGCCGGGCCGGCGGCCGCGAGTTCGTAGAAGCGGCGGCGAACATGGGACCAGCAGAAGGCAAGCTGTACGTCACCGCGCTCGGCGAGCACCCGGTAACCGGCATAGCCGTCGACCTGCAGGATACCCTTGAAGCCGGCGAGATGGCTGATCGGCCGCTCGGCCTTGCGATCGGGCGCATAGACATAGACGACCGCCGGCGGGTCGGTGCCGCGCCATGACCGGTCATCCCGCGCGTAGGCCCATAACTGGCCGAGCTTGGTGCGCCCGCGGCCGGGATCGAGCACCGGCGCCGTGGTCTCGTCGGCGAACAGCTTGGCCGAACCCTTGAGCGCCGTCAGCAGGCGCTCGTGGATCGGCCGCAGCAGGAAGGCCGCGCGGCCGACCCAATCGGCCAGCGTCGAACGGTCGAGTTCGATGCCCTGGCGGGCATAGATCTGAGCTTGCCGATACAGCGGAAGATGATCGGCATATTTGGCGACAAGCACCTGCGCTACCGTGGCCTCGGTTGGCAATCCGCCTTCGATCAGCCGCGCCGGCGCTGGCGCCTGCACCACCACGTTCTCACAAGCCCGGCAGCCATATTTGGGTCGCCGAACCACCAGCACGCGGAACTGTGCCGGCACGATGTCGAGCCGTTCGCCGATATCCTCGCCGATCCGATGCAGTGCCTTGCCGCAGCACGGGCAAGTGCGGTCTACAATGTCGACCACCATCTCGACGCGCGGCAGATGTTTGGGAAGCGATCCTTTGTTCATCCGACGCTTAGTGGTCCGGTTTGCTGGATCGGCCGCTTCCGCCGCGACCTCCTCGCTCGCCGCAGCCTGCTCGACGTCTTCGAGCCCGAGCAACATCTGATCTTCGGGCAGCGTCTCGGCGCGGCGACCGAAGCGATGACGTTGCAATTCCTTGATGATCTGACGCAGCCGTTCGTTCTGCACCCGCTCCGCAATCAGCATCGCCTTGAGCGTACCGGCATCGTCGGGAAGCGAATCTGCCACAACCGTCATGGCGCGATTAGACCATGCACCGCACCGCCTCGCGAGCACTTCTGCCCAGCTGATTCACTGTGCCGCAATCACCCCGGCTGCATCGGCGCCGGCATCTCCCGCGCTGCGTGAACGCGCTTCCAATCGAGCCCCTCCAACAGGGCCGACAGCTCCGCAGCCGACAGCCGCATCACTGCGTCTTGCACGCTCGGCCAGCGGAACTTGCCATCCTCCAGCCGCTTGGCGAACAGGCACACGCCGGTGCCGTCCCAGTAAATCAGCTTCACCCGATCGGCCCGTTTCGCCCGGAAC
Organism: Xanthobacteraceae bacterium; assembly: GCA_052148715.1. Lineage (GTDB taxonomy): Bacteria > Pseudomonadota > Alphaproteobacteria > Rhizobiales > Xanthobacteraceae > JBKQHQ01. The sequence continues at coordinate 961 of JBKQHQ010000112.1, read as the reverse complement.
ACATAGACGGCGCCGCAGAACGGATCGGCCTGCATCCGTTCGCGCACCAGCGCCGCCAAGCCCTCGGCGCCTTTGCGGAAGTCGACTGGTCTGGTCGCCACCAGCACCCGGACCGCACCCGTCGGACCAATCACGCGCCAGCCTTCAACGCTCGAAGCACCGCCGCAACTGTCTTCGCTTCAGCGCCGCGGCCGATCCGGATCGTCATGCCATCGATCTCAACCTCGATGCTTCCCGAGCTTCGGCTGGCGTGGCCAGTCCGCTTGCGCTGTCGTCCTCGCAGGAACGCTGGTGGCAACGCAGTCTCCACAATGGCTGGCACGAAGTGCGGCGCCTTGCTCTCGGTATTCCCCAGCGGTTGGCGCGTCTGCCGGCGCCATGTGAAGACCTGCTGTGGCGTAAGCCCATGCCGGCGAGCGACGTCCGAGACAATGGCGCCCGGCACAAGCGTTGCCTCAACAACCCGCGCCTTGAAGTCCGCGGTGAACTGCCGCCGCCGCCCAGTCCCGCTAATCACTTCCAGACGATGGACCGCCGTCAACTCAGGCTCAAGCTTATGGTCAAGCGTAGACACAAGCCGATCTCCCATTCAGAGATCGATACAATCGCCGATCACGGCGCCCAAAAGAAGGTGGGTTCAAAACAGCGCTTACGCTTACTCGCCGGGATAAGTCGGATTTGCGGCACTCACTTCCATTTGCCACGTCCTGATTTGTCACTGTCGGACTCGATCCGAGCTTTGTACTCAGCCAGCCGGTCCCACTGCCCGGCCATACGCAAAAGGGCGTTTCGCTCGACCTCGCAGTGGCAGGTCACTAGTCGCCAGTTAGTAGCTTAGCTGCGGCCGCAGCCAAAGGAACCAGACCTCGTAATCCTGCGCGCTCGCGCGGATATTTGCGGTTTGCAACCGGTTCGCGCGGCGTCGCGTTCGGAACATTCTGCCCGAGCAACTCCGGAAGCC
>JBKQHQ010000111.1:0-116064 GCA_052148715.1 Xanthobacteraceae bacterium | reverse complement strand
ACACATGCAGGCTCGCCTGCATGTGTCGGGAGAGGGGGTCGCTTCGCAAGAATCGTCTTTCAAAATTTTTTTTGTTTGCGCCGATTCAGATCGATAACCTATCAAACCAGAAGCCCGAGCAAGTGGGAGTCATCCGAAGCGACCCCCTCTCCCGGCGCGCTTCGCGCGCCGACCTCCCCCACGAGGGGTGAGGTGAAGAGAGTGATCAGTGGCTCGTCGCGTCCTCGCGCCAGATGCCGAGCGATTCCTGCGCGGGACGGTCGGAGATGTTGAACAGCACGGTCTCCTCGCTCGCCGTGTGCGCATAGCGCTTCCACGGCGGCACCACGAACACATCGCCCGGCGACCATTCGAGCGTCTGGTTCTCGACCTTGGTCGCGCCGCGCCCCTCGACGCAGACGAAGATCATGCCGTCGGTCGAGCGGTAGCTCTGGCCTTTGAAGTTCTTGGGCAGCAGCGCGATCTGGGCACCCATGGTGAGGGTCGCCCAACCGCCGTTGAACGGATTGGCGTAGCGCACCCGCGCGCCGTGCCGCGGGTCGACGTCGCCTGCCCGGTGCAGGCGCTCGAGGATCGGCCGAATATGCGCGTACGGATAGTTAATGATCGGGCTGCGGTTGAGGCGCGTGTCGGTCCCGTCGGGGAGCACGCCCGAGCCATAGCGCACCAGCGAATCGCCGTGCTCGCGCGCCGTGTTCTGTGTATCGGCGCCGAGATGCTCGGAAAAGCCGGTCTCGAAGAAATTCACGGTCGGCACGTCGAGCACGTCGAGCCAGATCATCGGCCTGCTCGAGGTGTTGCCGTGGTCGTGCGTGGTCCAATGCGGGGTGATGACGAAATCGCCGCGCGACATCACCGTCTTCTCGCCCTCGACCTGCGTATAGGCGCCCTCCCCGTCGAGGATGAAGCGGATCGCGGAGGCGGTGTGCCGGTGCGCCGGCGCAATCTCGCCGGGCATGATCAGCTGCAAGCCGGCATAGAGCGTATTGGTGATGCGCGACTTGCCGCGCAGCGCCGGGTTTTCCATGACGAGGACGCGCCGCTCGGCTTCCTTGGCGGAGATGAGCTCGCCGGCCTCGTCGACCAGCCCCTTCACATCGGCGAAATGCCAGATCGCCGGGACGCAGGCGGTCACCGGCTCCTTCGCGACCAGATCCTTCAGCACCACCCACAGCGGCGCCAAGTCCTTCTTGCCGATCCGGTCATAGTAGGCCTGCCTGACCGCCTCGACATCGGTGTCTGCGGTCCGGCTAGCGGTTGTGACATTTGCCATGGCGTGCGCTCCCAAACGGCTCTTGAATCTTCTGTGACCTAAGGTAACGGGGCTAAGCCGCGAAAAACAGAGGGAAATCCGCAGATCAGGTATTCACGTTGCCGCCGTCGACCGACAGCGTCTGCCCGGTGACGAAGTCGCTCTCCGCCGAGGCGAGGAAAACGAGCGCGCCCAACAGGTCCTCCGGCTGCTCGTCGCGCTTGATGGCGCGAGACGCCACCGCCCGGTCGCGGGCGGTCTCGACGTGGCCGGGATTCTCGGCAATGACGCTGTCGCTCATGGTGAAGCCCGGCGCCAGCGTGTTGACGCGGATGCCGTGCTCGCCGAGCTCCCGCGACAGCGCCCGAGTGAACGCCATGATGCCGCCCTTCGAGGTGACGTAGTGGAGCATCCAGGGGATGCCGCGGTAGGCGGTGCCCGAACCGATATTGATGATCTTGCCGTAGCGGCGCTCGATCATGTGCGGCGCGACGTGCTTCACCATCAGGAACGGTCCGCGCAGATTGACCGCCATCACCTGGTCCCACAGGGCGGCGTCGATCTCGGTGCATTTGCTTTCCTGCAGCGGCGCGAACAGAGCCGCGTTGTTGACCAGAACATCGATCTTGCCGAAGCGCTCGATCGTTCGCGCGACCAGGGCTTTCACCGAATCCTCATCGCTCACGTCGCAGACCATGCTCGAGGTGGCGTTGCGGCGGTGCTTGCCGGAGATCTCCTCGGCGAGCGCCGCACCGTCGACGATGTCGGCGATCATGACGTCCGCGCCCTCGGCGGCGAGCGCCTGCGAGTAATGCCGGCCGATGCCTTTGGCGCCGCCGGTGACGATGGCCGTGCGGCCTGCCAGTCTCGCCATGGCTCTTTCTCCCCTGGATTGGCGCGGAACGTTAGGGCAGTGTGGCGTTGCGTGCCAGCACATGTTCGTTCGAAGTGGAGACAACGCCGATGACCGAGGACGCATTGGACCGATTGGCTATCCGCGAGCTCATCGAGAACTGGGCGGTGTGGCGCGATGCCCGGCTGTGGGACCGCTTCCGCACCGTCTGGCATCACGACGGGCGGATGATGGCCACTTGGTTCCAGGGGACAGCCGACGAGTTCATCATGGTGAGCGAGGAAGGCTATCAGCACGGCGTGCGCATCCTGCATTTCCTCGGCGGCATGTCGATCGACCTCAAGGGTCCGCGCGCGATCGCGCAAACCAAGATGACGATCTCACAACGCGCGCCGGTGGAAAATATCCTCTGCGACGTGGTGTGCACCGGCCGCTTCTACGACTTCGTCGAAAAGCGCAATGGGCGCTGGGGCATGGTGCTTCGCCAGCCGATCTACGAGAAGGACCGCATCGACCCGGTCGATCCCGCGGCCAAGCTCGAGCTGGACCAGACGCTGCTCGCGCAGTTTCCCGAAGGCTACCGCCACCTCGCCTACCTGCAGGCCAAGATCGGCTACACCGTGAAGCGCGACATGCCCGGCCTGGATGGGCCCGAGGCGGCCGCGCTGTACGCCCGCGGCGACGCGTGGCTGAGAGGGGAATGAACTGCAAACTAACAAGCGCCGGCCCCGTAGGGTGGGCAAAAGCGCCTGGTTAAACGTGCGCTTGAGCACGGCGCCGCGCGCGTTTGCCCACGCGGACGTGAGCGCCGATGTAAGTTGAGAACAGCGAGCACGGTCGGCCAGTGACAGAGATGGCCACTGCGTTTCCATTCGAGCAGCCGCATGGGCAAAATCGCTCGACGTCCGCGACAAATTTCAGCAACATGGCCGGCGATTTTACCCACCATACGAGGCCCTACCCCGCCACGCTGCCCCAGTTCGCCACGAGCTGATCCGCCCCGCGCAGCGACAGGGCGAAGATCGTGTAGGTCGGATTGGGCGCGCCTTCGGTGGGAAAGATGCCCGATCCGGCGACGTAGAGGTTCGGCAGCTCGTGGCTCTGGCCGTAACTGTTGACCACCGAGTCGCTCGCTTGCGTGCCCATGATGGTACCGCCCAGGAGGTGGATCGTCGGCATGGCGCCGCGGCCCGACCAGGCTTCCTTGGCGCCGGCGGCTTTGGCGACCTTTAGGCCCTCCTCGAAATTCGCATTCCACAGGCCGACCGCATCCTGGTCGTAGCCGTGCACGATCTTGGCCATCGGCATGCCGAACTCGTCCTTCTCGCTCACGAGCTCGATCCGGTTCTCGATGTTCGGCAGCTCCTCGCCGAAGGCGCCGAGGCGGGTCAGTCCGCGCTTGGCAAGCTTCATGAAATCGTGCAGCGCCGGACCAAACAGATCGAGGCGCGCATTGGCAAAGCCGCCGAGGTCGCTGGTCTTGAGCGCGGTGCCGGCGGTGAGAAAGGTGCTGCCGAAAGCGCCTTTTCGCGCCGCCTTGTCGTAGCGGTCGTACGACATGAACTGCACGCCCACGGTGCCCATGTGGTTCTCGACGTCCTCGTCGAAGATCGCCCAGGTCGTCGCCCCGTGGTGCGCCATCATGTACTTGCCGACGAGCCCGCTGGCATTGGCGAGGCCCTTGGAATGTCTGTCGGTCGCGGAGTTCAGCAGCAGGCGCGGATTCTGCGCCGCCCAGGCGGCGAGCACGACGACGCTTGCTTCCTGAACCTGGCGCTCCCGCTTGTCGTCGTAGTACTCGACGCCGGTGACTTTCGTGCCTTCGGCGTTGGTTAGCACGCGCGTCACCGTCGAGCGCGCGCGCAGCTGCGCGCCCGCCTTCTTGGCGTCGGCCAGATAGGTGACCTGCGGATTGGCCAAGGCGCCGATCGGGCAGCCGACATGGCACCAGCCGTCGTAGAGGCAGGCCGGCCGCCCCTTGTATTCGGTCGAGTTCATGCCGACCGCGGCCGGCACCATGCGGATGCCGTTGGCTTCGAAACCCTTGAGCCAGACCTGGCCGTTGCGAAAGGTCCTCATCGGCGGCATTGGATAGGGCTCGCCCGCGGGCCGCCAGAGCTCCTCCGCCTTGGCGTCGCCGGAGACGCCGAGATCGCGCGCCGCCCGGTCGTAATAGGGCGCCACATCGGCGTAGGAGATCGGCCAGTCGAGGGCACGGCCGTGCTCGCTCTTGACCTTGAAGTCGCTCGGCATCAGGCGCGGGAAATTGGCGAAGTAATGCAGCGCCGCCCCGCCGGTTCCCCAGCCGGCCTGGAAGACGTAGCCAAACGGGTTTTTGCCTTCGAGCAGGAACGGCCCGATCGTCGGCTTGATGCGGCGGCCCCAGATGTCCGAGCTGATCAGGTCTGAAAGCTGCCAATCGGGGCCCTGCTCGAGCAGCAGGACCTTCTTGCCGGCTTGCGCTAGCACGGCCGCGAATGTCGCACCGGAAGCCCCGGCGCCGACGATGACGACGTCGACCTTCTCATTGGCGGCCATGTCACCACCTCTCCGCCGGAGGGATGTGCGCCATGTAGGGAATACCAAGGCCCGCGTAGCCGGACATGGTGCCGTAGACGACATCCACCGCGTCGCTGCGCAGAAGGAGATAGACGAACGGCCCCGGCGGGCCCTGCCAACCCTCGACCTTGCCCTGGCGCAGACGGTCGACGAAATCGTGCTGCTCGGCCTCGCTGAGCTGTGCAAAGCGCCGGCCGCCATTGCCGCCTGCGCTCGCGCCGTCGATGGCGCCGAGCGCGCCGCGGTAGAAATTGGCGAAGGGCGGCCGCACATTGAGGAGGCGCGCTTGCAGCAACGCATCGTCCGCCGGGATCGACACCTGCTGATCCACGAAGTGGGCGATGCCGGCGGCGCGCGCCCCCGGCACCAACGTCTCCCCGATCGCTTCGAGGGCCTCGACCTGCTGCGGGCTCAACGTCCGGAACGGCACGCTTTGGGCGCGCGCCTCCCGCGCCGTCAGCCAGACCTCGGCGCCGCCCACCGTAAAGGCGAGCGCGCCCATTGCCGCGCCTTTGATGAAGGCGCGCCGTTCCAGCGCTTCCATGAGACGTTTCCTCGAGCGATGTTATGTGTCGCGCGTCAGTCTGCCCCTTCCGGGCCGCTGCCGCAACGGGCCGCAGCCTTCACCATGGGATCTTCGGCACCACGAGCTGAAAAAGCTTCAACGCTGCGCCTTGCGCGACTTCGATCGTTGCCGTCTCGGACGGGCCGAGATAGATCCCCGCGCCCTTCCCCACGTCGTAGCGCTTGTTGTCAAGATTGATCGATCCCTTGCCTTCCATCAGGTAGATGAGCTGGTGCTTATCGGACTTGTCGACCGCATACGTCTCGCCCGGCTTCAACCAGCGCAACGTGCCGAGGACATTCTTGGCGCCGCAGAGCGCCTCGTTCAGGACTTCGGTCACCTCGCCGCGGCCGGTCGAGGGCGTGCGCGGCAACTTGTTGGTGTCGATGAAAGTCAGTGCCATGATCGCTTGATCCCTTGTGTGTCCGCTCAAGACTCAGGTCTGAACCCATACGCGACCGTCGCGACGTTCCCACCGCAGGTCGTCATCGGTGCCTTCCAAGATCGTCGTCTTGAATCGGTTCGGCGCCTGCCACTCGAAATAAAACAGCGGCTCGGTCGCGCGCAGCCGATGCTTTTCCTCCGCCGGAATGAAGATCATGTCGCCGGGACCGACCGGCCGGGCGCCTTCGGGTGATTCCACCGTCGCCTTCCCCTCGATGATGAAATAGAAGTGCTCGCAATTCGCATGGTAATGGTAGGGAGACGACGCGCCCTTTTTGTAGTGCATGACCCCGGCCAGCATGTCGTCCATGTTGGCAAGCTCCTGATTGACAAAAAACGTCCGTTCGCGTCCCGGCGTGACCGACACGAGGGTCGGCAGCTCGTCCTCCTTGAAGATGTAGGCCATTGTCTTGTCCTCCTGTGCGAGCTTCGCCCAACGTCTTGCCCAAACTTTCGCCCATCCGGCCGCGACCTGAGTTGGAGCGTGAAGCCCTGCCGGCGGGCCTGACCCGAGAGTGGGCGCCGGCTTTCCGCAAATGCGACCGTCGATGCAGCGAGAGTGCGTTCCGACCCAACCTTATCGGAAGTTCCTTCAAACGATCCAGCGCGTCCCGCCGTCTCCAAGTCCGTGCAAACGCAGGCTTCCACGCCAGACATTTCTGTGCCAATGAAACATTCGACAAGATCGCCATGCCGCATCGCCAGTCCGGCCGGAGCGACCATAAAAAGAGCGGCATTCAGGAAGGACACCCAACGATGTTACGCGCCACCAAAGACATCAAGCTCCCGACCACCATCACCGGATCACTGCCGCGCCCCAGCTGGTTCACCGAAAACCTCGGCGCGCGCACATTCCTCGATGCGATGGTCGACAATCGATTCCGCGAGCAATACGTCGACGCCGTCACGCTCTATCTGCACGAGCAAGAGCTCGCGGGCCTCGACATCGTCACCGACGGCGACGCCCATTTCGACTCCGATGTCGGCGGCCAGAGCTGGACCGCCTATCCGACCCGCTGCATGGGCGGCTTCGACCACCATCCGCTGCCGACGCCCGCCGGCAAGGGCGGGCTGGCGTTTCCGCCCGGCCACATCCTGCACGACTATCTCGAAGCCCGCGTCATGCCGGCTATCGTCGGGCCGGTCACCCGCGGCGATCTGCAGTACGCCGCCATGTGGAAGGCGGCCCAGCGGAGGACCAGGAAGCCGGTCAAGTTCGGCACCATCGGCCCCGAGCTCGTCGCCTTCGCGGTAGCCGACCGATACTATAAGAACGTGCGCGACCGCATCCTGGCCATCACCGTCGCCTTGAACGAGGAGTTGCACGACCTCGCCGATGCCGGCTGTCCGGTGATCCAGTTCGAGGAGCCGCAGATTCACCTGCTCGCGGTTCGTAACATCGTCGACGAGGTGATCAATCCGGCCTTCAGCGTCGAGGTGTACAACAATACGGTGAAGGGCCTGCGCGCCAAGACCGAGGTCTGGTGTCACACCTGTTGGGGCAACCCCTCGCAGCAGCGTATGTTCCCCCAGGTTCAGAGCTACAGGACGGCGCTGGAGATGCTCAACAAGGTCGACGCCGACGTGATCACCTTCGAATCCTGCAGCGCCGGCGGCATGGACCTGGAAGCCTTCGGCAAGATCATCACCGACAAGAAGATCGCCATCGGCGTCATCGATCACCATACGCTGCAAGTGGAGCGGCCGGACGAGATTGCCGATCACATTCGCCGGGCGCTGAAGTACATCCCGGTCGAGCGGCTGGTCATCAGCTCGGATTGCGGTATGGGCCGCGAAGGCATGAGCCGGCGCCACGCCTTCTACAAGATGGTCGCGCTCGTGCAAGGCACGAACATCGTGCGCCGCGAGCTCGGGCTGCCGCAAGCCGAGTGCCTCGCCGCCGACCCGCGCTATTCGTTGGTGCCCTCGGCGTAGGGAGGGGCTAAGATAACGAAACGCCGAGTTCTTTGGCCCGCCGCCCTTGGCGTGTTCGACGCAACCCCAACGGCGTCGGTTGCCGTCCGCCCGAGCGATCGAAATTTCTCTGGCGCACCGGTCATTGCGCGGAGCGAAGCAAACGCCCCGCCGCGTCGCGCCTCGCAATGACGGCGGGGTGGCGTTCCCCGAAAGGGCAGACTAGACCCGCATCCGGGAAAAGGGGGCACAATGTCCGATTACCTGCACAACTTCGACCTCACCAACGGCATAAACATCCTGCGCTTGATCTGCGGCCTATTCTTCATCCCGCACATCGTTGGCAAGTTCACCGAGCCCGCGACGCTGAATTTCTTCAAGGCCGCGAAGTTCAATCCGCCGGCAACTTGGATGTACATTGCTGGCTCGATCGAGACATTGCTGACGATCGGCCTGGTGCTCGGCATCTATACCCCTTATGTCGCCGTCATCGCCGCCTTGCACCTGTTCGTCGCCGGCGCGGCGACCTACAAGGTGACGAAGAAATGGATATGGGTCATCGGCGGTATCGAGTACTGCGTGTTTTGGATGCTATGCTGCATCGCGCTCGCGATGTTGACGTGGCCGAGATAGGGACGGAAGGCAGATCGAGCGCGGAAAAGTTCGGGAGCAGCAAATGATCAACGCAGCAATCGTCGGACTGGGCTGGTGGGGCAAGACGCTGGTGGAGTCCGCGCGCGGCAGCAACGCCATCCGCTTCGTCGCCGGCACGACCCGCACGGTTTCGCCGGAAGTCGAAGCCTTTGCCAAGAAGATGGAGCTGCGGCTTGCGCCCGACTACGCGGCGCTGCTCGCCGACAAGACCATCGATGCCGTGGTGCTCGCGACCCCGCATTCCATGCACGCCGCGCAGGTGATTGCGGCAGCCAAGGCCAGGAAGCACGTATTTTGCGAAAAGCCGTTCACCCTCACCAAGCACGAGGCCGAAGCGGCGGTGGCGGCCACCCGCCAGACCGGCGTCACGCTCGGCCTCGGCTATAATCGACGCTTCCACCCGGAGATGGCGAAGCTGCGCGAGCGGATCCGCTCGGGCGGCCTCGGCACCATCCTGCATATCGAAGCGACGATGACGTTTCCCAATGTTCTGTTCATCAACCCGAGCCATTGGCGCGCGAACAAGGCGGAGACGCCCTGCGGCGGCCTCGCGCCCATGGGCGTGCATGCGGTGGACGGCATGATCGATCTGTGCGGCGAGATCGACCACGTATACTGCCAGAGCTTCCGCCGCGCCGCCGCGATCGATGCCGACGACACGACCTCGATGCTGTTTCGCATGAAGGAGGGCATGTCCGGCTATCTCGGCACCATGACGACGACCGGCCCCGGCTTCAGCTTCCAGGTGTTCGGCTCCAAGGGTTGGCTGCGGCTCGAGGGGGTGACCCACGTGGCCGGCGCCTCCTCGGACGAACGCCGCACGCGCCTGTTCGGCGACTGCAAGTTCCAGCCGGTCAAGGGCGAGCTCGAGGTCTGGCAGGCGGAGCGCGTCGACATCTCGCGCGTCGCGCTCGAGGCCTTCGCCAAGGCGGCCGAGGGCGGACCAGCCTTTCCGATCCCGCTGGAGCAGATGGTCCACGGCGCCGCGGTCACCGAGGCGATCATCCGCTCGGCTGCCGCCGACAAGGTCGAGAACGTCGCCTAGCATGTGCTGTTAGATTGAAGTCGGAGCTTGCACTTGTTCCGGACACCCCCTCCACGTCATGGCCGGACTTGTTCCGGCCATCCACGCCTTGAAACGACGCGAGGCCGTAAAGACGTGGATGCCATCCCAAGTCGGATGTTTCCGATTTGGGCCAACAATGACTGCCGAAGTCGGGAACACCCGACTTCGGTTGACGAGCGCGGGCATGACGGGCGGATAGGTTATACGTTCCGGGCTCGCCGCTACGCGGCGCCCCGGAATGACCAGCGTGGAAAGTAAGTGCTAGCAATCGGGAGCAATCATGGATCTCGGCAAGGGTCTCGGCCACCTCACCTACTCGACGCTCGTGCATCCGGGTGACGACTGGGAGCAGATGTGGGCGTCGCTCACGACCTACGTCCCGCAAGTGAAGGCGCGGTTTGCGCCGAAGGATCGATTCGGAGTGTCGCTGCGCCTGTCCGCCGCGTCGGCCGCAACACTTGCCAGCAGCAAGACCGAGCGTGACCGGCTGAAGAAGTTTCTGACCGACAACGACATGTACTTGTACACGGTGAACGCCTTCCCCTATGGCCCGTTCAAGGACACGATCGTGAAGGAGCAGGTCTACGAGCCCGACTGGCGCTCGCAGGAACGCACCCAGTACACCATCAACGTGGCCGACGTTCTCGCCGACGTGGCGCCCGCGGATATCGCGCCCTCGATCCAGAGCGCGCCGCTCGGCTTCAAGCCGCGCGTGACCGGACCGGAGGTGATCGCCAGCTTCACCGACCACGTGCTGCGGGTGGCGGCCCATTTGGTTGCGCTCGAGGCGCAAACCGGCCGAACCGTGACGCTCGCGCTGGAACCCGAACCCTATTGCTTTCTCGAGACCACCGACGAGACGGTCGATTATTTCACCAAGCATCTCTATTCCGGCGCTGCCGCCGAGAGGCTCGCCAAGCTTGCCGGAATCCCGATCTCGGAGGCGCATGTGGCGTTGCGCCGGCATGTCGGCGTCGTGTTCGACATCTGTCATCAGGCGGTCGAGTACGAGAATATCACGGAGATGCTGCAGAAGCTGGTCGACGCCGGCATTCCGATCTTCAAGCTGCAAGAGGCGGCCGCGTTGCACATGCCGCAAGTCACGCAGCAGACGGTCGATGCGCTCCGGCGCTACGCCAAGACCATCTATCTCACCCAGACCGTCGAGAAAAAGGATGGCCGCCTCACCCGTTTTCTCAATCTTGAGGATGCGTTCGCGGCGTGGGATAAAAACCCAGGCCCGCGCGAATGGCGTACCCATTTCCACGTCCCGGTGTTTCTCGACGACCTCGGCCCGTTCCGCACCACGCGCTTCGCCATCGAGGACGCGCTACGCTTCCACAAGGCGAAGCCCCTGTCGCGCCAGCTCGAGATCGAGACCTATACCTGGGACATGCTGCCGGAGAATCTGAAGAGCGGCGATATCGTGGACTATGTGTGCCGCGAGCTCGAATGGGTGCGCGGGCAGCTGGCCTGAAAGGACACGTCATGAAGATCGCATTCATCGGGCTCGGCCGCATGGGCCAAGCCATGGCGAAACGCATCCTCGACGCCGGACACGACCTCGCCGTCTACAACCGCACCCCGGACAAGACTCAGGCGCTTGGTGCCGCCGGCGCCAAGGTCATGAGCTCGATTGAGGAGGCGGCGCGCTACGGCGAGGGAGTCTTCACCATGCTCGCCGACGACGCAGCGCTTGACGACGTCGCCAGACGGAAGGGCGGGCTGCTGCAGTCGCTGCCGAAGGGCGGCATTCATATTTGCGCCGGCACGCACAGCGTGGGCATCATCCGCGAGCTCGAAGCGGCGCACGCTGCCGCCGGTCAGATCCTGCTCGCCACCCCGATGCTCGGCAGGCCCGAGGCGGTCGCATCCGGCCAAGCCAACATCGTGCTCGGCGGCCGCGCCGAGAGCCTCGCGCGTTTCCGGCCGCTGTTTGAAGCGATCGGGCGACGCAGCTTCGAGGCCGGCGCCAGTCCCGCTGCGGCCGCCGCGATCAAGATCGCCAACAATTTCGTGCTCGGATGCGCCATCGAGGCGATGGGGGAAGGCTTTTCGCTCGTGCGGAAATACGGCGTGGCACCGCCGGTATTTTACGACGTGATGACCGACGGCCTGTTCGCGGCGCCTGCCTACAAGATCTACGGCAAGATCATCACGGAGGAGCGCTACCAGCCGGCCGGCCAGCGCGCGGTGCTGGGTCTGAAGGACGCCAACCTCGCGCTCGCGGCCGGCGAGGCGGTCGGGGTGCCGCTGCCGAGCGGCAACGTCTGGCGCGACCGTCTGGTCGGTGCCGTCGCCCACGGCGAGGGCGAACACGACTGGGCAGTGATGGCGCGCGACCAGGCCCGCGCCAGCGGCCTCGACTGAACGACCTGCGGCGGGCCTTTCGGCGCGCCGTACCAGATCACGGCCGAGGCTTGTGGCAGGCCCAAACCATGCGGTACTTATCGCATCCGACGCCGCCGACCGCTATTTTATGAGATCAGCAAAGGACCTGCCGAGATGACCAACGCCCTATTCTCGCCGATTGCGTTGCGCGGATTGACCCTGCCCAACCGCATCGTGGTGTCGCCGATGTGCCAATACAATTCCGATGACGGCAGCGCGAACGACTGGCACCTGATGCACCTCGGCAGCTTCTCGCTCGGGGCCGCCGGGCTGGTGATGGCCGAGATGACCAACGTCAGTGCGGTCGGCCGTATCAGCCATAAATGCGCGGGCATGTGGTCCGACGCCAACGAGGCGGCGCTCAAGCGGGTGCACGACTTCTGCCGGACCTACGGGGTCGCCAAGCTGGGCGTGCAGCTCGCCCATGCCGGGCGCAAGGGCTCCACCCAGACGCCGGCCGCCGGTGGCAAGCCGCTTCCCCCTGACCAGGGCGGATGGGTGACCGAGGCCCCCTCGCCGCTGCCCTACGACCAAGGCTGGACGGCGCCGCGCGAGCTGACCCGGGACGATATCCGAAACCTCGTCGCCGCGTTCGCCGCTTCCGCACAGCGGGTCAATCGCATCGGCTACGATCTCGTCGAGCTGCACGGCGGCCATGGCTATCTGCTGCATCAGTTCATGTCGCCGCTGTCGAACCGGCGTTCCGACGAGTACGGCGGCAGCCTTGAGAACCGCATGCGGTTTCCGCTGGAAGTGTTCAAAGCCGTGCGCGCCGTCTTTCCGGCCGAGAAGCCGATCGGGATGCGGCTGTCGGCAACGGACTGGGTGGACGGCGGCTGGAGCCCGGAGGAGACCGTGGCGCTCGCGCGCGAGCTCAAGAATCTCGGCTGCGACTACGTCGACGTCTCGTCCGGCGGCCTCGATCCGCGCCAAAAAATTCCGTTGTCTCCGGCCTACCAGGTACCGTTCGGCGAGAAGGTTCGGCACGAGACCGGAATCAAGACCATGTCGGTCGGGCTGATCACCGGCGCCCGCCAGGCCGAGGACATCATCGCCTCCGGCAAGGCCGACTTCGTCGTGCTCGGCCGCGGCATCATGTATGATCCGCGCTGGGCCTGGCACGCGGCTGAGGAGCTCGGCGCCGAAACCGCCTATGCGCCGAAGATGATGGCGTGCCATCCGAAGCTGCGGCCGCAAGTCTTCCCCAATCGGCAGACGCCGGCGAGCTGACGCCGTGATCCAGTCGCTGCCTTTTCCATCGTCATCATCCGCGAAGGCGGATGACCCAGTACGCCGTGCCTCCTACCTACTTCAGTGTTTACCGGATCATCCGCCTTCGCGGATGATGACGACCGGGAGGCACAGCAGACCATGAGGGACCAACCATGAAATACAATCGCCCGCACGCGACCGCCTCCTGGGGCACGATGGGAAAAGACTGGGAGCAGGGCGTCGACTTTCAGCGCCTTGTCCGCGAACGCCTCGCCCGCGCGCAAGCCGCGATCAAGCATGCCGGACTGGGATCGGTCCTGTGTTTCAATTTCGACAACATCCGCTACGTGACCGGGACCCATATCGGCGAATGGGCGCGCGACAAGTTTGACCGTTATGCCCTCTGTCCGCGCCAGGGCCCGCCGTTCCTTTGGGATCCGGCGGCGCCGGCCAAGCGCATCAGCTCGCCCTGGATCGCCGAGCATGTCGCCGCGCCGATCAGCACGATGCAGGGAGCGCTGCCGCCGCGGATGCTGGTGCAGAACGACTTCGCCAAGCAGGTCAAAAAAGCCCTCGCCGAGTACGGCGTGGAGAAGGAGCCGCTCGGCATCGACATCCTGGAATTGCCGATGCTGAAGGCGCTGGAGGCCGAAGGGATCGAGGTGGTCGACGGTCAGCAGGCCATGCTCGACGCCCGCGAGATCAAGACCCAAGACGAAATCGAACTCTTGAAGCTCGCGGCGGCGATGGTCGACGCGACTTATGTCGATGTGGCCAAGGCGATCCGGCCGGGCACGCGCGAGAACGAGCTGGTGGCGGTCGCCCACGACAAGCTGTTCCGTTTCGGGTCCGAGCGGGTCGAGTGCGTGAACTCGGTAGCGGGGCCGCGGGGAAAACCGCATTCGCACACCTTCTCCGATCGGATCATCCAGCCGGGCGACATGGTGTTTCTCGACATCATGCATTCGTACAACGGCTACCGCACCTGCTACTATCGAACCTTCATCTGCGGCGAGCCGAACAAGCACCAGATCGACGCCTACGAGACGTGCTCGAAGTGGGTCTCAGCCTCTATCGACATGATCAAGCCGGGCGTGACCGTCGATCAGGTGGCCTCGGTATGGCCGGGCGCCGAGGAGTTCGGCTACCGCAACGAGGAAGAGGCCTTTCTCCTGCAATATGGCCACGGCATCGGCCTGTCGCTGTGGGAACGGCCGATCTTCACGCGTCGCTTCCAGGGGCAGAACACCGTGCTCAAGGAGGGCATGGTTTTTGCGGTCGAGTGCTGGAAGGGCGCCGAAGACGGCTCCGGCGCGGCGCGCATCGAGGAAGAGGTGGTCGTCACCAAGGACGGCTGCCAGGTGATCACCAATTTTCCCTCGGAGCGGCTGTTCTCCTGCGGCCTTCCCGGCTGCGACGTGTTCTAGCACTCCGTGGCGCGGATTCCGGTCGCAATCATCACGGGCTTCCTCGGCAGCGGCAAGACGACGCTTCTCAATCGGGCGCTGCGCCAGCCGGAATTCGCGCGCAGCGCCGTGGTGATCAATGAGTTCGGCGAGATCGGCATCGACCATGCGCTCGTCACCGCCAGCGACGACAGCGTCGTGCTGCTGGAGAACGGCTGCCTGTGCTGTACCGTGCGAGGCGATCTCGTCGCCACCCTCGATCAGATCCACCGTCGCCGCGGCCGCGGCGAGATGGCGTTCGATCGTGTCCTGATTGAGACTTCGGGACTTGCCGACCCGGCGCCGGTTCTGCAGGCCTTCTTGTCGGAGCCGACGCTCGCGGCGCGTTATCGAGTCGGCACCGTCATGGCGACCGTCGACGCGGTCAACGGGCATGCCACCCTGGATGCCCACGTCGAAGCCGTGCGGCAAGCGGCGCTCGCCGACGACCTCCTGATCACCAAGCTTGATCTAGTCGCGCCCGCCGACGCAGCGGCGGCGGAAGCTTCGCTGCGCGCGCGGCTGGGGCGGCTCAATCCCGGCGCGGCGATCACGCGGGCGGACGTCTCCTCCCTCCCCGGCCTGCTCCGCAATGCCGATCTCGACCCCTTCGCCCGGACGGAGGGTGCGCGACGCTGGCTCCGCGGCGAAGCCTTCGCGCCCGGCGGTCACCACCATCACGGCTCGGATGCGGACGATGGTTGCGCTCACGCCGGGCCGTTCGACCGGCAGATCGCGTCCTACTGCATCGTGCGTGAGGAGCCGCTTCGCCGCGACACGGTTCAGTTGCTCCTCGACGGCCTATCGCAGAACCTCGGCCCGAAGCTTTTGCGCGTGAAGGGCCTCCTGCACATCGCCGAGGAGCCGGACCGGCCGGCGGTCATTCAAGGCGCGCAACAGCTGCTCCACACCCTGTCGTGGCTCGACCGCTGGCCGGACGAGGATCGCCGCAGCCGGTTGGTGTTCATCACCGAGGGCGCCGGCCGCGAGCTGGTGGAAGACATGATCGCGCTGCTCGACCGGATCGCGGCGCGAACCGCCCGCGCGCGCGCAACCGCGCGCAGCGACTGAGCGGACGAATTGCTGCCCGCTTCACTCCAGTAGTCAGGTGGCCGGCGCCTTCGCGGCAGGCGTCAGCGCGACGGCGGCCTCGGTCGTGAGGAGGAGGAACGTGAACGTCTCTTGCAGGTACAGGCGGACGACGGTGTCGGAGTGGCTGGAATAGCCGATCGAGACGTCCTGGCCGATGTGCAGGTCGAAATCGCCGCCACGGGTGGTCAGCACGAAGGCCCCGGGGATGGCGGGGGCCCAGATGATTTCATCTTTGACCAGCCGCTTGACGTGCTCCAGCACCGGGTATCCGTGGTCGCTGGTCTCGGCGAGCTCCGTGTAGGCGTCGGCGCCAAGCAGCACCGAATAGGGGCCGTTGACGCCGACGAGACGCAACTGGCTCAAGGCCTGGGCAATGGCTTCCGGGTACTCGCGCACGTCCGCCGGGAGCGCCATGACCGGATTGCTGGTCCCCTGGCGGATTCCCTGGATGCCGGCGGCGGCATAGCCCTCGAATATGGCGCGGTCCTCGGCAAACGCGATCTGTCGCGCGGCGACCTTCGCCGGCTGCCAGTCGGAATCGTTTGCACCACGCTCCACGTCGTCGATCGCCTGCCGATCCAGCTCGAACGGAACGCGCAGCTCGACCAGCGCCTTCACCTCGCGCTGCGTCGCGAGGATGCCGTCCGCCGAGGCCTCGATCCGCCGCAGATGGCCGGTGCCGACAGCGGAGTGCGCGGTGCCGGCCGGCGCCCGCATGTCCACCACACGTCGTCCGGCGAGGTAGCGCTTGAGCGTGCGCGATGTTTCATCCTCGATATCGGCCCACGCCGCATCCGAGATGGGAGCAAGCTCGCGATGCAGATTATTCATGCCGGATGTCTCCTTTGAGGGAGCCGATGCCGAGCGAACCATCGCGCACCGACAGGATGGGTTGTGAAGGTTCGGCTGCCGCCGACGCCGCTGGCGGCGCCTCAACCGCCGGCTCTTCTTCGGTGACGGACTCCAGGAACGTCGCGGACGGCACGAAGAACAGGCTTCCGGTCACGGCGCGGCTAAAGTCGAGTAGCCGGTCGTAATTGCCGGGCGGTCGGCCGACGAACATGTTTTCGAGCATCTGCTCCGTGATCCGGGGCGAACGGCTGTAGCCGATAAAATAGGTGCCGAATTCACCTTGGCCCGCCCGGCCGAACGGCATGTTATCGCGGAGGATCTTGAGCTCTCTCCCGTCCACGCTGATCGTCGTGAGTGCATTGTGCGCCGAGGTCGGCTTGATCGAATCGTCCAATTCGATGTCGGACAGCTTGGTGCGGCCGATGATGCGCTCCTGCGCCTCCGTGGACAGCGCGTTCCAGCCGTCAAGGTCGTGGAGATATTTCTGCACGATGACGTAGCTGCCGCCGGCGAAGGCGGCGTCCTCCTCGCCGATCAGCACGGCGTCGATCACCGCCGCGCCCCGCGGATTCTCCGTTCCGTCGACGAATCCCAAGAGATCGCGGTCGTCGAAGTAACGGAAGCCCTGCACCTCGTCCACCGGCGAAACCGCGCTGCCGATGCGGGCCATGATCTGCGTCGCAAGCTCGAAGCACAGGTCCATGCGCTTCGCGCGGATGTGGAGCAGCAGGTCGCCCGGCGTGGAGACCGCGTGGCGCGCTCCAGCGCGAATCTCCCGGAACGGATGCAGCTCCGCCGGCCGCGGCTCCCCGAATAGCCGCGACCAGGCCTCGGACCCAAACCCCACGACACAGGAAAGGCCGGCTTCGAGGTCGCGAAATTCCACCGCGCGCACCAGCGCGGCGAGGTCTCCGCAGAACGACCGCAAAGCCGTGCGATTATCCGAGCCTGGATTTATTGTCACGATCAGGAAGATCGCGGCGCGGGTCAGTGGCGCGGATACTGGCTGCGGAACGGCACGCACATCACCCGCCGCTTCGGGCGCGGCCATCGGATCGCACTCCATTTGGGGGGCATCCTGGAGGGATGCGCGAAAATCTCATCCATCGAAACGCCGCACCACGAACCTACCATCTTTCCGACGAACGTCCATGCCGGCTCCGCGTGCAGTCGTCTGAACAGACAGACGAAGCTCGATCGAACAGGACCGGTTGCCTGACGAAGCGCTTTTCGTCGGCAACCCGATTTCGACGCAGCAGACCATCACCCTCGGGCGTTCAACGCTCAAGGTCGTGCCCCCGACACGCGACGAAGAGGCAGAGACGGGGTGATCGCGCTCCTTGGCCGCATCGCGGCGCGACCGGCCCGCGCGCCCGCAGCGAGTGAACACTCTACGCTCGCAACAACAGATGGCGTGCCTGCTCGATGGTCGCGCGCGCGTAATCCGCAAGCTGGTCATCCGAAGCGCTGCTGATCGGGTGGCCAATGACGACGAACTTGTAGTTCGGCATGCCGAGAACCCGACACATCAGCTCAGCCGCGCTGGCGAAGCGCGTCGTCATCACGCCTATGGCAGGCACCCCTTGCCGCTCCGCCGTTATCGAGTCGTGCAAACTGCACGATGAGCAGCTGCCTCAATCGCCCACGCCGGTGACGACGGCCTGCCACTTCTTGATCTCATCAACGATGGTGGCGTCGGCAGGGGCGCTATAATTCGACTTTGTCCGCCATACGACGTCAGCAACACCCAGGTCCTCGCGCAGCATGCGCTCGAGCTGAGCGAAATAGCCTTTGGTGCCTTCCTTGCCGTTCGAGATGAAGCCGACCGTCTTGCCTCGGAGCGTGGACGGTCGCACGGCCGGCCGGCCTCCGGGCACCTTCGCCTCATTTGTGGGATCGAGCACGCGAAGTATCATGATCTACCCTCCGGCTTTCATTCCCGATCTGATCGCTGGGACGCTGCGACCGCACTGAGCCCTTTTGGCGGTTCGCAATCGACGCAGGCGCCGATTGCCGCCGTTACTGCCTTGGTCTTGCTGCCCATCCAAGGCGGAATGACGGCACCAAAGCCGCCCGCCGGACCGCCCGCGGCAACGACCAAGAGATGATCCGGCGACTCGAGCGCGGTGTGGATCCGATCGCCGCGGTCGCGGACCACGGCACCCTTTCCGACATCGGCCCAATCGGCGCGGCGGACACGCGCGCGCTCGTATAGGAATTCGGCGATGTCGCGCTTCGTCCACCCGGCGCCCTGAATATGCTCGCGCAACTGCTTAGGGATCACGATGGCGTAGTTGCCGCCGTAGATCGAGTAATGGCGTTGGTTCGCCCGCATCTCCGCGGCGAACGTCTCGAGGATCTCGCGGGGGTCCGTGGTCCATTCGTTCATGATCTGGCGCGGCGCCATCGCCGCCATCACGGTAACGGCCGAGAGGCCCTCCGGGATTCCCCGGACAATGGACAACGGCTGCCAGTTGGTGTCCTCCTCATCCTCGGCCAAGCAGTATGAAAACTTGCCGGGATGGCCGAGTGTCGTACGGTCGATGCCGCCGGGACGCACCTCGAGCAAATTGATCAGCGCCAGCCGCAAGGCGCGGCCGATGGCCGCGGTTGCGCGATCGCTATTGGCCAGCGCGTTGAACGTGGGATTGGCTCCGATCTCGAGGCGGATCGGCCCGTTGATGATGACCAGGATGGCGCATCCGCCCGTGCTGGACGTCACGCCGTGCAGAAGAAACTCCTCCTTCAGCATTGCCTGCCACGCGGTCGCGACGACGGGAAAGTGCATCGGCAGGCAGCCGGCCATGACGGCATTGATGGCGAGTTTCTCGGCGGTGATCGGCTGCTCGCGAACCGGCTCGATGCCGATGAGCTCGCCTGGAGGCATCATGGCCCATTCCAGGCAAGCCTCAACCGCAGCCTCTATCGGTGGGACCACGGGCAGGCCGTCCGTCCAGCCGTTGCTGTGATAGAATTCCTGCGCGGCGGCGAAATCGTCGACGTCGTAGGCTTTCGAGGTCAGCGCGGTCTGGATCGATTGTTGCATTGCACCGCCCCAAATTGGGAAACCCGCCGGGCTGTGCCCACGATCGACGATACACAGGCGGCGGCTCAATTCAAAACAGTTTTCGCCGTCGCACGGTCGCTCGCCGGACCATTACGGTCGGCTAGCTTAAGCCTACCTCAGGCCTGCGGCGACCGAAGCCGCGCGGCACCGCACCCGCGCTACGCGCGCGGCCCTACCCCTTCCGGCCCGTGGCGCACGATGAACTTGGCGAAGGCCGCAAGCTGCTGCTTGATGAAATTGCGCGTCGTCTCGTCGGTCAGTTCGCCCGTCTGCTCGTTCACCTTGGTCGAGGCGGCGCCAATAAAGATCTCCGGCTTGTTGAGGACGACGGCATCGAGGAACACCATGGCCCGGCGCAGATCGTACTGCACCTGCCCGCCGCCGAGCGGACCCGCCGTCGCCGACTGAAGGGCGATCGGCTTTTCGGCGAAGGGCTGGTTCGGCACCCGCGAGACCCAATCGATCGCGTTCTTCAGCCCCCCGGGAATGGAGAAATTGTATTCCGGCGAGTTGAAGATGATCCCGTCCGCGGCGCGGATCGCCTCGGCGAGCTTGTTCACCGCGGCCGGAACACCGCTCGCCTGCTGCACGTCGGCGTTGTAGAGCGGAAAGTCGGCAAAGGACGGCGCCACGATGATCTTCATGCCGTCCGGCGCCAGCGCCGGCAGCGCCCGCTGCAGGATGCCGTTGTACGAGCCCTTGCGCAGGCTGCCGCAAATGCTGAGCACGTCGAGCGTCTTGTCGGCCATGTCATCCTCGTCTCTTCAGGGCTTGCCGCTTCACCCTTCCCAGGTGGTTTGATGAATCTCCCAAGCAGCGCGTTTCGAGCCGTGGAGCGAGCGTGGGTATCACAAGCATGGCGGCCGGGCGAGCCGCGAAGCGTCCTGCGACCCATTCCGACGCGGCGCGAACACCCCTCCGACGCGAGGGGCGAATTGACACCTGTGGGGGTTTGTTGCCATTCCCTATGTCGACTGGTGGGCCGCTTCATCCGGTTTATGGAGGACGCGGTCAAAACAGCCTCGGCCGCCGCGGCGTTCGCCACGGCCACGGACCGAATTCGAGCCTCGGGGCGGAACACGGAGGAAACCCATGAAAACGACCGGACTATCGCTCGCCATCGCCGCACTGCTGATCGGAACGGCCCTGCCGGGAGCTGCGCAGGAAACCCTCACCATTGGCTTCACGGCGTCCCAGACGGGCAAGCTCAACAACGACTCCACCGCGCAAATGCGCGGGTTCGAGCTGTGGCGCGACGAGGTCAACGCCAAGGGTGGCATCAAGGCGGACGGCAAGACCTACAAGGTCAACCTGGTCACCTATGACGACGAATCACAGAATACGCGGGTGCAGCAGCTCTATACGCGTCTGATCGTGCAGGATAAGGCCGAGTTCTTGTTCAGTCCGTACTCGTCGGGTCTGGTCGCCACGGCAGCGATTATTTCCGAACAGTATGGAAAGGTCATGATCACCACCGGCGGCGCCGAAGAGAAGACTTATCTCCTCGGCAACAAGAACTTGTTCCAGCTCTATTCGCCGGCCAATCAATACCTCGCGGGCGCGGTGCTGGCTCTGAAGGACAAGAATGCCAAGGCGAACATCGCCTTTGTCTACGAGGACGACCCGTTCTCGAAGGCGGTGGCGCAAGCAACCCGCGAGCAGGCCAAGCAAGCGGGCCTCAACCTCGCGCTCGATGAGTCCTATGCCGGCAGCACCACCGACTTCTCGCCGATCATCAACAAGGTCGTCTCGGCGAAGGCCGACGCCTTGCTGGGCGGCGGGCATTACGCGGACGGCGCGACGCTCGCTCGCCAATTGCACGAGCAGAATGCGGGCCTGAAGTGGGTGACGCTGCTGGTGGCTCCGGACAGCCCGAATTTCGCGACGCTCGGGGATGCCGCGGTCGGCGTCTCGGTCCCCTCGCAATGGGCACCGCAGGTGACCTTCAAACCGGCTTTCGGTCCCACGGCAGCCGAGTTCACCAAAATCTTCACCGAGAAGTACAAGATCGAGCCCGGCTACCACGCAGCCGGCGGCTATAGCGCGGGCCTGATCCTGCAACATGCGATCGAGCAGGCCTCCTCGATCGACCAAGCAAAGGTCGCGGACGTCCTTAATAAGATGGACGTGACGACCCTGTTCGGCCGCACGAAGTTCTCCGCCGACGCAAAGGATCACGGATTGCAACTCGGCCATCAGATGGTTTTGTCGCAGTGGCAGAAGAAGGGCGGCCAGCTCGTCAAGGAGATCATCTGGCCGAAGGAAGCCAAGACCGCCGAGGGCTTGTACTGAAACGGCAATGAAGTTGCATACCAAAGTCATCCCTTTGCTCTAGCGACCGCGGGCGACAGCCAAGCGCTGTCGCCCATGATTTCCCCATGATCGGTATCCTCGCCTCCATCGTCGACGGTGTACTCGTGGGCGCCGTCTACGGGCTCGCTGCCATGGGCCTGACCCTCATTTGGGGGGTCATGCGCGTGATCAACCTCGCGCACGGCGCCATCATCGTCTTGGGGATGTTTCTGCTGTACGTGCTGGTGACGGTGGCCGGATTGCCGCCCTACGGCACGATCCCGTTCGTCATTGTGCTCAGCTTTTTGTTCGGCGTCGGTCTTTATTGGATCGGCGTCCACCGCGTGATCGGCCAGGCACAGCTGATGAGCTTGCTCGCCACCTTCGCGGTGAACATGATCCTGATCGGGCTCGGTACCGCTATCTGGAGCACCAGCCCCTACAATGTGCCGGTGCGTATGCCGAGTGTGCGGGTCGAAGGCTATACCTTTACCGGCACGCATATCACGGCCGCGATCCTCGCCGCTTGCATCGCCGGGCTCCTCTATCTGCTGCTCTATCACACCCGCGTCGGCAAGGCGATCCGCGCCGTGGCCAGCAACCGCGAGGCGGCCGAGCTCGCCGGCATCCCGAGCACGCAGATCCTCTCGCTGACATTCGGCATCGGCGTCGCGCTCGCCGCCGTCTCCGGCACGCTGATCGCCACGCTGTTTCCCTTCACGGTGTTGTCCGGCGAGGCCTACCAGCTCAAGAGCTTCGTCGTCACGGTTCTGGGCGGGCTCGGCAATCCGGCGGGCGCGCTGCTCGGCGGCGTCGCGCTCGGGCTGGTCGAGGGGATGGCAACTCCGTTCATGCCGGTGAGCTACATTCCGATCGTCGAGTTCGGGCTGTTCGTCTTCTGTCTGATCGCCTTTCCCCGCGGCATATTTGCGTTTTCGCGAGCCTGACCAACGTGTGGCGCCGCCCTTTTCCTTGGTTGGTCGCGGTTCTCGCGCTGTTGTTTGGGCTGGTGCCGTATCTCACCAACGATGTGCAGCTGCGCGAAAGTCTCATTCTTGCGGCCGTTTTCATCATCCTGGCCAGCAACCTCAATCTGATGATCGGGTATGCGGGCTACGTCAATTTCGGCAACATCGTCTTTTTCGGCCTCGGCGGCTACGTTTGCCTCTATCTGGTGAACGATTGGCACTGGCACGTCGTCTGGGCGACGCTGTTGGCGGGTGTTGCGGTCAGCGCCGTCGCGCTCCTGTTCGGGCTCGGAATCTTGCGGCTGCGCGGCGCGTTCTTTGCGCTCGCCACGATCGGGGTGAACGCGGCCATCCAACAGATCGTCGTCAATTTCGAGCCCTGGGGCGGCGCGACCGGCATTTATCTGTCGCTCGACGCCTACGGGGCGCTCGGGGGACCGATGCAGGCGCTGTGGATCACCTATCTTCTGATCGTCGGGGTGATGCTGGCCTCGCTGCTCCTGAGCTACGCCATCAAGAACTCAAAATTCGGGCTCGGCCTCCTTGCGATCGGGCAGAACGAGGACGCCGCCGCCGTGCTCGGCGTTCCGACCCGCTTGTACAAGGCCTTCGCCTACAGCGCCTCCGCCTTTCTGCCGGCTGCGGCCGGCGGCCTCTACTTCTTCAAGAGCGGCATTATCGAGCCCACCGGCGCCTTCAGCCTGTCGACCTCGATCGAGGCCATCGTGATGGTGATGCTCGGCGGCCACGGCACGATCATCGGACCGGCGGTCGGCGCCTTTCTTTACGAGGAGTTGCGCGGGCTCCTGCTGACCTCCGAGTCGTTCTCGCACTTCCAGCTCGTCATCGCCGGCGCGCTCCTCTTGATCATCGTGCTGTTCGTGCCCGGCGGGCTGATGGGCTTTGTCTATCGCCACTGGCCGCGCGCGCGGAAATGGCTGGAATGAGCCCTCTTCTCGAGGTCAGCGGACTGAACAAGCGCTTCGGCGGCCTGCGCGCCGTCGAAGACGTGAGCTTCAGCGTGAACGAGGGCGAGATCGTCGGCCTGATCGGGCCGAACGGCGCCGGGAAATCAACCGTGTTCAACCTGATCAACGGCGTGTTCGCGCCGGAGACCGGCCGGGTTCTGTTCGACGGCCAGGAAATCACCGGCGAGCGGCCCCACCGCGTCGCGCGCCGCGGGATCGCCCGCGCGCATCAGATCGTGCAACCGCTCGCCGGCCTCACCGTGCTCGACAATTGCACGGTCGGCGCCTGCTTCGGCCGCGAGGATCTGCCCCTGCGCCAGGCGCGCGAGGCCGCCTCGGAGGTTGCGACCTTGGTCGGCCTTGGCGATCGGCTCGGCGTGCTGGCGGGCTCGCTCACGACCGCGAGCAAGAAGCGGCTCGAGCTTGCCCGCGCCCTGTCGGCGCGCCCGCGCCTGCTGCTGCTCGACGAGGTGCTCGCCGGCCTCAATCCGACCGAGACGGAGCGGATGATCGACACCGTGCGTCTGATACGCCAAGGCGGCGTCGCGATTCTGATGATCGAGCACATTATGCGCGCGGTCATGAGCCTGTCGGACCGCATCGTCGTGCTCAATTTCGGGCGCAAGCTCGCCGAGGGCTCCCCGCAGCAGGTCGCCAACGATCCGGCCGTAATCAGCGCCTATCTCGGCGATTCCAAGCTGATGGAAGCGGTGGAGAAGCCGGCGTGACCGAGACCCTGCTCCAAGTCGAGGCGCTGGAGGCCGGCTATGACGACGTCCAGATCCTCTGGGGGATCTCGCTCAAGGTCGAGCGCGGCACCATGACCACGCTCCTCGGCGCCAACGGCGCCGGCAAGACCACGAGCCTGCGCGCCATCACCGGCAGCCTGCCGCCGCGCGGCGGGCGCGTCATCTTCCGCGGCGAGGACGTGACGAGCCTTCCGGCGCACAGCAAGGCCGCGCGCGGATTAGTCCTCGTTCCCGAAGGACGCCAGCTCTTCGCCGACATGAGCGTCGAGGAGAATTTGGAGATGGGCGCCTTCTCGGCCCGCGCGCGGGCGCGGTTCGGCCAGCAGCTCGAGCGGGTGTTCGCCCTCTTCCCGCGGCTCAAGGAACGCCGCCGCCAGAAGGCCGGAACATTCTCCGGTGGTGAGCAGCAGATGCTGGCGATCGCCCGCGGCCTGATGTCGGTACCGGAGATCCTCATCATCGACGAGCTGTCGCTCGGCCTCGCACCGGTCGCGGTGCAGCACCTCGTCCAGACCCTCAAGGAGCTCAAGGCGGCGGGCGTCACCATCCTGCTCGTCGAGCAGAACCTGCACCTGGCGCTCGCGCTCAGCGACTATGCCTATGTCATCGCCGAGGGACGGCCGTTCTGCAACGGCCCCAGCGCCGAGGTCGCCGCCATGCCGCAGATCCGGGAAGCCTATCTCGGGATGTGAGGGGTCTGTGGTCCGGCGTTGGGCCGTCATCGGGCCAGCGGCTGGCGCTTGAGCGCCTGCACTGAAAAATAGCCGTCTGCGTCGGTCCACACCATGACCGGGACCCATCCGGCCCCACGCGCCAAGGCCCCGAACGACTCGCGCGTATATTTGTAGCTGTTTTCGGTGTGGATCGTTTCGCCGCAGCGGAAATGGATGGTCTCGCCGGCCACCTTCACCTGCTGCCGCTCGACGCTCGCAAGGTGCATCTCGATGCGCTGCCGCTCGGAATTATAGAAGGCATGATGCTCGAAAGCCGTGAGATCGAAATCACCGCCGAGCTCGCGATTGATGCGGGCCAACAGATTGAGGTTGAATTGCCCCGTGACGCCGGCCGCGTCGTTATACGCGGCATTCAAGATTCCCGCTTTCTTTTGCAGATCGACGCCAACGATCAGAACGCCGGCTGGTCCCAGAATGCGGGCGGCATGCCGCAAGAAGGCGTGCGCCTCGTGCGGCTCGAAATTGCCGATCGTCGAGCCTGGGAAAAACCCTGCGTGAGGCAATCCCGTAAGGGCTGGTGGCAGCTCGAACGGCTGGGTAAAATCCGCGCCGATCGGCAATACGTCCAAACCTGGAAAATCGGCCCGCAAGGCGCCCGCTTCCTGCTCCAACATCTGCGCTGAAATATCGACCGGGACATACGCCGCGAGTCGGAACGCGGAGCCGAGCAAGATGCGAATCTTCACGGTCGAACCGCTGCCGAACTCGATGAGACAGGCGCGCCGCGGAATCAGCTCGGCAATTTCTTGCGCGTTGTCGCGCAGAATGTCGATCTCGCAGCGTGTCGGGTAGTATTCCGGCAAGCGCGTAATCTGCTCGAACAGCGCGGAGCCCTCGCTGTCGTAGAAATATTTGGGCGGCAGACGCTTTGGATTAGCGCGCAACCCAGCGACGACGTCGGCCGCGAATACGGACGGCGCAGCGATCGGCCCTTCGGCCCGATCGACCTTTCTTGCCAACGCGACCATACGAACCCTCTGACTGTTGGATGCGGGATGCGCTAAATCACTGCGCGTACTGCGCAAGACGAACGCCGGTGAACTGCCACCGCGCTTGCGGATAGAAGAAATTGCGGTAGCTCGGCCGCGCATGGCCGTCGGGCGTGGCCAGCGAGCTGCCGCGCAACACCGTCTGATTGACCATGAATTTGCCGTTGTATTCGCCGAGCGCCCCGGCCTGCGGTCGGTAACCGGGATAGGGCGAATAGGCGCTGCGCGTCCACTGCCACACGAGCCCAAAGGCATCAGCAATCTCGCCGCCGCGCGCGGCAATCTCCCATTCCGCCTCGCTCGGCAAATGCTTGCCGGCCCAATGCGCGAATGCATCGGCCTCGTAGTAACTCACGTGGCACACGGGGGCCGACGGATCGATCGGGCGCAGCCCGCCGAGTGTCATCGACAACCATTCCCCGTCAGCTTGTCGCCAGTAGCCGGGCGCTGCCCATTCCTCCGCTTGCACGGTGGCCCACCCATCGGAGAGCCACAGGCTCGGGGTCGCATAGCCGCCGTCGCGCATGAATTCGAGCCAGTCGCCATTGGTCACCAGGCGCCGGGCGATGCAGACCTTCTGCAGAAAGACCCGGTGCGGCGGCCGCTCGTTGTCGAAGCAGAATTCGTCCTTCGCATGACCGATCGAATGGATGCCCTCCGGGACCTCCGTATCGCCACGCACCTCGGTATCCCCCCGCGGCATCTGCCATGCGCGGTCATAGGCGGGACCGGTCGGATTCTGCGCGAGCGCGTGCAGAATATCGGTTAGGATCAGCTCCTGGTGCTGCTGCTCGTGATGGAGACCGATTTCAAGAACGGGGCCCCAGCGGGTGAAGTCTGCTTCGCTCGCTTGCTCGATCAGCTGTTCGACCGCGGCATCGACATGCCGCCGATAGAGAGTCACTTCGGCGACGTTGGGCCGCGTGATCAGACCTCGCTGTGGGCGCGCATGGCGTGGGCCGACAGCCTCATAGTATGAATTGAACAGATAGGCGAACCGATCGTCGAAACGACGATAATTCCCGAGATGCGGCTCGAGCAGGAATTGCTCGAAGAACCATGTCGTGTGGGCGCGATGCCACTTGGTGGGACTCGCGTCGGCCATCGACTGAACGCCCTGATCCTCCGCCGTAAGTGGCGCAGCACGACGCTCCGTTTCGGCGCGCGCCGCGCGAAACGCCCCCAGCCACGCCTGGTGAAGGTCAGGCGGCTCCGGCTGGTCCATCACGACATTGTTATGAGAAATCGAGGCAATACCACTTCGCAGCATCGTATCTCCAGGTCCCGGAGGACGAGTTCGATAACAAACACTGATCGTCTTACTTTTGTTCCAATTAAGCAATCGGACGTTACCCGCCGCGCCGTCGCGGTGGTCCCTAAACAGCAAATAAGACTTAGATACGTCTTTGCCAAGCGAGCCGCGTCCGCTGACCGACTCTCACGATGCGCCTCACACGTCGCCCGCCGTATCCACGACCAATCTGAGCTTCAATCTCCGCATCGACGCTCAGCCGGTTGTGGCGCCAAGCGCCTTCAAGGTTGCCGCGGCAAAGGTGCAGGCAGATGACCACCCGAACATTAGGCCGCGAGCACATGAGGCGCCCGCTGTTGAATGCGTATCACCGAGCGACTAATCTACGTCTGCTTGCGTCGGTTGATGCGATCCCTAGATAAAAGTAGAATAGTCGAAAAATAACAAGCCACGATTGCTGCTCGTTTTCGGACTTTGACCGAATGAACCCATCTTTCGTCGATGCTCCGGATGCCCGTCCGTCGGACGCGCTGCCTTAGTTCCCGCGCTTAGACCCTTATCCCCACGGGCCCCATGGACCAAACCACCGCACCTAAGACCCCGCTCCGGCACCTGCAAGGCCGCCTGGAGGGCGGCGATTTCGTCATTACCGCCGAGATCACGCCGCCGGCTTCCTGCGACGCCCACGACCTGTTGCGTAAGGCGCTGCCGCTGCGCGGTCTCGCCGACGCCGTGAACGTCACCGACGGGGCCAGTGCGCGGGTGCATCTCAGCGCACCCATCGCCGCTTCCATTCTGGTGCACGCCGGCATCGAGCCGATCCTGCAATTGACCTGTCGCGACCGCAACCGGATCGCCCTACAGTCCGAGCTGTTGGGCGCGGCGGCCGTCGGGGTGCGCAACCTGCTGCTGCTGACCGGTGATGATCCGAAGGCGGGCGACCAGCCGGACACCAAGCCGGTGTTCGATATCGATTCCCTGAAGCTCACGGAAACGGCGCGCAACTTGCGCGACCGGGCGGAGCTGCCATCCGGGCGCAAGGTCTCGGGACGGGCCGATTTTTTCCTCGGCGCGGCCGATATGCCGATCGACCCGCCGCCCGGCTGGCGTCCGGACAAGCTCAAGGCCAAAATTGCCGCCGGCGCGCAGTTCGCGCAGACGCAGTTTTGCATGGATGCGGCGATCGTGCGCCGCTACGCCGCGTGCCTCGGCGAGGCGGGCCTGCTGCGCGAGGTGCATCTCCTGATCGGCGTCGCGCCGTTGCGCTCGGCGCGCTCGGTGCGCTGGATGCGCGAGCATCTGTTCGGAACGATCATTGCCGACGCGATCCTCGAGCGGATGGAGAAGGCCGAGGACGAGGCCGCCGAGGGCCGAAAGATCTGCATTGAATTTCTGCATGAGCTCGCGCAGATCCCCGGTGTCGCCGGCGCCCATATCATGGCGCCCAATAACGAGGCCGCGATCCCCGAGGTGATCGAGCAAGCGCGGACCGCAATTCGCCGGCGCGCCCCGTCTGAGGGCGCTTGCGCATAGGCTGCGGTCCTTCTTTTCCAACCTGGCGGATTTTCAGCTACATGACTATATCGCTGCGACCTTGGGCAGGAGCATCTTTTGGCGCGTTTTCTGATTACCTCCGCCTTGCCTTACATCAACGGCATCAAGCATTTGGGCAACTTGGCGGGCTCGATGTTGCCGGCCGACGTGCATGCGCGCTTCCGGCGGCTGCAGGGACACGAGGTGCTGTTTATTTGCGCGACCGACGAGCACGGCACGCCGGCCGAGCTCGCGGCTGCCGAGGCGAAAATGACGCCGCGCGCCTATTGCGACGAGCAGCATGAGCTGCAGAAGCGGATCTACGCACAATTCCGGCTTTCGTTCGATTGGTTCGGCCGCTCGTCCAATCCGCCCAATCATCGGCTGACCCAGCACTTCTGCAATCGGCTCGAGGATCGAGGCCTGATCGAGGAGCGCTCGACGCCGCAGGTCTATTCGGTGACCGACGGCCGCTTCCTGCCCGACCGCTATGTCGAGGGGACCTGCCCGGTCTGCGGATACGAGAACGCCCGCGGCGATCAGTGCGATAATTGCGGCTCGCTGCTCGATCCGGTGCGACTGATCAAGCCGCGCTCGAAGATTTCCGGCTCGACCGATATCGAGCTGCGCGAGACGGCCCACCTCTACCTGCTGCAGAGCCAGATGGCGGGCGAGATCCGCGCCTGGGTCGATCGCGCGACCGATTGGCCGCCGCTGGCGCGTTCGATTGCCTACAAGTGGCTCGACGAGGGGCTGCAGGATCGCGCCATAACCCGGGACCTGTCATGGGGCGTCCCGGTCACGCGCCACGGCCGGCCGCGGCCCGGATTCGAGCACAAGGTATTCTATGTGTGGTTCGATGCGCCGATCGAATATATCGGCTCAACCATCGAGTGGGCGGAAGCGACCGGCGGCGATTGGGAGCGCTGGTGGCGCACCGACAAAGGCGCCGATGCGGCGACCTATGTCGAGTTCATGGGCAAAGACAACGTCGCCTTTCACACGGTGAGCTTCCCGGCGACGCTCCTCGGCAGCAAGGAGCCGTGGAAGCTCGTCGACCGGCTCAAGGCGTTCAATTGGGTGACGTGGTACGGCGGCAAATTCTCGACCAGCGAAAAGCGCGGCGTGTTCATGGACAAGGCGCTGGAGCTCTTGCCGTCGGACTATTGGCGCTGGCGGCTGATGGCCAATGCGCCGGAAACCGCCGACAGCGCCTTCACCTGGGACGATTTCCAGAAGGGCATCAACGCCGATCTCGTCAACGTGTTCGGCAACTTCGTCAACCGCGTGACGCGCTTTTGCGAGGCACGCTTCGAGAGCGGCGTGCCTACGGCCGGCGCGCTGGGCGAGCGCGAGCAAAAGCTCGCGCACGACATCGCGGCGCGCCTGGCCGAGCTCACCACGCACCATGAGGAGATGGAATTCCGCAAGGCTGCCGCGACCACGCGGGTGATCTGGAGCATCGGTAACGAATATCTGCAGGAGGCCGCGCCCTGGACTGCCATCAAGAGCGATCCCGACAATGCCGCCGTCTCGGTGCGCACCGGTCTCAATCTTTGCCGACTGTTCGCGCTGATCGCGGTGCCTTTCATTCCCGACAGCGCGGAGACGATCCTGCAGGCGCTCAAGGTGGAGGCGTCCTCGTTGCGCTGGCCAGGCGCAAACGATGCCGCGGGCATCGATTGGCTCGATTGCCTCCCGCGCGGCGCATCCATAACGCCCCCGCCCTTGCTGTTCCGCAAGATCGAGGACGCGGATGTCACAGCCTGGGCGGCGCAGTTCGGCGGGGCGGCGTAGGGGGAGATTGCTGCTCGGAAAACGAAGAGGCCCCGGCAAGCCGGAGCCTCTTGATCACCGCGCTGGATGGAATCAATCCGTCCGCGATTGAATCAGCTATTTGTAATAGCCCACGCCGCAGCCCTCATTCCCGACCTTGGTCACGAATGCTTCCTTTGGCACGGGGTCCGTGGTGCCGGGCTTCGGAAAGTTGTAGGCGACCGTGGCGAAGCTTCCCTCTTTCGCGGAGTCAAAAATCTGCTGCCCTAACGGCGCGCCGGTCTTTGCATCCTTGAGCGCCCGTATGTCCGTGCCCATGAGGGCCGGATTCACGTGAGCGGTGAATTTGCCATCGGCGGGATTCCAGCAATAAATATACAGGTCACGATCCCTGAACCCGCCGTCCGCCTTCGGGAACTTGGCAAGCGCGTCTGCCGGATTGGCCTTCAGCGCGGCGATCCCCTTCTCAAGTAGGGCCTTGGCCTCCGCTGCCGTACCTGCCGATTGGGCACTTGCCAGTGACACATTCCAGAGCAGGGGCACCGACACAAGTGCAGACAGAATGGCGGTCTTCCTCATCGCTCTCATCGCTTCCTCCGTTTTGATTGAGCCATCATGGCTTGGTCATTCAGACGTCGCACGCAGCTTTGCCGCGTGAAAGACGCCAGGACGTTGAGCACTGAACGCCAATATACTTAACGGCCCGCATACCGCGCAGCAATACGACGAAAGACCCAAATCGGCAGTACGTTGCACCGCAACACGGCTCGTCGTGCGCGCCAATGAACGGCTGAATTGCAGCTTTGCCCAATCGAGGGGCGTGGCGCGCAATTGAGCACAGGCACGTTCGGCAAAAACGTTGTATTCGACGGCATTAGCGTGGACCGACCGATGAACAATGCCGACCTGATCGTCGCCACCCTCAAAGCCGCCGGCATCACGCACGGCTTCGGCATCCCGAGCGGCAATGTGCTGCCGCTGATGGAGGCCATGCGCAAGGGCGGCATCGCGTTCGTGCTCACCGCGCATGAAGGCTCGGCCGGCTTCGCCGCCGATGTGACCGGCCGGATGACCGGAGCGCCGGGTCTATGCATCGCGACGTTGGGGCCGGGCGCAACCAACCTGGCAACCGGCATCGGCAGCGCTTGGCTCGACCGCTCGCCGCTGATCGCGATCACCTGCAACCTCAACACAGGTCAGTTCGGCCGGCGCCTTCAGATGTGGATCGATCACCACAAGCTCTTCGCGCCGCTCACCAAGGCGACGCTGCCGCTCAAGCAAGGGCACATCGGCGAAACCCTCGCCCACGCGATCCGGATGGCGTTGAGCGAGCCGCGCGGGCCGGTGCATCTCGATCTGCCGGAGGACGTGGCGCTTGCACCGGCGAGCGAGCCCTACCCCACGCTCGTGCCGCCTATGCCGATCCCCCCTGCCCCCGATGCCGCAATCCGGCGCGCGGCAGAGTTGCTGGCAGCCGCCAAGCGGCCGATCGCCATCCTCGGGGCCTCGGCGATGCGCATCGAAACTCCCGAATGGTTGCGCCAGGTCATCGAACGCCACCACCTGCCCTTTGCCACGACGACCATGGCCAAAGGCATGATCGATGAAGATCATCCGCTCTCGCTCGGCTGCATCGAGCGCGCATGCCGGCAGATCCAGCGCCGCTTCCTGCATTCGGCCGATCTGATCGTTGGGCTCGGCTACGATACGGTTGAGGTCGAATACGAAGCGTGGATCGACGACGTACCGCTCCTCCAGATCGATATCGAGCCGGTCGATATCGCGCCTTCGGTCAAGCTCGCGCATCAGGTCACCGGCGATCTCGAGGCCTCGCTGGCGCGGCTCGCAGCGGTGCCGGCGATCGCCAACACCTGGACCGAGGCCGCACTCGCGGCGCACCGGCAGACGTTGAAGGCGGCGCTCCGTCCGGCAAGCTCCTCGTTCACCGCACACGCCGCGATCGATGCGGTGCGCCGCGCGCTGCCGCGCGAGGGCATCCTCGTCTTCGATGTCGGCGCTCATACCCACCAGATCGCGAGCCAGTGGACCGCGCATGCGCCAAAAAGCTTCCACATCACCAACGGCTGGTCGTCGATGGGTTTCGGCTTGCCGGGCGCGATCGCTGCAAAACTTGCACGTCCCGATCTACCCGTCGTCTGCCTGATCGGCGACGGCTGCTTTCAGATGACGTGCGGCGAGGTAGCCACCGCGAAGCGCCTGGGGATCACGCTGCCCATCGTGGTCCTCGATGATCAGTGGCTGGCGCTGATCAAAGTGAAACAGATCCGTCGCCAGTATCCGCTCTACGGGACGCAATTACAGGAAGAGGAATATCGCGAGCCGCCGGCGCACTATTTCGGAGTGCCGGCGCTCGGTGTGCGCAGCGCCGAAGCGCTCCAGGCGGCCGTGGGCAAAGCGCTCGCCGCGGACGGCCCGACCGTGATCGAAGCCGTGGTTGATTCCGACCATTATCTGGACACCGTTTACGATTAACTTGGGATACTGAGGACAAAGATGATGCGGCGCCCGCACGAGCATGATATAGGGGCGGCGACTACGCGGGAGAGACCGGCTCGTCCGGCGCCGAAGGAGCAACCGCCCCGGAAACTCTCAGGCAAAAGAACCGCATAGTCGACGAGCTCTGGAAAGAGGCGCGAGCCGCGTCCGCCGACGGGATAACGTTCTCAGGCAAATCAGACAGAGGGGGCACCAACCATCGGCCGAAGCGGCCGAGCAGGAGGTGCCGCCATGCCGTTTCGTTATGAACTGTCCGGTTCAAGAGCAAATTTAGCTGGAATTGACGCCGCGGTTTTTACCTCTCCCCGCTTGCGGGGAGAGGTGCAGTCGCGTCGTTGCATCAATTTCACTCCAACCGCTGCGCGTGGTGACTGGCGATGATGGTCACCGCGCCGCAAGCGCTGCGGCGAACGCCGCTTTACGACCTCCAAGTCGAGCTCGGCGCGCGCATGGTGCCGTTTGCCGGCTACGCGATGCCGGTCCAGTTCCGCGATGGGATCATCAAGGAGCACCTGCACACGCGCAAGGCGGCAGGGCTGTTCGACGTCTCGCATATGGGACAGATTGCGCTGCGGCCGCGCCGGGGAAACTTCGCCGACATCGCACAATCCCTCGAGCGCCTCGTTCCCCAGGATGTGCTTGGTCTCGCCGAGGGCCGCCAACGTTATGCGCTGCTCACGACCGAGCGCGGCGGCATCCTCGACGATCTGATGATC
The DNA here is from genome assembly GCA_052148715.1 of Xanthobacteraceae bacterium. Taxonomy (GTDB): domain Bacteria; phylum Pseudomonadota; class Alphaproteobacteria; order Rhizobiales; family Xanthobacteraceae; genus JBKQHQ01. The sequence goes on along the minus strand of JBKQHQ010000111.1, from coordinate 82,204 downwards.
GCCCGGCGCGCCGACCATCTGGCGCTGGTCGTGAATGCGAGCCGCAAGGCGGCCGACGCGGCCCACTTGCGCGCGCATCTCCCCGATTGTTGCGATGTCATCGAGCTAGCGGACCGGGCGCTGCTTGCGTTCCAGGGACCGCAAGCGGAGGCGGTGCTTGCCGAGCTCGCGCCCGACGTTGCGCGATTGCGCTTCATGGATGTGCGCTCCGTCGCCATCGCCGGCACTGCCTGCGACGTGTCGCGCAGCGGCTATACGGGCGAGGACGGTTTTGAGATCAGCGTCGCCGCTACGCAGGCGGAAAAACTCGCGCGCGCACTTTTGGCCAGTCGTGCCGTGGCTCCGATCGGGCTCGGTGCGCGCGATACGCTGCGCCTCGAAGCCGGGCTCTGCCTCTACGGTGCCGATCTCGACGAGACCACGACACCGGTCGAAGCGGCGCTCGACTGGAGCATCCAAGCCGTTCGCCGCGCCGGCGGAGCGCGCGCCGGTGGCTTTCCCGGTGCCGAGGTAATTCTGCATCAGATCACATCCGGGGCGACCCGCCGCCGCGTCGGCCTGCGACCCGAAGGCCGTGCTGCGGTTCGCGGCGACGCTTCGCTTTACGCCGACGAGACTGGCGCAACCCCGGTTGGGCGCGTCACTTCGGGCGGATTTGGCCCGACCCTCGGCGCGCCGCTGGCGATGGGCTATGTCGAGACCGCCTACGCCGCAAGGAATCGCCGGTTGTTCGCCGACCTGCGCGGAAAGCGAGCTTCAGTTGAGGTGGTCGACTTGCCCTTCATCCCCGTGCATTACAAGCGCCCGATACACACACCATGACCGATCTTCCGGGAGAGACTTCATGCGCAAATTCACCAAAGATCATGAATGGGTCGAGATCGACGGCGACGTCGCCACCATCGGCATCACCGACCATGCGCAGGATCAGCTCGGGGATCTCACCTTCGTCGAGCTCCCCTCGGCCGGCAAGAAGTTCGCCCAAGGCGACGCCGCGGCGATCGTCGAATCGGTCAAGGCCGCGACCGATGTCTACGCCCCGCTCGCGGGCGAGGTCGTCGCCGTGAATCAAAGCATCGCCGATGATCCGAGCATCGTGAACGCCGACCCGATGGCGAAGGGTTGGTTCTTCAAGCTCAAGATCGCCGACGCATCGCAGCTCGGTGACCTGATGGATGAAGCCGCGTATCAGGCATTGCTTGAGGAAGAGAGCTGAGTAATGCACTTGATGCAACATCCCGGGCCCTTCCGCTGTCATGCTCCGCGAAGGCGGAGCACCCAGTACTCACGACCGGCGCGAGAGCCTCAGGCGCCGGTGTTTACTGGGTCATCCGCCTTCGCGGATGATGACAATGGAAAGGGATGCGCGGTGACGCTGCGGGGAGCCCCACTACACCCGAAACAACGAGATGACAGTCATGTCGCACGCATTTGATCCGACGGATTTTGCCAGACGTCACATCGGGCCCTCGCCGGACGATGTGGACAAGATGCTGGCGACGGTTGGAGCGCCGAGCCTCGACGCGTTGATCGACGAGACGCTGCCGCGCGCCATCCGCCAACAGGCGCGCCTGGCACTGGGTCCGCCGCTCACCGAAGCCGAGGCGCTGAGCAAATTGCGCGCAACCGCCGGCAAGAACCGGGTGCTGATCTCGCTGATCGGTCAGGGTTATTACGGGACCGTGCTGCCGGGCGTGATCCAGCGCAACATCTTGGAAAACCCGGCCTGGTACACGGCCTACACGCCTTATCAGACGGAGATCAGCCAGGGCCGGCTCGAAGCCCTCATCAATTTCCAGACCATGGTTGCCGACCTGACCGGGCTCGACATCGCCAATGCATCGCTGCTCGACGAGGCGACCGCGGCGGCCGAAGCCATGGCCATGGCCCGCCGTTCGGCATCGAGCAAGGCAAGCGCGTTCTTCGTCGACAGCGATTGCCATCCGCAGACGATCGACGTGATCCGCACCCGCGCGGAGCCCTTCGGCCATCCGGTGATCGTCGGTGATCCGCTCGCCGACCTTGATCCCGCCGCGGTTTTCGGCGCCCTATTGCAGTACCCCGGAAGCAGCGGAGAGGTTCGCGATTTCCGCCCCTGCATCAGCGCGCTGCACGCGGCCGGTGCGCTGGCGCTCATGGCCGCCGATCCGCTGGCGCTGACGCTCCTCACCCCGCCGGGGGAGCTCGGCGCCGATATCGCTATCGGCTCCACCCAGCGGTTCGGCCTGCCGATGGGTTTTGGCGGTCCGCACGCGGCCTACATCGCGACCAGGGATGCCTTCAAGCGGGCGCTGCCCGGCCGGATCGTCGGCGTCTCTATCGACCGCAGCGGTGCGCCCGCCTATCGCCTCGCGCTGCAGACGCGCGAGCAGCACATACGCCGCGAGAAGGCGACCTCGAACATCTGCACCGCGCAGGTGCTGCCGGCCGTCATCGCCTCGATGTACGCGGTCTATCACGGACCCGAGGGCCTCAAAACGATCGCGCGGCGCATTCACGGCGCCACCGCGACCCTCGCGGCCGGCCTTGCCCGGCTTGGCTGGCCGGCCGCGACCAAACATTTCTTCGATACGATCAGCGTCGGCGTGGCAGACAGCCAGGCGCAGATCATCGAGCGCGCCTTGGCCGCCGGGATCAATCTGCGCCGGATCGGGAACGGCGCCATCGGCATCAGTTGCGATGAAACAACGACGACCGGGACGATCGAGGCGGTGTGGCGCGCATTTGGATCGGCGCGCGAGATTGATGGCCACGCCGCGACTATTCCCGTCTTCGCGGCGCAGAACGCGCCGGACGTGCTGCCTTCTCAGCTGCGCCGCTCAAGCTCGTTTCTGACGCATGCGGTATTTCATCAGCATCGGTCGGAAACCGAAATGCTGCGCTACATGCGCCGCTTGGCGGATCGCGATCTGGCGCTCGACCGCACCATGATCCCCCTTGGCTCCTGCACGATGAAGCTCAACGCCACCGCCGAGATGATGCCGGTGACCTGGCCGCAATTCGCCGACATCCATCCGTTCGCGCCGGCCGATCAAGTCCAGGGCTATGCCGAGCTGATCACCGATCTCGGCGCAACACTGTGCGCCATCACCGGCTATGACGCGATCTCGTTCCAGCCCAATTCCGGTGCGCAAGGCGAATATGCCGGGCTGCTGGCGATCCGCGCCTATCACAAGAGCCGCGGAGAGGCGCAGCGCAACGTGTGCCTGATCCCCTCCTCGGCGCACGGCACCAATCCGGCCTCGGCGCAGATGGCGGGCCTGCACGTCGTCGTGGTCGAGTGCGATATGAATGGCAATGTCGATCTCGCCGACTTCACGGCCAAGGCGGACAAGCACGCGGACACCCTCGCCGCCGTCATGATTACCTATCCGTCGACCCACGGCGTCTTCGAGGAGACGATCGGGGAAATTTGCGACATCGTGCATGCACGCGGCGGCCAGGTCTATCTCGACGGCGCCAATCTGAACGCGCAAGTGGGCCTCGCCCAGCCCGGGCATTACGGTGCCGATGTAAGCCACCTCAATCTGCACAAAACGTTCTGCATTCCGCACGGCGGCGGCGGTCCCGGCATGGGCCCGATCGGCGTGCGCGCCCATCTAAAGCCCTTTCTGCCGAGCCGGCCGGCGAGCACAGCCGAGCGGGGACCGGTCGGACCCGTTGCAGCGGCGCCGTTCGGATCGGGCTCGATCCTGACAATCCCTTGGGCCTACATTTTGATGATGGGCGCCGAAGGTCTGACCGCGGCGTCGAAGGTCGCCATTCTCAACGCGAACTACATCGCGCGCCGGCTCGAAGGCCATTATCCCGTGCTCTACAAGGGCGCGCGCGGCCGCGTCGCCCATGAATGCATCATCGACACCCGCGGCTTCAAGGACAGCGCGGGCGTCACCATCGACGACATCGCCAAGCGCCTCATCGATTACGGCTTCCACGCTCCGACCATGAGTTTTCCGGTGCCCGGTACCTTGATGATCGAGCCGACCGAGTCGGAATCGAAAGCCGAGCTCGACCGTTTCTGCGACGCTATGATCGCCATCCGCAACGAGATCCGCGCGATCGAGACCGGACGCTGGGACGCTGCGGCAAGCCCGCTGCGGTTCGCCCCGCACACGGCGCATGATCTCGCCGCCGACCGATGGGACCGGCCCTACACCCGCGCGCAAGGCTGCTTCCCGACCGCCGCGATCCGCGCCGACAAATATTGGCCGCCGGTCGGGCGCATCGACAACGCCTACGGCGACCGCCATCTGATGTGTTCGTGCCCGCCGCCCGCGGCCTATGAGGAGGCGGCCGAGTAGGATGGTTTGATCCACAGCGTCCTCCCGGGCCCTGTGCCCGGGACCTAGTCCTCCCCTCGCTGAGAGCGTCGGAATTTTTTGCGCGGGCGCCCCTTTTCAACGTGCAGAATTTGTTTCGCGATGGGTCCCGGGCACAAGGCCCGGGAGGACGCTGCGGAGGAAAACGTTTCTACCAATCCTCCCGCCGCAGCCGCATCCGCTCGAGAAAAGCTTGCGTGCGGGTCGCCGACTTGAGGCGCGCGAAGGCGTGCAGATCCTCAGGCGTATCGATGTCGAGACCGATTCCCGCCAGCTTCACCACCTGCGGATCGATGCCGTGCCGTCGCGCCGCCGCGAGATGCGGATGGAAGCTGTCGTCGCCGAAGGTGAGCGGCACCGCGTCGGGCGGCGAGACGATGACCGCATTGGAGCCGTGTTCATCGTGGGCGGGCACGATGGTGAAGGACGGCGCCGGCCGATGTCGATCGAGCAGCGTGGTGATCTCCTGCGCCGATACGAGCGGGATGTCGGCGGGCATCTGCAACATGCCGCCCCGGCGCTCGGCGGCGAGAATTTTGGCAGCCGCCGTGATGACGGCGGTGTGGCCGCCGCGGGCTGCCTCGGCGACGATCCGCGCGCCGTGACGGGCGGCGATTTTTGCGGCGGCGGCATCGGCGGTCATGACCACGATGCCGGCGAGCGTGCGCACCGCCGCCAAGGCTTGCAGCACGTCCTCGAGCATCGAGAGCGCGAGGGTTTCGCGCAGATGCGCCGGCACCAGGGCGGCGAGCCGCTGCTTGGCCCCGACTCTTTCCTTGACGGGCACCACCGCCCAGATGTCGCCGGCATCAATCAAGGGACGCTTCCGTGGGTTCTTTCGCCGCGCGCGCTCGCGAGCCGGTCGGCAAAATCGAGGATGGAGCGCGCGAGCGCTTCGCGATCGGCAAGCGTCTGCATCAGCGTTCCGGTGACGAGGATCGGCAGGTCGAGCGTCGCTGTGTCTCCTTGATCCCGATCATCGATCACGTAGCCATCGATGATATCGCGATAATGATCGGCCACGCCCACGACGTCGACGCCTAGGCCGAGCTCGCGCATCATCTTGGCCGTGGGTCCCTTGACGGCCTGCCTCCCGACGATCGGCGATACGACGATCACCGGAGCCGCGGCCGCAAGCGCGGCGCGCACGCCCGGCAGCGCCAGGATAGGGTCGATGCTGATGAAGGGGTTCGACGGACAAATGACGACGGCGCGCAGGCGCGGCTGATTGAGGGCGGCGAGGAACGCCGGATGCGGCGCAGCGCCCGTGGCTCCGTCGAAGCTGAAACCGGTGACCACCGGAGCGCATTGGCGGCGGACAAAATAATCTTGGAAGTCGAGCACGCCTTCGTCGGTGTGGACGCGGGTACGGACGCGATCGTCAGTCATGGGAATGATGCGCGCGCCGATGCCGAGCCGCCGGACGAGATCGGCCGTGATCGCCGAGAGCGGCTCGCCGTTGCGCAGCCGCCGCGTGCGCTCGACATGGACCGCGAGGTCGCGATCCCCCAGCTTGAACCAGGTTTCCCCGCCGAGCTCGGCGAGCGCCGCCATGAACGACCAGGTTTCATTGCTCCTGCCCCATCCGGTCTGCGGATTATCGATGCCCGCGAGCACATAGGTCAGCGTGTCGAGATCGGGCGCAATGTGCAGTCCGAGATGCTCGAAATCATCGCCGGTATTGGCAACGACCATCAGCGCGTCTTGCGGCAGAATGCGGCTCAGTCCGAGCGCAAGCTTGGCGCCGCCGACGCCGCCCGATAGCGCCACGACGCTTGGCTGATTGTCCATGCCGGTCATCGAAAGAGATCGTCGGCGGACGGACGGATCAGGGTGCGCGCTGCTGTAGCCGGCCGCGAGACCGCAAGCCCGGAGACGAGGACCACGGGAAACCCTTGGTCGGCCTGACCCATCAGCAAGGACGCGGCCGCCGCGATCTCATCGGCAAAGCCGGCCTCGCTCACTTGCAGCAGGCGGCCGTATAGATCCGGATGGCCGCGCAGATCCTGCAGCGACGCGACGCCGGCGGCGCCGATCGCAACGCCGACGGTCCCCCGCCGCCAGGGCCGGCCGAAACTGTCGTTGATGATGACGCCGACCTCTTTACCGAAATGCGCAACCATGGCCGCGCGCAAGGCTGCGGCGGCAGCATCGGGGTCCTTAGGCAGCAAGAGCACCGGCTCGGCGCCGGCGTCCGGGGCGACGTTCGAGCGATCGACGCCGGCATTCGCCATGATGTAGCCGAGGCGGTGCTCGACGATCAGAACATTTTGCGCATGGCGCAGCACGCGTGCCGATTCCCTGAGGATGACCTCGACGAGGCGCGGATCCTTCTGGACGGCGAGCGCAAGCTCGCGCGCCTGCGCCGACGGAACGACGCTGGCGAGGTCGACGTAGCGGCCTTGCGCCTTGGATACGACTTTTTGCGCCACCACGAGGATATCGCCCTCGCGCGGCACAAGCCGCGCGCGCTCGAGCGCGGCAATGATGATGGCGGCAAGATCGTCCCCCGGTCGCAGCAGCGGGATGTCCGGGACGACTGAGAGGGTCAGCCGCTCGGCCCGCGTCTCTTCGAGCCCGCCGCTCACCCTAAGGCGGCCCGCAGCCGGGGAAGCACCTGCTCGCTGTAGAGGCGCAGGAACCGGGCTTGGTCGGGGCCCGGCGCATGAAAGACGAGGTGGCGGAAACCGAGATCGGCATAGGCCTTGATCTTCTCAATGTGCTCGTCCGGGTCGCTCGATACGATCCAGCGCTTGGCCGTGCGCTCGACCGGCAGCGCATCGGCGAGCTTTTCCATCTCGACCGGGTCCTCGACCGCCACCTTCTCTTCCGCCGACAATGCCAACGCCGCCCAGTGCTTCGTGTCTTCCAGGGCGCGCTGCTTGTCGGTATCGTAGGATACTTTCATCTCGATCATGCGATCGATGGTATGGCTTGGGCGCCCGGCGGCCTGCAAGCCGGCCTCGACGTTCGGCAGCAACGTGTCTTTGTATAGCTCGGGCGCCTTGCCGCTGGTGCAGATATAGCCGTCGCCGAGCTCGCCCGCCATCTTGGCGACCGTCGGTCCTGAGGCTGCGATGTAGATCGGAACGGGCTCCGGAGGCCGGTCGTAAATCGTCGCCTTCTCGGTTTGGTAATAGTGGCCGGCAAAGGAGACGCGCTCCTCACGCCACAATCGGCGTATCAGCTCGATCGCCTCGCGCAGGCGTGCTTGACGCTCCTTGAAGGGAGGCCATTTGCCGCCGATCGCCGGCACCTCGTTGAGCGATTCGCCGCTGCCGACGCCGAGCACCATCCGCTGCGGAAACATGACGCCTAGCGTGCCCATCGCTTGCGCCACGATCGATGGATGATAGCGGAACGTGGGCGTGACCACGCTCGTTCCCATGACGATGCGTTTGGTGCGCGCTCCGAGCGCACCGAGCCAGGCGAAGGAGAACGGCGCGTGGCCGTCCGTGTGCCGCCAGGGCTGGAAGTGGTCGCTGACGAACACGGAATCGAACCCGACCTCCTCGGCAAGGCAGGAGAAATTCAGCAACTCGGTCGGGCCGAACTGCTCGGCCGACGCCTTGTAACCGATCTTCAACACCGCATGCTCCCGCGCCAGCTGCCTATGTGAGCCCTTCACCGCGGCCATCTTTATGCGGCCCGCCGGCACAAGTCGCAACGCGCGGGTGCGGCCGATGCTGCTCACGCCGCCGCTCGGAACCACCGCTTTCCGGTCAAACCCGGTGCCGTCGCGCCTTCCCCGAGCCAGGCTCCGCATCGCAGCCGCGACTGTTGAGGCGAAAAACACAAGGCCCGATGCTGCTGGTATAAGAAGCCGTGCCCTTGACGGGCCGCCGTCCACTCATCATCGCATCCGATCTTGAGGTACTATGTCCGGCCCGCTCGCAGGAATTCGAATTCTCGATCTTACCTCGGTGGTCTTCGGCCCGTTGTCGACGCAAATCCTCGGCGACATGGGCGCGGACGTCGTCAAGATCGAGGGGCCGGAGGGCGACACCACCCGACATACGGGTCCCGCCCGGTCGAAGGACATGGCGGCGCTGTTCATGGGGGTCAACCGCAGCAAGCGCTCCCTGGTGCTGGATCTCAAGCAGAAAGGCGCGAAGGACGCGCTGTGGCGGCTGATCGACGGTGCCGACGTGTTCGTGCATTCGATGCGTCCGCAGAAGATCGCGGCGCTCGGCTTCGCGCAGGAGGCGGTCCGCCGCCGGAATCCGCGGATCATCTACGCGGGCTTGCACGGCTATCTGAGCGGTGGTCCCTATAGCGGGCAGCCCGCCTATGACGACGTCATCCAAGGCCAGGCCGGTGTCGCCGCCCTGATGACGCAGATCGCCGGCGAGCCGCGCTATGCGCCGATGATCCTCGCCGACAAGACCTGCGCGCTCGCCGCCGCCAATGCGATCAGCGCCGCGTTGTTTGCGCGCGAGCGCACCGGGCGCGGGCAATTCGTCGAGATCCCGATGTTCGAAACCATGGTCGCGTTCATTCTCATCGAGCATCTGTTCGGCCATACTTTCGTTCCGCCCGAAGCGCCGCTCGGCTATACGCGCGTGTTGGCGCCCTGGCGGCGACCGTACAAGACCAAGGACGGCCACATCTGCATGCTCGCCTATACGGATCCGCAATGGCGAAAATTCTGGGACGCGGTCGGCAAGCCCGCGCTCGCCGAGGACGCCCGCTTCGACACGCTCGCGAGCCGGAGCCGCCATATTGCCGAGCTCTATCGGCTCGCCGGCGATTGCCTTGGTAACCGCACGACCGACGAATGGCTGCCGATCTTCCAGGATCTGGAGATTCCAGCGGCCCGCATCTCCTCTCTCGACGACCTTATGCACGATCCGCACCTGACGCAGGTCGCCTTCTTCAAGCAAGTCCGGCATCCGACTGAAGGCGAGATCGTCGTCCCGGATCCGGCGGTGCGCTTCAGCGACACGCCTGCGGCGGTCGAGCGCCTGCAGCCCAAGCTCGGCGAGCACGGCCGCGAAATTCTCGGCGAGGCCGGCCTTTCCGATCTGGAGATCCAAAATCTCGTCGCCTCAGGCGCCACCCGCTAGCGCATGTTCCGGCAAAGTGAACACCGGTTTGCCGACAAGAACATGCGCCAAACAATGCATTCCAGAGCATGTCCCGATTTCAACGGAACGGGACGTGCTCTGAAGCCTCGGAGCCCCAATCCATGCGAACAGTCGGTATCGGATTCTATTGGAACGATCTGTCGGTCGGAGAACGGTTCAAGACCTTGAACCGGACCATCACTGAAGCCGACCTCGTCAATTTCATCGGCGTGACGGGCATGGTCGAGACCCTGTTCACCGACCTCACCTTCCATGACCACCACAGCGTGATCAAAGGCCGGGTCGTGCCCGCCGCCTGCACCTACGCGATCATCGAAGGATTGTTGGTGCAAGCGACCATGCAGACCACGGGGCTCGCCTTGCTCGAGATCGAGAAGAAGGTGCTCAAGCCGGTCTTCGCCGGCGACACGGTCCACGCCGAGGTCGAGGTCACCGCCGTGCGTCCGACCAGCAAAGGCAATCGCGGCATCGTGACGACACTCAACAACGTCATCACCCAGAATGGCGAAACGGTGATCACCTATCGTGCAGTTCGCCTGATGGCCGGCCGCCCGGAGGGCGGCGAGCGTGCAAACAGTGCGTAGGGTGGGCAAAGGCGGCCGAGGGGTTGGTGCGTCGGCACAGCGTGCATTCCGCCGTGCCCACGCGGACTACAGATAACGGAACACCGACGACAGATCGCATTGACAATATTTCATCGCATCCGTCGTCCCTCCTCTATCGCGGGTAGTCCACGTGGGCACGGCGGACCCAGCGCCGTGCGTCATTCCGAACGCCGGGGCCGCCTTTGCCCACCCTACGCGCGCGTTACGAGCCCATGGTGCTGGCGGCGAACAGCTCCTCGGGCTTGACCAGACGCGACGTCAATCCCTGCTCAACTGAATATTGCGCGATCGTTTCGATCGTCTTGCGATTGGCGGCAACGCCATGCCGCACGATCGCCGTACGCGCATCGCCGCTGAGCAGGCCGGCGGCGAGATGGTACTCTACGTGCTCGATCCGCTCTGCGTTGGCCACATCGTTCGCTCGATTGAAGGCGTCAAGCAGGTTGTCGACGACCCAAGGATCCTTGGCGGCGATATCCTTGCGGACCACCATCATGTGGTTGATGGGATAAAGACCGGTCTTCCGATAGAACCGGACATTTTCCGCGATCCGATCGGGGAACAGAAGCTTGATGTCCGGATGACTTGCGAGATCGACGCGGCTGCGATCGATCGGGTTGCTATCGGTCAGATAGAATAGCACGGCGTCAAGCTCGGCGGCGAGCATCATCGAGCCGATGCTTTTCTCCTCCGGGATGGTGTGAATAGTAACTCCCGGCGGAGCCTTGAATCCGGTCGCGCCGCCGTGACTCTTCTCGGGCGTGCGCTCCATCCAGAACTCCATGTCCTTCGGCTCGACACCGAATTCGTGCTGCAGCACGCCGCGCACCCATACGGCGGCAGTTTGTTGGTATTCAGGAACGCCGACCCGCTTGCCTTTCAGATCGGCCGGCTTCTCGATCCCTGCCTCGCGTCGGACCAGCATGCCCGTGTGAAAAAACATGCGCGTCGTGAAAACCGGCACGCCGATGAACCGATCATCGCCGCGGTGCTGGGCAATCATGAAGGACGATACCGACAATTCGGAAACCGCGAATTCGGCATGATGGAGCTGCCGCCAAAAAAGCTCCGACGGGTGCAGGACGGTGGGGACGAGCTCGATTCCGTGAGGCTTCACCTTGCCGTCGATGATCGGCCAGGTGCGCGGATTTGAGGTAATGCCAATGCTGAGCTGCAGTTGCATGAGAGCGTTTCTCTTTCGCCGCCGATCCTGGGTCGTAAGAAGTGCCTTGGGGCGGATGTTCACTTGTTACGCGCATGACGAAGCTTAACGTCGGGCGCCATGTCACGCAGTATCTAGGGCCGATAAAACAGTTGGTCCAGATCGGGCTTCTTGCCGATGATGCCGTCCTTGACCGCGAGGTCGGCCATGACGCTCGTGGATTGCCGATTCATCTCCACCGGCCAGCGCGGCAGCGTGACCTTGGCGACCACGTCTTTGGGGATGCGCGTGTATGTTGTCACGATCTCGCGCACGTCATCCGGATGAGTCTGCGTATATTCCAGCGATTCGCTCATGGCGGCGACGAAGCGCCGCACCGTCTCGCCGTGGTCGCGGATGTATTGGCCCGACGTGAAATAGGCCGAGAGCATGAGATTGGGCGCCGTGTCGATCAGGTTCCAGGCAATCACGCGGGCGCCCTGGCCGCGCATTGTCGTGAGAAACGGCTCGACCATCCAGGCCGCCTCGATGCGCTTCGCGGCGAACGCGGCGGGCATGTCGGCAAAGGCCAGCTCGACGAACCTGACCTTGTCAGGATCGCCGCCGGCAACCCGGACCGCCTGGCGCGTGGTGGTGTCGCCGATATTCCGCAGATTGTTCACCGCAACCGTCCTTCCTTCCAGATCCTTGGCCGTCCGGAGCGGACTATCCGCGGCAGCGACGATGCCTCCCGAATCCCCCTCGCGCGAGTTGGTCGAGGCCACGCCCATGGCTACCGCAACCAGATCGATCCCTCTCGCCCGCGCGACAACCAACGTCGTCATATTGCTGTAGGCGAACTGATACTGCCCGTTGAGCACGCCAGGCACGAACGCCGCGCCGCCCTGCGCCAATTGCAGATCAGGATCGAGATCATGCCGGGCAAAAATACCTTTGGCCTTTCCCAGAAAGATCGGCGCCGTATCAAGGATTGGAATGACGCCAACCGTGATGCGTTCGGCCGCGCTCGCAACCCCTACATTCGCGCCTATCAGGAACGCGACACATGCGGCCATCCGCCCCACAGCGCGGAAGCACTTCGTCAGCATTTCACATTCCTCACGCTCGAGCCTTCACGCCGATGCCGGCTTCATGATCAACGGCAGCCATATCGCACAGGCAAGGGTCCCGACGACGCAGGCGCGCGACCGCCGCTTGGCGTTCCGCCATCAAATCGGTGACGCGGGAGGGAATGCGGGCTTGCGCTTTTCAAGCAACGAGGCAAGCCCCTCCTTCACATCGTCTCCGGTGAAGCCGAGAAACTCCAAGGCAAGAGATGCATCGAACGTCGGTCCCGCCTGGCGCAGCCAGTTGTTGAGGGCGTATTTGGTCCAACGGATGGCGCTTTGCGCCCCCTCCGCAAGACGCGTCGCGATCTCCACCGCCTTGGCGTCGAGCTCCGCGTCCTCGACCGCCAAGCTGACGAGGCCGATCCGCTCCGCCTCCTCGCCGAGCAGTTGGTCGCACAGCAACAGGTAATACTTCGCCTTGGCCATGCCGCATAGCAACGGCCAAATCATGGCCGCGTGGTCACCGGCGGCCACGCCCAAGCGCGTGTGGCCGTCGAGAATGCGACAGGTCTTCGTCGCTACGGAGATGTCGGCCAAGAGACCGCAGACGAGCCCCGCCCCGACTGCGGTGCCGCGCATGGCGCTGACCACCGGCTTCGAGCAGTTGATGATGTTATAGACCAAGTCGCGCGCTTCCTTCCAGATCTTGGCGCGCGTCTCGAAGTCGCCGATGATGTCGCGGATCATGTCGAAATCGCCGCCGGCCGAGAAGGTCTTGCCGGCGCCGGTGATGATCGCCGCGTTGATGCTTGGATCGGCCTCGACGTCGCGCCAGACCTCGCAGAGCTCCGCGTGCATGACCCGGTCGGCCGTATTCATCTTGCCGTTATCCATGGCGATCCGAAGCACCAAGGGATGCGGCCGATCGAATTTCAGCCTCGTGTAGCGGGCAAAGCGGTCGGTTGCGCCCTTGGTCACGGGTCGTCTCCCATTGCTGCGGTGATCCGCCCACCGTCTACCACGACGGCCCAATACCGCCAGCCTCCTCCCCCATCGCGCTGCCGAGACGCGCGTTGCACCCGGCACGCGACGGGGTAAGAATGAATCACGGAAGTGGAGACGCGAACGCATGCCCGGACATGACGTCTATCTGGTTGGAAGCGTTCCCCTCGACACCGCCGAGGACGTGTTCAAGACGGTCAGCGCGGCCTTCGGGTCCCGCATCAAGCGCATCCCGGATGGTGAGACCGGTCCCCGCCTCGATTGGATTTCGTGGCTCGAACCGGTATTCGCCAATAGTCCGGCGCTCGTTAAGTCCGATCAGATATTTCGGGTGCACGAGAATGCCAAAGGCTGGCTCCGGTACAAGCTGAAGCCGGGAAAATCGCCTGCGGACGTGCAATTTGACAATCTGTTGTATGCCGAGATCGCCAAGGATTCCTATTCCGTATTTGCCCGACTGAAGGCACGCGGCGAGATCCCTTCCGCCACCCGCTTTCAGGTCGATCTCGTGCCGGCGCATTCGGTCACTTGGCTGTTTCTGGTGGATGAGCTCCATGCGCCGGTCGATCCGATCTACAACGCGGCGCTGAAACGTGAGATCGACAAGATCGCCGCGGCGATCCCGCATGACCAGCTGGCGATTCAGTTCGACGTCGCCTCCGCGGTCTTTGCGCGCCTCGCGCGTGCGAAGCCCAACAGCTACGGCCGGACCAGGGAGGAGATGCAAGAAACGTTCAGCCGCATCGTGTTGGAATTGGCCAACCATGTGCCGGCTGACATCGAGCTCCTGCTGCACCTTTGCTACGGCGATGCGAACCATCGCCACGCCGTCGAGCCGACCGACATGGGCGACATGGTCGAATTCACCAACCGTGTCTCACGCAAGCTAGAGCGCAAGCTGCAGTTGGTGCACATGCCGGTGCCGCGCGATCGCGCGGACGACGCCTATTTCGCGCCCCTGCAGCGGCTGCAACGCTTGCCGGAAACCGAGCTCTGCTTGGGCCTGGTGCATTTCACCGACGGAAGCAGAGGAACGAGAGAGCGGCTCAAGACTGCCGGCAAGTACGCGAAGGGTTTCGCGATCGCCACCGAATGCGGCTTCGGCCGGCGGCCGCCTGGTACGATTCCCGAACTGTTGCGCATCCATGCCGAGGTCGCCGAACTCGATTGATGGGGGCTCGACGGTGCGCGTGTAAGGTACAGGATGGCAACAAAACCGGGAGGGGGCGATGCCGGATAATCATCGGCCGAAGGGCTTTTCGAATTGAGCAGGCTTGCGGTGCGTCCGGCGATCGGGTGCGGCGCGCACAAGTCCCGCCGACGTGAAGTAACGTGACCCGTCTTCCGATTCATCAGCGTCGGGGGTTCGTCGGTCGAGGAAGATGCCTAAGGATAAGATCGCGTGGCGGCGAACTGGAAGCGAACCTGATAGTAGATTATCCACGCAAGCTGTCTAAGGGCACGTATGATAAGCCATCCGTTCATTCGACTTTCCCTGCTCGTGCTCGGCGCAGCAAGCGCCGCGCTGGCACAGGACAAGGGAACGCTTGATCCGCAACCCCTGCCGCCGCTTGCCGATGTCAAGGAATCGGCGATCCCGGCCAGGGAACTTTTTGCGCGCAAACCGCTGCCCACAAGCACGCCGGCGCGCTCCATCGGGTTTTATGGGCATGGCTGCCTCGCTGGCGGCGAAGCGCTGCCTCTGACCGGGGCAACTTGGCAGGTGATGCGGCAATCACGCAATCGTAATTGGGGACATCCGGACCTCATCCATTTTTTGAAACAGCTGAGCGCCAATGGCGCTAAGGCCGGCTGGGCTGGGCTCCTCGTTGGCGATATGTCACAGCCGCGCGGCGGACCGATGCTGACCGGCCACAAGAGCCACCAGGTCGGGCTCGATGCGGACATCTGGCTCACGCCGATGCCTGACCGAGAACTGACCCGCGCAGAACGCGAGGAGATGTCAGCGACCAACGTGGTCGCAACCGACCGCAAAAACGTCGATCCTTCGATCTGGACTCCCGCGCACGCGGCTCTGATCAAGGCGGCGGCCGAGGAGTCCCGGGTCGAGCGCATCTTCGTGAATGCGGCGATCAAAAAGGCATTGTGCCGAGACCCGGGAAGCAACCGCGCTTGGTTGTCGAAGATGCGTCCTTATTGGGGGCATGACTATCATTTCCATGTTCGTATCGGCTGCCCGGCTGACAGCCACGAATGCGAAGCGCAACCTCCCCCGCCCCCTGAGGACGGCTGCGGCAAGGAACTCGATTCGTGGTTCGACGCCAAGCCCGAGGAGCAGCCGGCGAAGCCAGGGCCTTCGCTCATGCTCGCCAACCTACCCGCCGCGTGTCGCCAGGTGCTTGCTGACCCCTAGCTCCGTCCACGGCTTTCATGCTCGCGGTGCGGGCAACGGTCGAGTCGGCGTCATCGTCGCAAAGAAAGGACCTGGGTGCGCCTGAGAGGGCCGATCATCATACGCGAGATGTCGGCAACGGGAAATTGCTCAGGAAGCGTCGGCGAGAAATGGCCCCGCCTGCGCTTCCGCCATATCGCGCTCCGCCGACGCACGCCGGGACCCTTGCGCGAAGCGATACGCCGAGGCGATCGTATTGACCAGGAGCATCGTGACCGTCATCGGACCGACGCCGCCCGGAACCGGCGTTATATAGGCGGCCTTTTGGCGGACCCCTTCGAAGTCGACATCGCCGACCAGCTTGCCGTTCTCGAGCCGGTTGATGCCGACGTCGATGACCACCGCACCGGTCTTCACCATCTGCGGCAGGATCAGGTTGGTATGACCGGCTGCAACGATGAGGATATCGGCCAGGATCGTGAATTGCGCCAAATCACGGGTCTTGGCATGGCAGATACAGACGGTCGCGTCGCGCTGCATCAACATCAGCGCCATCGGCTTGCCCACCACATTGCTCGCCCCGACGACGACGACGTTCTGTCCTTCCAAGGGAATGCGCTCGTGCTCGAGCAGCTTGAGCACCCCGTACGGGGTGCAGGGCGGAAACACCGTGTCGCCGATCACCAGTCCACCAACATTGTAAAGATGAAATCCGTCGACATCCTTGTTCACCGAGATGGTCCGCAGCACCTCGTTCAAACCGAATTGCGGGGGCAAGGGAAGCTGAACCAGAATGCCGTGGACGTTGGGATCGCGATTGAGGTCCTCGATCGCCCGGATCACGACGGAGGGGTCGACATCCTGCGGAAACTCCAGCTTGGTCGATCGGATGCCGACGTCGGCGCATGCGCGCACCTTGTTGCGCACGTAGACCAGCGACGCCGGGTTGGCGCCGACCAAGACGACCGCGAGCCCGGGGACGATCCCGTACCGCTCCTGCAGGCGCGCCACCTGCTCGCGGCATTCGGCGCGGATTTCCGCCGCGACTTCGCGCCCGTCGATAATCTTTGCCGACATCAGGTGTCGAATCTCCACATCCCCCGACCGACCGCGCTGTGCGACGCCGCGCCGCCAAACCTGTCGCACGGGCGATTGATACCGATGGAACTGCCAGCGATGCATAGCATGTCGATGGCGGAAACGGTAACGGAGCGTCGGCATCCAGCGGATGCCGGCGTGAGCGGGCCGGCGATCAACGATCCGAGCCGGGCAGTTGGTCCGACGCCCATTGCGCCGTACGCACCAACCCGCCGAAGGAATAGAGATGCACCGACAGCGGACCCAATTCCGCCACGTCTTTTTCGGCGGCGAGATCGCCGATGAGATCGTCGGGGGCGGCATCCCCGAGCAGCTGGGTTGCGCTTTTCGTGAACATCGCCTTGATCGAGGTACGCACCCCGCACCGCAACGCATAGCGCGCCAAGCCCTTGACGCTGGTCGGTCCGGCAACCCCGATGCGGATCGGCGCGTCGATGCCGGCTGCGCGCAGCGATCGTAGCCAGGCGCTGATCCGATCGGCATCGAAGCAGAATTGCGATACGATGTGGGTCTTCAGGCCGGCCGAACGGGCGGCTGCGAGCTTCTCCCGCAGGGCTCGATCCAAAACATCCGCGCTGAGCTTCGGATGTCCGTCCGGATATCCCGAGATGCCGATCTCCTGGATCCCGTGTTGCTGCAGCAATTCGCTGGCGACGATCGCGTAGGCGCCGGCAAAGGGACCCGCCGGCCGCTCCACGTCGCCGGCAATGACCAAGGCCCGGCGGGCGCCGGCCTCGCCGCAAATCCGCGCGAGAAAGTCGTCAAGCGCCTCACGGCTTGCAAAGCCGCGGGCCGCGATGTGCGGGACCGGCTCGAATCCGGCTTGCCGCACGTGCTTTGCCACCTCCGCCAGCCGCGCGTGCGGGGTTGCGGGCGGCGCGCTCAGGTAAATCGGCCGCCCGGGCGGAAGTATTCCGTCAAGCTCACCGAGCTCGGACGGACGCGGAAGCGTGGCTTCCAGCGAAAAGTTTCGCATCAAATCGGCTATTGGCGCGACGACGGCGCGCAGCTGAGCGTCCATATGGGTTCCAATCGATCAAAAGCTTCATGAGATAAAGAACAATCGAAATACTTCGTCAACAACCAAGCTTCCCATCGCTCGCGTATGAAGTAGTGGGATGTAGAAGAATTATTCGCGTGCGTTTTGGTGGGCGAGAAAATTTCAATCCATTTGGGAAATTTCCCATCTTTGGCCGAAAGAACTTGCGGCGCCGTTTAAATATTGCAGCGGCTGCCCACGAAATTGTGGGCAACCGCCAGCCTTTCCACAAGTTGTAAGAGCCCGCTCAGGCCAACGTGGGCCATCCTCCGCACCACCTGCGGCGGCTCAATGAGGTCTGATTTGCCGGTGCATCAGGTATTGCAAAGAAAAGGCATCGTGCCCATGCAGAGCCACGATGCCTCATCGATCGACCGGCAGGCGATTGTGAGATGAGCTATCCGCCGGTGCGTTGGGCCACCCAGGATCCAGCGCAGATACCGGTTGCCGACCGGCCGCGAAATGAGCCGGAGCCGAAGTTGCGCGACAGCCGCCCCGAGCCGGACGCACTGCGGCCGCCGCTGACAACGCGGACCTGGACGGCCCCGCTCGGGGCCACGCGGCCGTACAAGGAAGCGTCGCCGCCGCCATAGCCGATGATCCCATCCGCTATTCGCACCGCGTAATTGAAAGTGCCTTGGCAATCGCTGGTTTGGCCGTTGATGACCACGTTCCAGGATCCGTCATAGATCGTGCGGGCTTGAGCCCCACCAACGGCCGCAAGCGCAAATGGTATTGCCGCGATCGTAGCGAGGGTAAGTTTACGAGCAATCATGTTGATCTCCTCGGATTGGGCTTTACAGGAAGTCAATCAGGAATCGCGTTGTGCGGGCACACTAACACGGTTTCGTTCCGTCGGCCGCAGGCCTATGGTATCAAGATCGAGTTAGTCACAAGACGGCATCCGATCGGGATAGCTAATGAGCGGTAACGGCACGGCCGTTGTTTTTCTGCACGGGATCGGCGGGGCGGCCCGCAGCTGGGCGCTTCAGGAGCAGAGTTTTCGACGCGCCGGGTTTCGTCCCGTTGCGCTTGATCTTCCTGGCTATGGCGCGAGACCGCCGGTCGATGTCCTCGATTTCGCGGGACTCGCACAAGACGTCGAGATCAACGTCGAGCGCCTTGGCCTCGTGCAGCCGTTCCTCGTCGGGCACTCGCTCGGCGGTATGATCGCGCAGACGCTGTTGCGCCGCAGGCCCGACGCCTATAGGGCCGTCGTGCTCGCCGCCACCAGTCCTGCCTTCGGCGATCCGGCCGGCGATTTTCAGCGCAAATTCGTGGCCGACCGGCTCGCGCCGCTGGAGGCGGGCAAGACCATGCGCGAGATCGCGCACGACGCCTTCGACGGTATGATCGGCCCCGCCGCCGATCCCGCGGCGCGCGCCCTTTTCATCGATGTCATGGCTGCCGTTCCGGTTTCGACCTATCGCGCGTCGGTGCGCTGCCTCGTCGGTTTCGACGAGCGCGCCAACCTTCCGCACATCCGGGTGCCGGTATTGTGTCTCGCCGCCGAGCACGACCGCAACGCGCCCGCCGCCACGATGGCGCGCATGGCGGCGAAAATTCCCGGCTCCCGGTATGTTTGTCTGCCGGGCCTTGGCCATCTGTTGAATCTCGAGGGGCCCGGCGCCTTCGATGCCGCAATCCTCGATTTCCTTCGCGAGGTGCTCGCGCCGACAGCTTCCGTCGAGGCGACCCGATGACGCGTGCCGTCGACGATCACGATCGGGCTGCTCCGATCTTCGCGCCGGACGCCTTCCGGCTCACCGATCAGCAGGCGTCGCTGATCGCCCGCGCCCAGGCGTTCGGCGCGCGCGTGCTCGCACCGCGCGCCGCCAAGCACGACCGCGAGGCGAGCTTCCCGCTGGAGAATTTCCGCGACATGCACGGCGAAGGGCTGCTCGCGATCTGCATCCCGCGCGAGGAGGGCGGGCTCGGCGCCGACTTTCAGACCTATTGCCTCGCCGCCGCCGAGCTCGGCCGCTACTGCGGCGCGACCGCGCTGTCGTGGAACATGCATGTGTGCTCGACGCTGTGGTCGGGACTGTTGGCGGACGATCTGCCGATGGAGGCCTCCGAGCGCAGCGCACACATGCAGCGCCGCCGCAAGCATTACCGGCGGATCATCGATGACGGTGCGATCTATGCGCAGCCGTTTTCCGAGGGCGGTGCCGCGGCGGCCGGAACGGTGGCGTTCGGCACCGAGGCACGGCCGGTCGACGGCGGCTTCGTGGTCAACGGCAAGAAGATTTTTGCCTCGCTCTCCGGCGCGGCGGACTACTACGGCATCCTGTGCACCGAACGCGCGCAAGGCGAGGCGGCGAGCCGCCGCAACACTTTGTACCTCGCGGTTGCCGCGAACGCGCCGGGCGTCTCAGTAGTCGGCGACTGGGACCCACTCGGCATGCGCGGGACGGTCTCGCGGACGCTCTTGTTCAACGACGTCTTCGTGCCTGAGCAGGAAATGCTGATGCCGCACGGCGTCTATTTTCAGGCCGCGACCCGGTGGCCGCACATGTTCCTGACGCTCTCGCCGACCTATATGGGCCTCGCTCAGGCAGCCTATGACTTCGCGGTGGGGTATCTGCGCGGCGAGGCGCCCGGAACGCCGCCAGTAAAGCGGCGCATGTATCCGACCAAGCAGATCGCCGTCGCCGAGATGCATATCCAACTCGAGCAGACCAAGGCGCTCTGGTTCCAGGCGATCACCGAGGCCTGCGCGAACCCGACCAAGGAGCAGGTGCTGCGCGCCTACGCCGCGCAGCACACCGTGATGGAGAATGCCAACGCCATCGCGGTGAAGGCTCTGCGCACCTGCGGCGGCCAAGCCATGCTCAAGAGCCTGCCGCTCGAGCGCATCTATCGCGACAGCCGCTGCGGCTCGCTGATGCTGCCGTGGACCGCCGAGATCTGCGTCGACCGCATCGGTCGCGAAGCACTGTACGAGCCGGGCGAGAAGGACGAGTGACGTGGACTTGTCCGACGTCATCGAGCGCAACGCCGCCTTCACGCCCGACAAGCTGGCGCTGCGCTATGCTGGCTCGTCCCTGACTTACGCCGAGCTGGCCGGCCGCATTGCCGGCGCGGCGCGCGCCCTGAAATCCGAGCTCGGCGGCGGGCGCGGCGATCGGGTCGCCATCCTCGCGGCCAATCATCCGGACTATCTGGTCCTCCTTTACGCCTGCGCGCGGCTTGGGGCGATGTTGGTGCCGCTCAACTGGCGGCTCGCCCCGCCCGAGCAGATCTTCATCCTGTCCGATGCCTCGGTGAAGGTTTTTTTCGTGCAGGACGCGTTTGCCGGGATCGTCCCCGCCGTCTCCGCCGCGCTTCCCGATATCCGCATTGTGAGCCTTGAGGAGGCCGCGAGCGCAAGTTCCGATAAAATTGAGGCGCTGACACTCACCTCTCCCCGCTCGCGGGGAGAGGTCGGATTGCGCTTGCGCAATCCGGGTGAGGGGCACTCTCCACAGGTTCAGACTCGCGGTGAGGCCCCCTCACCCGGTTCCGGCGCAGCCGGACCCGACCTCTCCCCGGGTCGAAGTCGGGTGTTCCCGACTTCGACAAATTATGATTGGCCCAAGTCGGAAACATCCGACTTGGGCGCGGGGAGAGGTGCACATCCCACCTTCGACGATCTCATCGCCGCGGCCGGCGGCGACGGGCGCAATCCGCATATCGATGCGTCATGCCCGCTCCTCCTCGTCTACACGTCGGGGACGACGGGGCGTCCGAAGGGCGCGCTGCTGCGGCAAGAGGCGCTGCTGTGGAACGCGGTCATGAGCCAGCACATGCACGATCTGCGCTCCGACGATCATGTGCTCACCGTACTGCCCTTGTTCCATGTCGGCGGGCTCAACATCCAAACAACGCCCGCATTGCAGATTGGGGCCACCGTCACGCTGCACGCGCGCTTCGCGCCCCAAACAACGCTCGCGGCGATCGCCGCAGAGCGGCCGACGCTCGCGGTGCTGGTGCCTTCGACGATTCAAGCCATCATCGAGCATCCGGATTTTGCCCGCACCGACCTGACGGGCCTGCGCGCCGTCACGACCGGCTCGACGCAAGTGCCGCAATTTTTGATCAATGCGCTCACCGCGCGCGGGGTGCCGGTGCTGCAGGTCTACGGCTCGACCGAAACCTGCCCGATCGCCGTTTATACCCGCCTCGGCGGGGATCTCAGCCGCGGCAGCTCGACCGGATTGCCGGGGCTCTTTTGCCATGCGCGCATCGTCGATGAGAGCGGCCATGATGTGCCGCCGGACACAGCCGGCGAAGTGATCGTGCGCGGACCCAACGTATTCTTCGAATATTGGGGCAACGAAGCCGCGACCACCGAGGTGCTGCGCAACGGCTGGTATCACACCGGCGACATCGGCACGCGCGACAAGGACGGATATTTTTATATCCACGACCGCAAGAAGAACGTGATCATCTCGGGCGGCGAAAATATCTATCCGGCGGAGATCGAGCGGGTGCTGCACGAGCATCCGCTGATCGCCGAAGCCGCCGTGGTTGGCCGGCCGGACCCGCGTTGGCAAGAAATTCCCGTGGCCTACATCGTCGTGCGAGCCGGCTCTACGCTCACGTCCGATGACGTCGCGCGCCACGTCGGCAAGGAGCTCGCCCGATTCAAGGTGCCGCGCGAATACCATTTCGTCGACGCGCTGCCGCGCAACGCGCTCGGCAAGGTGCAGCATTTCCGGCTCAAGGAGCAGGCGGCGGTGGCCAGCCGGCCGCTGCGGAGTGATCGAGCATTGTAGGGTGGGCAAAGGCGCGCGTGCGCGCCGTGCCCACGCGAATAGGCCAGCGCGACGATGGCAGCGATACGCGAGCGCGGATCTGTCGCACAGAAATTTAATATTAGGGCGGCTCGGCGAAAGGTCCCTTTGTGTGTTATTCTACTTGAAGCATCTGCGTGGGCACGGCGCGCACGCGCGCCTTTGCCCACCCTACAGATTGTCCTCGCCTGAGATCCAATCAGCCAAACACATCCTGCAACACGCCGTCGCGCACCACCACGGTGTCGTCGACCGCGATGGTCGTGCGCATGACCGGGATGTCGAAATGGCCGGCGGTGTAGCGGCCGGCGAACTCGTTGGCGCCGGTCGAGAACAAAAAATTGCCGGCGACCGCGCGAATTTCGGTGCCGTTGGTGTCGCGCTGGTCATACATGGCGAGCGCCTCGTAGCGCGCCTTCGGGTTCATGCCGAATCCGACATGGGAGACCGCATAGGCTTCGCGGTCGCCCCAAGCCGCGAGGTAGGAACGCATCATCGCCGGGTCGGCGCCCTCCCCTTCGATCCGCGTCACATAATCCTTTTCCAGCGTCAGACGGATCGTATCCTGCAGGTAGCGCTTGAACGTGAGATTGACGTCGCCACGGTCGAGCACCAGCGTGCCGTCGACCGATGCGGCCTTCGGGAAGCTCACGACGATCCCGCCCGGCCAATGCGCTAGCGTGCCGGCGCGATCGGTCCAGCCCCAGACGCCGACGGTCGACGCGCCGGTCATGTCGATGCGCAGATCCGTGCCGGCCAACGAGGTGACGGTCATGCGCTTGGCCGCGCGCAAAAGTTTTGCCGCCGCGCGCACCTGGGCCTCCAGCGCCGGGTCCGGCCGCATCCGCTCGAGCGCCTCGGGATGCTCGTTGGAGATCACCAGAATGCGAGCCCCGGCCTTGAGGATCTCGGGGGTCTCCGGCGCATGCATCAGGCCCTCGATCGTGCAGTCGACCACAAAGCCTGATTGGCCGAGCGCCGCAACGACCGGCGCCAAGCGCCCGATGGCCGCGCTCGCGCCCGTCGAGCGCACCGGCACCGGGTGCGGGTTGCGCGGCGTCGGGACGACGAGGTGAAAGGGCTTGGCACCGAGTCGCAGCAAGGCCAGCTCGGCGAGCTGCACATTGAGCGCGCGGGATTGCGTCTCCGAGAGGATCGCCGCGGTATCGCCGCGCTTGACGGCGCAACGCTCAAAGATCTCGCAGAACGCATCGATCCATTTGGCCTCCAAGCGATCGGTGAATATGGCGCGCCTCCATCCGACGTGTGTCAAAGCAAAACGGTATGTCCTCACTTTTTAGATCGAAACTCAAGAGAAAGAAATGACCACAGGGGGGAACGATGCGCGCTTGTTGCATTCACGAGTTCGGCTGCAACACCTCAAAAGGGACACCATAAACGAACAACAACTCTTACCCTTTGCCAAGTTCCGCAATGGCAGATAGAGTACCAAGGTATCAGAGAGCCGCCGATTGCTTAAACTCATCCCTTCGGCGTTTGCACTGACCAAAAGCGACATTTCAGTCCGTTTGGAGGAAACAATCATGCACTCGCAATTCGCGCTTGGGCAAGGAAGGGCCCCTCGACGCTGCAGGGCGCATTCGCGAAAGCGAATCAAACCGATTGTCATCTTGGCGAGCGCGACGATCGCCCTCACGCCGGCCTGGGCAGATTGCGACCAGGACCTGGTGCAGCAAATTGCCGTCCAGGGGCTGGATTCCAAATCGCTGAACTTTCCGGCGTCGAGCATGACAATCCCCGCCTTTGGATTTGCTACGCCGGACATGGCAAGCGCCATTGATCCCCTCGTAGGCAACTTCATGAACCAATTCGGCGCGCCGGGCGGGGTGATCACGATAACCTACAACAATCACCTGATCTTCGCGAAATCCTACGGCTGGGCGGACGTGGGCAACACCCTGTTCGTGCAACCCGACAGCCGCCTGCGAATCGCCAGCATCACGAAGGCCATCACGGCCATGGGCGTCCTCAAGCTGGTTCACGACGAGACTATCACACCACCGTTACCACATCAGGTACCCCCACAACCACTGCAATCCCAGCCATTCGTTGCAGGGTTTGGTCACACTTTTGGACCGGTTCAATCTTGGATAAAGCCGGCTACCGTCGATCAGCTCCTTCATCACGAAGGCGGTTGGGGTGAAGACTATGAGAGCTGGACCACCCTCCAGGCGGTGGAAGCGGCTCAGAAGGCCTCAGGAATGTCGGTCTCCGTCCCACCCGATTGCCTGACGCTCTTGGGTTATGTGCAGACCCAGCCGATGACACCGCAGGATTTTAAGCCGGGCCAGGGCCAGCAGTATTCCAACATCGGGTTCTGCGCGCTGGGCCAATTCCTCCGCAAGGCGAGCGGCGCCAGCAGCTATTTCGCTTACATTCAAAGCAACGTGTTGAAGCCCTTGGGGATGAACGACACCCTGCTTGGATCGTCCCAGCAATCCGGCCAGCTGGACCGCGAAGTCGTGTATTATCCGTGCGGCTATATTCCGGGGGTGACACCGCCCGTCAACGTTCCGGGCGTGCCGCTCATCGCCAGTAACTGCCACTATCAAGATGCGAACGGCAACTACGAGGTCCCACCCATCCAGGGCACATCATTGTTTGCGCCGTTCGATACGGTGTCCGCGGCTTACGGGGGAGGATTAAACGCAAATTCCCTACAGGCTAGCGAAGGCGCCGGAGGGCTCGTATCGACGGCGATTGATCTGGCGCGTTTCAGCGGCGCGATCGCCAGCGCGCAGTTGCCGAATTTCCCGGACGCGCCACGCCCCATTCCGCTTCCTGGAAAGCCTCCTATCCTGCCCCCTCCCGTTTGGCCGCAAAAGTTTTACACGTACACCACCGCGATCACGCCTTATGAACAAAGTCGGGGCATAACCAATTCCTACTTCGGAATGGGTTGGGATGCGGTTCAACCGAATCCCGTGGCAACGCCGCTGGTCTCTTATAACAATTTCAACCTGATGAAAAGCGGAGGCTTCCCGGGCACCGTGTCCGGCGTGGTGACGACGGGCGACGGCTACAGTTTCGCCGCGCTTTTCAACGGGGATAGAGGTAACGACACCGACGCTCCCTATAAGGATATTTTTTGGATCCAGCCGAATGGAGGGGGAGGACTAGCCGCTGCGTATGCTCATGCCAAGGCGCAGCCCTGGAATATCGACTTCTTTCCCCAGTATTCGCAAGATTACTCTAAATGGATGGTGGAACCCGCGTTCGGACAATACCTAAAGAATCAGGGCAAGCAAGGATTCTATCCCTCGCGTCTGGAGGCGCGCGCAAAGACGCTAGCTTCGGGCCAACCATATTTGGAGTACCGTGTGCGATTGGGACCTCAACAGGCCACGGCCGGCTCGACGCCGCCTAACTATATGTACGGCCAATCCTGCGCGACGGTGCTCAGCGCCATCCAATCCGCTCCGCCATCCACGCCGCTCGTCAGCCTGCAAAAAGTCCTGCCGGCGAAGCCGCTTATCGGGCCATTTCCGCCTGCTCCACAACCGCAGTATGTTTATCAGGCCGTCTGGTCGGCGCCCATTCCCCAGCTTCCGTAAGGCCGCTTCTCAACGGGTGCATCGGAACCGGGCTCGTCGTCTTTGATCGCATTGCGCAACTTGGTGGCCCACCCAGGACCGGCCTCCAAACCCTTTGGCGGGCCCCTTCGACGCTGGCGGGCCGCCCCCTCCCGGCTCCCGTCCTGATGTGCGAGATAGTCCGTGCAAGGAAATTATCGGTTTCCGCAACTCCAGGAGAATGCAAAATGAAGAAGCTTATGCTTGCGCTCGCCGCCGTTGTCTGCCTGAGCGCTCCGGCGCTGGCGCAATACAATAACGGCTACGGCGGCTACAATAACGGCTATAGCAGCTACAACAGCTATACCCGGGGCGGCTACGGCGGCTACCGTGATCGCAGCTACGATCGGGCTCGCGACGACTACCGCGGCTATCGCGCTCCCCGCTACAACAGCTACGGCAGCTACAACTACAACCGTTACTGAGCAGTATTGCTGCAGGGCGGATGAGCGCAAGCTTACTCCGCCCTGCGGGCCGCAGCGGTGGGTTTCACCTTCCGCTCAACTTGACCCTACTGCAGCTTCCAGTCGCCCTTCTCCAGATGAACCATCACGCGGGCGCGTTGATCGACGCCGTAGAGGCCGCCGGGCTTGAAGCTGTAGATCGCGTGGGTGCCGACGAGCTCGTTGGTCTCGAACAGCGCGTCGCGCAAGGCGGCGCGGAACTCGGGCGTGCCGGGCTTGGCCTTGGCAAGCGCCCGCTTGGCGGCATCGGCGAAGATGAGATAGCCGTCGAAGGCATAGGCCGAGAAGGCGTCGTGGCTCGGCTCGCCGATGGTTTTCTGGTAGATGTCGCGGAATTCCAGCGCCACTTTCTTGGTCGGGCTCGCATCCGGCAACTGATCGGCCACGATCACCGGGCCGGTCGGCGCGATCACGCCCTCGACCGCCGGGCCGCCGACCCGGATGAAATCGGGATTGATGATCGCATGCGTCGAGTAGGCCGGCCCTTTGTAGCCGCGCTCGGCCAAGCCGATATGCGGCAACGCGCCGGCCGTGCCCGAGCCGCCGGTGAGCACCGCGTCCGGATGCGCGGCAACGATTTTTAGCGCTTGCGCGGTCACGCTGGTATCGGCGCGCGCATAGCGTTCGTTGGTGACCACGCTGATGCCGGCCGGCGCCGCCGCCTTGGTCAGCGCATCATAGACGAGGTCGCCCCAGGTATCGCTATAACCGATATAGGCGACCGTCTTGATGTTGCGGTTCTTCATGTCCTCCACGTCGGCGGCGACCATGAGCGGGGGCGGCTGCGGCACCGCGATCGTCCAGCCCCGCTGCTCGGGCGCAAGCCCAATCGGCGTGAGCGAGATCAGCGGCACCTTCTCCTCCAGGCCAACGGCCGAGATGGCGACCGTCAGCGGCGTGCCGGCCGCGCCGATGAGCACATCGACCTTGTCCTCGCCGATCAGCTTGCGCGCGTTGCGCGTCGCCGCCGAGGGATCGGAGCCGTCGTCGAGCTCGATCACGCGCACTTTGTAGCCGCCGATCTCGCCGATCAGCGCATTGGCGGCTTTGAGACCCTTGGAATAGGGCACGCCGAGCGTCGCGATCGGGCCAGAGAGCGACGTGATATGGCCGATCCGGATTTCGTTCTGCGCCGCCGCCGGCGTGGCAAACGCGCCGGCGAGGACGACGGTCGCAACGGCACTCGCGAGCCGCGCAAAGAAAGTCGACATGATGAATCTCCTGTGAGATCGCTATGCTAGCGTCGCTAGACGCATTATTGCATTGAACGCCTGCCGTGCGCGATGTCACCCTAGAATGGACCGAGGCGCAACCCCTTGGAACCCACCCGATGCCCTCCGGCTCGGTTGCGGCTGATCCGGGACCGAGCCAAACCATGACCTCGCGCGCATGAATCTCGAGATCGCCCTGCTGTTGGCGCAGGACGGGATCGTCAACGGCACGATCTACGTGCTGGTGGCGCTCGGCACGGTGCTCATCTTTGCGGTCACTCGGATCATCTTCATCCCCTTCGGCGATGTCGCGGCCTACGCCGCCCTGACGCTTGCCTCGTTGGAGCTCGGCCGCCGGCCGGGCACGATCTGGCTGGTGATGACGTTGTCCGGGATCGCGCTGGCGATGGAGGCCACGACCCTCATTCGCCGCGGCGAGGCATCACGGTTGCCGCGCGCGTTCCTCATCTACGGTATCTCGCCGCTGTCCCCGGTCGCGATCGCCTGGGGGATCGGCGGGGAGCACCTCGCGATGCCGCTGCAGATCGCCCTTTCGCTCTCCCTAGTGCTGCCGATCTCGCCGCTCCTCTATCGCATCGCCTTCCGGCCGCTCGCCGACGCCTCGGTTCTGGTGCTGCTCATCGTCGCGGTCGCGGTTCATTTTGCGATCTCCGGCCTTGCGCTTGTCTATTTCGGTCCCGAAGGCTTTCGCACGCAGCCGCTCACAGACTCGACTTTCACGCTCGGCTCGATGTTCGTGACCGGGCAATCGCTGCTGGTCATCGCGGCGAGCGTCGTCTTCAGCCTGCTGCTGTTCCTGTTCTTTGGGCTCACTTTGACCGGCAAGGCCCTGCGCGCGACCGCGATCAACCGGGTCGGCGCGAGACTCGTCGGCATCCGGCCTGCGGTGGCCGGCTCGCTGGCGTTCCTCATCGCCTCCGCCATGGCCGGCATCTCCGGAATCCTGATCGGCCCGGTGGCGACGCTCTATTACGATTCCGGCTTCATCATCGGCCTAAAAGCCTTCGTCGGCGCCATCATCGGCGGGCTCGTGAGCTATCCGCTGGCCGCGCTCGGCGCCGTGTTCGTCGGCTTGCTCGAAAGCTACGCGGCGTTCTGGAACAGCGCGCTGAAGGAAGTCGTGGTGTTTTCCCTGCTCATTCCGGTGCTGTTGTGGCGCTCGCTCGCCTTCGGCCCGGTCGCGGACGAGGCCGAAGAGGAGGAGGTCGCGTGACACTCCGGCGCGCCCTTTGGCTGCTGATCGCTGCGCTCGCGGCAGCTCCCTTGGTGCTCGGCGACTTCAACGTGACGCTCCTCAACTATGTCGGCATCTACGCGCTGGTGGCGCTCGGCCTGGTGCTGCTGACGGGCTTTGGCGGCCTCACCTCCTTCGGCCAAGCCGCCTTCGTCGGCATCGGCGCCTATGCCACCGCCTGGCTCACCACCGCGCATGCGGCCTCGCCTTGGCTCGGCCTGCTGCTGGCGCTCACGCTCACCGGCGGCGTCGCCTTAATCCTCGGCGCGATCACGCTCCGGCTCGAGGGTCATTTCCTGCCGCTCAGCACCATCGCCTGGGGCATCGCCATCTACTACTTGTTCGGCCAGTCCGAAGCACTCGGCGGCCACGGCGGCATCACCGGCATTCCGCCGCTCTCGATCGGACCGCTGAGCTTCGCCCGCGCGAGCGCCATGTACTATCCGATCTGGCTGGTGCTGGGCGGAGCGCTATGGCTCTGCGCCAATCTGCTCGATTCGCGCGAAGGCCGCGCGATCCGCAGCCTGCGCGGCGGCAGAGCGATGGCGGCAAGCCTAGGCGTCAACATCTTTCACGCCCGTCTCGCCGTCTTTGTTTTCGCCGCCATGTTGGCCGGGCTTTCCGGCTGGCTCTACGCCCACATGCAGCGCTTTGTCAGCCCGGCACCGTTCGACGTGAAGCCCGGCATCGAATATTTGTTGATGGCGCTCGCCGGCGGGTCAGGCTACGTGGCCGGCGCCGTGGTGGGCGCCGCGTTGGTCACGCTGCTGAAGAATGCCCTGCAGGATATCCTGCCGGCGCTCACGGCCAATAGCGGCCAGCTGGAAGTCGTCGTGTTCGGCGCGCTCTTCGTCGTGCTCTTACAGCACGCGCGCGGCGGTCTCGTACCGTATCTGCTCCGCTACCTGCCGACGTCCGCGCCGATCCCGCCGCCCGACGCGCCGCCGCTCCCCCGGCGCACACTGCCGCAAGCGGGCACACCGCTCCTCGAGGTCGAAGGCGTGCAAAAGCGCTTCGGCGGGCTCATCGCGGTCAACGACGTGAGTTTCAGGCTCGATGCCGGGGAAATTCTTGGCCTCATCGGGCCCAACGGCGCGGGCAAGAGCACGATGTTCAACCTCATCACCGGCGTGCTGCCGCCCGACGCCGGCCGGTTCGTGTTCCAAGGCCGCGACATCACCGGCCGGCCGAGCCATCGCATCGCCGCCCACGGCATTGCCCGCACGTTTCAGCACGTCAAGCTGCGGCCAAACATGACGCTGGTCGAGAACGTCATGCTCGGGACCTATCGGCGCACGCATTGCGGGTTCCTCGCCGGCGCGCTGCGCCTCGATCGCCGCGAGGAAGACTCCGTACGCGCCGAGGCGATGCGTGAGCTCAAGCGCGTCGGCCTCGGCGATCGGCCCGATGAGCTCGCCGGCAACCTGCCGCTCGCAAGCCAGCGCGTCCTCGAAGTGGCGCGGTCGCTTGCCGCCGATCCGGCGCTCCTGATCCTCGACGAGCCCGCCGCCGGTCTGCGCCGCCCGGAAAAGCAGGCGCTGGCCGATCTCTTACGCGCGCTGCGCCGGGATGGGGTAACGATCCTCCTGGTCGAGCACGACATGGACTTCGTCATGGGCCTGGTCGACCGCATCATCGTCATGGATTTCGGCGCCAAGCTCGCCGAAGGCTTGCCGGCCGCTATCCGCGCCGACCCGCGCGTGCAGGAAGCCTATCTCGGAGGCGTGGCGTGAGCGCGCTCCTCGAGATCACCGACCTGCATGTCGCCTACGGCAAGATGGAAGCAGTGCGTGGCGTTTCGCTGTCGCTCGACGCGGGCCAGACCGCGGCCGTCGTCGGCGCCAACGGCGCCGGCAAGACCACGTTGCTCGAGGCCACGATGGGTCTGCTGCCGTCGCGCGGGGGGATCGCCTACGCGGGCGCCGACGTGCGCGGCTTGAGCGTCGAGGACCGCGTGGAGCGCGGCCTTTGCCTGGTGCCGGAGCGGCGCGAGCTGTTCGGCGATCTGTCGGTCGCCGACAATCTGTTGCTCGGCGCCTTCGCGCATCGGCGCGACCGCGCCGGCATGCGCCGCGACCTGGAGGCGGTTTACGAGCGTTTCCCGCGTCTCGCCGAGCGCCGCGCCCAGCTCGCAAGCACGCTATCGGGCGGCGAACGGCAGATGCTGGCGCTCGGCCGCGCGCTGATGGCGCGACCGCGCGTCCTCCTGCTCGACGAGCCGAGCCTCGGCCTCGCCCCGCTGATCGTGCGCGAGATCTTTCGCATGATTGCCGCGCTACGCGGCCTCGGCGTGTCGGTGCTCCTGATCGAGCAGAACGCCCGCGCCGCCCTCGAAACGGCCGACTACGCCTATGTGATGGAGACCGGCAAGGTCGTCTATTCCGGCGCGGCCGCGAGCCTCCGGTATGACCCCGCGCTGGCGGCGACTTATCTCGGCGAGCTCGCGCCGGCCGCATCGGAGGAACAGCGGTGAGCGGCGCCCACGCTGCTTTTCACACCACGCCGAGAATCCACCCCTCGACCTGAGCGACCGTGCGTTCAGCGGGCGCCAAGGGCGGATGGAGGAACGTCGCAAGCCTGCCATCGAGATCGGCTTGCCGCATCCACGCAGCGGCCGAATAGGCATCGTGCTGATCGGGATCACGGCCTTCACGTCCCATGCTTCGGCTCCATAGCGACGGACACACCTCCGCCACCGCTGAACGGCCGGCCGGGATGTCCCAGCCGTCGAACGGCCAGAAATGGACGCGTCCACCTGCCTCCCGCCGGATGATCCGCAGCCACGGAATTCCGGCGTGGGTGGATTTCGCCACCGAACCTGGCACATCGAAATGAAACACCGACTTGGCCAGGCCCGCGCGTTCCTCCGCCAGGCGCCGCCAGCGCGGCTTTCCGGAACGGGCCGCTCCTTTACCCACGAGGCCATCGCGCACGAAATCAACATAGGTGTGGTCCTCGTCGGTCGGCCAATGGTGCTGGAAATCGTCCAGAAACGCCGGCCATTCCGGCATCAGGCCATGTATCTCGAAATAGCGCAAAGGAAACGAGAAACCGTGATCGATGCCCACCAAGGTCGCCTGGGTGTCGGCCAGCCTCTCCACCAGCCATTCGGCAATACCCCGCCGCGTCCAGTATTTACGCGGGCTCGGCGGCGGCCCGACCTCGATCGGAGGCGACAGGCGATCCGCCATATAGACGCGCAACCCCTTGAGGCTTGCCGTTGCCGTCTCGGCGCCGGAATAGTCGATGCCGATGTAACGGTCGAAGATCGTGGTGCTCCTGCTAATCAAACCGATCTCTCGATGATTGGCCCAATCCTTCAGAACGATTCGTACGAGATCACACTAATTCCATACGCAATTGACGTCCGACAGCGTGCGCCGCCCGCGCCAGCGTTGCGAGCGTTACTGATTCATTCTTAGGATCAAGAAGCCGATCAAGCTGGGCGCGGCTTGTCTGCATCCGTTTCGCAAGCTCGGACTTCGTGAGACCCTGATCCTGTATAAGCGCACCGAGCTGGCGGGCGATGACGCGCTTGATCGTCCGCGCCGTCACCTCTTCGTGGATGCGTTCATCCTTCAGGAAGTCATCGAAGGACGATCCGATGCGACCCTTTTTTCTCATGTGACCTCCTTCATCCGGAGAAGCAGAGCACCATAATTGGTACTTATACGTGCAACGCGATCGGGCGCGGCAAGGCTCAGCAACGCTCGCGCCGGAAAGTGGAGGTCCGCTACGACGCGGACGCGGTGATCGAGGCGGCGACCGAGGATCTGACGCTCAAGCGCCGGCTTCTTGCCCGTGTTGCGAGCTACGGAGCGCAGCGCAGGAGGCCGCGGTAATCGCAGTAGCCGTAGCCGATATGGCAGCAGCCGAATGAGTGCCGCGTGCAATAGTAGAACTGGTAGTCGACGCCGCAATGATTGGAGCAGAGCGGGTCATCGGGCCCGTTGGTGTAGCCGCAATGGTTGCGGAACCGGGGCGGCAAGGTCCACGGCGGCTGCCAATCGACCTTCGTGACGAGCCCTTCGGCCGGCGAATAGTTGCCTTCCTCAGCCTGACAGGCGAATGCCGTGATGAGCAATGCGAGCGCTGCGAGCACGAAGAATTTCATGGATTTTCCGTCGCTGACGATTTGCCGAAGATGGTAATGTAGCACTTGCGTAGACGGCGGTCACGATAACAGCAAGCCGCCCGTGCCTCAACTTACGGCATCGGATATGAGGCAACCAGTGCCGCACTGCCGGTGCCCGGCGAGAGGCGCGGCAGCGCGACAAACCTTGGACCTGCGTGGTATGGATAGCACTCGCGGCCGGATGCGAGGAGATCACGATGTCCCTGCCCCGATCGATCGAGCAGGCGATCGACCCCGAACGCGGCGTCATCAGCCGAGAAATCTTCGTCGACCGGGATGTCTATCAAAGGGAGCTGGAGAATATATTCACCCGCGCCTGGCTGTTCGTGGGTCATGAGAGCCTCATCCCCAACCCCGGCGACTTCTTCGCCTCGCGCATGGGCGAGGAGTCGGTCCTGCTCTGCCGCGATCAGGCCGGAACGATCCACGTCTTTTTGAATTCCTGCCGGCACCGCGGGATGAAAGTGTGCCGCTACGAGCAGGGCAACACGACGCTGTTCACCTGCCCCTATCACAGCTGGAGCTACACGACCGACGGCAAGCTGCAGGGCGTGCCGCTCTACCGCACGCTCTACGAAGGCCGGCTCGAGCGCGCGGACTGGTCGCTGATCGAGGTCGCAAAACTTGCAAACTACAAAGGGGCGATCTGGGCCACTTGGGACGCGCAGGCGCCGGACTTTCTGACCTATCTGGGCGAGGCCCGCATTCACCTCGATCAGGTGCTCGACTGCCGCGACGGCCGCGACGGCGGCTCCGAGGTCATCGGCGTGCACAAATGGGTGTTTCCGGCCAACTGGAAGTTCGCCGCCGAGAATTTTCTCGGCGACACCTATCACAATCCGAGCCATCGCTCGGTTGATCTGATCGGCATTGGGCCGAGCGCGGCGGCCGGAAAGAGGGGCCGGCGCGACGACGAGATGGAGCGCGCGCAGCATATCTGGGTGAGCTTCCCGCAGGGCCACGGCGTGCACAGCGCGATGCAGCCGCCGAGCAACGAATACGTCGAAGCCTATCTCAACGATCCGACCATCGAGGAATATTTCCGCCATTGCCATGCGGAGCGCCAACGCCGCCTGGGCGAGGGTGCGCGCCTGACCGGCTTCACCGGGACCTACTTCCCCAACACCTCCACGCATGCCCGCCAGCCGCGCGGGCTGTGCGCCTGGCACCCGCACAGTCCGACCTCGACCGAGGCATGGCGGTTCTTCCTGGTCGACCAGGACGCGCCGGCGGAAGTGAAAGACATGCTGCGCCACTACTACATGCGCTATTCGGGGCCGGCCGGCATGACCGAGCAGGACGACATGGAGAACTGGCTCTACGCCACCAGCGCCAGCGTCGGCACCGTCGCGCGCCGCTATCCGTTCAACTATCAGCAATCGATCGGCGCGACCCACGCGAATGACCCGGTGCCCGGCACCGTGAGCGTGCAGATCAGCGAGGAGAACGCGCGCAACTTCTACCGCGTCTGGCAGACGTATATGCGCGGCGGCACCTGGGACGAGCTGCTCAGTCGCGGCTCCGAGCAAAAAACCCCGCACGCGACGGCCGCCGAATGAACCCGCGCGTCGCCATCGTCACCGGCGGGACGTTTGGGATCGGCAAGGCGATCACCCTGACGCTCGCGCGGCAAAACTATTCGGTGGTCGCCTTCGGGCTCGAGGCCCGGCAGCCCTCGAGCATCGCCGAGCACGCCATTCCGGCGCTGCGAGAAGAGCTCGCCGCGGAGCGGCTCGAGGCCGACCTCATGGAGGCGGACGTCTCGCGCGCCGCGGACGTGCAGCGCGTGGTCGATTTCACCGCGAGCAAATACGGCCGTATCGACGCGCTCGTCGGCAATGCGGCGATCGGACCGTTGGGCACCGTGCTCGACACCAGCGAAGAGCTTTGGGACCGCGTCATCGCCGTGAATCTCAAGGGCACCTACCTCTGCTGCAAGGCGGTCCTGCCGCACATGATCCTGCAGGGCGGCGGCGCCATCGTGATCGTCGGCTCGGGCGCCGGTTGGGGGAAGCCGAACATGGCCGCCTACGCGGCCAGCAAGGGCGGCCTGTTCGCGCTGGCGGCCTCGCTTGCCTACGATCATTTCCACGATCATGTCCGCGTCAACACGGTCGTGCCGGGCGGCGGGGGGATCGTGAGCGGGATGAGTCTCGGCCGCGTCGGCGGCAATGTTGCAAACCTCGACCGCAACGCTCCCGGTACGGCCGCCGGCCGGGTCGCCGACGGCGATGACGTGGCGCGCGCGGTTGCGTTCTTGCTGGCCGAGGAAGCGATCTCCGGCACGGTCATCGACGTCGGCTGCTTCGCGCATCAGGGCGGCCCGATCCCGCGCCGACCGCAACCCGATGCGGCGCGGTGATACGCGGCTCGACGATGACGCAGGCAACGATCGCAAAGGGCATCCTCCATGAACGCACTCACCGGCCTTCCCGCCGTCAAACGCGGACCGCTGTACTACGAGCTGAAGCAGGACGTGGAGGACTTCCTTTACGCCGAAGCCGATCTGCTCGATCAGCGCCGCTTCAAGGATTGGCTGGATCTGCTCACGGACGACATCATCTATTTCATGCCGATCCGCCGCAATGTGAAATTCGGCCAGCACGAGGAGAAGGAGAACACTCGCGTCGGCGAGGGAATCAGCTGGTTCGACGAAGACAAATGGACCCTGAACAAGCGCGTCGAGCAGATTCTCACCGGCGTGCATTTCGCCGAGGAACCGCTGTCCCGGGTCTGCCACATGGTCAGCAACGTGCAGCTTCTCGAAGTCAAGCCTTCGCTCGAGGCGCCGGCCGAGGTCGTGGCCAAAAGCCGCTTCCTCGTGCATCAGAACCGGGTCGAATACGAGACCTACACCTTTGTCGGCAAGAAAACCGACGTGCTGCGGCGGGTCGGTGACGGCTGGAAGATCGCGCGCCGCGAGATCATCCTCGACCAAAACGTGCTGCTCGCCAAAAACCTGTCGGTCTTCTTCTGAGCGCCTCCATGCTGCGGTTCGGTTTCCTGCCGAGCGACTTTCATCCGCTGGTGCTCTTCCTCGGCGAGGCCGACGACATGCGCACCTTCGCGGCGCTGCTGCGGCAGTTCGCCAAGGATCGCCACGAGCGGCGCCTGGAGGCGTCCGCGTGCTGCGCGCCGGCCGACGGCGCCGCGATCCTGCTCACGCAGAAGGGCCCCGCGCCCGGAATGCGCCCGACCGAGACAGCGGGCGCCTCGTTCATCTGGACGGTCGAGCCGTGGCGGGCGCAGATCTTCGCCGATCTGGTCGAGGAGCTGAGCGATCCGGGCCGCCGGTCCGGATCCGCGATGCTCGAATGCGAAGCAATCGGCGAGACGCCGGTCAAGGTATCGCTCGGGGAATACAGCGAGGATTTTTTGCGCCCTCCCCGCGGCTGACGTAATCGGCAACACGCGAGCCTGTTCGAAGGCCGCGGCGTAGGGTGGGCAAAGGCGGCCAAGGCGTAAGGAAGTTGGCACAATGCGCCGTTCCGCCGTGCCCACCAGCACGACCTCGGCACGGACAGCGGTCCTCCATTCGCCCAGCGCCTCAATACGACCGCGGCAGATCGAGCACCTTCTCGGCGATGAAATTCAGGATCATGTGCGGCGTGACCGGCGCGATGCGCGCAATCAAGCATTCGCGCAGATAGCGCTCGACGTGATAGTCGGCCGCGTAGCCCATGCCGCCGTGGGTCATCACCGCGGTCTCGCAGGCCGAGAAGGCCGCCTCCCCGGCCAGATATTTTGCCGCATTGGCCTCGATCCCGCATTCCTCGCCGCCGTCGTAGCGTGACGCCGCCTGCATCACCATCAGATTGGCGGCCTCGAGCTCCATCCAGCACTTGGCCAGCGGATGCTGAATGCCCTGATTCTGTCCGATCGGGCGGTCGAACACGACCCGCTCCTGGGCATACCGGGCGGCGCGGCGCACCGCCGAGCGGCCGATGCCGACGGCCTCCGCCGCCACCAGGATACGCTCCGGGTTGAGCCCGTGCAGGATTTGCGCAAAGCCCCGCCCTTCTTCCCCGATCAGGTCCGATGCCGGCACCGGCATGGCATCGAAGAACATCATGTTGGAGTCGACCGCATGCCGTCCCATCTTGCGGATCTGCCGGATTTCTACGCGAGTGCGATCGAGGTCGGTGTAGAAGAGGCTCAAGCCGTCGGTCTTGCGCGCGACGCGTTCGAGCGGCGTCGTGCGCGCGAGCAGGAGCATCTTGGTCGCCACCTGCGCCGTGGAGATCCAGATTTTTTGCCCCGTGATGAAGTAGGCATCGCCGCGCCGCTCGGCCCGCGTCTTGATCTTGGTGGTGTCGAGGCCGACATCGGGCTCGGTGACGGCGAAGCAGGCTTTGTCTTCGCCGCGAATGAGCGGCGGCAGCATGCGCGCTTTCTGCGCCTCGGTCCCAAAGACGACCACCGGCTGCAGACCAAAGATGTTCATATGCACCGCGGAGGAGCCGCTCATCGCCGCGCCCGACTCGGCGATCGCCTGCATCATGAGGGCGGCCTCGGTGATGCCGAGCGCGGCGCCGCCATAGGCCTCCGGCATGGCGACGCCGAGCAGTCCGGCGGCGGCGACCGCGCGATAAAAATCCTCCGGGAACTCGCCGCTCTGGTCGCGCGACGCCCAATAATCGTCGGGAAAGCCGGCGCAAATCTTTTGCGCCAGCTCGCGTATCTGCTTCTGCTCGGCGGACAGCGAAAAGTCCATCAGCAAACCATCCGTCATGTTTGGCCGACCGACACCCGCTCATTCCCGCGCAAGCGGGAATCCGGTAGCTTCGACCGGCCGTCGCTTTGCCTGGATCCCCGCTTGCGCGGGGATGAGTGGGAAAAACCCTACAATAATCATTGCACCAAACGCAGGATCGATAAATGCCGATGACCACGGGCAAGCAGGCGCTGCTCGATCTTTTGGCCCTCGAGGGCGTCGAGGTGATTTTCGGCAACCCGGGCACCACCGAGCTGCCGCTGATGGACGCCTTAGCCGGCGATACGCGCTTTCGTTACGTCCTCGGCTTGCAGGAAGCCGTGGTCATGGCCATGGCGGACGGCTACGCCCAGGCGTCCGGCCGGCTCGCCGTCGTCAACCTGCACGTGACGCCCGGTCTCGGCAATGCGATGGGGATGCTCTACGACGCGCAGAAGAGCGCGGCGCCGATCCTCGTCACCGCCGGGCAGCACGAGCAGCGCTTCACCATCACCGAGCCGATCCTCTATGGCGACCTGCCGACGCTGGCGCGCCCGCTGGTCAAGTGGTCCTACGAGGTCAGGCGGCTGGCCGATCTGCCGATCGCGGTGCACCGCGCGGCGAAGACCGCGCTGGCGCCGCCGACCGGACCGGTCTTCCTGTCCTTGCCCGGCGACATCTTGACCGCGGAGGCCGATCTCGCGCTGGGAGCGCCGAGCCGGGTGGCACCGGGGCTTTGCGCCGACCGCGCGGCGATTGCGGCGGCCGCCGAGCTGCTCGCGGGCGCGCAGCGCCCCGTGATCATGGCCGGCGACGCCGTCGCGCAAAGCGATGCGCTTGCCGAGGTGGTCGCCCTGGCGGAGCTTTTGGGCGCTCCGGTCTACGCGGAGATCGTTCCAAACACCGCCTCCTTTCCGGCTTCCCACCCGCTGTTCCACGGCACGGTGGCGCGGATCACGCCGGCGATCCGAAAAATGCTGGACGAGCACGATCTGCTGCTCTCGATCGGCGCCGACCTGTTCACTCTGTCGCTGCCCTCCGACGTGCAGGCGATCCCGCCCGGGCTCAAGATCGTACATCTCGACATCGATCCGTGGGAGCTCGGCAAGAATTTTCCGATCGATGTCGGCCTCCTCGGCGATCCGAAGGCGACCCTGCCGGAGCTCACCGCCGGCATTGCGGCCCGCCTCGACGCGGAAGCACGCAGCCGGATCGCGGCGCGCCGGAAGGCCGTCGAGGGCACGATTGCCCGCGCCCGCGGCGAGCTCGTCGCCAGGGCGCAAGCGCTGTCCGGCCGCACGCCGGCCCATCCGCTCGCCGTTCTGCAGGCGATCGGCGCGGCGCTTCCCGATGATGCGGTCGTGATCGAGGAGACGCTGTCGTCGGCCGAGGGCATCCGCTGGCTGATGCGCAGCAACGACTCTAAAAGTTACTACGGGCTGCGCGGCGGCGGCATCGGCTGGGGCCTGCCCGCCGCGATGGGCATCAAGCTTGCCTTGCCGCACCGTCCGGTCGTCGCCCTGATCG
The DNA here is from genome assembly GCA_052148715.1 of Xanthobacteraceae bacterium. Classification (GTDB taxonomy): domain Bacteria; phylum Pseudomonadota; class Alphaproteobacteria; order Rhizobiales; family Xanthobacteraceae; genus JBKQHQ01. The sequence goes on along the minus strand of JBKQHQ010000111.1, from coordinate 42,834 downwards.
GCGACGGCAGCGCCATGTATACCATCCAGGGGCTCTGGACCGCCGCGCACCAAAACATCCCGGTCGTGTTCGTCATTCTCAACAATGCGTCCTATCGCATCCTCAAGCAGCGTCTGGCGGCGATGCGCGGCGGTGCGCCCAATCAATATGTCGGCATGGACCTCGTCGACCCGGCGATCGACTTCGTCGGGCTCGCCCGCGCGCTCGGCATCCGCGCCGAACGCACCGCGACCGCGGCGGGCGCGGCCGAGCTGGTGACCAAGGCAATCGCATCGGCCGCGCCGACGCTGATCGACGTCGAGATCGAGCGCGGGTAGACTGCACAAACTTGTGACTGAAAGTCGAAACGATGTCCTACGACGCGTTCAAGGTCGTCCACCTCATCGGCGTCATCGCGTTCCTCGGCAACATCATTGTCACCGCCGCATGGAAGACGCTGGCAGACCGCACCGGCGATCCGCGCATCATCGCCTATGCGCAACGGCTGGTCACGCTCACCGACTGGATCTTCACGGCCGGTGGTGTCGTGCTCATTGTGATCGGCGGCTACGGAATGGCGTTCGTTGCCGGCATCGACCCGCGCGGGCAATTCTGGCTCGTCTTGGGACAAGCCCTTTTTGCCGTCTCGGGCCTGATCTGGGTCGTCGTTCTGATCCCCACGCAGATCGCGCAGGCACGCGCGGCGCGCCTCTTCGCCTCGGGCGGCGCTATCCCGGAAGGCTATTGGCGGCACGCCCGGCGCTGGATGGTGTGGGGCATCATCGCCACGCTTGTGCCGTTGGCGAATGTTTATGTGATGGTCTTCAAGCCGTGAGCTTTATCCGCGACGTGTAGGGTGGGCTAAGGCGGCCCCGACGTTTCGATCCATGCATCGCGCTGCGTCCGCCGTGCCCACGCGGATTGATCTCGCGAAAGAGCACATACAGATACATCCGCCTCACCGCGTGGGCACGGCGGAATGCGCGCCGTGCCAAAACACACAGGCCTCGGCCGCCTTAGCCCACCCTACGCTGCGTAAATTTACTGGAGCCCGGTGAGGCGCATGCTGAGGTCGCGCAATTTCTGCCGCGCGGCCGCGTCATAGGCCTGCGCATTCGCGCGCGCCTGCCGCTTGCCGTCGAAATAGAGGCCGGTTTGGCCTTCAAGCTCGTCCGCCACCGCGAGGCTGAGGATCGCGTCACCGCCTTGCTCGACCGTGCTGAGCGGTGAAATTCCTCCCGCACGCACCATCGTCGTGTCCATGTAGGTCGCCGGGTGCAGGCAGGTGACGGTCACGCCGGACCCTTCGAGCTCGCCCGCCAGGTCGAAGGTGAACATGATCTGCGCCAGCTTGCTCTGCGTATAGGCCCGCCCGCCGTCGTAGGCTTGCGTCAGCATCACGTCGTCGAAATCGATCGGAGACTGGCCGGCCGACGCGACGTTGACGATGCGCGCCGGCGCGCTCGCGGTGATGCGCGGCAACAGCAGCCGGGTGAGCAGAAACCCGGCCAGATAGTTGACCGCGAAGCGCAGCTCGTGGCCCTCCGCGCTCGTTCGGCGCTGCCGGCCCCCGGAAGCCGTGCCGATCCCGGCATTGTTGATCAGGACATCGAGGCGGTCGTGATTATCGCGGATCAGCGCGGCGAGCTTGCGCACCTCCGCCAGGGAGGACAGATCGGCCGCATAGAAGACGGCCGTGTCGTTGCCGCCGCGGCGGATCGCCTCGACCACATCTTGGCCGCGCTCGCGGTCGCGGCCGTGCACCAGCACGCTGGCCCCCGCGGCGCCGAGCTTGCCGGCGACATAGCGGCCGACGCCGTCGGTCGAACCGGTCACGAGGATGGTCTTGCCCTTGAGCGTCGACATGAGAATCTCCGCATCGGTCAACGCCGTGACCGTGCCGTGGTTGCATGGGCCGGCAAGCCGCGTCCGCTAGTGCGGCTGCTCGCCCTCGATCAATTTCTGCAGTATCCGCTTGTAACGGACCGGGCCCACGTCGATCGACAGGATCACCGGATCGACCGGCGTCTGCGCGGCATCGATGATCTCCTGTTGCGCCTCGATGACCGGCGCGTCCTGCTCCTCGAAGGCGAAGCGACGGGTCGTCGAAATCTTCTCCTGTATCTGCGCGTTGGTTTGCTCGTCCGCCGTCAAGACATTGAAGCGCACGGCGGTGAAAAAATAGTGCGTGGTCCGGTCGCTTTCGGGCGTCAGCATATGGATGGCATGATACCCGGTCCCGCTTTCGGGAATTGCGCCGCGCAGGCAAATTCCCGTCAGCAGACGCAGATTGCTCGGCGGCATCCAGCGCATGCGGGTGAACTTGTCGACGCGCTCCGGCAGCGACGGCATGAGAATGGCGAACAGGCCGGGCGCAGTCGCATTGCCGGCATGACGCTCGACGATCACATCATCGCCGTCCTGCTCCACCGAAATTTTCGAATCGACCGTATCCGCGTTGCCCAAAGTTCCCTCGTGCAGATAGGAGGTGTGGCTGAGGTCGAGCAGGTTGTCGATAATGAGCTCGTAGTTGGCGTGGATGGTGATGCGGTCCCGCTTCGTCGCGTGCGCCTCCGGCACGTTGTCGAGCACGCTGAAATCCGGCACTTTCGCCGAATCGGGCGCCTGCTCGCCCATCCAAATCCAGATCGCCTTGTGCTTCTCGGTCACCGGATAGCTGCGCACCCGCAGCCGCGAGGGGATATTGGCGCCGTGCGGGTTCAAGGCGCACGCGCCGGACGAGTTGAACTCCAGCCCATGATAGGGACATTGGATGCGGTCGCCGTTGACGACCTTGCCCATATGCAGCGGCGCGAACCGGTGCGGGCAGCGGTCCGCAAGGGCGGCGACGTTTCCGTCCGATTGGCGGTAGAGAACGATCGGCTCCTTCAAGATCGTGCGGCTCAGCAATTGACCTTCACCAAGGTCGTGGGACCACGCCGCGACGTACCAAGCGTTGCGCAGGTAGGTCCCGCTGACCATTTTTTTCTTACTCTCGACAAGCTCCGGATCGAGCCCCATGGCGCGCGTCATCGAAATGCTCTCCATTCACCGGCTGGATTATCTTGCGGCGCCTCCCCGTGGGTCAAGCCGCGTGGTCCGGGAGCACGCGAGGGTTCTCTACCAAGCTCTTTTTAAGCCAATGAGTTCGAAGGGCCGGAGGTGGACGCCGCCCGAAAGCGATACTAGGTTCAGGCCTGATGCGGGAGCGCCGCATCGCAGAGACATTGCATGTCCCCGCTCCCCTGTCTGCTTCCGTCTTCATTCAAGAATCGACGCCGGGCGATCGAGGCGCTCAGGCGGCTCCGCGCCTGCGCTGCCGTTTTGTTCGTCCTTTGCCTTGCAGTTCTGCCGATGAGCGGCGCCGCAGCGCAAGACTATCCGGCGCGGCCGGTCCGCTGGGTGGTGGGGTTTTCGGCCGGCGGATCGACCGACATCATCGCGCGCATCTTGAGCGCTTGGCTGCAGGAGCGCCTGGGCCAACCCTTCCTGATCGAAGACAAGCCCGGGGCCGGCAGCAACATCGCCGCCGAGGCGGTGGTGAATTCCCCGCCCGACGGCTACACGCTGCTCTCCGTCACCTCCGCCAACGCCATCAACGCGACGGTCAACAAAAAATCGCTGACGTTCGATATTCTGACGCAGATCGCGCCGGTCGCCGGATTGGCGCAGGGTCCGAACGTGCTCGTGGTGCATCCATCGATCCCGGTGAACACGGTTGCCGAGTTCATCGCCTACGCCAAGGCCAATCCGGGCAAGCTCAACATGGGCTCGGCCGGGGTCGGCACGACCAGCCACATGGCCGGCGAGTTGTTCAAGGCGATGGCCGGCGTCGCCCTTGTCCACGTGCCGTATCGCGGCTCGGCGCCGGCGATCACGGATCTGCTCGCGGGCCACGTGCAGGTCATGGTCGATGCCATGGTCACCACATTGCCCCACATTCAATCCGGCAAGCTGCGCGCGCTCGGCGTGACCACGGCGACGCGCTCGCGAAATCTTCCCGACCTGCCGACCATCGCCGAGACGCTTCCGGGATACGAGGCCGTCATCTGGTACGGCGTCGGCGTGCCGCAGGGCACGCCTGCGGAAATCGTGCGCCGCTTGAATCGAGAGATCAATGCCGGACTTGCCTCCGCAAAAATCCGGGCACAGCTCACGGAGCTCGGCTCAACGCCGCTCATCACCAGCCCCGAGGCGTTCGGGACCTTCGTGCGGTCGGAAACCGAGAAGTGGGAGAAGGTCATAAAGGTCTCAGCCACCAGGGTAGAATAACGCCGGAGAAACCACTCCCCCGACCGATGAGCTTGTCATTACGAGCGTTATTTAATGTTGCGCATCTTATTTTTTTATTTTCCACGAAAAGCTACTCGCTTATTTCCACTCGCATGGACACTCCTGGCGCCTTCATTTCCAGTTCTTAGGAAAACAACGCCTCGACACCCTCCTTTATCTTTTCCATGAATTGGTCTTGCGATTTAAACGTGTTGAATTTAGCGCCACCATTCATAAACGCCTTGTGCAGTCCCTGAGAAGAAACAGAATATATGAACACTTTTCCTTCTCCGCGTTCGTATCTTTTCGTCAGCTCGAATGCGGAAGCAAGCCGGCCTCCTACCCTGATCATCACGCGCATCTTCCCTTTTGGCATATCTCTTGAGCTGGCGTTCAATTCGATACCCGTCTCTGCATCATACACTTCGGGCCAGAAGCTTTTCCCGGTTCTAACGAAAGTCATGACACTTGACTCCTTGTTCGGCATGGCAAGCTGGCGGGACATCGACTGCGCTGTTGGACGGCCCAAGCACTGAACGGAGAGGTTCCTACGATCGTGCAAGTCATTGACCTTATCCTTTCCTATGCCTCAATCTGTTTGCTGCCGCGTTCCGCGCCTCGTTCTCACCTTTCCCGTAAGCTTTCCTGCTTGTACCGCAGCAACGGCGACAGCAGATATTCGATGACGCGCCGTGAGCCGGTCTTGATCTCCACCGTCTATCTTGCCCTCACGGTTTGGGTGCGTTAAGTAGTCCAGATGTTTTCCTCAGCAGATGAGATACTCATGTTTGGCTGGCTGCGTCGCGACTCCGCCCATCTTGTAGAGCACCGGCGCCGTATGATCGACGCCTTGGCAGACTATCCAGTTTATGAGCCGCCTCATCGGCAAGGGCCGGCCGTCTGCAGACCGAAAGTGAAGAAGAGTATATGCGCTTGCTCCGGAAATTCGCGGCACGCGGCAAAGACAACTTCACCTACTTCGTCGAACACCGTGATGCGCGATTGGCCGCGCTCCGTGCATTCCTTATCACATTTGGTGTGAAACTCGGGGTTGACGCCGAGGGGCTTGCCGCAGTTTCGGCTTGGTGCCCCGGGAATTGCGGCGCCCTTGTTGCCAACCTGCGCCAAGACGCAGCGCGTCAGGTTTTTCTTGAGCTTTCGGAACCCTGGACGGGAAGATGGCTGGGATTCAATGTCATTTTTGACCTGGGAGTATTTCTCGGCGAGTGCGTCATAGTTCGAAACCAGCGCCTGCACTGGATATACAGGCCTGGCAGTTACCAGATTGCCGGGTTTAGAAACAGGCGAGACTGGTTCGATCCGATTTGGCTCATGTATAGCGAGTGTGCAAATGATGAGGCCGACTTGCGAATTGGGCAGGTGCGACGGTCCTTGACGGACTACGGCTTGGTCGGCAAGGTGCGCGATTTTTCTGCCCGATAAGTGGGATTGCAATCGCTTGGCCTGGAGTGATGAATAAAATAAATCGGCACCAAGTCGGATCAACCGAGAGGAAAACCCACGGAAACTTTCGGTTGGATTTCTCATTGACCGTTTTTGCTGGCTCATCGCGATTTGGCCGCCCTGTCGTTCGAATTGGTTCGTCGCGCCCTCCAGGGCCCCGAACTCCTGGGCGACAACGTCCGCCGGCGTCAACGGAGCGGAAGGGTCGGTTGCAGTTCCTGATAGTTGTTGTAGTGTGCTTTGTGTCTCCGCAACATATAGAACGGGTTCAGTGCCTGCGCCGGGACTGACCGTTCCATTCCCTGATAGTATTTGTTGAAGGTCTTGTGTCTCCGCAAGATATGGAATGGGTTCACTGCCCGCGCCAGAACCGACCCCGGCAGAGTCGGAAACGACCGCGCCATTCCCTGATAGCATTTGTAGAAGGTTTTGTGTCTGCCCCAGATATTGATCACCAATTTTTGAATTGAACGGCGCCACGCTGTTGCCTTGCGTAACCGATAACGGAAGCGTTTCCCCCGGCGTGAAATAAAAATTCGTAAACCCGCTCGGCGATGCCACCAACCCGCTTGGCAACGGGATTCCGGCCGCCTCTAGTGCGGTTGAAACGAACGTATTGCTATTTTGTTGCATAGGAAGGTAGGAATAGTTCGTAACATTTATCCAATCAGCCAAATTCAGTATGGTAGCCCATTGACTGCTCAGATCGTCGCCTTGTATCAGCACTTGGCCGGGTCCGAGGCCATTCGGATATGCCAGATTGGCAAGCGCTGGAGGGTTAACTGCAAGTGAGCCAAACGGTGAGTTAAATTCCGAACTCTGAACACTATCACCATAAAATACCTGGCTCCACGCCAGGGTCGTTTGTTGTTCATTCTGTTCGTTAGTCCCCTCTCCGTATTTTATCTGCGGTCCAGCTTCAATAACCAGCGGATCGCTGCCGTCTCCCTGGTCATATACGATCGCCATATGGAATGCGCGATCCTCCACCAGCGAATAGAAAACCGAAATGGTTTGCGTCATCGTCGACGCCCCCTCTACTTCCAGCTTTTGAAAGAAGGATACTCGGAGTTACCGGTTTCATTTTGCAAGCCGAAAGATACAATGTAGCCAGTATAATTTGATGTCCGACTATTAAATGCAAATCCGTGATACCGCGCCGACACACGGACAGGCATCGCATATTTAGATTGACTGCAAATCGCGATGGCCTCATCTATATCACAGTGTATCAGGGGAAAATATTTTTTGAGCAGAATGATGAACGGATCTATGTAACGCGGCCTACTGTCAAGCAGCGCATCAAGTTCCGTCACGAAGCTCGCAAGTTTTGTCTTGCAGCTCAAGCCCCTTTTGCCCGCGGCGCCAACGGCCGGCGGCGACCCGGCGACACCAGCTGGCGCTGCTTCATCGGAACTTCCGGACGCGTTCACCAGGTTCAGTGCAATGAAGACCAGCACAAGCATGATATAGTACAACACCTGTGTTGGATCGTATCTGCGCAAGTCTCCCATCTCGATACCTCTACCAGAAGAAGTTTGCCACCCGCGTGTAAACAATCCAAGCACGCTATGCTATGAACAATTTGACCACATCCGTAATCCGATCGACCATTTTCTGCTTCGACTTCTCATTCAGTGAAGACGTACCAACCTTGCACTCTGAACGTCCTTCATATAAACGGTCCACTTCGCGCATACACATCACTCACCGCTAACATGATTAGTCACGACTCTACGTCCCTTTCGCAGATGCCTTTCCGCCACCCGCCTCTACCTTTCCCGCAGGCTCTCCTGCTTGTACCGCAGCAACGGCGACAGCAGATATTCGATGACGCGCCGTGAGCCGGTCTTGATCTCCACCGTCACCGCCATACCGGGCGACAGATTGATCAGTTCGTCCTCGATCCGCATTTGCGTGCGATCGAGCGCGATACGGGCCGCATAGAGCAGCTCCTGACCCTGCGGCTCGCTGGTCTCGGCGAGCGCCCCGGGCCTGGTCGCGCCCGACTTGTCCGCCGGCTTGTCGCGAACGATGGAGTCGCGCGAGACGCTCGCGACCTTGCCGTGGATCAGCCCGTAGCGGGTGAAATTGAAGGTATCGATTTTCACCTCGACCGGTTCGCCGGCATGCACGAAGCCGATGTCGCGATTCGACACCATGGCCTCTGCCTCCAGGCGAGCATCCGCCGGCACGATCACCATCAGCTGCTGCGCCGGCGTCACGACCCCGCCGATGGTATGGACGGCGAGCTGCTGCACGGTGCCGTCGACCGGCGCGGTGAGCGTCTGCAGCTGGCGACGCTGCTCGGCCCCCACCAGCGCCTCGCCGAGGCTCGCGGCCTTCTGCTCCGCGTCGGCAAGGTCGCTGAGATTGGTTCTGTTATATTCCGCCTCGGTTTGCCGGCGCTGCTCCCGCAAGGCCGTGATGGCAGCAATCGCCTCGGCGAGGCGAGCTTGCTGCACGACGAGCTCTTGCTCGTGCTCGACCAAGTCCTGCTGCGTTTCCCAATACTGCAGTTTTGAACCGAGGCCCTGATCCGACAGATGATGCCGCACGTCGGCACGCTGCCGCAGCAACGGGATCGACAGGGTGAGCTTCTGCACGGTGGCCGCCACTGCCGCGCGGCTCGCGTCGTTCTGCGTGATCTGATCGTCGATGTGGGCGAGCTTGGCGCGGACTTCATCGATCTGGTTACGCAGGAACCGACGCTGCAATTCGATTTGTGCGGACGACGCCCGCTCCGGTACCTCGAAGGAAACCTCCGGGTTGCTCATGCCGGCGATGGCGGCGTGCAGGCGCGCTACGGTAAGCTGCGCCGCGACCAGTTCCTTGGCGATGCGGTCGCGCTCGGCGGCGTTGATCGTGGTATCGAGCTCGACCAGGACGTCGCCGATCTTCACGGTTTGGCCGTCCTGAACGCGGATCGCGCGCACAACCCCCGTTTCAAACGGCTGGATCAATTTGGTGCGCCCGGTCGGCAGGATCTTGCCGGACGCGGTTGCGACGATGTCGATGCGGCCGAACGTGGCCCAGGCGATGGCAATCACGAACAGCAGAATTATCGTGGCCGCGATAGCCCGGCCGGCGGGCGAGGCCGGAGTTTCCACGATCTCCAACGCCGCCGGCAGAAACTCGAGCTGCACTCTACGCGCGGCCGCCGGCGACGGCCGCAGCTGAACGACGACCCCTTTGCTTTCAGCCGACTTCATGGAGACCTGCCTGCAGGCGGTGCAGCATGGCGTAGCGCCCCTCCGCCCGGATCAATTCGTCATGGCTTCCCTCCTCGACCAGGCGGCCCCGCTCGATCGTGATGATCCGGTCGGCGCGGCGAACGGTGGAGAGACGGTGCGCGATGACCAGCACGGTGCGGCCATGGCCGATCTTGCGCATGTTATCCTGGATGATGCGCTCGCTCTCGTAATCGAGGGCGCTGGTTGCCTCGTCGAATATCAGGATGCGCGGATTGGTGATCAGAGCGCGCGCAATTGCGATGCGCTGGCGCTGGCCGCCGGAAAGACTTGCCCCGCGCTCGCCCACCATGGTGTCATAGCCGTGCGGCAGCTCCAGAATGAAATCATGGGCGCCGGCAAGCTCCGCCGCCGCGATCACCTGCTCGGTCGGCAGGCCTGGGTCTGCCAGTGCGATATTGTCGCGGATCGAGCGGTTGAAGAGCACGTTTTCTTGCAGCACCACGCCGATCTGCCGGCGCAGCCAGGTGACGTCGACCACCGCCAGGTCCACCCCATCGATCAGCAGCCGGCCGCTCTCCGGCACATAGAGGCGCTGCACCAGCTTCGCGAGGGTCGACTTTCCGGAGCCCGACGGCCCGACGATGCCGATCATCTGCCCGGCAGGAATGCGCAAATCGACGTTGCGCAGAATCTCGGGCCCGTCGAGACGGTATCGGAAAGTGACGGATTCGAATACGATCTCGCCACGGATCACCGGCAACGCGGTCCGACTCGGATTGTAAGTCGGTTCCGGTGCGGTGTTGAGGATATCGCCAAGGCGGGCAATCGAAATTCTCGCTTGATGGAAATCCTGCCAGAGCTGCGCCAGCCGCAACACCGGCTGGGCGACCCGACCCGCCAGCATGTTGAAGGCGATGAGCTCGCCGACCGTCAGCTCCCCATCGATGACCAGATGGGCACCGAAATAGAGAGTCAGCGCCGTCACGATCTTACTGATCAGCAACATGGACATAAGACCGTCCCGCGCCCTTCGGTCAGCTAATATGTTGAAAGTTAAGGAATTTTCTTGGTAGCGGAGGAGGGACTCGAACCCCCGACACACGGATTATGATTCCGCTGCTCTAACCAGCTGAGCTACTCCGCCATCGCGTAAAATCAATGACTTACGGGAACTCCTTCTCCGCTTAGGCTCGCCATAGGCTCGGACGGGGTTCCTTCTGCGTTCGCGTCGGCCGGAAAGCCCTCGGAATGGCACGATCGGGCACGACGGACGCCTATCTAGAGGACGGGACAGCGATTTCCAAGGCCCGAAAAGGGCGTCGCGCCCCCAATGCTAGGGGCGCGCGCGCCCCTCGGCTCGCCGAGCCTAGCCCCCGGTGATCTCAAGACCCGGACCCTCGCCGACTATACGCGCCGGCAGCTCTTCGACACCGCGGCCGACGACATCACCCGCCGCCTTGAGCGCATCAAGAACGCGCCCTTGGAGCAACCATGCGCTCGTGGCCGTCAAAGTATCCGTGCGGTGGGCGCGAAGCCCCCTCGCCGCCATATCGCGCATCACCCCCCCTGAAGCATGGTTCCCACCAAACGACGCATTGTTGCCTCGCGGTCATCCGGCCCCAAACACGCGCTGGAACCCCGTCGCGTATGCCTGCTTGGCGGTATGGCATAGAGGCGGGTCATGGCCGCAATCCCAACAGCCGGATCACCGCACGAGTGTTCGCTGTAGCCTAAGCCGCGCGTCGAGCGCGGCCAGATCGCGAATTCCCAGGCATGCAGCCAGTCGAAGATTTTTTCTCGCCTATCGAAGAAATCTTCTCGTTTGTGCATCGGCGCCAATTCCCGCTGCGTAGTGAATTCTGACATCACCGTCGCATCCGTACGGCGGCGGGGCAACGGGTGAGGCTTGGGTTCAAAGGGCGAATGGAATGGAAGAAACGCGTCGCGGCAAGGATATCGAAGGGCCTCGCGTTCGAACGTTGTCTTGGCGAGATCCGGCGATCAGTGTGGAGGCCGCGCGCTCCTTGAGCGGCCTTGAATTCGTGCGCAACCTGATGGGTGGCCAAGTCCCCGCGCCACCGGCCTTCGAGTTGATCGATTTCCGGTTGGTCAAGGTCGAACCTGGCGAGGTGACCGGCGAATTTGAGCCCGCGGAGTTTCATTATAACCCCATGGGGGGCGTCCACGGCGGCATCGTTTGTACCCTGCTCGACTCCGTCATGGGCCTAGCGGTCCACGCTCAACTGCCGGCCGGCAGCCTATTTTCGACGCTCGAAGTTAAGGTTCATTTCGTGCGCCCGGTCTCTGTGAAAACGCACACGCTCTTGGCGGAGGGCAAAGTCGTTCATCCCGGCTCGCGAATTGCGACGGCCGAGGGGCGTCTCATCGACCGGCAGGGCAAGCTCTATGCGCATGGCACCGCCACCTGCATCGTCCTTCGCGAGACCTCTTGAAGAATGCGTCAGTTGGAGGCCGGCATTCATGCGCGACAACGCGATCCGCATATCGACGGCGGCTTGCATGTCAGTTCAACGCACCACCTTGCCGAAGCGGCCCATGGGTCCGGATCATTTAACCGGTTTCCTGCTCTCATTGAAAATTTTTCAACGATGAATGAAAAAATATCGCCCCGCAGCCCAATACATGCGTGGATTTCGTGACCATAATGCTGCCTTGGGTCTCCCGCGGCACATTCGCCAGCTGTCGCGGCTTGGTATAATGCGCGGCTCGCTACAAAAACTTGGGATAGGGGATTATGGCTTTCCGGCTTCCGCCAATGAGTTCACTTCGGGTCTTCGAGGCTGCTGCTCGTCACAATAGCTTTCGCAAAGCGGCCGAGGAGCTCAACCTCACGGCGGGCGCTGTCAGTCACGCCGTTCAGACCCTTGAGAACTGGCTCGGTGTCGAGCTGTTCTATCGCGAATCTCGCGGATTGCGGCTCACGGGTGACGGCGAGACCTATGCGCCCCTGGTCAATCAAGTGCTGAGTCTTCTCGCCAAGGCTACCGAACAGCTCCCCGGCCGCAAGGCCACCGGGACACTATCAATCAGCAGCGCGCCGACCTTTGCAAGCAAGATTCTCCTGCCGCGCCTCGAGAAGTTCCTTTCCCAGTTTCCGGATGTTCGCGTGAAGATCGACACTTCACACCGTCTGGTGGACCTGACGCTCGACGGTTTCGACGTTGCCATTCGTTTCACCTCAACGGAGAAGCCGGAGCCAAATTGGACCCTGCTCGCGCTGGAGACGCTGATCCCGGTTTGTAGTCCCGGCCTGAAAGAGCAACTCGGGGTCTCGTCGGATGCGGATCTGTTGTCGCGGGCGTCGCTCATTCACCTCACTTCCGTATCGGCCGATTGGAGTCATTGGGTTCGGGCAACGGGGGTGCAGGTCCCGTCAATTGAGAGCGGGCTGTGGATCGACACCATGCAGATGGCGTTCGATGCGGCCGCGCTCGGCCTTGGTGTGGTGTTGGGGCGACGGCCGCTCGTCAACGAGGAGATCGATAGCGGTCGATTGATACCGCTACGTGATCAAACGATCCCCAGCGGCAGCGGCTATTGGCTCGTCACCCCCCAGGCGGACGTTCAAAAGCCCGAAGTCAAATGGTTCCGGAACTGGCTTGTATCCGCACTCTCCGACATCACTGACGACGATAAGCCCGTTGACCGAACCAAATACACCCGGGTCTCGTAAGGGCAAGACCCGGGTGCCGAAAGAGCACTACCCTCGTTCTCATCACGCCGGGACGGCGGTGGCACGCGTGACCGGCTTCTCGACGATCGGCAGGTTGATCAGAGCGGAAAAAATTCCGAGTGCGATCGACAACCACCACACGGGGTCGTAGGAGCCGAAGCGGTCGAACACGATGCCGCCGAGCCATGCCCCAAGGAAGCCGCCTATCTGGTGGCTCAAGAACGCGAAACCCGCCAGCGTTGCCAGCCACCGCGTGCCGAACATGACGGCGATGATGCCGTTGGTCGGCGGCACCACGGAAAGCCACACCAGACCCATAACGATGGCGAATGAGATAGCGCTCAGCGGAGTAACCGGGAACGAGATGAACACGAAGATGGCGGCTGCGCGCACGAGGTAATTGAACGACAGAAGATATCGCTTGGGTAAGTAGTTGGACAGCCACCCGTAGGTGAGCGATCCAATAATGTTGAAGAGGCCAATCGTGGCCAGCGTCCAGCCGCCGACGGTCGCCGAAAGACCTCGGTCGACGAGATAAGCGGGCAAATGCACCGTGATGAACGCAAGCTGGAACCCACAGGTAAAAAAGCCGATCACTAACATCACGTAGGAGCGCTGCGCGAAGGCTTCGGAGAGCGCTTGCCGCAGGGACTGCTGCTGTGAAGTGTCCTTACCGGCTGCTTCGGTTGTCGGCGTTGCCAGTGCCATTGATAGCGGCAGTACGGCGAGCATGCTCACCGCGAAAATGATGAGCGTTTGCTGCCAGCCGAACGAATCGATGAGCAGAACGGAAAGCGGCGAATACACGAACTGCCCGAACGACGCTGCTGCCGTGCCAAACCCGAAAGCGATCATGCGCCACTCGGGCGGCAGTAGCTTTCCGAAGGTGGCCACAATCATCATGAACGACGTTCCGGATAATCCAAATCCGATCAACGCACCTGCAGATAGATCGAGCATCGGGGCGCTGCTCGCATGAGCCATGAGCGCCAGGCCCAAGGCAAACATCAGCCCGCCGGCGCAGAACACGCGTACCGAGCCGAACCGGTCGGCGATCATGCCTGCGAGCGGCTGCCCGATACCCCACAGGAGGTTCTGTATCGCCAACGCGAACGCAAAGACGTCGCGGCCCCAGTTATTGTCGGTCGACATTGGAGTCAGAAAAAAGCCGAGTGACGAACGCGGTCCAAAGGACATCAGCGAGATTAGGCAACCGAAGCCGATGATCAGGAATGGCGCGCGCCAAGCCCCAGCCGCAGCAGGTGCCGAAGGGGTTAGTTTATCAGCGGTGCTGATCATGATTATCTCCAAGACGGAGTAGATTTCGGGAAAGAAAGAGATAGAGGGCGTTCCAGCAGCGTCCAAACGAAAAGTACTAATCTCGTAAGTACTTCTGTTCATCTCCGAACTCGAAGACGGTTGAGTTCCGCTCATCTAGAGTGAGCAAATCTCGCTTGTGCCCTCGGCCAAGGTGTTCCAACCTTCCCACTGGGATGTGCGCCGAGCCGATGAGCTGGGGCCGTATTACCGAACTGACTTCAACGGGAGATCAATCTGCCCGACTTGCGACCACCGCCTTGCGTTGATCGAGCGTCACCAATGCGCAAGATTATTGCACCGCGCTCGCCGTCTCCGCTCATTCTCGCGAGCCCCATCGCCATCCTCGCGCTGGCCGGCAGCGTTTGGCTGTGGGCCAAATTCGGCGGGCTGGTCTTTTTCGAGGCCATCCGTGTCGGCTTTGTCGTGTGCTTTGGCTGATGGGGAATTCCCTACCCGGCAGGAGGTCACCTGTGGCTCACCCGCAGATTGATCCGGCGGCGGCGGTTGCGAGCAACGCCACCGTCTCCGGCGATGTGGTCCTCGGGCCGGGGGCTCGGGTTCTGCACGGCGCCCGAAGCGGGCGGCACCGGTCGCGTTCGGTTGCAGTGACCCTTATTTAAGGTAACAGAACCGAGATGAGCCGAATAATCTCAAAGTTTAGTTTTTTTCATTTTTGATGATTCGCGCTCACGCGTATGCTTACTTCGTTTCGGCAACACTTTCGCTACAGAGACAACGATGATCAGCACTAAAGCATGTCTCGCTCAAATTGAACCACGTCCTCACCACGTCATGGCCGGACTCGTTCCGGCCATCTACGTCTTGGCTGTGCTGCAAGGCCGTGAAGACGTGGATGCCCGCGACGAGGGCGGGCATGACGGCGGAGAGGTTGATGCAATCCGAACGAAACTCGCTTTAGTGGACAAAATGGCCTTGAGCGTGGTGCAACGAGTACGCCGGAGCCTGCACCGACGAATGCGTAAGGCTCGCGGTTGGATCGCCTTGATCGGCATTTGGACGAAGCGGTCGCGTGAGCGATCGGCACTCATGGCGCTGAGTGATCGGTCACTCCAGGACATCGGCCTCACTCGCTGGGACGCCCGGTTCGAAGCTCGGAAGCCCTTCTGGCGCGAGTAGAGTGGTGGATCATCGTCCCGTTCTGCTCCGCACGACAAGGTATTCGACCGACGCTCATTCGCATTGCCCTACTGTATTCGAACGTGAAAATTTCTCGTTTGCGCCCCCGCTGCCGATCTGTCGATAGTCGCGAACCTTAGATCGTCAGCACGTAACGAAATCATTCGTGGGACACGGGGAGCATGCAAACCGAAGCTTTGGCGTCGCCGCACAACATCCTTCATCCGGGACACGAGAAGTGGATCGTCTCCGGCAAATTCTCGCCCGCAGCTCCGTTGGTGCCTAGCGTGAACGCGGGACTGAGTTATCTGAGCCCGACCACGCAACGGCCTTACAATTACATGTATGAACCGCCCGAGGGCACTCCTCGACAAAACTGTGAATATGTGGTGACCCCGGTACGCATCACAGACGCGCGAGTCATGACCTCGCTCCCTAGCATCCACGTGGAGGGGTTTGAGTTGTGGGACGCCCCGACCTCGATGGCGGACTTTCGCGATGAGGCCGCGATCCGCACCTGCTACTACGAGGAGGCGGTCGAACTTGCGAAACGGGTTACCGGGGCCCGGCACGCGTACGTTTTCGACCATGCGCTTCGCCGGCGCGAACCGGGGCGTCCTGCGCTCAGCTTCGGACGGGACGGGGACGGCAGCCGCCCGGCGGCAGTCGGGCGCGTGCATAACGACTACAGCGAGGCTTCCGGGCAGAGACGCTTCGCAGTGCTCGGCTCGGAGCAGAAGATTCCTTCGCCGGCGCATCGCTTCGCAATCATCAACATCTGGCGCTCCATTGGAGGGAGAGTAATGGATACACCGCTTGCGGTATGCGACGCGCGAACGATCTGCGCGAGGGATCTAGTGGCCAGCGATGTCCATTACCCGCAGCGCTCCGGCGAGATATATCTGGTCAACCCGTCTTCGCGTCACCAATGGTTCTATTTCCACGAAATGGACCGCCATGAGGCGCTGGTCTTCAAGCAGTACGACTCCCAAGTGAATGGTGTGGCCCGCTTTACGCCGCACTCGGCCTTCGATCTTCCCAATATTCCATCTGATTCGCCGCTGAGGGAGAGTATCGAAATCCGCTGCCTTGTAACCTACCGTTGACCGGCTTCGCCCGGCACCTGTTCTCTACTCAGACGTATTATGAACGAAGCCCGCAGCAGGCGCATGACTCACAGGCAATTCGGAGTACTACGCGATGAACGGTTCAGCGGTTGCGTCCGAATCCCGTCCGGAAATCGAGTTCTGGTTTGAATTCGGCAGCAACTACAGCTACCTGAGCGTCATGCGGATTGAGGACGCGGCGCAACGCTGCGGCGTGCGAATTGCGTGGAAGCCGTTTTTGCTGGGGCCCATCTTCCGCGCCTTGGGCATGGAAACATCCCCGTTCGTGCTGCAAAAGGAGAAGGGCGTCTATGTGTGGCAAGACATGGTGCGTCAGTGCCGCAAGTATGGGCTGCGCTGGGTGCAGCCGAGCACCTTTCCCCGCCTCGGCGTGCTTCCTTTGCGCATAGCGTTGCTGGGAATCAATGAATCTTGGATCGGGGCCTTCTGCCGACAGGTGATGGAGCTCAACTTTGTGCTCGATCAAGACATTAACGAACCGAACGGTATGACTCGGATATTGATGGAGCTCGGTCTTCCGGCGTCGGATATCTTGGCTCAGGCCCAGGCTGAACCGATTAAGTCTCTCTTGCGGGCACAGACCGAAGAGGCGCGTGCGCGAGGAATATTTGGCGCACCCACCTTCTTCGTCGGGACTGAGATGTTCTGGGGCAACGATCGGCTGGACGATGCGCTTCTATGCGCGTCGGACGGCTCCCGTAGTCGCCAATCGGGCTCGGAATCGCCCGGAGCACCGAAGCAACATCGAGTTTCACCGGGGCGCACCCGCTAGCCCGTCCGTTCCCCAGGGGTGAAAATGTTGCGCGGAAGTTGTCTGTGCGGCGGAATTTGCTACGAGATCAGCGGCAAGCTCTATGCAGCGGTCAACTGTCACTGTTCAATGTGCCGCAAGGCTCAGGGCGCAGCCTTCCGCAGCCGGGCGAAGGTTCTCGCCGCCGATTTTCGCTTCACCGCCGGCGAGCAGTTACTGACCTTTTTTGAGTCATCCCCGGGAAGCCACCGCGGCTTTTGCCGTGTGTGCGGTTCTCCGATGCTGACCAAATTCGATACAGATCCGACCGTATTCGGCTTACCCCTGGGCGCGCTTGATGACGACCCAGGCATCCGGCCGGAGATGCACGTGTATGTTGCGAGCAAAGCCCCTTGGTTTGCGATCACGGATGATCTGCCGCAGTTTGCGGAGCTTCCACAATCTGAGCACCCGGTTGATCAACCGATGACCTAAGCGCTTATGCGCGCACCGCATCGGTCATTTCGCCTCAACGGGCGCCAGAATCTTCGCGGGGACCAGCCCTCGATTGGCGTGAGAGCGGCGAGAGTACGTGGTGATGGCAGGTGCTCCCGTAATCATCTTCCTGCTCCAGGCGATCGAAGGACGTCTTTCGCCGTCGCTGTACTCGCTTGCCGGCGCGATGCTCTATGCCCTGTTCGCAGTATTGGCCGGACTTGCCCGCCAACGTGTCATCGTGATGACGAAGAGCAATCGCAAGAACCGAAGCCTCGACCCGTCATCGCTCAGACAACCATTGAGCGCCGATCACGATCGGGACGACACTCACTTGCAACGATCCGACGTCATTCCCGCCTCGGACGCCGATCGCGGCACGGACGCCGCAAAAATCCCCCGCGACAGCGATTGGCGGCGCAACTATCCCCTGTGAATTGGATCATCACATGACACCTTCTGCCGAGATCAAAGTGCTTTCGTCGTTGGCAACCCGCGAAGCCTATCTGAAGCTTGTCCCCCAGTTCGAGCGTGCGAGCGGCCGGAAGGTGCTAACGACTTGGGCGGGAACCGTGGACATCATCAAACGGATATCAGCCGGAGAAAGCCACGACTTGATCATTGCCTCAAGTAGCACGATCGATGACTTGATCCAGACCGGCAGGGTCGAAAACGGCAGCCGAGTCGACATCGCGCGTACCGGTATCGGAATCGCCGTACGACGCGGTGCGCCACGGCCGGATATCAGTTCAGCCGAAGCGCTCAAGCGCGCGCTGGTTGCCGCCAAGGCGGTTGGCTATTCGACCGGCCCGAGCGGCGTTTATCTCAAAGGTCTCTTCGAGCGCATGGGGATCGCCGCCGAGATGAAGGCGAAGTCCCGCCAAGTGCCGCCCGGCACGACCGTCGGGCCGATCGTCGCCAGTGGCGACGTCGAGATTGGATTCCAGCAGATCAGCGAGCTCCTGCACGTCGATGGCGTCGATGTCGTCGGCCCGTTGCCGGCCGAGATACAGCACATGACCGTGATCTCCTGCGGAATACCCGCCGCCGCAATGGAGCCGGACGCCGCCCGCGTACTGATCCGATTTCTGGCCGCGCCGGGCGCCAAAGGCGCTATCGAGCGGGCGGGGCTGCAGCCAGTCTGAACTGGGCTTAGAACCCGTCGATCATCCTCGCGCGGCAACCCCGCTCGGGTACTCGAAGCAAGGCTGTCGGGCTTGCCCCAACCTCGAGACCGAAACCGTGTGTTCCGGGGCGGCGGCCGCAAGCATCGACGCGCGTCGTGAGGGCCCCTTGCCCGCTCAACCCGCCACCCCGACCTGAGCAAATTCGCTCACGCAGCGGTCGAGATCGGCAAAATTCCGGCGCAGCTGGTCGAGCGCGAAGCCGAGCGCAAAGATGCGCTCGACGGCGTCGGCCGACAGATCGCGCGTCAAGCCCTGGCGCCGCAGCGCGGCGAGTTCGGCGCCGTGACGGTCGAAGGCTGCGTCGAGCGCGGCCGTCGGCGGCGGGCCGCGCCGCGCGATGAGGGCCTTGCTGCTCGCGCGCAAATGATCGGCGGCAGCCTCAACGACCTGCGTCAGCGCCGGCGCCAGCCGCGTGCGCACCGGCTCGGGCAACGGCGCGGCGGCGGCGCGGCCGATCATGACGAGGTCGTGGCGCAGCCGCAGCAGCGTGCGCAGCAGCGGTCCCGCATCGGGCTGCGCGGCGAAGCGGGCCATCGGCTCGCTCTTGAGCCCGGCGCCGATCGCGTTCACCCGGGCAAGGGCCGAGCCGATGCGGTCCTGAGCGCGGTGCATCGCGGCCGCGTCGCCAGCTTGCGTAAAGCCCGCAAAAAGGTCGGGCAGCGCGCGGGCGATCAGGTCAAGCATACCGGCCGCGGCCTCGACCGTCAGGCCGTAGGCATGCGCCGGCAGCACCAGCAGGGAGACCACCACGGCGGTGATACATCCGAGCGCGACCTCGGTGACGCGAAACACGGCCGACAAAATCGGGCCCTCATGGGTGGCGCCGGAGCCGAGCAGCACGATCACGGCCGTGAAGGGGGCGACGCGGAAGCTCGCATTGTTGGCGGCGAGGAAGGCGAGCGGCGCGACCGCCAGGGCAAGAACGGCGAGCAATCCCATCTCGTTCGGGTGCGGCACGAGCGTGGCAATGGCGCCGCCGTAGACGGCGCCGCCGAGCGTGCCGACCAAATATTCGATCGTCGACTTCATCGAGCCGCCGAGGCTCATTTGCGTGACGACGACGGATGTCAGCACCGCCCATAGGCCGCCGAGCGGAATCTTCAGCAATTGCGACAGCACGAAGCTCACGATGGCGGCCACCGTTACCCGCAGGCCCGCCCGCAGTTGCGGCCGGTGATCCCGGACCCGCAGGCGCGCCCATCTCCAGGCCACCGCGATACGATGCATGCCGAGCTCCCGGATTGTTATATTTTAAGGCAGGTTCGATGAATTTGATCGAGCGCTCGTCACTGTCCCGCTAATTTAACGGGGAGAGGTGAAGTGGCCCGGCGGCGTAATCTCAACGGACATGCTGTTAGTTTCAAGAAAGCCGCAGCTCAGCCGCGAAGCGCGGCAGCCGTTGCGGTTGTCGCGCGGCCGTCGACGCGCGCGAGCCGTTCGAAGCGGATCAGCCAGAACTGGCCGAGCGGCGGGACGGCGCGGCACTCGGCCACCCGCACGCCGCCATGCTGCTGCGCCCAGCGCGCAAGGCGCTCGAAGCGGAATTCAGGACGCCAGCCGAGCCGTCGGGCGAGCGGGGCGAAACCCTGCTCGAAGGCGCGCCGCCAGCCCGTCTCGGCGCCGATATGATTCACCAGCACGATTTGACCGCCGGGCTTGAGCACGCGGGCGAACTCATCGAGGGTGGCTTCCGGGTGCGGCACGGCGGTGATCAGATACTGCCCCACCACCACGTCGAACTGGGCGTCGGCAAAGGCGAGCCGTTCGGCATCCATGACCGCAAGGCCCTCGACATGGGGCAGCTGAAGCTCGCGCACCCGCTCGTGCGCCTTGCGCAGCATCGGCGCGGAGAGGTCGATGCCGACGATCCGGTTGCCCGTGGAATAGTCCGGCAGCGAGATCCCGGTACCGACGCCGACCTCGAGAATGCGGCCGCCGATCTGCTCGGCCGCCGCAATGGCCGCCCGTCGCCCGCGATCAAACACCGCGCCGAAGACAAGGTCGTAGATCGGCGCCCAGCGCGCATAGGCTTTGGTAATCGTGTCCTTGTCGAGCTCGGCACCCATCACGCCCCCCGCGCCCCGCCCCGGGACAAGACCCTGGAGCAAATTCTGATTTAGGTTGAATCGGAATTTGCTCCAGATTCATAGATTTGGTCGCATTTTCTTGCGGAAAACCGGTGTCCACTTTTCCGGAAAATGCTCTAAACTTGCGCGACGGCTCGCGTGGCTTGGTCCCGCTCGGCCGAACGCGCGTCGGCGGCGCTCACGGCGCTGGCGATAAATCCGCCGCCGAGCACGCGCGCCGGCCCGCTCGGCGCATCGTAGAAGACGCAGGCTTGGCCGGGCGATACGCCGTCCTCGCCCTCGATCAGTTCGACCTCGACCCCGCCGGCTCCGCGGCGCAGCCACGCCGCCTGGGGCGGGCGCGTCGAGCGCACTTTCACGAACACCTCGCGCCGGTCGTCGGCGAGCGCCGTTTCGAGCGTGCCGTCGCCGATCCAGTTGACGTCGCGCAGCCGCATGCCGCGCGTGCGCAACGCTTCGCGCGGACCGACGACGACCCGGCGCGTCGCCGCGTCGAGCCGCACCACATAGAGCGGCGCGCCGGTGGCGAGCCCCAAGCCGCGCCGCTGCCCGACGGTGAAATGAATGATGCCCGCGTGCTGCCCGAGCACGCGGCCGGCGCAGTCGACGATGTCGCCCGCCTCCGCGGCGCCGGGCCGCAGCCGCTCGATCACCTCGGTGTAGCGGCCCGACGGCACGAAGCAGATGTCCTGGCTGTCGTGCTTGTCGGCGACCGGCAACCCGAACCGGCGCGCCAGCTCGCGCGTTTGCGCCTTGGTCTTGTCGCCGAGCGGAAAGCGCAGCGTCTCGAGCTGCTCGCGCGTGGTCGCGAACAGAAAATAGCTCTGGTCGCGCTCCTCCTCGGCAGCGCGGTAAAGCCCCCGCCCCTCGCCCGGCAGCGCCCGGGAAGCGACGTAATGGCCCGTCGCCAAAACCGCCGCGCCGAGCTCGCGCGCGGTCGTGAGCAGATCGTGAAACTTGATCGACTGGTTGCACTCGACGCACGGCACCGGCGTTTCGCCGGCCAGATAGCTTTCCGCGAAGCGGTCGATCACGGCCTCCTTGAAGCGGCTCTCGTAGTCGAGCACGTAGTGGGGAATACCGAGGCGCTCGGCGACCGCGCGCGCGTCGTAGATGTCCTGTCCGGCGCAACAGGCGCCCTTGCGGTGCACGGCGGCGCCGTGGTCGTAAAGCTGCAAGGTGACGCCGACGACATCATAGCCCTCGGCCTTGAGCAGCGCCGCCGTGACCGAGGAATCCACCCCGCCCGACATGGCGACGACCACGCGGGTGTCCTGCGGCCGGCCCTGGATGTCCAAGCTCTGCGACATTGACCTCGCGGCGGGATGCCCGCGCTCCCTCTGGGGCTTGTGACGAACGGCGCTCGACCCCGCGGCCCTCTCATACTGGCCCGGTTCGGACGTCTCTCTATTACTATAGGGCGTAAGCACCCCGGCGCAATGTAGCCGCAGGCTGCGGCGGCGCCCGCCGCGCTCGGCAATTGTTGCCGGAGGTGGCGCCGGATGCCTGGTCCGCCCCGCCGGCTGTCTTTTCAAGTAATTGAAATACTTGTTCTTTTTCTCGCGAACCGGCTGGCCCGGGGCTTGCAATCTTAAGGAACCGAGGATTAGCGAGATCGAGGTCTTCCGTGGCGAGCGTGCCCTCCTCTGCCGGCATTTACGCGCACAGCTTCCAGCAGCCGGAACGCAGCACCGCGCCCGGCGCGCCGGGCAGCGACGGCCAGAGCCCGTTTTCTGCCCTGCTCGACGCCGACAGCACGGGAGGCGCGAGCCCCCAAGCAAGCCCGGCGCCGGGCGCTTCGGGTTCAAAACCTTCCGACCCGAGCCCTTCATCCGCGGCCAACCCGGCGCAACCGTCGGCCAGCACGAACGAGCAGTCGGCCGCCGGCGCGAACCAAGCCAAGGGCTCAAGCAGCAGCGGAGGCGATGCCAAGCAGGCGGACAGCACCAACACGAACGGCGGCACGCACCGGCCGAGCCGCGCCAAGACCGATGTCACCGGCGATGCCTCCACCGGAACGACGGGAACAACGGACGCCACGAACGCGCCGGTGACGACACCCGCTACCGCCCCCGCGACAACCGCATCCGCCGCGCAAGCGGTGATCGCCGCGGTCGCCACGACGACCGGCGCCGCAGGCAGCCCGACCGCAAAAGCCTCGAAGGACGGCAACGGCACTGCGGTAGTTTCTGCTTCGCCGGCGTCATCGGCCGCCGCGGCGGCGTCGGGGTCATCATCGGGGCAATCATCGGCTCCGACCGATGCAACCCGCGCCGGAGCCGGCCCGGTCAGTCCCCGGTCTTTGCCGCAGACGGCGGCTGCCGCAACGCCGCCCGCCGCTCAGACCAGCGCCGACCCGACCGCCGCAGCCGCCGACACGAAAAGCCCAAGCGGCTCGCCCGATGTCGTAACCACCGCGCAGCCGCAGCCGTTGGCCGCGCAGCAGCCGGTCCCCGGCCCTGGCGGCGATCCGCTCGCCCCCAAGCCGCAACCCGGAACCGTCAGCCCGTCCGCGCCTTCACCCGGAAATACCGCCAAGACGGACGCCGCGGCAATTTCTGCAGCCGCATCCGCGGCCCAGGCACCCCTTGTCGCCAAGGACGTCGCCCGAGCCGGCAATGGCTCGGAGAGCGCCGCGGGCCAGAAAAGCACCGACGACAGCTCGAGTACCTCGAGCAGTGCCGCGGATGCGACCGCGGCGAAAAATGCCGGTCCCACCGACGCGCCCACGCGCGGCGCCCCACCGGGGACCAACGCCATTCAAACAGATTCGAGCGGGAGCGCGGCCGCGAACCCCGCGAGCGCGCCGACGATCGGCGTCGAGCCCCCGCAAGACGCGGCGGCGCGCATCAAGGAGGCCGCGCCGAGCACCGCTGATATCACAAACGCACCGTCGGCCCCGGACGCATCGGCGGCGGCCACCAGCGCCGGCACCGCCGCGGCCGTGAGCGCGGCCACGTCCACGCCGGCCGCCGCCTCCGCCAGCGCCCCGCCGGCCGCTCCGGCATCAGCCAACGCCACGGTGCCGCTCGTCGGCCTCGGGGTTGAAATCGCCGCGCGGGCGCTGGCCGGCAAGAGCCGTTTTGACATCAGTCTCGATCCGCCGGAGCTCGGCCGGATCAATGTGCGGCTTGAGGTCGACAACAACGGCGCCGTCACATCGCACGTCGTTGCCGATCGCGCGGACACGCTCAGCCTCCTGCGCCGCGATGCGCCCGACCTGCAGCGTGCGCTGCAGGACGCCGGCCTCAAGACATCCGACAATGCGATGCAATTCTCGCTTCGTGATCAGGGCTTTGCGGGGCGCGATCAGCAGAGCCGCGACGGCGCGGCCGCGACACGGCTGGCGACACCCGCTGTTGCCCCCGCTCGCGCCGAAGCGTCCGCCATGAGCTACAGCCGCTCGCTCGGCGGCTCGAGCGGTATCGACATCCGCGTTTGAGATGACCCATCGTACGGGAGACACCCCATGACGACCTCGAGCATTCTCCCCTCCACCTCGACGCCCGCCGCAGCGAGCAACAGCAGCGCGCTGGGCAGCAGCGCCGCAAGCGTCGCTCAGAACTACACTACCTTCCTGCAAATGCTGACGACGCAGCTGCAGAATCAGGATCCGCTGAACCCGGTGGACAGCAACCAGTTCACCCAAGAGCTCGTCATGTTCTCGCAGGTCGAGCAGCAGCTGCAGACCAACAGCCAGCTCGGGACGCTGGTCACCCTGGAGCAGGCCAACCAAGCGACCGCCGCGCTCAGTTTCGTGGGCAAGACCGTCACCTTCAACAGCACCACGTCGCAGATGACCAACAGCCAGGCGAGCTGGACGCTCAATTCCCCCTCGCCCGCCACCGCCAACGTTATTATCCAGAGCTCGAGCGGCCAGACGGTCTATTCGGGCACGCTCGCGATGAACACCGGGAACAACACCTTCAACTGGAACGGTCAAGGCAACAACGGCACCCAGTGGCCCGACGGCCCCTACACGATCAACGTCTCGGCAACCAACGCGAACGGACAGGCGGTTTCGGTCACGACCCAATCGAGCGGCGTCGTGAGCGCGGTGAATACCAGCACCACGCCGCCGTCGCTCACGGTGGGCAATCAGTCCTACCCGCTCAGTCAGATCACGAGCGTCAGCTAGCTCCACCTTGGCCATTGCGGGGCCCGCTGCGTCGCGGCGTCCCGGAGTGACCGCCGAGGGTCGGAGCTGTTCGTCAGAGTAACAACAGTAGCGTGAGTTTTTCTTGCCGGGCTCGGCGCGGGCACGCCGAGCATGCCTCCCGTTTTGCCCGACAAGCCGCCCGGCCCGCCCCGGCCGAGCCGCAGACCGGCCCGCACCTGGCACGCAGCGTTTCGCGCCTGCGCAGCCGGGTCATTTCCTATTTGCTAAGATTGGCTTAGCCAAATTTTAAGCGGCGGGGGCTACGATCCAAAACCAGTGAGTTAGTCGAGTTCAGTGAGAGTACCATGACCGAGCCCCATCGCCCGAGGGTGAAGTACGTCATCGGGCCGGATGGCAGTCCGTTGACCATTGCCGATTTACCGCCGCCGAGCACGAAGCGCTGGGTCATTCGCCGGAAAGCGGAGGTCGTTGCGGCCGTGCGCGGGGGCCTGCTGTCGCTCGAGGAAGCCTGCAGCCGTTACACGTTGACGGTCGAGGAATTCCTGTCCTGGCAATATTCGATCGACCAGCACGGGCTCGCCGGATTGCGCACGACGCGCATCCAGCAATATCGCCAGTAAGGCAGCCGACCGGACCTATAACTGCTTGCCACTGAACACCCGGGAGCCGCCCCGGAAGCCGGGCGCGTCGCCCGGCCGAACGCGTTTACGGCCACCGCGACCCTTTCATCGTCGTCGCCGATGCACGCTTGGCCGGCGCGTTAACGGCCTCGTTAACCAAATTGAAACCATGCACCAGGCAAATCTTGCCGGGTAAGACCAATCTCGAATCCGAGAGAGGGTAGTCGGTGCAGGGGCTCGTCGAGTTCGTCAAGACGCTGGGTGCGGCCCGCATTGGCGCAATGGCGGCGGTGACGATCGCGCTTGTCGGCTTCTTTGCGTTCCTCATCGTGCGGGTCACCTCGCCGCAGATGGCGCCGCTGTTCACGGATCTCTCGCTCGAAGATTCATCCGCGGTCGTTAAGGAGCTCGAGCGGCAGGTCATTCCCTACGAGCTGAAGAACGACGGTGCGATCATCCTCGTGCCGAGCGATCGGGTGGCGCGGATCCGCATGAAGCTTGCGGACAGCGGGCTGCCCAAGGGGGGTGGTGTCGGCTACGACATCTTCGACAAGTCGGACGTGCTCGGAACCACGAGCTTCGTACAGAACATCAATCATTTGCGCGCGCTCGAAGGCGAGCTTGCCCGCACCATCCGGGCGCTCGATCGGGTGCAGGCGGCGCGCGTCCATCTGGTGCTTCCGGAGCGTCCGCTGTTCTCGCGCGACAAGGTCGAGCCCTCGGCCTCGATCGTGCTGAAGGTGCGCGGCACGCTCGACCCGAGCCAAGTGCGCGCGGTTCGCCATCTCGTGGCCTCGGCGGTCAACGGCCTCAAGCCCGAGCGGATTTCGATCGTCGACGAAACCGGTCGGCTCCTCGCCGACGGGGCCGCCGGCGAGGATGAAGGCGCCGCCGGCGCCGACGAGCGCAAGACCGCCTTCGAGCGGCAGCTGCGCGACCGGGTGGAAGCCATCGTCTCCTCGGTGGTGGGTTCCGGCCGCGCCCGCGTGCAGCTCACCGCCGACTTCGACTTCAACCGCGTCACCCAGACATCCGACCGGTACGATCCCGAGGGCCGGGTCCTGCGCTCGAGCCAGACGCGCGAGGAAACGTCGGTCACGAGCAATAGCAACGGCCAGGTCAGCGTCGGCAACGAATTGCCCAACGCCAACCAGCGGCCGGGCGGGGTGCCGCCGCCCGAAGCGCCGCCGACGCCGCAGGACCAGACCAAGAAATCCGAGGAAATCAGCAATTGGGATATCTCGCGCACCACGCGCACCGAGATCATTGAGGGGGGGCGCGTCAACCGCGTTTCGGTCGCCGTGCTGGTCGACGGCGTCTATGCGAGAAACGACAAGGGCGAGATGGTCTATCAGCCGCGCGAGAAGGAGGAGATCGACCGGATCGCGGCGCTCGTGCGATCGGCGATCGGCTTCGACCAGAAGCGCGGCGATCAGGTGGAGGTCGTCAACTTGCGCTTCGCCGAGGCGCCGGTGACCGCCATCGCCGAGCCGCCCGCCGGGTGGCTCGGGTTCCTACAGTTCACCAAGGACGACATCATGCGCGCGCTCGAGCTCGCGGTCATGGGCGTCCTCGGCCTCGTCGTGCTGCTGTTGGTCGTACGCCCGCTGGTGCGGCGCATCGTGACGCCGGACCCGCCGAAGCCAGCGGATATGGCGCTCGCGGCGGCGCTCGCCGGCGACGTGCAGGGCGCGCTCGCCGCCGGAGCAACCGCGGAGGAGATCAAAGCCGTTCCGAGCGCTACCGCCAAGATGATCGATATCGCGCAAGTGCAGGGTCAGGTGCACGCGCAGTCGGTGCAGAAGGTGGGCGAGCTCGCCGATCGCAACCCGCATGAAGCCATCTCCATCATTCGCAGCTGGTTGCATGAATCCGAGTGATCGCCATGGCCTCTGACAACCAGCACGGCCGCGCCGATATCGAGAGCCTGGTGGCGACCCTTGCGAGCCGCCAGGCCGCGAGCGCACCCACCCGCAAGCTCATGGGGGCCGAGCGGGCCGCCGTCCTGATGCTCGCGCTCGGCGAGCAATATGGCGGCAAGATCTGGAAGATGTTCGACGACGACGAGCTGCGCCAGCTCTCGATCGTGATGTCGTCGCTCGGCACCGTCGAGGCGCCGTCGGTCGAGGGACTGCTGCTCGAATTCGTGTCGCGGATGTCGTCCTCCGGCGCGCTGATGGGCAACTACGACGCGACCGAGCGGCTGCTCCAGCAGTATCTGCCGCCCGAGCGCGTGGGCGGGATCATGGACGAGATCCGCGGACCTGCCGGCCGCAACATGTGGGAGAAGCTGTCCAACGTGCAGGAGGAGGTGCTCGCCAACTATCTCAAGAATGAGTACCCGCAGACCGTCGCCGTGGTGCTGAGCAAGCTGCGCCCCGAGCATGCGGCGAGGGTGCTGTCGATCCTGCCGGAGGAGCTCGCGCTCGACGTCGTCAACCGCATGCTGAAGATGGAGGCCGTGCAGAAGGAGGTCATCGAGCGCGTCGAGCAGACGCTGCGGGTCGAGTTCATGTCCAACCTCTCGCAGACCCGGCGCCGCGACGCGCACGAGGTGATGGCGGAGATCTTCAACAATTTCGACCGGCAGACCGAGACGCGGTTCCTGACCTCGCTCGAGGAGGAGAACCGGGAATCCGCCGAGCGCATCAAGGCGCTTATGTTCACCTTCGACGACCTGATCAAGCTCGACGCCGGCTCGGCGCAGACGCTGATGCGGCATATCGACAAGGACAAGCTCGCCACCGCCTTGAAGGGAGCCACCGAAGCGGTGCGCGATTTCTTCTTGAAGAACATGTCGACCCGCGCCGCCAAGATGCTGCTCGACGACATGCAGGCGCTGGGCCCGGTGCGCCTGCGCGATGTCGACGAATCGCAAGCGCTGCTGGTCAACCTCGCCAAGGACCTCGCGGCCAAGGGCGAGATCATGATCGCCAAGAGCCGCGGCGACGAGGAGCTCGTCTATTGACCACGAACCGCCACGAGGCCCGATGCCGCAAAGCCATCGCGCATGGCGTGCCGCCCCTTCCTTCACCTCCCCCCTCGCGGGGGAGGTCGATCGCAGCGCGATTGCGCTGCGATCGGGAGAGGGGGCTTCTTCGCATAACTCCCGCTTGCTCGATGTTTGCTCGGACGGCGATCGACTTGAAGCGGCACGGACAAGAAAACGATTTTGAAAAAAGATTTTTGCGAAGAAACCCCCTCTCCCGACACACGCAGGCAGGCCTGCATGTGTCGACCTCCCCCACGCGGGGGGAGGTGAAGAGCGGAGCGAGCGCATGAGGGGGCCGGCGAAATATTTGTTCGACATGGATTTCAGCGCCGGCGCCAAGGCGCGGCAGGTCGAGCCGACGATCACGCTCGCCGAGCACGCCATCAAGCTCGCCGAGGCCGAGGCCGGCGCCTACCGCAAGGGCCTCGCCGAGGCGCAGACGCAGGCGCAGGCAAGTTTCCAACGCATGGCCGCGGTGGCGCTCGAGCGTGTCGGCGCCGAGCTGAGCCGCCTCCATCAGGGCCTCGAGGCGGTGGCGGCGGGGCTCGAGAGCGAGGCCATCGAGGTCGCGGTCGCGGTGGCCAAGAAGCTTGCGCCGGAATTGATCGCCCGCGAGCCCTTCGTCGAGATCGCCGCGTTGGCGCGGGAGTGCTTCCGTCATCTGATCGGCGCGCCGCACGTGGTCGTGCGCGTCAACGAGGCGCTGCACGCGACCGCCCGGGAGCAGATCGAGCAGGTCGCACGCGGGCGCGGCTTCGAGGGACGCCTCGTTGTCCTCGGCGACACGGAGATCGCGCTTGGCGACTGCCGGATCGAATGGGCCGACGGCGGCATCAATCGTGACCGCGCCGCGGTCGAGGCGACGGTCACCGAGGCCGTCACTCGCTACATCAGGGCGCGCATGACCACAACGACACGGGTGGGGGGAGAACCCAAGCAATGACCGAAGAAGGCAAGGTGCCACTGCCGGATCTTGAGAGCGGCGCCGTCGCGGATGCCGCCCCGCCGCCGGCGGACAGCGATCCGGAGTCCGACAGCCGCAGCGCCGCCGATCTCGAGGCGGTGTTCGATGTGCCGGTGCAGGTGTCCGCCGTGCTCGGCCGCGCCCGCATGGAGGTCGGCGAGTTGCTCAAGCTTGGCCCCGGCACCGTGCTCGAGCTCGACCGCCGCGTCGGCGAGGCGATCGACATCTATGTCAACAATCGGCTGGTCGCGCGCGGCGAGGTCGTTTTGGTCGAGGACAAGCTCGGCGTGACCATGACCGAAATCATCAAGGCGGACCGAACTTAACCCGCATCTGACCGGCATCCGCACCGGACGGCACGAAAGGAAATCGATCCATGCGTCTCCTCATCGTCGGCACGCTCTTGGGCCAACTGACCAGCGCGACCAAGCTCGCGATGGATAAGGGAGCGTCCGTCACGCATGCGGCGGATATCGAGCAGGCCCTGCGAGTCCTGCGCGGGCGCGGCGCCGACCTGCTGATGGTCGACGTGGCGCTCGATATTCGCGAGCTCGTGCTGCGGCTCGAGACCGAGCATATCCATGTGCCGATCGTCGCCTGCGGCGTCGACAACGACGCGCGCGCCGCGGTGGCCGCGATCCACGCCGGCGCCAAGGAATACATCACGCTGCCGCCCGATCCGGAGCTGATCGCCGCGATCCTCGCCGCCGTCGCTGACGATTCGCGCGAGCTCGTCTACCGCGACGAATCGATGGCCCGCCTGGTGAAGCTCGCGCAGCAGATCGCCGGCTCGGACGCCTCGGTCCTGATCACCGGCGAATCGGGAACCGGCAAGGAGGTGCTTGCGCGCTTCGTGCATGCCCGCTCGCATCGGTCGCGCAAGCCATTCATCTCGGTGAACTGCGCCGCCATTCCTGAAACCCTGCTCGAATCCGAGCTGTTCGGGCACGAGAAGGGCGCCTTCACCGGCGCCATCGCCCGGCGCATCGGCAAGTTCGAGGAAGCCTCGGGCGGCACGCTGCTGCTCGACGAGATTTCCGAGATGGACGTGCGCCTGCAGGCGAAACTGTTGCGCGCGATTCAGGAGCGCATCATCGACCGCGTCGGCGGCACGCGGCCGGTTCCGGTCGACCTGCGCATCCTCGCCACCTCCAACCGCAATCTCGCCGATGCGGTGCGCGACGGCATCTTCCGCGAGGAT
The DNA here is from genome assembly GCA_052148715.1 of Xanthobacteraceae bacterium. GTDB lineage: Bacteria > Pseudomonadota > Alphaproteobacteria > Rhizobiales > Xanthobacteraceae > JBKQHQ01. The sequence goes on along the minus strand of JBKQHQ010000111.1, from coordinate 12,251 downwards.
CTGCTGTTTCGGCTCAACGTGGTGAACCTGAAAATTCCGCCGCTGCGCGAGCGCCCGGCCGACATCGCCGAGCTCGCGCATTTCTTCATCAAGAAATACGCGGAAGCGAACCGCGTGCCGGCACGCCCGCTGTCGGCCGACGCGCGGCGCGCGCTGATGCTCAACCGCTGGCCCGGCAATGTACGCGAGCTCGAGAACATGATGCACCGCGCGGTGCTGCTGTCGACCGGCGACGAGATCGGCGTCGAGGCGATCCTTTCACCCGACGGCGCCAGGCTCGATCAGGCCAAAGGCCCGGCGGCGGTGATTCACGCCACCATGGCGGCCGAGCAGGTGACGCGCGCGCTGGTCGGGCGCACGGTCGCCGACGTGGAGCGTGATCTGATTCTCGAGACGCTCAAGCACTGCCTCGGCAACCGCACCCACGCCGCCAACATTCTCGGCATCTCCATCCGCACGCTGCGCAACAAGCTCAACGAATACACCGCCGACGGCGTCCCCATCCCGCCCCCCGGCAGCAGCGAGGCCCGCCTCGCGGGATAGCGGCCACCGTTTGTTTGGAGCGAAGCCATGCCAGCGACCTCAGACGTCATCCCGGGCTTCATGCCCGGGACCCATTTCTCCGCTCGCTCCGAGCGCCGGAGTCTTGCCGTGCGGAGCGCCGCAACGCTCCCTTGAAGCCCCAGAATATGCTGCCCAATGGATCGCGGACACGAGGCCCGCGATGACAGTTGAGATTGCCGTTGGGCCACGCCGCGCCGCGACCTCAGCCGTTGCCCGACAGCGCGGGAAACAGATCCTGCCAATGCGGGTTCTCACGTTCGATCGGGTTGATCTTCCATTGCCGGCGCCACTCCTTGAGCGACTTCTCGCGCTGGATTGCTTCCTCGATGCCCTCGAACGCCTCGAAATACATCAGCTGGCCGACGCCGTACTTTTTGGTGAAGCCCGGGACGGCGCCTTCGCGGTGCTGCTCGACGCGGCGAAGGAGATCGTTGGTCACGCCGATGTAGAGCGTGCCGTAGGGTCTGCTGGCCAGAATATAAACGAAATAGCTCCTTTCCTCGCCCATAATGCCGGAATATGCGGCGCAATGGGTCGCGGGCACAAGGCCCGCGATGACAACTGAGATGGCGGCCCGCGATGACGGCGGAGCTTGGGGCTAGGCTCGGCCCTCGAGCCATTCCTCGTTTTCGGCGAGCGCGCGGTAGGACCGCGCGATCTCCTCGAGCTCCTCGCGCGCCTGACGGGTGGCGCATTTGGCCGCTTCGCGCTCGTAGCGGAGCGCTCTGCGGCGATACTCGGACGCCCTTGAATCGTCGAAGGGCGGCGGAAGCATGATCGCTGATTCAACCATGGTGACACCTCTCACTCTCACGATCCCTGTTTGCTCACTGATCCCTGTTTTCGAGTAGCGCGCCGTTGCTTTTGCTCGGGACGCGCTCTCACGCTTTGTTCCCGTTTAGCGACCCGGCAGCCTCGGCCATGTGATCTTGCTCACAGGCAGCGCGGCTTGACTTGCGCGGCGGCGGGACCCTATTCCGGATTACCTTTTCGTCCGCAACCACCGCATGCAGAAGCTCCCATGGCATTACAAATCAGACGCGTCGTCACCGGTCATGACACCCAAGGCAACGCCGTCGTCACCATCGATGAGCCCTGCAAGAACGTGGTCTCGATGCGGCCGCAGGCGCAGAGCTGCGTCGTGTGGTCGACGGCCACCCTCCCCGCCGACAATTCCGGCGCCGAGGACGGCGGCGCCCGCAAGGTCGCCACCACGGATCCGAACGGCTCGGTCTTTCGCGTCGTCTCGTTCGGCCCCGGCGTGGCGCCGCGCAATCACCGCACCGAATCGATCGACTATGCCGTGGTCATGTCCGGCGAGATCGACATGGAGCTCGACAATTCGGTCGTGCACCTGCGCGCCGGCGACGTGCTGGTGCAGCGCGGCACGATCCACAACTGGGTCAACAAGGGCAAGGAACCCTGCGTTATCGCCTTCGTGCTGGTCGCGGCCAAGCCGGTCGAGATCGCCGGCAAGCTTTTGGGCGCGCATGGCTGAGCGGCGCGTCTAAAAACCCATTAGGTGATGAACAAGCCGGACGCTTCGCAGTTCCGCTGGATCGGCAAGCCCCTCCCGCGCAAGGAGGACGCGCGGCTCGTGACTGGCAAGGGCCAGTTCAGCGACGACTTCAGTCTCCCCGGACAGGTCTTTGCCGTGATGGTGCGCTCGCCGCATCCGCACGCCCGGATCGCGCGCATCGACAGCTCGCAGGCCTGCGCGATGCCGGGCGTGCTGGGCGTGTTCACCGGCGCCGATTGCGCGGCCGACGGCCTGGCTCCCATCTCGCACGATCCGGTCCCATCGACCAAATACGACATGAAGCTCACCGGGCCCGGCGGCGGCGCGATTTTCACCGGTCCGCACCGGCTCTTGCCGACCGACAAGGCGCGCCACGTCGGCGAGGCCGTGGCGATGGTTGTGGCGCAGACGCGCGCGCAAGCGCTCGACGCCGCCGAGGCGGTGGTCGTCGACTACGACGTGCTGCCGTCCGTCTATCATTCCGAGGATGCGATGCGGCCCGGCGCCCCGCGCCTCTGGGACGAGGCGCCGAGCAACATTCTGGTCGACACGACCTTCGGCGACGTAGCCGCGACCGACCGCGCCTTCGCCGGCGCCGCGCATGTGGTGACGATGGACTTTCACGTCGGACGCGTGACCGGCGTGCCGATGGAGCCGCGCGCGGCGCTCGCCCATTTCGACGCCGCGACCGGCCGCTACACGCTCCATGCCGGCAGCGGCGGCGCGGTCCGGCAGAAACGCGAGCTTGCCTCCGTCCTCGGCATCTCCCCGGAAGACCTGCGGGTGCTCTCCTACGACGTCGGCGGCAATTTCGGCACGCGCAACCGGGTCTATGTCGAGTTCGGCCTGATCCTGTGGGCGTCGCGCAAGCTGGGGCGCCCGATCAAGTTCACCGCCACGCGCTCGGAATGTTTTTTGAGCGACTATCAGGGCCGCGATCTGGTCACGAAGGTCGCGCTGGCGCTGCGCGCGGACGGCCGCTTCCTCGGCATGCGCGCGACCAATATCAGCAATGTCGGCGCCCGCTGCGTCTCGCTCTCCCCGCTCAGCAAGGGCGCGGCGCTGATCCCCGGCTCCTACGACATCCCGGCGGTGACGCTACGCGCCGTGGCGGTGTTCACCAGCACGATGCCGACCCAGGCCTATCGGAGCTCGGGCCGGCCGGAGGTGACGTTCGCGATCGAGCGGCTGGTCGACACCGCGGCGGCGCAGCTCGGCATCGACCGGATCGAGCTGCGGCGCAGGAACCTCGTGCGCCCGGAGGCGATGCCCTACGTCAACGGCGTCGGGGCAAAATACGATAGCGGCCGCTACGAGGAGAACATGGACCTCGCCATGCGCATCGCCGACTGGCCGGGTTTCGAAGCCCGCCGGAGGGCCGCAGCGTCGCGCGGCAAACTGCTCGGGCGCGGCCTTGCCAACTACGTCGAATCCTCCATCGGCGCGCCGAAGGAGCAGGCGCGCATCCATGTGCGCCCCGATGCCCGCGTCGACGTGGTCATCGGCACGCAACCGGCCGGCCAAGGGCATGAGACGAGCTTCGCCCAGGTGATCGCCGATCTCCTAAAAGTCCCGGTCGAGGCGGTGTCGATCATCCTCGGCGACACCGACATCGTGCAGGTCGGCGGCGGCTCCCATTCCGGCCGCTCGATGCGCCATGCCGCCACGGTCTTCTCGAAGGCGGCGGTCGATCTGATCGCCCGGGGCAAGCGCACCGCCGCCGCGCTCACGGGATCATCTCCCGATCACGTCACCTTCGACGACGGCCGCTTCGCGGCGCGCGAGACCAACCGCACCTTCGACTTCCTCGAGCTCGCGCGCGAAGCCGCCGCCCGTCCCGATCTCCCCGACGACCTGCGCGAGGTCGCGGTCGTCACCGACAACGAGATGCACGACCCGGTGTTTCCCAACGGCTGCGCCACCTGCGAGGTCGAGGTGGACCCCGACACCGGCCACGTCGCGCTCACCCGCTACGCCTCGGTCGACGACGTCGGCCGCTGCATCAATCCCCTGATCGTGCACGGCCAGACCCACGGCGCCATCGTCCAGGGCGTCGGCCAGGCATTATGGGAGCAGTTTTACGTCGACCCCGATAGCGGCCAGCCGCTCACCGGCTCGTTCATGGATTACGGCATGCCGCGCTCCGACAAGCTGCCGTCGTTCACGACCGAGATCGTCGAGGTGCTCTCGCCCACCAACCCGCTCGGCATCAAGGCCGGCGGCGAAGGCGGCACCACCGGCGCGCCGGCCGTGATCATCAGCGGCATCGTCGACGCGCTGCGCGACTACGGCGTGCGCGACATCACGATGCCGGCCACGCCATGGGCGGTGTGGAAGGCGATGCACGAGGCGAAGGGGCGCTGAGACGGAATCCGTCATGACCCCGGTTGGAATAGTTATTCATAATGCGCACGTTGATGAGCCGACGGAAACCGGCCCTTTCGTAAAGAACAGCTCACACCTGGCACCAAAAAAGACCCGCCTTCGGCGGGGATGATTTGGGCTGCGGCCCAGCCCAAGCGCCCTGCTCAAGACGTAAGGAGGCTAAGGCGCAGGAGGTAAGAGCGTTCTGGCAACACGGAAGCCGACAACGTCGAGGCGGTTGACGGGCTCGATCCTGTCGCGGATGGCTGAGCGGAGGTCCCGTGGATTGCCGACCCAGGAACCGCCGCGCAGAACGCGAGAAGATGCACGTGCTTTCCGACCTCTGGCCGAACCATCGGCTGGAATGCCGGCGAGCGTAGCCTCGAAGTCATCCTCGCACCATTCCCAGACATTCCCATGCACCTGATAGAGCCCCCAAGGATTTGGGGCGTAGGTTTGAACGGGCACGGCGCCTTTCGACTGGAAGTTGGCCCTTTCAGCAGAGATCGGTCCCTCCCACCAGAAAGGCCCGTCCGTCCCCGCCCTTGCGCAATACTCCCACTCCGCCTCCGATGGCAGTCGATAAGTACCCGGCGGTAGGCCCAGCTTGGCGTTGAGCCCTTCGCAATAGGCGACCGCATCCGACCAGCTTATATCGACCGCAGGCAAATCGTGCAGCTTTGCCCCTTGTTGACCGGCGCGGCCACGCTTTTTGGTGGCGGGGAAGGCCCGAAGCTCAGCGATGGTCACCGCGAAGCGGCCGATGGCAAACGGGCGATCGAAGACGATCCGCTGGCGCGGTCCCTCATCGGGGTAGCGACCTTCCTCGGTCTGGTCGCCGTTGTCGCCACCGCTACCGTCGGGCGATCCCATGAGAAACGTTCCCGCCGGAATGACCACCATCTCCGGAGCGAGGCCGGGCGCATCGCTGAAGATTGCGCCGACGGGCAAGTGGCTTGGATAGTACAATTCGGCCGGCTGCTTCCATCGCTTCGAGTCAGCAAACGATGCTGCGTACTCCGCCCAGTCCGCCGCTGCGCGCAAGTTTGCGATGGCTGTCATCCGCGCCGGCTCGCGCGGGTTGTCACGCCCGCGGTGCAACACCGCGCCGAGCTCCGCCTGGGCGAAGCGTGCGCCGGCAATCCTTGCGCCGGTGAAGTCGCAGTTGTGGAGTCGGGCTGCGGTGAAATCGAACCCTCGAAGGTCGGTATTGCGAAATGACACGTCGGACCAATCGGCGCCGCGCAAGTTCCGTGTCTTGTCGAGGCCCGCAATCCGTACGAGCGCCGCGAAGTCGTCGGTCTTCTCCTCGTCTATGAGGTAGCAGCGATCCTCTATCTCAAGACGTGACAATGCCATGGCGTCAGCCCTTCGATTCGGGCTTGGTCGCGTGCGGCTTGCCCATCAGCTTGATCTCGTTCGTCGCGAGATCGGCCTCGCCGTCCTCGCCGCCGACAATACCAAGCCGGTGAAGACGCGCCTTGATCATGCGCTTTGCGGCGCTCTGAACCGCGCCCTCCGGCACCACGAACGTCGTCAGTATGTCCTTCACGGACGCGCGAATCCTGGCTTTGACGACACTGCCGGGCTTCAGATTGTCGATGCAGATAAATGTCGCGGGGACCGACTCCACCTTGTCGATCACGCCGGGACCGATTGCGACGATTTCCCAGACCGGCTCGGTGATGCTCGTGCCGTAGGTCGAAAAGCGTGCGCGGTCGAACTCGACCCCACCACCATTTCCCGTGCGCGTCGTTAGGGGGCCGGTGTGGCCACCCCCGCAGTCAAAGGTTAGAAAGCAGCGCTTGAGACCGGTCACCATCTTGTCGGTCTGATCCAAGGGGCAATGCAAATCGAAGCCGAGATGAATTTGACCAGGGACGGCATCGGCGGGCCGTTGTCCGGTACGCAGCTCAAGAGATGCATATCGCGTCGTCGTGCCCTTGACCTCGGCCGACGCGTCCCATTGCAGCTCCACAAGCTCAGTGCGGTTAGGCGGAACCGTTTCAGCAATATTGTCCCGATGCAACAGCTCATACGCGTCGACAAAACCTTGGATGTCATATTCGCAAAAGCGTCTCCAGCATTCGCTATTCTCTTCGATGCTGTAGAGCTCCCTGATCGCCTGCTCTGTCTCGGTCGTCAGCCTCTGGCTCTGAGGGTACAGGCTCGCAATGCTGCGATACCCCAATGCAGCGGCAAACTGATTTTTCGAGGTGATGTCCGTCTTTTCGTACCGTCGAGCATCGGTACGGTGTTTAAACCCATTCTTGAGGTTTCGTACAGCGACTCGTTGCGGAATCCTTTTGTACGCAAGATAGTGGATGATGCGACTCAGCGCAGAACCACCGTCTCCGTCGTCCCCAACATGGCCCATCGCGGTGCTCTGCCTGAAACGAGCGACTCTGCCTCGCACGTAAGGAAACCCCACAGCGACCTACCGCGTCAATCATAGGTTCGCGACAATTGAACGATAACGCGCCAATAAGGCCCAAACGATATCGCCCTGTGGCGATTGGCGAACAGCGACGTATGTGTCAATAGTTGTCGCTGTTCTGTGTTTGCGGACAAGCGTTGTTATGGCCGCATTTCCGTGTCTCCACGAACCATGGAGACACGGATGACCCGCTACTTTCTCATCGTACTACTCATCGCCCTCGCCCGCGCGCTGCTTGCGCACGTTTGCGGCGAGGTGTTGCGACTGTTCCTGCAGTACCTTGCGCCGAGCATCCCGCCACTGGTGTGCATCGGAATCGGCCTAGTGCTGGGCGTAGCGCTCGTCGAGATCGCGGCAGCGCTCTGGCACCGCGGTACGGGGTCAAATGAGGGCCCCTGATGCCAAGGTCCGGGGCAGGCAGACGGGTGAACCGCCGCACCCCGCCCTTTTGATTCGGATACCGCCGGCTGGAAGCCGGCGCCGCCGACAGCCACAGGCGACGATGGTCGTTGACGACGTCGGCCGCTGCATCAATCCCCTGATCGTGCACGGCCAGACCCACGGCGCCATCGTCCAGGGCGTCGGCCAGGCCCTATGGGAGCAGTTTTACGTCGATCCCGACACCGGCCAGCCGCTCACCGGCTCGTTCATGGACTACGGCGTGCCGCGCTCCGACAAACTGCCGTCGTTCACGACCGAGATCGTCGAGGTGCTCTCCCCCACCAACCCGCTCGGCATCAAGGCCGGCGGCGAAGGCGGCACCACCGGGGCGCCGGCGGTGATCATCAGCGGCATCGTCGATGCGCTGCGCGACTACGGGGTGCGCGACATCACGATGCCGGCGACGCCGTGGGCGGTGTGGAAGGCGATGCGGGAGGCGAAGGGGCGCTAAGGGCGAGCATGCGGCGTGCGCACACGACGCCCAGTGATTCATGGCCGAGCGCCCGCGCGCGACCCGCGTGGAAGAATCATTGATGGAGATCGGGCTGGATTACGTAGATCAACAGATACATCAGAACGGCATTCATGCCGCCAAGGACAAGGATGCTCGCGAGCGCCTTCACCCAGTCGCCCCGCTGCCAGCGTGGTAGCCTAGTGCTTCGGAACGAGCGCACCAGCAGAATCACAGCCGCGACCGCCGTATAGACCAGCACCGTCACGATCTCGACGGTGTGCTCATCGCCGATGGCTCGGCCGAGCCAGACGACGAGTCCGCCGCCAGCGCTCACGAATCCGATCAGGTGATCGAGGATGAACAGGATCAAGCTGACGAGCCAGATGAAGATGCCGATGGACGACAGCTTGTCCGCCAGGGCTTCCGCAGGCGCCGTTGGTTCGGGGATGTCGGGAGTCGACGCCGGGCTGGACGCCATGTCCGCTTTGATTAAAAGTATAACGACGGTAGGAATGATGAACAAGAGGAAGATCGAGATGAACGCGATCCCAAGGTTTAGTAGGAACGAGTCAAGGAGATTTGCCGGGCGGCCGGCGAACGCGCGAGCGAACATCAGCAGGACCGTGGCGAACAGCAGCGATCCGACGTTGAGCTTGGGGTGGTCCTTGAGGTTCTTCATTCGGCTCGGCGGAACGATTGTGCAATCGAGTATCCGACGATAGCCGCCGACGATCGTCTCAATCGTGTCGATGATCAGATCCTTTACCATGGCTGACACGGGCTGCTCACTGCCCGACGACGAGCTTTCGTTCAAGCTCTTGCCCAGGCCGGCGGCCGTGAACGTCCCGCTGCTCGAGGTCGTTCAGCCGTAGCTGGTATGAGCCCGGGCCCGCCGACCGGAAGTCGAAGCTGGCGCAGCCGTCGGCCGCCGGATAGACAGCGATCTGCGTTTCGGCGAACGCTGCGTTCCTCAGAAACTTGGTGCTCGGGTCCGCAAATGCAGTTGAGGACAAGCCCGTGCGTTCCACCACCGCCATGAGCGGGGGCCCCGGACGTCGATCCTCGCCGTAGAGGAACTGCTCTCGGTTGCCATTGCTCGGGTCATTGGTGGCAATGCAAGCTTGCCCCCGTCCTACATAGCGGATGTGAAAGCGCTCCAAACGGGCGTTGGGCGTTCGCGTGCGGTGATAGCGGACGTATTCGTCGACGCCAACCTGAACGCCGTCAGCGTAGGAACTTGGAAGCCAGAACCAAAAAAACCGCGTCGCGCTGTCTATTCCGCACTGCTGGATATCGTCGCGCCGGCGCAGGTTGACAGTAGCGGCAGGGGCCTCGCCGGTGAGAGCAGTCTTGGTGATCTTGACGGTGACGGCGCCGGCATGACTGCCTGGGCGCAGATAGACCATTGGCATCACGTCAGCCGCGACCGACTCCGTCTGCTTCAGCGCACGCCAGTGCGATAGCCCGGGATCCGTCGGCACGTAGACATTCGGAGGCGCCGCGGCGCCAAGGCTGGCGAGGGCCGCACGACAGAAGTCATCGGCGATGGCGGCGGTGGAAATCAGCAGGCTGCACAGCCCGACTGCGAAAGCCCTCATGGCAAACCTCCCTCGTAACAAGTACCAAGCTACCATATCTCTCTCCGGTTGCAGGCCTGCGCCATCAATCCCGATACCGGCCAGCCGCTCACCGGCTCGTTCATGGACTGCGCCATGCCGCGACTGCGCCATGCCGCGGTCCGTCGTTCACGACCGAGATCGTCGAGGTGCTCTCCCCCACCAACCCGCTCGGCATCAAGGCCGGCGGCGAAGGCGGCACCACCGGGGCGCCGGCCGTCATTATCAGCGGCATCGTCGATGCGCTGCGCGACTACGGGGTGCGCGACATCACCATGCCGGCGACGCCGTGGGCGGTGTGGAAGGCGATGCAGGGGGCGAAGCGGCGTTAGCTCGGACGCCATCGGAAGTGTACAGATGTCGGAGATCATCCGACTCCCCGAGGCTCTGGCCGTCATTATTAACCACCCGATGGCCACTAGCCCCCGGGCGGTCGCCGTTTCGAGAGCCCCCTGACAAACTTGACACTCGGCAGGATAGACGGTCGACTCGTCACAGTTGTTTTTACCGAGCGCGGCGATCGAACTCGCATCATCTCCGCGCGCAAGGCCACCGCAGATGAACGAAGAGCATACTATCAGAGCCAGACGCCTTAAGGACGGCACCCTCGTCGAGGTGTTGCCCGATGGCTCCACCCGCGCCTTTCCTCCCGATCAGACCGATTGGGCGGCCCTCCGCGCCATGACCGAAGAGGAAATCAATGCCGCGGCACTTGCCGATCCCGACAACCCTCCCATCACGCCGGAGCGCCGGGCGCGCTTCAAGCGCGTCCCGCAAGTGAAATCCATGCGACGAGCCCTTGGGCTCACGCAGGAGGAGTTTTCCGCCCGCTTCAAGATTCCGCTTGGCACCTTGCGGGATTGGGAACAGGGCAAGGTCGAGCCGGACCAGGCCGCGCGCGCCTACCTCACCGTCATTGCCCGCGACCCCGAGGCAGTACGCAAAGCATTGAATCCGCCGCAAGAGTCCCGTCGTTAGGCGCGGCGCGTGACCGGCCGGACAGGGGCACGAGACGAGCTTTGCCCGGGTGATCGCCGATCTAATAAAAGTTCCGTCTCATGATGGTACGCATCGCCAAGGACAAGGCCCTGCCCCTCGAGCCGCTGGTCCCAACAAGGAAACCATCGCAGCCATGAAGGAGGCGCGCCGTGGAGGCCTTAAGCGCCATCGCAACACCAAGGCTCTGCTGAAATCGCTCAGTGCGGACGATTGAGGAAACCACTCGCTTCCGCCTGTCCGGCCTCGCCGCCGATACTTGTCAGGTCTTGTCGAACGTTACCGATCCATTTTTGTTGCGCGTAGACCCCGCTTGCCGGGATGGCAATTGAGTCTGCGCCCGGCGGCAGATTGAAGTATAAGCGCGGCATGACCAAGCGACGACTTGCGTGGATTGCCATCGTGGCGCTCGGCACGCTCGCCCTTGTGGGCGCGCTGTGGAGCGCCTTCGGCAAGACAACGATTGTGTTGACCGCAACGCAACTCCAGGAGCGAGCCAACCGCGAGCTCCCGCGGGATTTCAAGGGCGTGACCGTCGAGCGAACCGGCGTAACGATTGCAGAAGGCCGGATTGCGCTGCGCGTCGAGCTTCGTGCCGCCGCACTCGGACAGGTCCTTGCGGCGACGGCCTCTGTCCGGGGCGTACCGGTTTATGACGGCGCGCGCGGAGAGCTCTTTTTCGATGCGGACGACGTGAAGGTCGAGTCTCTCAAGGCTGTGGGCGGCGGCCTCGCCCAGCGCATGGATCGACAGGATACGAGGCTCGGCGAGCGGATCGAGGCGGCAGCCGGCAAGGCGATGGCGGCGGGAATCAAGGCTTATCTGGCGGCGCGGCCTGTCTATCGCTTCAAGGACGACTTCAAGGGCATCGTCCTCAAAGCGGCCGTTAGCGACATTGCAATCGCAGGAGACGCGGTCGTGATCCCCGTGTCGCTCGTCAACCTGACCGCAGCCGTTGCCACCTACCTGTTTATTATCGTTTGCGTTCTGGCCTTCATGTTCTATCTCGTTCGCCATCCCGGTTGGGGGCTGTCGATGCTGGCCGCGGCGACAGGTACGGATCAAGCGTGAGAAGCACGTGGCCAAAACGAGGCCCAAGCGATCGCGCGACCGCGCCCAGTTTCCGGCTCGGCGCTCCCGGCTGCTCGCGACCAGAGCGGACCTAAAGTGCCTTCTTCCTCGAAATCAGCTTTCAAATTATATGTAGCTACCCTTTAGTAAGCAACCTTGCGAAGCGCATGGAGAGTCCGGAATGCCGAATCCGAAATACGCTGCCTACGAACCCGCCGCCCCTTACTTCGATCTGGTTCGAAGGGCACTGGGCAACCTCGTCGATGGCGAGCACTTCTTTGACGTCGTCACCGACGACGTCGTCTACGAGGTCCTCTACGAGGTCCGCGGTTGGCCTCGCGTCATCAAGGGGCGGACCGACCTGATGGCCGCGTTTAGGGGCTATGTCGACAACATCGCGCTTCAGTCTGCCGATAAGTTGGTTGTCCACAAGACAGACGACGGCCGTGTCGTCGTCATCGAATACGAGGTCCATGGGACGATCCTCGCAACGGGCGCGAAGTATAACAATCGGTTCTGCTCGATCATCAAGATCGAAAACCGGAAGATCGCGCACTGGAGAGACTACATGGACTCTCTCGCCGCCTGGAACGCGTTGACGGCGCAGGCTCACTGAACGGCTAGCATCCCGAGAGATTCAGAGATGAAGGCAATCCTTTAATGCTTCATCGCGAAGTCGTGTGGGTTATTTTTTGTCAATTTCGATCAATGCCCTTTGTTGTTTCTGCTACTGTTGAGGCTGTGGGCATGTGGGCAACGCTTGCGTTGTCCAAGCGAAGCGGCATGACC
>JBKQHQ010000110.1:0-15769 GCA_052148715.1 Xanthobacteraceae bacterium | reverse complement strand
CCTGGCGCGGGAATAAAAATGCTCCGGTTGCCTGGGCGTGGTGAGCAACCGGAGCCCGTTTAGATTTCGGCGTGACGCCGGACTAAGACGCGGCCATTTTTTGCCGATCTAACCAGATCGAGTCTGTTCTCTTTTGACCACTCCATCTAAGGCGGCGTCGATATCCTTGGGCATGTGGAGCTTTTTCGGGGAGACGCTGCTGCAATTCACAAACGTGAAACGCTAAGATCCAAAGAATACCGACGATGAAACCCAGTGCTGGCCATCCAATCCCCTCTAAATTGAAGGCCGTTGCGACGGACGATTTGAAATCTTTGCCCCTGCGCGAGGTGGAGAAAAAGTTGGAGTCGTCATCGGACGGCCTCACTCCGGCCGAGGCGCAGAAACGGCTGACCCAATATGGGCCGAACGAGATTGAAGAAAATAAGACCAATGAGCTCCTGAAATTCCTCTCCTACTTCTGGGGTCCCATCCCGTGGATGATCGAAGCGGCGGTGATCCTGTCGGCGGTAGCCCAGCATTGGCCGGACTTCGGTATCATCCTGGTTCTGCTTCTGGCCAACGCCCTGGTCGGGTTCTGGGAAGAGCACCAGGCGGGCAACGCCATCGCGGCCTTGAAGGCCACGCTAGCGATCAAGGCCAGGGTGAAACGCGACGGCAAGTGGGTCACCCCGGCGGCGCGCGAGCTGGTGCCAGGCGACGTCATCCGCGTGCGTATGGGCGACATCGTGCCGGCGGATGCGCGCTTGCTGGAAGGCGACCCGATCGAAGTGGATCAGTCCGCGCTGACGGGCGAGTCGCTGCCCGTCACGCGCAAATCCGGCGAGGCAGTGTTCTCCGGTTCGATCGTTCGTCAGGGCGAGATCGGCGCGCTGGTCTATGCCACGGGTGCGAACACCTATTTCGGCAAGACCGCGGAACTGGTGCAGGGGGCGCAAACCGTCAGCCACTTTCAGCGCGCGGTGCTCAAAATCGGCAACTACCTGATCATCCTCGCGGTGGTTCTGGTGGCGACGATCATTGCCTTCGCGATCTTCCGCGGTGATCCGATCCTCACCACCTTGCAGTTCGCCCTGGTGCTGACCGTAGCCGCGATCCCCGTGGCGATGCCCACGGTGCTGTCGGTGACGATGGTGGTCGGCGCGCGCCTGCTGGCGAAGAAGAAGGCGATCGTGACCCGGTTGGTGGCGATCGAGGAATTGGCGGGCGTAGATTTGCTGTGCGCGGACAAGACCGGCACCCTGACCCAGAACAAGCTGACGCTGGGCGATCCATTCAGCGTGAACAAGATTCCCGCCGAGCAGGTGATCCTCGCTGCCGCGCTGGCGTCGCGCGCCGACAATAACGACACCATCGATCTGGCCGTTCTGGGCGGCCTGAAAAACGATGAGGCCTTGAAAGGCTACAAGCTCGGCCATTTCCAGCCGTTCGACCCGGTGCATAAACGCACCGAGGCCGCCGTCACGGGCCCGGACGGAAAGACATTCAAGGTTACGAAGGGCGCGCCGCAGGTGATCTTGGCGTTGTCTACCGATGCCGCAGAGGTGAAGCCCGCCGTCGACAAGGCGGTCAACGATTTCGCGGCGCGCGGCTTTCGCTCGTTGGGCGTGGCGCGCGCCGACGGAGATGGCAAATGGCGGTTTCTGGGTGTGCTTCCCCTGTTCGATCCGCCACGGGAGGACGCCAAGGCAACCATCGCGACCGCGCGACAGATGGGCGTGAAAGTCAAGATGGTGACCGGCGACGCGCTGGCCATCGCCCAGGAAACCGCCAAGAAACTGGGGATGGGCACCAATATCCTCGACGCCGGCGGGTTCGGTGATACGAAGCATCAAGAGACGGCGCAGCTGGCCGACTCCATCGAGAAGGCCGACGGTTTCGCCCAGGTGTTCCCCGAACACAAATTCCACATCGTAGATGTCCTGCAAAAGCGCGGCCACATCGTCGGCATGACCGGCGACGGGGTGAATGACGCGCCCGCGCTGAAGAAAGCCGACTGCGGCATCGCGGTTTCGAGCGCGACAGATGCCGCGCGCGCGGCGGCGGCCATCGTGCTGATGACGCCCGGCCTGTCGGAGATCATCGATGGGATCTAGGAGAGCCGCCGTATCTTCCAACGGATGAACAGCTACGCTATCTACCGCATCGCCGAGACGCTGCGCGTGCTGTTGTTCATGACGCTGGCGATCCTGGTCTTCAATTTTTATCCATTGACGGCGGTGATGATTGTGATGCTGGCGTTGCTCAACGACGGCGCCATCCTGTCCATTGCCTATGACAACGTTCATTACAAGGACCAGCCCGAGGCCTGGAACATGCCGGTGGTGCTGGGAATCGCCACGGTTCTGGGCATCATCGGTGTCCTATCCGCGTTTGGCCTATTTTATCTTGGCGAACGCGTATTTCACCTCGACCGTGCGCACATCCAGACACTGATGTACCTGAAGCTGTCCGTGGCCGGACATCTGACGATTTTCCTGACGCGCACCCGCGGCCCGTTCTGGTCTATACGCCCGGCGCGGATCTTATGGGGCGCGGTGCTCGGCACGCAAATGGTCGCGACCCTGATTGCGGTGTATGGAGTGTTCATGACGCCCCTCGGTTGGGGTTGGGCACTGTTCGTTTGGGGCTACGCGCTCGCTTGGTTCCTCGTGAATGACGGCGTGAAATTGCTCGCGTATCGGATTTTCGATCCAGTCAAAGCCGAGCCCAAGCACGAAGCCAAATCCGACCCCAGGCCTGCAGCCAAAGCCGATTCCAAAGCCAAAGCCGAGCCTCGGCGGGAACCCAAAGCCGCACCTCAGCCTGAAGCCAAAGCCAAGACGCCGTCGGATTCGACGCCATAAACCGCCAAGTGAACCAAAGAACTATTTGAGCGGCGAGTACCGCTGTAAGGAAGATGATGAAGATACATTCAAAGGACTTTCGCGTGGCCGAAGGAGACGAGGTCAATCTCAAGAAGTGGCCGACGACCGTGAAGCCCGTGTACAAGTCGAAGGAGCAATACCAAACACTTCTGGAAGAGCACGTTGCGAAACTAAGCGCGCAACAGCAGCTTCTCTACGCAGCCAATCGCTACGCTATCCTGCTGATCTTTCAGGCGATGGATGCGGCCGGAAAGGACGGCGCCATCAAGCACGTGATGTCCGGGGTCAATCCGCAGGGCTGCCAGGTATTCAGCTTCAAGCATCCCAGCACCACCGAATTGGAACACGATTTTCTCTGGCGCACCAGCCGAGATCTACCGGAACGCGGGCGGATTGGTATCTTCAACCGATCCTATTACGAGGAGGTACTGATCGTCCGCGTCCATCCCGAGATCCTCCGCAGCGAAGCGATCCCGGACACGCCGCATCACGACAAGAAGGTCTGGCACGACCGGTATCGTTCGATCGTGGATTTGGAGAAACACCTCCAAGGCAACGGAACCCGCATCATCAAATTCTTTCTTCACCTCTCGAAGGAGGAGCAGCGAAAGCGCTTCCTGGCACGCATCGACGAACCGGAAAAGAACTGGAAATTCAGCACAGCAGATATTGCCGAGAGAAAATTCTGGAAGGACTACATGGAGGCCTATGAGGAATGCCTCACTGCGACGAGCACCGGTCACACGCCCTGGTACGTCGTTCCCGCCGACGACAAAGAGAATGCTCGACTGATTGTATCCCAAATTGTCCTCGATACCTTCGACGGACTTAAAATGGCCTTCCCGAAAACGAGCGCAAAGCGCCTTCGCGAATTGAAGTCGATCCGCAAGCAGCTCGCGAACTGAGATCTTGAGTGCGCTGGCCGCTAAAGGGCCGGGATTAAGGAGAGGGACGATGGATGCCAGTATCTTGATGCCAATGACGGATCGGAACTCGCAGAAAAAGCTGTCCGGCCGGTGCTCGGCGCCGCTGTTCTCGTGCCCTAGGTGCATCAACTTATGACCATCCTCGAACTAGCTAGACCCTGGTCCGACCATCCCAAAGCGCTGACCGCAGGCATTTTCGACGTTGATGGTGTCTTGCTCGCGTCCCCCCATGAGCAAGCTTGGCGCGAAGCTCTCAAAGGTTTCGCTGACCCGGGTCGCTTCACGACCGCCATGTATGAGGCGCATGTTGCTGGCAAACCACGTCTCAGCGGCGCGCGTGCTGCACTAGAGGCGTTGGGTGTGTCGGACGCCGAACGGCAGGCTGTTATCTATGCCGAGCACAAGCAGAAACGGCTCATGGAACTCATACATGCCGGGAGTGTCGCTGCGTTCCCCGATGCTCTCCGTTTCGTTCAGGCGGTCGGCGCGCTGGGGTGGCCTATGGCGGTCGCATCTTCCTCGAAAAACGCCAACCAAATGATGCGGCAGATCCATCTCGACTCCGGCCGGAGTCTGCTCGAAGTCTTCACCGCCAATGTCTGCGGTCGCGATTTGCGGCGGGGCAAGCCAAACCCGGAAATTTTCCTGCTCGCCGCCGCGGAATTGCACGTTGCGCCCGCACACTGCTTCGTAGTCGAGGACGCGCCCGCTGGCATCGAGGCAGCCTGCGCCGGCGGCATGGCGGCGCTCGGTGTCGCCAGACTGAAGGACGCTTCCGAGCTGCGGGCCGCAGGGGCGGATTTGGTGGTGACGAGCCTGGACGATGTTGCCATCGACGCACTGGTCGACGGTCGGCTCAGCCACCGGGCGACATGATGGAGCCGGGAATGATGGATCACGCCCTCAAACCGACCGCAGATGCGGCTTGGGTCCTTGAAGCGGTGGGTTACGATCCGCTTCGCGAAGGCAGCCTTGAGTCACGCTTTGCGATCAGCAATGGCTTCTTAGGAATAAGGGGCGCGCGGGCCATTACGCGGGGAGCGCGTTGGGTCGTGCCGCCGCACACCTATGTCGCCGGGTTGTTCGACAAGCTCGGCACCAAACCGGCCATCCCGGAGCTTGTCCCGGCCGCTGACTGGCTGAAAGTCCGTATATCGCTGTCTGGCAGGCCTCTGGTGCATCATCCTGGGGATGCATCGTCCCACCGCATGACGCTCGATTTGAAGCGGGGCGCATTGCTCGCCGAATCCGGCCTCCTGAAGGCCCCTGGCGTATGCATCCGGTTACGCACGTTGCGCCTTGTGTCCATAGGTGAGCGCGCGGTTGGGCTGCAGCTAATCCAATTGGAGGTCGAGAACGGAGAGGTGGAGGTCACGCTGGAAGCGTCGTTTGAGGGTATCAATCTCGGGCTCGTCTCTGAACGGCTCGATCAGGATCTCGGCGTGTGGCGCACCCAACATTCCGGCAAGAGCGTCGCTATGGCTACCGCGTCGTCGCTGCAGATCGACGGCCACGATCTTGCGGCGACCGCCATCGCCCAGTTGACATGGTCCTGGAGCTGGAAAGCACGCGCCGGACAGATTGTGTGTTTCGAGCGCACTGTCGCCGTGGCGCGGAGCGACACTCAAGATTCGGACCCAGGCAGAGGGGCACGAGATAAGCTTGATGTTGCGCGCCACCTCGGCTGGCGCGGCGTGTTGGCGGACCACGAGACGGCCTGGGCAAGTCGCTGGCAGTGCAGCGACGTCGAGGTCGACGGCGACGACGACGCACAGCAAGCACTGCGGTTCGCTATCTACCATCTGAACAGCGCCGCCAATCCGGCAGACGAGCGCGTGTCGATCGGTGCCCGCGCGTTGACTGGCGACGATTACCATGGGCACGTGTTCTGGGACACTGAGATTTACCTTCTGCCCTTTTATATCCTGACCTGGCCGGAAGCCGCCCGCGCACTGCTCATGTATCGCTTCCGCACCCTCGCTTCTGCGCGGGCGAAATCGGCAAGGATGGGCTGGCGCGGTGCCCTCTACGCTTGGGAGTCCGCCGATAGCGGTGCTGAGACCACTCCGGAGCAGGTTATCGGTGCGGATCGGCAGGTTATCGATATCCTCTCCGGCAGGGAGGAGCAGCACATTAGTGCGGACGTCGCCTATGCGGTCTGGCAATACTGGCAGGCGACTAGAGATGAGACGTTTCTGCGCGACGCCGGTGCCGAGATTCTTCTCGAGACGGGTCGATTCTGGGCCAGCCGGGCTCTACTGGAAGCGGACGGTTACCGCCATATCCGCGACGTCATCGGGCCGGACGAGTATCACGAACATGTCGATGACAACGCGTTCACCAACGTCATGGCACGCTGGAACATCCGGCGCGCGATTGATGTAGCGGCGCTCCTACGCGAGCGCTGGCCCGAGTGCTGGAAAAGCCTTTCAAGCCGCCTCAGCCTGGATGACGCTGAACTAAACCAGTGGCGGAGCGCCGCAGATACGATAGCGACCGGCTTCGATCCGAAAACGGGGCTGTTTGAGCAGTTTGCGAGCTATTTCGCTCTCGAAGAGATCGATCTGGCGGACTACGCAGGTCGCTCCGTACCAATGGACGTGGTGCTCGGGCGGGAGCGGACCCAAGGATCCCAGGTGATAAAACAGGCCGATGTCGTCGCGCTTCTCGGGCTGCTGCCGGAGGAGTTCGTTGGCGACACGGGGACAGCGAACTTCCGCTACTACGAACCTCGCTGTGGCCACGGCAGTTCGCTGAGCCGCGCCATGCACGCTTTCGTCGCTGCTCGACTAGGCTACTCCGAAATGGCACTGCGCTATTTTCGGCAGACCGCAGCGATTGATCTCGCGGATACTCATGTGGCCATTGACGGCGGTATCCACATTGCCGCTCTCGGCGGGGTCTGGCTGACGGCGGTGTTCGGTTTCGCTGGACTGTCATTGCGGAACGACGGCTTGGCCATCGACCCGCAACTGCCGGCGGGTTGGAGCAGCCTTGGCTTCGCCCTTCAGTGGCGTGGCCGACGCCTCAGGATGAGGATTGACCAGGCCAAGCAATGCCTCGAAGCGACTCTGGAAAAAGGCGAGCCGATGACGCTTGTCGTGAGTGGCACCTCGCATGAGCTCTGCCGTAACCAGGTGCTCCGGATCTCGAGCGGAAGGCCGGATAGATCGAAGACCCGTCAACCATCGAGCTCGTCACCCGCTGCTGATCAAAAGGCGCTCGAACATGGCTTGGCAACCAGCCCCGACGTTTGACAGCGCCTCGTCGACCGCATTCTGGCCCATATGGTTGGCAGGTGCGATCGAACGTGACGGTCCAACGCAAAACAATCCGCATTTGAGCGAAGAAGAGCCGCTGTTCAGCGCAAGGACATTCAATCCTGATTCAGCGTCCGTCATGCGCATTCCAATGGAAACACCGTGCTCAGAAGGTCCAGCGCCAATTGCGCACTTCCGGCATGTCGTCGCCATGCTCGCTGATATAGAGCTTGTGGCGCTCCATGGCCGCCCAGTAACGCGCGGTTGCCTTGTCGAGCTGATCGCTGAAGCGTGGAATTCGTCGGATGGCGTCCAAAGCCAGTTGGTAGCGATCGAGATTGTTCAGCACGACCATATCGAAGGGCGTCGTAGTCGTGCCCTCCTCCTTATAGCCGCGCACGTGAATATTGTCATGATTGTGCCGCCGGTAGGTCAGCTTGTGGACCATCGCGGGATAGCCATGGAAGGCGAAGATTACCGGCTTGTCCGTCGTAAACAACTCATCGAAATCTTGATCCTCCAGACCATGGGGATGCTCGGATTGAGGCTGCAAAACCATCAAATCCACCACGTTCACGACACGGATGCGAATATCAGGGACATACTCGCGCAAGAGAGTCACGGCGGCCAACGTCTCAATAGTCGGCACGTCGCCGGCGCAGGCCATTACCACGTCGGGATCGCCGACATCGTTGCTGGCCCATCGCCAAATGCCCGCACCGGCGGTGCAGTGACGAACGGCCGAATCAATGTCGAGCCACTGCCACTCCGGCTGTTTGCCGGCGATGATCAAATTCACGTAGTTGCGGCTGCGCAAACAATGATCCGCCACCGACAGCAGGCAGTTTGCGTCGGGCGGTAGATAGATGCGCACGATGTCGGCTTTTTTGTTTGCCACATGATCAATGAAGCCAGGATCCTGGTGGGAGAAGCCGTTGTGATCCTGGCGCCAGACATGTGACGTGAGCAGGTAATTCAGCGACGCGATCGGCTTTCGCCAGGGAATGTTTCTGCTGACCTTGAGCCATTTTGCATGCTGGTTGAACATCGAGTCGATGACGTGGATGAAGGCCTCGTAGCACGAGAAAAAGCCATGACGTCCGGTGAGGAGATATCCTTCGAGCCAGCCCTCGCACAGATGCTCGCTCAGCACCTCCATGACGCGCCCCGTGACGCTGAGATTGATGTCGACGTCTTCGACCTCAGCCATCCATTCCTTGCCGGAGGCTTCATAGACGGCATCAAGCCTATTCGAAGCCGTCTCGTCGGGCCCAAAGATCCGGAAATTCTTTTTATCGAGATTGAGCTTCATCACGTCGCGCAGGAAATTTCCGAGAATCCGCGTTGATTCTGCCTCGACGCTGCCTGGCTTGGACAGCGCCACGGCATATTCTTGAAAGTGCGGCATCGCTAGAGGCTGCAGCAATTCTCCCCCATTGGCGTGCGGATTGAAGCCCATGCGGCGATGACCCGTCGGGGCAAGCGCGGCGAACTCCTCGCGGAACTTACCGTGTACGTCGAACAATTCGTGCGCCCGGTAGCTCTTCATCCAATCTTCCAGCTGCTTGAGATGTTCGGGGTTCTTGAGATCAGCAAGCGGGACTTGATGCGCGCGCCAGGTCCCCTCGACCGGCTCGCCGTCGACGAACTTTGGCCCGGTCCAGCCTTTTGGCGTGCGGAACACAATCATGGGCCAACGCGGCCGCTCCACCGTATCCGGTGAGGAACGCGCCGCCTTCTGGATCTCGTGAATCTCCGCCAGGACCGTATCAAGCGCGCCTGCCAGACTTTGATGCACCACCGCGGGGATGTCGCCTTCCACAAAATGCGGTTCATAGCCGTAACCGCGGATAAGGTCAGTCAATTCCTGCCGGCTAATGCGCGCGAGCACGGTCGGATTTGCGATCTTGAACCCGTTGAGATGAAAGATAGGAAGAACCACCCCATCACGTGTAGGATTGAGAAACTTATTGGAGTGCCAGCTCGTGGCAAGTGCGCCCGTCTCGGCCTCGCCGTCGCCGATGATGCAGGCGACGATCAGGTCCGGATTGTCGAAAGCGGCGCCATAGGCGTGGACCAGGGAATAGCCGAGCTCTCCACCTTCGTGAATTGAGCCGGGAGTTTCTGGCGATACGTGGCTGGGAACTCCGTAAGGCCAGGAGAACTGGCGAAACAGCCGCTGCAGCCCATTCCGGTCCCGCTCGATCGCCGGATAGCGTTCGGTGTACGACCCTTCGAGATAGGTCATCGCCACGATGCCCGGGCCACCATGACCCGGACCGACGACGTACATCATGTTCAGAGCGTTCTCTTTGATTAACCGGTTGAGGTGAACATAGATAAAGTTCAATCCCGGCGTCGTGCCCCAATGGCCAAGCAGGCGCGGCTTGATATGTTCGAGCCTGAGCGGGGATTCGAGCAGCGGGTTGTCTTTTAGATAGATCTGCCCGACCGAAAGATAGTTCGCCGCGCGCCAATACGCGTCCATTTTCTCCAGCAGATCGGGCGACAGCGTGGGCGGCATCTCCTCCGGGAGATCGGGCGACAGCTTGGCTGGCGTCCCCTGCAGCGGATCGGGTGACAGCGTGGCGGGCATCGGCGGCTCCTTACGGGTTCGTCCATGCGCCAAGGACGGATGATCTCAGAGATGTTCGCTTGGCCGGCTGAGCGCGTTCGACCACATTCAGCGCTGACAAGATTTGCGCGACGATCTCGCGCGGTTGCGGCTCGATCGAGACGATGATGGGATTTTCGTCCCGGCCCGGCTCCTCCAGAGCTTCGAATTGGCTGTGAAGCAAGCTTCGCCGCAGATCGGCGGCAAGAATGGAAGTCGCGACAACGATCGGCTTCATGACGCCCTCGACAAGGCGGGGCTGGTGCGGGACAAGATGAACCGCTCGATCGCCTTGGCGAAGCCTTCATCGTCATAGGAGTCGGTCACCAGATCAGCCTGGGTCTGCACCTGCGGGCTGGCATTGCCCATTGCGATGCTCAGCCCGCTCTTACGAAACATCAGCACATCGTTCGGCATGTCCCCGAGCGTGGCGATCTCGTTGGTCGGGATCGAAAGGAGTTTTGACAGCGTTGTAACGACGGTTCCTTTGTTGGCATCCGGGTGGGTGACGTCGAGATAGTAAGGTTGCGAACGGGCCGCTGACGCCTTTGCGCCGAGCGCTTCCTGGGCAGACCTTTCGCAGCGCGCCACCAGGTCGTGATCGTCGCTCACGCCGACGATCTTGACCGCGCGACCCAGCACGTCTTCGAAATTCTCGACGACGGTCGGGGCGAACTTGACGGTCCATTGCTCCCGCGCCACATGGGGCGCGTTGGGATCACGAACAAGCCAGTCCTTGCCGCTGTAAAACCACACATCCATCTTGTTCTGGAGAATGACCTCCAGGGCACGCTTTGTGGCGTCGGCGGCAAGCACGTGCTCTTCCATGATGGTCATGTCGGGCTTGACGAAGATTCCACCGTTGAATCCGGCAACCGGAGTTTGCAGAGCCAACGGATTGATGAGCATCGCCATGCCGCGCGGCGGACGACCGCTGGTAATGGCAAAGGCGATTCCTGCGGTCTGAAGAGCCTTCACGGCAGCTCTCGCGCGCGACGTAAGCACTTTCTCCGCAGTAACGAGCGTGCCGTCGACGTCGGCCAGAACGAGCGAGATTTTCGATGCGGCGCAAGCGGGCGTTACCATGCGCGATCTCCTGCTTTCGCCGCTTCAAGGCGCGCATGCGAACGGCCGCCACCGAGGATGAACCGCTCGATCGCATTGGCGAAGCCATCGTCGCTATTGCTGTCCGTCACGAAATCCGCTTTTCGCTGCACTTGCGGACTGGCATTACCCATAGCAATGCTGAGACCAGCTCGCTCGAACATCGCGACATCGTTGCCGCCGTCACCAATGACGGCGATTTCCGCCAACGGAATTCCCAGCAGCTTCGCGATTTCCGACAATGCCGCACCCTTATTGGCGAGCGGGTGGATGATGTCGAGGTAGTAGAGCTGCGAACGGACGACGAAGGCGCTGTCGCCGAGCGCGGCCCGCACATTGTGGTCGCACTGTTCGAGAACGTCGAAATTCTTGCTGACGCCGACGATCTTGGCAGCGGCCTCGAGGGCAGAGCCGAAATCCTCAACGATCGTCGGCCGGAACCCTATCGTGCGTTCCTCTAACTGGACATAAGGACCGTCGGGGTCGCGCACCAGCCAGTCCTGCCCGCTGAAAACCCAGACCTGTATTCCGTGTGCACTAAGTCTGTCCACCGCGCGCGAAGCAACCTGAGGCAACAGCAGATGTTTCCTGACCACGGTAAGATCTGGCGTTGCTATGACCCCGCCATTGAATCCGCCCACTGGCGTCGTTATTACAAGGGGCCCGAACAGCATGTGCAACCCGAGAGGCGGCCGGCTGCTGATAATCGAAAAAATGATTCCGCTTGCGCGCAGTTCCGCAACGGCCGCCTGGGCGCCTGCGGTCAACACCTTGTCATCAGTCACCAATGTGCCATCGACATCGGAAATGACGGCTGAACATTTGAATGGCACCGGGTGCGCGCGGCTCATATTGATTGTCCATCGTCATCGCCGTGGACGCTCCTCCAGCGTCGACCATCTTGCGCCAGAAGCGCATCCGCTTCGCTCGGTCCTGCGCTTCCTGCTGGATAGATCGGCAGACCTGCCGCACCTTTCTTGGCCCAGGCGTCGAGCACCGGCTGCACGACGCGCCAAGCTTGCTCTACCATGTCGGCACGCATGAATAGCGTCGGGTCGCCGATCATGATGTCATAGATCAGCGTCTCGTAGCCGACATTCGGCTCCTTGGGGAACCAGTCATCATAGCGGAAGTCCATTTTCACGGCGGCTAGGTCCACGACCGGCCCTCGACGCTTCACCTCGAACTGAAGAGAGATTCCCTCGTCCGGCGCGATGCGCAGCACCAGCCAGTTGGGTCGCAGATTATCGACAGGGGTATCCTGGAACGCTGCGTAGGGCGCCTGCCTGAAACGGATCGCGATCTCCGTCGTCCGCCGCGACATGTGCTTCCCGGTGCGGAAATAGAAGGGCACGCCGGCCCAACGCCAATTATCGATCTCGAGCTGCATTGCAGCATAGGTCTCGATGTTCGAACCCGCCGCCACGTTCGGCTCTTTCCGATAGGCATTCACCTGTTTGCCCAGCACCGTGCCGGCCCCATACTGGCCGCGCACCGCTCGTGCCGGCTTGGCGGCGGGCATCGCGGCGAATACTTCCGCCTTCTTTGTTCGGATCGAAGCGGCGTCGAAGCCCGTCGGCGGCTCCATGGCCACCATCGAAAGCAGCGTGAACACGTGATTCGGAACCATGTCGCGCAGCGCTCCCGTTCCCTCGTAGAACTTGCCGCGCCGTTCCACGCCCACCGTCTCCGCCACGGTGATCTGCACGTGATCGATCCGGTCGCGGTTCCAGATCGGTTCGAACAGACCATTGGCGAAGCGGAATGCCATGATGCTTTGCACCGTGTCCTTTCCCAGAAAGTGGTCGATCCGGAAGATCTGGTCCTCCTGCAGCGTGCGCAGGATGCGGGCATTCAGCTCGCGTGCCGAGTCCAGGCTATGGCCGAAGGGCTTTTCGATCACCACGCGGCGCCAGAACCGATGCGTCCCGTTCCGGTCCTCGGTCTGATCGGTGAGCTTCGCCTTGCCGAGTTGCTCCACCACGGTGCCGAAGAACCGGTCGGCGATTGCGAGGTAGAAGATGGCGTTGCCCTGCGTACCATGGGTCTTCTCCGCCTGGTCCAACGTGCCGCGGATCTTCTCGTAGAGCTCCGGCTTGGTTAGGTCGCCTTGGACATAAGACATTTTCGCCGCGAGCCGCTTCCACGCCGCCTCGTCGATCTGCTGGATCTCGAACTCCGCGGCTGCGTTCCCGACGAAGGTTTTCAGCGTGTCGTACAGATGGTCGCGCCAGCTCTCGGCGGTGTTCTCCGCGAGGTCCACACCTATCAATGCAAACTTCTCCGGCAGCACCTTGGTGCGCGAGAGGTTGTAGAGCGCAGGCACCACCAGGCGCTTGGTCAGATCCCCGCCGGCGCCGACGATCACCATAGCGCACGGATCGGCCGGGCTCGGCTGGCACCGCGGCGCCGACGCCACTTGCGCGGTCGGAGGAAATCGGGCCGGCTGGTTGGCGGGCATGGTGTTACTCAGCAGCGGTCCGTGTCGAGGAGTGACCCTGCGACTCTGGCGGCTTTGGTTCGGGGTCAATGGGCTCGTTACCCTCGATGTGCCCACCGAAGCCGAAGCGCATGGCCGAGAGCAGCTTTTCGCCGAAGGTGTGCTCGTGCCGCGAGCGGAACCGGGCGTAGAGCGCTGAGGAGAGCACGTCCGCCGGGACCGCCTCCTCGATCGCTGCCTCGATGGTCCAGCGACCCTCGCCGGAATCCTGGACGAAGCCGGAGAAATCCTTCAGCTGCGCATCCTTCGCCAGCGCGGAGGCGCCGAGGTCAAGCAGCCAAGATGAGATGACGCTGCCGCGCCGCCAGACCTCCGCGATATCCGGCATGTTCAGCACGAAGCGCTCGTCCTCGGGCAGATCCTTCGAGTCCTTGTTGCGCAGGATGTCGAAACCCTCAGCGTAGGCCTGCATCAATCCATACTCAATGCCGTTATGCACCATCTTGACGAAGTGCCCGGCGCCGGACGCCCCGGCGTGAATGTAGCCGCGCTCGGCGCGGGGATCGCCTTTCTCGCGGCCCGGTGTGCGCGGGATATCGCCCAGCCCGGGAGCGAGCGCCGCGAAGATCGGATCGAGGTGATCAACAGCCTCCTTCGGGCCGCCAATCATCATGCAATAGCCGCGGTCGATGCCCCAGACGCCGCCGGACGTGCCGCAATCGACATAGCGAATGCGCTTCTCGGCCAATTTCTTGGCGCGTCGGATGTCGTTTTTGTAGAAGGAATTGCCGCCATCGATGATGACATCGCCCGGCTCCAGCAGATTGCCGAGACGCTCGACCGTCTCTTCGGTGATCCGACCGGCAGGCAACATCACCCAAACGGCACGCGGCTTTTCCCCGAGCGCCTTCACCACCGCCGCAAGCGAGCCCACGGCTGAAGCACCTTCCTTTGCCAGCGCCTCGCGCGGCTTGGCGTTGGAATCGAACACCACGCAGTGGTGCCCCGCCTTCATCAGGCGGCGAGAGATATTGCCGCCCATGCGGCCGAGCCCAATCACTCCGATCTGCATTTGCTTCACTCCAGTGTCGCTACTAGGCAGGCGGCGCATCGTTTCGGTCATAGCGCCGAGGCGCCGCCATACGCGCCCAGACCATGACAGGCTTCGTGTAATGCGGGCTCGGCTGAGCTTTCCGTGCCGAGGCCTGTCTACGAAATGCCTCCGCCGCCGCGAACCCGAACAGCACCTTCGACATCAGGCTGACCGGATAGGGCGCCAGGTGAACAAACGCGGGACTGATGATCGGCAGCACAACGAAGAAATTGACTGCCCAGACGCCGACTAGCGCCGCGAGCACGAACGGAAGTGGACTGGCCATTTCCAGGCGATGCGATGATAGGGCTCGCCAGCCAAATGAGAGCGCGATCCCGAGCACCACGGCGAGTGCCATATGGATCGTCACGCCTAAGGCTACGGGGGTTGGGAATAGCGTGCTAACCCCCGTAGCAGTCATTACGCCGCGCGCCAACGTCGCAGGGTCGGTGCCTGTCGCTGCAGCGTACAGCGTAACCCACGCTATTTCGGCGAGGCCGCCGGCTACACCGGCAACGACGCCGTGGCGAGTGGTTTCAAGAAGCGTCTTGCGCTGCTTGTCGCTATAGGTGCCGATCATGGCTTTGTCCTTTTGCATTGCTGCCGGGCGGACTCCGATTGATGTTGCCGGCAACAAAACTTGGCTTCATCGCGAAGTCGTGTGGGTTATTTTTTGTCAATTTCGATCAATGCCCTTTGTGTTTCTGCTACTGTTGAGGCTGTGGGCATGTGGGCAACGCTTGCGTTGTCCAAGCGAAGCGGCATGACCACAGCGATGCTGCGTGCTGGCGATGCCGATTTGCGGACTGGGCTGGTGGCTTGTTTGCAAGTCGCCCCTTCGCGAACGAAGTTCGAGAAAGGCTGAGGCCGGCTATACGGCGGGCAGCATGCAGGTCAGGATTTTGAGCCGCAGGTAATCCTCGTTGCGCAGGCCATAGGCACGGCGTTGGATCACCCGAATCTTGTTGTTGAGCCCCTCGACGAAACCGAGCGAGACTTTGTTCTCCAGTTGGCAGTAGGCCGCAATGCCGTCCCAATGACGATCGATCATCGCGGCGAATTTCTCATAGGGCTTGAGCCGCTGCCACTTGAGGCCGGCACGCCAGTTCTCGAAGAAGCGCCGCGCCCACCCTTCGCGTTCGTAACTCCACAGCTGGCCGAAGCTCTCCTTGAGAACATAAGCCGTGTTGAGCCGTTTGTTCGCCGCCAACAACGTCTTCAGTGCTTTTTTGCCGTCGAGCGTGAGGTTCTCCTTGCGCGACAGCAGCGTGTATTTCTGGCCCTTGATGAAGCGGCGCTGGCGGCCCCCGAGCCGGGCATACTCGCGCTTGCGAACCGCATCCAAGGCCTCACCCAGATGGCGGATGACATGGAACTTGTCGAACAAAATCGCCGCTTGCGGTGCATGTGCATTCGTCGCCAAACGGAAAGGTTTCCACATGTCCATGACGGCAAGGCGAATGCG
>JBKQHQ010000109.1:0-3385 GCA_052148715.1 Xanthobacteraceae bacterium | reverse complement strand
ATGCCGCCCTCAGCGATCGGGCTTACCAGCGCGGGGAGGAGATTGTCGCCATGGCGGCGGCCGATCCGCAATTGGCCGGACGGGCGAAGCGACAAGCCGAGCAGGTTATTCAATCCTTCATTCGGCCGCTTCAATGGACCATTGAGATTCGATGGAGCGGCTGAGTCGCCGACGCCAGTCGGTGCTGATACTGCTGGCTGGAAATTTCCGCCTGGTTGCTTGCTGCTTAATGCGGCAAGCGGCCGGGCGGGATTGGCGCTGGGATCGTGCGAATTCAACGTCAGGTTTTTCCCTTAGCCCGGATTATTCTTAGACCCCCGCGCGCGACGGGCCTCTTTGTGGTTTAATTCATTCGACGAAGAAGAGTTAAGCCGAGCAAGGAGGCCGCGTATGTCGTCGCAGGGTGCACAACAGCTTTCGTTCGATTTTCTCGCAGATTTGCCGGTGGTTGTCCAGCCCTGGGAAGGGCAGCTTTCTTCCGATGCCGGGCTGTTGCCGTTGCGGCAGTTTGATCAGCGATGGAAGTACACCGCACGGATGGCCCAGTGTCTGTTCGATCCCAAACCTTCGCGTGAGCAGTCGCTGGATTCGATGTTGCGGCAGAGAGTTTTCGGCATCCTGGCCGGGTACGAGGACTGCAACGATCACGATACGTTGCGGGACGATCCGATTTTCAAGCTGATTACCGATCGGCTTCCCGACGGCAAGGCGTTGGCCAGCCAGCCGACGCTGAGCCGGTTTGAGAACCTGGCCACGCCGGCGGTGCTGCAGAAGCTGATCGACTTCCTGATCGACACCGGCATTGAGCGGCTCAAGCAGAAGCACGGGGGCACGCTGCCCGCATCACTCACCCTCGATCTGGACGCCACGGATGATCCGACCCATGGCCATCAGCAACTCACGCTCTTCCACGGATACTTCGGGCAATACCAATATTTTCCCCTGATCATTTCCGAGCCGACGACCAAGCACGTCTTTGTCGCCTGGCTTCGGCCGGGGACGGTGCATGCGTCGTTGGGCGCCGAGGACGATCTGATGCGGGTGGTGAACGCCCTGCGGGCGGCACGTCCCGACATCGCCATTCACGTCCGCGGCGATGCGGGCTTCGGTCTGCCCAAAATGTACGAGGTTTGCGAGGAAAACGGCCTGACCTACACCTTCGGATTCTCCACCAACGCCCGGCTCAAGAAGCTGACCGAGGGCTTGATGGAGCAAGCCGTCGAGCGGTACGAACAATCGAAGCAAAAGCAGCGGTTGTTCGATTGCTTCCCGTACCAGGCGGAAACGTGGGACCGCACTCGCACGGTCGTCGCCAAGGCCGAGTGCCATGAGCAGGGAACCAACCTGCGCTTTGTCGTCACCAACCGCCCCGACGTCGTCTCATCCGACGATGGCCAACGCGAGTATGACGATTACATCCAGCGCGGCGAAAGCGAACAGCGCATGGACGAAATGAAAAACGGTTTGAAGATGGACCGCTTGAGTTGTCATCGCTTCATGGCCAACTTCTTCCGCCTGCTGCTGCACACCGCCGCCATGAACCTGCTCAACGCCGCCCGCGACGACAAGAACCTGCCGGAAGTGCTCCGCGTCGGCCAGCCCTGCACCTGGCGAACGCATGTCATCAAGGTCGCCGCGGTGATCGTGCAAAGCACCCGCCGAATCCTGGTGAAGCTGACCGCCCATTGGCCTTGGTGGCCCTTGTACCAAGCCGTCGGCAAACGGTCCTTGAACTTCTCGTGCGGTCCCTGATTCCCTCACAACCCGGTTGTCCACAATGGGGGTAAGGGGGTCGTGCGCCCGCATCAGCCCGTTTTGGCCGATCCGAGACACAAGGGCTCAATTCCGCGCCGAATCACAGACACCGTGAATAATCCGGGTTAGAGTGACTTGACCATCCAGCGTGTCCGATGCGTGAACCGTATCGTCTATCGGAACAACTGGCTTTTTGATCACGGACGAGGCATTGGTCGGGTCAAAGATTCGATAGGCCAGCAGCTTGACGCGGTCGTTCAAGAGGAACCAAGCCAGGGCATATCCCCAGACGAACGTTGCCCAACCCCAGCCGAGCGGTGTCATGAACACACCATAGACCGCAATAAGAGTCGCCAGTAATTGCGTTCCGACCACGGCTATCCAGAGCATCTTTGCCGGGCGGATCGACCAGAACGGACCGCGCGTGCGCGTGAGGAAGATTGTCAGATGCCCGGCCACCGACAGTTTCAGGTACATCAGCGTCTGAATGTGCGGGCGGTCGAGATGAAAGACTCGCTCGCCGAGATAGAACAGGCCAAAGGCGGATACAACCCCAATGACGCCCAGCACCGTGGAAATCCCCAGCACCAGCCGCATATTCCACGCTTCGGGCTTGTCCTTGTAATGGACGTTGTCATACGCGATGGACAGGATGGCTCCGTCGTTGAGCAACGCCAGCATCACAATCATCACCGCGGTTAGCGGATAGAAGTTGAAAACCAGGATTGCCAATGTCATGAAAAACAGCACGCGAAGAGTTTCGGCAATGCGGTAGATGGCATAGCTGTTCATCCGCTGGAAGATTCGGCGGCTTTCTTTGATCGCGTCAATGATGACGGAGAGCCCCTCCGTCAGCAGGACGATGGAGGCCGCCGCGCGTGCCGCGTCCGTTGCTTCGGAAACGGCGATGCCGCAATCCGCTTTCTTCAAAGCGGGCGCATCGTTCACCCCGTCGCCAGTCATGCCGACGATATGACCGCGCTTTTGCAGAATGTCGACGATGTGGAACTTATGCTCGGGAAATACCTGGGCGAAGCCGTCGGCTTTTTCGATTAGCTCTGTTTCCTGGGGCGTTTCTTGCTTCTTGGAGTCGCCCAAACCGCTGGCGTCAAGGATATTGGCGCCCAGCCCCAACTGCTTGGACATTTCCCGCGCAATGGCGATCTGGTCGCCGGTAACCATTTTAACGCTCACGCCCATCTGCCTGGCGCTAACGATGGTAGCTTTCGCCTGCTCGCGCGGCGGATCAGACATCGGCAGCACACCCAGAAATCGCCATTTGCCTTTCTCATCGGCGCGGGCCACGCCCAATGAACGAAAGCCGCGCCCGGCAAATTCATTGACGGCCTTCTCCACGGCCGTTGTCACCTCGCCGGCGTTGGTCGACATCTTCAGAATCACCTGCGGCGCGCCCTTGGCAACGTCGAACTGTTTGCCATCCGCGCCTTTGACTGTGGCCTCGGTGCGCTTGTCGACGGGGTCAAACGGCTTGAAATGAAGTATTTGATAAGTCTTCAATACTTTGTCGTCCTTCACGCCGCTGAGGACCGCCAGGTCGATGGTGTCCTTATCTTCCGCGCGCGAGGCGAGCGCCGCGGCAAGGATGACCTGCTCGGCGGGTATACCGTCG
>JBKQHQ010000108.1:0-8203 GCA_052148715.1 Xanthobacteraceae bacterium | reverse complement strand
AACAGGCTCAGACTCGCGGAGAGGCCCCCCTCACCCGGAACAAGCGCAAGAGCGCGCTTGTTCCGACCTCTCCCCGCAAGCCGAGAGAGGTAAAGATCAGAGTCTCGCTCAGTTTGAGTCTGCATCGGCGGCGCTGCCGCGAAAACCGGTGGCCAAGAGATAAAGCTCGGCCGAATCCGCGCGGCTGGCGGCGGGCTTCACGTGCTTGATGCTGGCGAAGTCGCGCTTGAGATTTGCCAACAGTTTCGCTTCAGTTCCGCCTTGCAGAACCTTGGCGAGAAAGGCGCCGCCCGACTTCAACACCTCGCGGGCGAACTCGGCGGCGACCTCGACCAGCGCCATGATCTTGAGATGATCGGTGCGCCGATGGCCGGTCGCGTTCGCCGCCATGTCCGAGAGCACGACGTCGGCCTCCCCGGCCAGCAGGGCCTTCAGCTTCTCCGGCGCGCTCGGGTCGAAAAAGTCGAGATGCAGAAACTCGACGCCGGCGATCGGGTCCATCTCGAGGCGATCGATGGCGATGACGCGGCCGCGCCCCTCGCCCGCCCCTACCCGTTTCGCCGCGACCTGGCTCCAGCCGCCCGGCGCCGCGCCAAGATCGACGACCCGCGCGCCGGGCTTGAGCAGATGGTGCTTGTCATCGATCTCGGTGAGCTTGAAGGCCGCCCGCGAGCGATAGCCCTCGCGCTTGGCCCGCGCGACATAGGGATCATTGAGCTGGCGCTCGAGCCAGAGCTTCGAGGAAAGCGAACGGCCCTTGCCCGACTTCACCCGCACCTTGAGCTCGCGCCGGCCGCTGCCGTCTCGCGCAGTCACGACGCGGATGCCTCGGCAGCCGCCCAGACGCCGTCCTCGCGCATCATCTGCACCAACATGCCCTCGCGCAGCCCGCGATCGGCAACGCGCAGCCGGCCGCACGGAAACGCCCGGCGGATGGCGTCAAAAATAGCACAACCGGCGAGCACCAGATCGGCTCGCTCGACGCCGATGCAGGGATTGGCCACGCGATCCTGGTAGGTCATGGCCAGGAGCCGCTCGACCACAGCCGAGACTTCGCCCTCGCTCATCCAGCACCCGTCGACGAGCCGCCGGTCGTAACGCTTCAGCGCCAAGTGCACGCCCGCGATCGTCGTCACGGTCCCCGACGTGCCGAGCATGTGGATGCGCTCGAGCCCGTCCCGGTTCTCGCTGGCGAAGCCGTCGATCATGGCCTCGACTTCTCGCACCATCGTTTTGTAGATGTCGCGCGTCACCGCAACGCCGCCGTGGCGCTCGGCGAGCGTCACGACCCCGAGCGGCAGCGACATCCAGGCGCGGATATCGGGCGCCGGCGGTCCGCGACGAACCGGCGCCGCGCGGCCGAGCCGCACCAGCTCTGACGAGCCGCCGCCGATGTCGAACAGAATCGCGCCCTCGGCCTGCGGATCAATGAGCGGCGTGCAGCCCCCGGCCGCCAGGCTTGCTTCGGTCTCGCCATCGATGATTTCAAGCTCGAGCCCGAGCTCCTCCTTGACGCGGGCGCGGAACTCCGCGCCGTTCCCGGCGCTGCGGCAGGCCTCGGTGGCAATCAGGCGCGCTCGGGTCACCCCGCGCTGGCGCATCTTGTCCCGGCAGATTCGCAGCGCCTCGATGGCGCGGCCGACGGCCGGCTCGCTCAACCGGCCCGACGCCGCGACCCCTTCGCCAAGGCGGATGATGCGCGAAAACGCGTCGATGACGTGGAAGCCGTCGGCCGTCGGACGCGCCACCAACAGCCGACAATTGTTGGTGCCGAGATCGAGCGCCGCATAGGCGAGGCCGGCTCCGTCCCTGCTGTCCGCGACACCGGAACGACGACCCCGCCGCCGGCCGGAGCGCCGCCGCGGCACCGACTCGCGGCCCGAATCGAGGCGGCCGGCCTCCCGGGCCTCGTGATTCATCCAACCCCTTCCCGCGCGCCGAAGCTCGAAAGGTCGACGGCGCACCCTTGTCGAGCCAAATCGGTCAAGTCTAGCAGCGCCCGGGAGCTGCGCAACCATCATCGGCATCAGCGGCGCCTCCGGCGGCGCGACCTTGTCGGGGCGGGCCGGCTCCTCTATCTCAAGCACGCCAGCGGAACCTTAATTCTTTGTAAACGCAGAGGCGCCGCGCGGAACATCGGACGGGCAAGACTTCATGAATTATCAGCACGAGCTGGATGGCTGGGCGGTCAAGGCGTTCGGCGTCGGTCAACCGGTGCGGCGAACCGAAGACCCGAAGCTTGTCCGCGGCCAAGGCCGCTACACCGACGATGTCGCATTTCCGGGACAGGCCTATGCGGTGATGGTGCGCAGCCAGAACGCGCACGGGCGTATTCGCAGCATCGATGTTGCAGCGGCGCGTGCCATGCCGGGCGTGCTCGGCGTCTATACCGGAGCGGACTTGACCGGCTACGGACCGCTGAAATCGACGCTGCCGATGAAGAACCGGGACGGCCGGCCGCTTGGCGCGCCGCCGCGTCCGTCGCTGCCGACCGACAAGGTGCGCTTCGTCGGCGATCCGGTCGCGTGCGTCGTCGCCGAAACCGCGCTGCAGGCCAAGGACGCCGCCGAGGCCGTGCTGCTCGACATCGAGCCCTTGCCGGCGGTCATGAAGGCGAGCGAGGCGGTGAAACCGCAAGCGCCCCTCGTTTGGGACGACGCGCCGGGAAACGTTGCGCTCGACTATCACTACGGCGATTCGCAAAAGGTCGAGGCGGCCTTCGCCGCCGCCGCCCACGTCACGCGGCTCGCGCTCATCAACAGCCGGCTCGTGGTGAATTCGATCGAGCCGCGCGCGGCCATCGCGGCCTATGACGCGCCCTCGCAGCGTTTCACCTTGAATCTCGGAACGCAGGGCGTGTTCGGCATGAAGGCGCAGCTCGTCGACATGCTCGGCGTTGCGGCCGACAAGGTCCACGTCATCTCCGGCAATGTCGGCGGCTCGTTCGGCATGAAGGCTTCCGCGTATCCGGAATACCTTTGCATCCTGCATTCGGCGCGCGTGCTCGGGCGGCCGGTGAAATGGACCGATGAGCGCTCGACGAGCTTCGTCTCCGACCAGCACGGCCGCGATCACGAGATCTTCGCCGAGCTTGCCCTCGACGCGGACGGGCATTTCCTGGCGCTGCGCGTGACCAACCACGGCAATGTCGGCGGCTTCCTCGGCGCCATGGCGCCGCTGATGCCGACGCTCAACGTGGTCAAGAATATCAACAGCGTCTACCGCACGCCCTTGATCGAGCTCAACGCCAAGTGCGTGTTCACCAACACGACGCTGGTGAGCGCCTATCGCGGCGCCGGCAGGCCCGAGAGCAATTACTACATGGAGCGGCTGATCGACGTGGCGGCGGCCGAGATGCAGATCGACCGGCTCGAATTGCGCCGCCGCAATCAGATCCGCCCGAAGGAGATTCCCTACGCGGCCGCCTCCGGCATGACCTACGACAGCGGCGATTTCCCCACTGTGCTCACGCGCGCCCTGGCGTTTGCCGATGCACAAGGCTTCAAACGAAGGCTTCAGGAAAGCCGCAAGAACGGCAAGCTGCGCGGGCTCGGGATCGGCTGCTATCTGGAAGTGACGGCCGGCGGCACCAAGGAGCTCGGTGAGATCCGGTTCGAGCCCGACGGCACGGTAACGCTGATCACCGGCACGCTCGATTATGGTCAAGGTCACGCGGCGCCGTTCGCGCAGGTGCTGAGCGACAGGCTCGGCATTCCGTTCGAGCTCATCCGGCTGGTGCAGGGCGACAGCGACCGGCTGGTGTATGGCGGCGGCACCGGGGGCTCCCGCTCGATGATGCATTCGGGTGCCGCGATCGTGGAGGCTGCCGCCAAGGTCGTGGAGCAGGGCAAGCAGATCGCCTCGCATGTCCTCGAGGCGGCACCCGGCGATATCGAGTTCGCGCACGGGCGCTTCGTCATCGGCGGCACCGACCGGTCGATCGGCATCATGGAGCTTGCCGAGCGGCTGCGCAGCGACGTGCCGCTGCCCGAAGGCGTGCCAAAGTCGCTCGACGTGAGCCACGTGTCGCCCGGGGTCCCCTCCTCCTTCCCCAACGGGTGCCACATCGCCGAAGTCGAGATCGATCCCGATACCGGCGTCGTCGAGGTCGTGCGCTATTCGTCGGTCAACGATTTCGGCACCGTGATCAATCCGCTGCTGGTTGAAGGACAGGTGCACGGCGGCATCGTGCAAGGGTTGGGACAGGCGCTCCTGGAACAGGCCGTCTACGATGCCGAGGGGCAATTGCTCACCGGCTCCTATATGGATTACGCCATGCCGCGCGCGCACCACACGCCCTCGTTCCAAGTCGAGCACCACCCCGTGCCGGCGACGACCAACCCGCTGGGCGTGAAGGGCTGCGGCGAAGCGGGCTGCGCCGGCGGTCTGGCCTCGGTGATGAACGCGGTGGTCGACGCGCTGTCGGTCTACGGCATCCGTCACATCGACATGCCCGCGACACCCGAGCGCGTCTGGCAGGCCATCCGCAGCGCGGAGACATCCCAGCCCACTTCGGCATGAACCGCTCGGTAGAGCCACCCGGCCAGGCGCGGCGGCAATACCGGAAGTTGGGGCCCGGGTAGGTTGCGTGACTGCGCGTGGCCTCGTGAGGCATGCGCCGCATAGACCCCGGCGCCCTCACTTTCGCCCTATCTCCAAGCCGCCGGATTGGGCATTTTGCCGATTCTATTAGCAATGAATTTTGAGCCCATGACCGAAGCCTCTCGTCTTTCTCTGCCGATCGCGCGCCTGAGCGACAGCCGGGTCATCACCGGCGTGAGCGCCGCGCATTTCGTCAGCCATTATTACATGCTGCTGCTGCCGCCGCTGTTCGTGTTCGTCCGCTCCGAATACGGTTTGAGCTATACCGAGCTAGCGGTCGCGCTCACCGCGTTCAACGTGACATCCGCCGCCCTGCAAACGCCGGCCGGATTCTTGGTGGATTGGCTCGGGGCCCGCACGGTCCTCATTCTCGGCCTCCTGCTCGGGTCGGCGGCGATTGCGGTTGCCGGCATGGTCCATTCGTACTGGGTGCTGGTGCTGATGTTCGCCATCGCGGGCATCGCCAACACGGCCTACCATCCCGCCGACTACGCCATCCTGTCGCATCAGGTGTCGGGCGCCAGAATGGGATATGCCTTTTCCATTCATACTTTCGCGGGCTTTCTGGGCAGTGCCGTGGCGCCCGTCACGCTGCTGTTCATGCAGAGCACCATCGGTTGGCGCGGCGCGTTCGTCGGCGCCGCCACGCTCGGTTTCGCGGTCGGCTTGCTCCTCCTCGCGCAAGGCGGCGGCTCGTTGTCCGACCGGCACGAGCCCGGCGAAGGCGATGCGACAAAGCGCAAGGAGAAGGAAAAAGGCGCCGACTGGGCGTTGCTGCTCTCGGCCCCGATTATCCGCAATCTCGTTTTCTTCACTCTGCTGTCGGTCACCAGCGTCGGGATTCAATTCTATTCGGTCGCCGCGCTGGCTGCTTTGTTCGGGACCTCGCTCGAGGTCGGCAATACCGGGCTGACCGCTAATCTGCTGTTCGGCGCGGTCGGCATCCTGCTCGGGGGGGTCCTGGCGACGCGCGTGCCGCGCCATGCCCTCATCGCCATCATTGGCCTGCTAGTCTCGTCCGCCGCGACCCTGCTGATTGGGCTCATCGACCTCGGCGCATTCCTGCTCGTGCTGGTGATGTCGGTCGGCGGCCTGTTCACCGGGATTCTGATGCCGTCGCGCGACCTGATTGTGCGCGAGATCACGCCGCGCGGTTCATTCGGCCGCGTGTTCGGGTTCGTTAGCATGGGATTCAACATCGGCGGCGTTTTCTCGCCCGTCATCTTCGCCGCGCTGATCGATCACGGCGCCCCGCGCGCGGTCTTTCTTCTCACGGCCGCCTGCGGCTTGCTGTCGATCCTGACGATCGCCCGCCGACCCGCCAGGACCGACTGACAGATAGCCTGAACAATCGCTAGTCGCTCGGCGGGGTTTCGGCGGGGCCACCTTTCCAGCGCCGCACCACGCCGGATTCGATGCCGAACAGATCGAGCAGCCGGCCGACGGTGTGATTGATGATGTCGTCCACGGTTTGCGGGTTGTTGTAGAAGGCGGGGACGATCGGGGCGATGACGGCGCCGATCTCGGACAAGAGCGTCATGGTCCGCAAATGACCGGCATGCAATGGGGTCTCGCGCACGGCGAGCACCAAGCGTCGCCGCTCCTTCAACACCACGTCGGCGGCGCGCGTGAGCAGTGTGCTCGTCACGCCCGAGGCGATCTCGCTCATGGTCCTGATCGAGCACGGCACGATCAGCATGCCCATGGTCGGAAATGATCCCGAGGAGATCGACGCTCCGATATCGCCGATCGGATGGTACACCGAGGCCAAGGGCCGAACGTCCTTGGCCTTGAAATCGGTTTCGTAGCCGAGCGTCATTTCCGCCGATTTGCTCATCACCAGATGAGTCTCGATCCCGGCGTGCTGCAGCAATTGCAGGGTACGTACCCCGTAGATGACCCCGGACGCGCCGGATATGCCAATGACCAGACGCCGCGGCTGATTACCGTTCGATTGCCCCTTGCCCACCACTGACGCGCCTTTCGCCATTCCGCTTTAGTCGTCTTTCTTGTCACATGCCCCGGCGAAAGCCGCGAGCACGGTCGCCACCGCCGGTTCGGGAAACGGCTTTGCCGGCTTGACCGTTCGATAGGCCGCGATGTTGGCCGCAGCGGCGGCCGCCGCCGATTGAACCTCTTCACCGAGCTGCGCCGATTGCATACGTTGATACATCGCTTCCTGCTGCAGCCGCTCGGCTTCAAGCTCGACGGCCTTGATCTTCGACCGAAAAGCCTCGGCCTCGCCGGGAGCGATCAAGGGCGGCGGCGCCTTCAGCGCCCGGCGCACTGCGCGTAACGGAATCACCGCCGAGCGGCCCCACGCTTCGCAATCCCGGCTCAGAGCGGCTATTTCGGTCACCGACAAACGGCGCCGCAACGTGGCGCACCACAGCAAGAACAACAAGACATTGACATCGACACCCGCCTCGTCCTGCAGAGTGAGACAGGCCGAAGCCACCGCCGGCTGGCGGTAGAATTGCAGCGAGAACCGCCAAAACGGCGAGCCGACCGTCGACGCCGTCGATTCCGATTGAGTCACACTCACGCCTGAGCTTTCCGCGCGCTTCCCGCAATCAAAGACCTCGGTCCCGGTAAAGGATCCGTTCCCAACGCTAAAGCATTTCCAAGGAAAGGGGAAACCGGCTCGCTGCCTCGTCGAACAGCGGACAAAAGCCCTATCGTGGCGTGTCGAACCCGCCCGCGGGGCAGGCGCGCGCCCAGCGAATTGCCGCACCGAGCGCCGACTTGCTCGTGGCTCACGCGGCGGTCAGTACCGTGTTGTTCGGGAACAGGTTCGGCACGCAAAAAACCAAGCCGACTCGTGATCGTGCGGACACCCGCACCCCCCGAGCCGGCTGATTTTTCAACATTCGGCGCCCTGCTATGCGCGTCGCGAAGCGCGACGCATCACGCACAGCGCAATGTTACTGGAGACGACGACGCCTGGGGAACATCGAAGACAGCGCCAACAACACCCAGCCGCTGAACAAAACCCAGAAGGAGTACTGAGAGTTTGCCAGCAAATGCGTGAGCTGCGCGACGCCAGGGATCTCCGGAATTTTCGCAACGCCCGGGATTTCCGGGATCTTGATCGGGATTCCCAGATATTGCATGACGCCAACAACCGCCAGAACCAACGCTATGAAGAACAGGAAAAAGTTCGGAGCGCGTAGCATGGTCGGGCCCCCCTTGTTGAAGTGACCGCGGACGACTTGAACAGATTCGCGCTGATTCGTCACCTACAGAATCCGTTTTGAGCCATTTTGGGGATAACGTTTACTTGGTAGGTACGCCGCGTAAATATATGAGTACTGATACTGTACTCAATTATACCTGGATACTTGTGATGACTCCTACTCCTCATCGTTGGGTACCGAATCCATTCGCCATGCCTCTCGTCGGCTGCGCTTGCGGCAGGTAGGCAAACAAACTCCGCAACAGATACACGCGATTGGCGGTCCCGGTCAGCATGAGCTGGTCCCGGTTGTCTGAACAGAATTTCCGCGTCGGTAAGTGGAGCGTCTGCCGGGGTTAGGCTGCCATGCGGATGGGCAGCGGGCCGAAGTAGGCTTGATCGGGCGTCGCTTCGTCAAGGCTCGAA
>JBKQHQ010000107.1:0-3398 GCA_052148715.1 Xanthobacteraceae bacterium | reverse complement strand
GGCCCCCCCCCCCCCCCCCCCCCCCCCCCCGGGGGAGGGGACGCTGCGGAGGCGTCTCGCGAATTCGCTACGTTTGATCGATACCATGAATTGAAGACCGGCGATTGCCCGTAATCGCCGACAAATGCGCCGACTCACCCCTTGTTCATCGGCCAGATGGCTTCGGCGACGGCCGCCTGCGCGGGGAAGATGGTGACGAATTTGCCGCCGGTCCATTGCAGCAGAACCGGATCGGCATCGTTGTTTTGGCCGCTGGCGTCGAATTTCACCCGCTTCCAAGGCATGATCGTCTGCTCACCAGGAAGATCCGTTGCCGCCAGCGCCTCGCGGATTTTCTCGCCGTCCGTCGACTTCGCCCGGTTGATCGCGTCGGCGAGCACGATCAGGCCCATGAATTGCCGCGAGCTGTAATCATTGAGGTCCTTGCCCGACTTGGCCTTGTAGAGCTCGTCCACGTTGCCGACCATCGGCCGCTTCGCGGCGAGGTCGAGCGAGAAGCTGCCGCGCGAGATCGCCCCATCGATCTGGCTGCCGACCGCATCGTATAATGCCTTCTCGGCGAAGCCCGCATCCTGCGCCACCATGGCCTTGGGCTTGTAGCCGAGCTCACCCATGGTCTTGACCAGAAGAATGCCATCGGTCGTGTAGCTCGAGGGCATCACTACGTCGGCATTGGCCGCTTTCAGCTGCTGCACTTCGGCCGTCAGCGAGGGCGAATTGGCACGGTATTTGATGTTGGCGACGACTTTGTAGCCGCGCTCGCCCGCGAGTTTGAGCTGGGCATTCGAGGAATCGGTGCCGAAGATCGTGTCCTCGTGGAACAGCGCAAGCGTCTCGACGTTATGTCCCTTCTTTTTCAGGGCATCGAAAAAATCGAACATGGCGGTCGAGAACATCTCGTCATGGGCGCCGGGGCGGAAATAGAATTTGAGCCCGCGTCGGTGCAGGCTCGGCGA
This sequence comes from Xanthobacteraceae bacterium, assembly GCA_052148715.1. Taxonomy (GTDB): domain Bacteria; phylum Pseudomonadota; class Alphaproteobacteria; order Rhizobiales; family Xanthobacteraceae; genus JBKQHQ01. The sequence goes on along the minus strand of JBKQHQ010000107.1, from coordinate 2,442 downwards.
GGAGTTGTCCGCCGACAGGAACGGAATCTGATAACGCTCGGCCGTCTCGCTCACGGTGACCGCGACGGCGCTCTGGTAGGTGCCGATGATCGCGACAACCTTGTCCTGCGTGATCAGGCGCTCGGCCTCGGCCCGGCCTTTTTGCGGGTCGGCTTGATGGTCGGCAAAGACGAGCCGGATCTTGGCGCCGTTGAGGCCCGGCAGGCCGGCGGATCTCGCCAGCGGCAGGTCGAGGTCGTGGACCGTGTTGACAATGTCGGCTGCCGTGTTGAACGCATGCTGTGCGTCGACGCCGATCTGAGCGCTCGCTCCCGAGAGCGGGTAGATCACGCCGATGACGACCTCTTGCGGCGCTTGTGCGCGAGCCCCGGTCGAGGCGGCCGTGACGGTGATGGCGGTCCCGATCAGGAGATCGCGGCGGCTGATGGTCATGAGTGCGCCCTGTTTCGAATTCTATCGAGCCGCATCTTGCTCTCGGCGCGGCTGGCTTGCCAAGGTCCGTGAAGCAGCAGCGTTGCCCACGCGGTAGGCAGCGGGCTCACAGCAGCGCGAGCTGCGTATTGACGAGATCCGTGACGAGCATCGCGCCCGGAGCGTGCGTGATGGCAAAAGATGGTTTTGCCGCCGCGATCACCGCTTGGGGTGTCACGCCGCAGGCCCAGAAGACGGGAAGCTCGTCGCCTTCGACCGGGACCGCGTCGCCATAATCGGGCTTGCCCAAATCCGCGATGCCGATGAGGTGGGGCAGGCCGACATGGACCGGGGCGCCGTGCACCGCTGGAAAGCGCGACGTGATCTGGATGGCGCGGATGGCCTGAGCCGGCCGCATCGGGCGCATGGAGACGACCATCGGACCGGCGAATACCCCCGCAGGCGCGCAGGCGACGGTGGTGCGGTACATGGGCACGATCACGCCGCGCTCGATGTGCCGCACCGGCACGCCGTCCGCGAGGAGCGCTTCCTCGAAGGACAAAGAGCAGCCGATGACGAACGAGACGAGATCGTCGCGCCACCATTTGGTGACATCGGGCGCCTCATCGACCAGCCGGCCATCTTGCCACACACGATAGCCCGGCAAATCGGTGCGGATGTCGAGATCGGCGCCGAGCGCGGGAAGGCGCGGGTCGCCTGCCTCCGACATCGCGAGCAGCGGGCAGGGTTTTGGGTTGAAGTGACAAAACCGCAAGAAATCCGCGGCCAGGTCCTTTGGCAGAATGGCCAGGTTGCCTTGAACGTAGCCGGGCGCGATGCCGGCGGTAGAGCCCGTCACCGCGCCGGAACGACAGGCGAGCCGGGCGTCGTGCCCGGTCGCAAACCGATGCGGCGGAGCGCCAGCATTGCGGAGGGCGACATTCATCGGGAGCTTCTCGATTGGCCGGGCGCTATTCCAGCACTGCCGGCCTATTCTGTCCAATCGTCATTTCGGCGTTTGGCTGCGTTGATGCGCGGCGCGTCAGATCGTATGCTGTGCGTTGAGGTCGAGCGATGCCGACTGTCCTGCGAATCGCTGGCTTTCGTTTCTTCTTTTACAGCCTCGAGGGATCCGAGCCGGCGCACATCCATGTTGAGCACGGTGATAATATTGCCAAGTTTTGGCTGGACCCAGTCAATCTCGCCGAATCTCATGGTTTTCGGGCGCATGAGTTGAATCGCCTGCGGGCACTCGTAGTGGCGTATCGCGCAACTTTCGTGGAGGCTTGGAATGCCCATTTCGACGATTAAGCTGGACGCCACGGCCGTCGGCGTGACGGTCACAAACGACCGGCTGATCGTCATCCTGGCCGACGGTCGAGAATTGTCGGCGCCCCTGACGTGGTTTCCACGTCTGAGCGAGGCGACTGACGAGCAGCGGCGAAAATGGCGTCTCATCGGGCGCGGGCAGGGAATTCACTGGCCGGAGGTCGATGAAGACATCTCGGTGGCAAGCCTGCTTCGTGCCGCCTGAAGGCTGCTCGCAATGGCGTCGCGAACAGGTGCGATGGGTGCGCACACTCGGGCCTAGGATCGAATGGGCGGCGGCGAAGCTCAAAGTGGCGGCGTAACGACCGGCAGTGATCGGACACCGTCTTGAGAAGCTGCCATTGCCGGGTCCTGTAGCTGTGAATTTACGGTAAAAAACGCGACGGTTATGAGCATGGCCAAAACGACAGACATCAAACATGTCTTGGCCGTAGCCGCTTCGCTCTTGTTGCGCAAATCCCTGAGAGCCAAGAACGGCATTGCCAACCCCAACAGGACAAAAGCGTTCAACGCGGCGAGCCCCAAGATACAAACACCAAAGAATATATACACAAACATTCGAGCAGAAACGAGCCTAGCTGTGGCGTCTCTCCTCACCCCAATCCGCGCATCCTGCAGATTGAGCGCGGTCACTACACATGTGATGCCCCAGAGAGCGCAATACCCCTCGGGCACGGCGAACGGCTAAACGCCGGCCAGGAC
>JBKQHQ010000106.1:0-8322 GCA_052148715.1 Xanthobacteraceae bacterium | reverse complement strand
GACCGTCGCCAGCGTCGTCCATTCGGTGTCGTCGTCGTCGACCGAACTCGAAGCGGCGGCGGAGGCGCTCGGCACCATGGCGGGGGCGACTCGGGATATATCGGAAAGGGTGCTGTCGGCGTCGACGCAAGCCGCCGACAACGTGCAGTCCGTTTCCATCGCCACCGAACAGCTGATCGCTTCGGTCGACGAGATCAGCCGCCAGGTGCAGGAATCGACGCGGATCGCCCGCGAAGCGGTGACACAGGCCGAGGCCACCGACGGCCGTATCGCCGAATTGACGCGGGCCGCAGGCCGCATCGGCGATGTGGTCAAGCTGATTACCGACATCGCCGAACAAACGAACCTGCTCGCGCTCAACGCCACGATCGAGGCGGCGCGCGCGGGCGAGGCCGGCAAGGGCTTCGCGGTGGTCGCGCAGGAGGTCAAGGCGCTCGCCGCGCAGACCGCCAAGGCGACCGATGAGATCGGCACGCAGATTTCGAGCATGCAGGCGGCGACGCAGGACTCCGTCGCCGCCATCAAGGAGATCGGCGGCACCATCGGCCGCATCGCCGAGATCGCCTCGGCGATCGCCGCGGCGGTGGAAGAGCAGGGCGCCGCGACCAAGGAAATCTCTCGCAACGTGCACCAGGCCGCATCGGGCACCGCGCAAGTCGCAACCAACATCACCGACGTGAACCGCGGCGCCAGCGAGACCGGATCGGCCTCCGCGCAAGTCCTCGACTCGGCGCGCTCGCTCGCCACCGAGAGCGGCCGCCTCAAGGTCGAGGTCGAGAAGTTCGTGAATATGGTGCGCGCCGCCTGAGCGGGGGACCGGGGAGGGACGACAGAAATTCCGCCGTCGTCCAAATCGCGGAATCGTAGAATCGTAGGGTGGCAAAGGCGCGCATGCGCCGTGCCCACGCTCGACGCCGTAATTATCCGCTGAGTGTGCATCTAAGGCGCAGCGCAACTGCGCTCCCCCGGCGGACGTGTTATCGTTATTTGTTCGTTTGTTTCAGGTCCTAAGCAGACTCAAATCAAGTCTAGACGAAGAGCAAAGCGCGGCAGGGAGCGGTGCCGCGGCAAACCAGAGCCCAGCACCGATCAGAAGTGATAGTTGATGCCGCCGCGCACGATGTTCAAGCGATCGTTGGCGGTCGCCGTCAGGCTGCTTGTTTGGCCGACCGGGTACGCGTAGAAGATCGTCGAGCTGATGCCGCCCAGATCGACGTAGAGATATTCGGCCTTGAGGCTCCAGCTCGGGGCGAACATCCATTCGGCACCGGCTCCGACCGTCCAGCCGGCCGACGTGGTCGAGGTCTCGCTAAAGAGATTGGCGGGCGGGCTTGAGTTGGGCGCGACGACGCCGATGCCGAGTTGGTGTTGGCCGACCGCAAGACCGCCTGTCACATAGAGCAGCAACAGAGCCGCCGGCGCCGGCGGGGCTTTGGTGTAGACCGGTGCCGGGCCAGACGAGGCGCCACCAAGCGTGATGCCGATGCGGCCGCGGAAGGTGCCGAGCCAGTCGAGCTCGCGCGCCGCGTTGGTGGTGAGTGGCGTCTTTAGTCCAACAATGGCCGCTACGTCGGGGACAACGACACTGCCCTTGGCATTGACCCAGTCAATGTCGCCCTCAAGACCGAATACCCAGCTCCCGGCCTGCCAGTTATAGCCAAGCTGTCCGCCGCCGAGGAACCCGCTGTAACCGAGGTCGATGCTGCTCGGGATCACGCCATTAAGAAGCGAAGTACCCAGACCGCCGGTTCCGGTATCGGTGCCGGTGAGGGTGATGGTGTTGTCCGCCGAGCCGACCCAACCCGCATTGGCGCCGACATAAGAGCCGGTCCAATTGTAGATCGGGGGCGTGTAGACGGGGAGGTCGGCGGCCGCGGCGGATGCCATCATTCCGAGCAAAATTGGAGTCCCAATCAAGAACGTTCGCATAATTACCTCCCGCCTAATCGATTCGGCTTACAATAATACCTAATTAGGCTGCCGGAAGTTGTGGTAATTGAGTAACGGTCGGCGATAATCGGAGGTTGTCTGAGGGCGTTCCGGGGCGGCCGGGATGCCTGGCAACCAAGCCCGCCAATCAGCCGCAGCCGCTTCCCCGCCGGCATGTCCGGCGGCCTCCGCGGCGTCAGGTCGACGATCCGTGCCCCGCACCCGTTGCCGCGCGATATATCCCGCCAGGGGCAATCGGCTTGCGCTCTGCCTGTTCGTGCTTCAACCGATCAGCTCGGCTTGCTTGGGCCGCTTCAGCTGCGTCCCGGTATCGGTCCGCTCCGTGCCGACCGATTTCCGACGATTGTCGGACTGGGCCTTCCACCGCGCTTGGTTGTCGGCGGCCTCAAACCTTAGGGCTTGTTGCAGGTCTTGCCTTTGGCGATGCACGTGTCGCCGCAGGGAACGCCCGTGGTGCACTTTTTCGCAGTCGGGGCCGGAGGGCACTTCACGAACTTGCCGCTGGCGTCGCGGCATTGCTCGGCGTCGGCCGCGCTGGCGAAGGCGAGAGCCGCGACGGCGGCGATGACGAGGCTGCGCATAGGTTCCTCCCCGAAGATCAGCAGAGAAAGCGCTGTGGTCAGCGCTTGTTGGGATGTTCTAGCTCTCCATTATAGCGAGGTCCACTGCGGTCGTAGCGGCTGGATTGACGACGCAGGCTTGGCCGCGCGCACTCGTTGCACGCCGCAAATCAATTGGCGGCGAGGCGCTTTCGGCAGGCCCGGTGCCGTGGCAGAATACGTGATCGGGAGTGCCAATTCCGGGGGACCGCATGCGCCTGCTCGTCGTCTTCGCATGGGCCGCGGTGATGATGATCCTCGGCGTCGTGCCGGGCCTTGCCGACAAGCGCGTGGCGCTGGTGATCGGCAACGGCGCCTATGCCAAGGTGCCGCCGTTGGCCAATCCGCCGAATGACGCCGGCGCCGTCGCGGCGATGCTGCGCAACGGCGGCTTCGACGTAGTCCAAGCCAAGACCAATCTCGATCTGGCCGCCATGCGGCGCGCCTTGCGCGAGTTCATCGGTGCCGCGCGCGACGCCGACGTGGCGGTGGTCTTCTACGCCGGGCACGGCATCGAGGTGAACGGCACGAACTACCTCATCCCGGTCGACGCCGTGCTGGAGCACGACTTCGACGTTGAGGATGAAACCGTGTCGCTCGACCGGGTGAGCCAGGTCATCGAAGGCGCGAGGCGGCTGCGCGTCGTCATCCTCGATGCCTGCCGCGACAATCCCTTCGCCGCGAGCATGAAGCGGACGCTCGGCAGCCGGTCGATTGGACGCGGACTCGGGCGCGTCGATGTGGCGACCGCCGATACCTTGGTCGCCTTCGCGGCCAGGGCCGGCTCGACGGCGGCCGACGGCAGCGGGGCGAACAGCCCCTACACCACCGCGCTGCTGCAGCATCTGGTCACGCCCGGGCTCGACGTGCGCCTGGCGCTCGGCCGCGTGCGCGATCAGGTGCTGGCGAGCACGGGCGGCAAGCAGGAACCCTTCGTCTACGGCTCGCTCGGCGGAGCCGAGGTTTCACTGCTGCCCGCGGTGAAGACGGAGCCGGCGCCGCCGATGGGCGCCCTGCAGCCCGGCGAGGCCGAGCGCGCCTGGCTGCTGGCGCAGAACACGACCAGCACTGCGGTTCTGGAAGACTTCGTGCGGCGCTTCGGCGAGACCTTCTACGCCTCGCTCGCCCGCGCGCGGCTCGAGGAGCTGAAAAGGAAAAATCCTGCGCAGCCGGCCGCGCCGCTGCGGCAGCTGACCTCGGCCGCGGGAGGCTCGGTGCACGCGCTGATCGTCGGGATCAACCGATATCGGAGCCCCATCGTCCCGACGCTGAAAGGCGCGGTGAACGACGCCGCGGATCTGCGCGACAGCTTGATCCGCAACGGCGTCGCGGCCGGCACCATCACCTACCTGGTCGACGAGGCGGCGACGCGCGAGGCGGTGCTCGCCGGATTCAAGCGCCTGGCCAGCGCGGCCAAGCCCGGCGATCTGGTCATCGTCACCTTCGCCGCCCACGGCACGCGCATTCCGGCGACGGCGGGCCTGCGGCGGGAGGACATCGTGCTCCTGCACGGCTTCGACCAGAGCACGCCCGACCTGCTCGGCGATCCGGATTTCATCGGCTTCCTGACGCAATTGGCGAACAAGGGCATCGACGCGCTGGTGACGGCCGATCTGAGCTTTCGCGACCACGCGCTCGGCGGCTCCGATCCGGAGCCCGCCGAGGCAGCGGCGCGCGGGGGCAGCCGGGAGGCGGCCGAGGCTGCCGCCGAGGCGATCAAGATCCTGCGCGCGAACGTCGATCCCAAGGACTACGCGTCCGACGACAGCATGCTGAAGCGCATGACCTTCCTCCTGGCGGCCGAGGCGAACTCGCCGGCGCGCGAGGTCGACATCGCGATTGCCGGCACGCCGACCCGACGCGGAGCCCTGAGCTATGCGTTGGCCCGGGCGCTCGAAGGCACCGCCGACGCCGACCATAACGGCGCAACCACCCGCAAGGAACTGTTCAACTATGTCAAAGCAATCGTGTTGCAATATGCCCAAGGCAAGCAAGCAATCGTGACCGGTCCGGACCGTGGCCCCGATTTGCTCGACGCCGTTGTCTTCCGAAACGAATCCACGACGCCGGTCGGGGCCCGCTAAAGATTCTCGAATTCGGTTCGAGAGCGATCGTCACCGCGTCGACGCTTAGGCGCGTTATGCGCTCATCGCCTCGACCGGCTCCAGGATCGACGGGTCGTCGTTCTCCGGTTTGTTGACCCGCGTCGAGATCGGCCACATCCGCATCTGCTCGCTCGGAAACGAGCGCAGCAGCTCGCGCGGATCCGGCTCGTCGCCGAGCCACCGATCGTAGTCGGCGGCGGCAAGAATGGCGGGCATGCGGTCGTGGATCTCGCCCACCAGGTCGTTCGGCGGCACCGTGATGACGGCGAAGGTGCGCACCCACTCGCCGGTCGCCGGATCCTTCCAGTTCTCCCAGACGCCGGCGATGCCGAACGGCGATCCGTCGCGCATCGCAATCGCAAACGGCTGCTTTGCCTTCTGCCCCTTGATGGCCTTCCATTCAAAGAACCCGTCGACCGGAAGGATGCACCGCCGGCGCGCGTAAGCCTCGCGGAAGGTCGGCAAGCTCGCCACCGTCTCGGCCTTGGCGTTGATCGGCTTGCGCCCGCCCTTGGGATCGCTGCACCAGAACGGGATCAGTCCCCAGCGCAGCGGATCGAGCGAAACCTCGCCGGTCTGCCGATTGCGGCGGATGACCAACAATTCCTGGCTCGGCGCGCCGTTGTAGCGGCGCGGGTAATTGCCAAGCCGGCTGTCGTGGACGTTCATGCCGTCCACGATCGCCAGCCGAAGCGGCCCGCTGCTCTGAATCACCCTTCCGCACATGGGCGGGATATATAGGGACGCGGATCGAAGTCCGCCGCCCCTTCCGACGCCTTCATCGCTTCGCTCGGTAGGGTGGGCAAAGGCGCATGCGCCGTGCCCACGCGGACCTGAAACAAACGGCGATACCACGTCCGCCGGAAGAGCGCAGTTACGCTGCGCTTTAGGTGCGCGATCAGCGGATACTTGCGGCGTCGCGCGTGGGCACGGCGCGTGCGCGCCTTTGCCCACCCTATGATCTCTGCGCTTGGGCGGCGAGGCAGTCTTCGACAAACCGATCGAGATCGCCGCCGGCAAAGAGATAGCCGGGAATGCCGGCGGCGCGGGCTGCGTCGAGGTCGGTTTGCTGATCGCCGATCAAAAAGCTGCGCGCGGCATCGACCGGCCAGGCGTGCATCAGATCCAAAATCATGCCGGGCTCGGGTTTGCGCCAATCGGAGACGCGGCGATATTCGGCAATCGCTGCTTCGGGATGGAACGGGCAATATCGCACGTCGTCGATCGTGGCGCCTTCCGCCGCCAGGGTCTCGCGCATGCGCGCGTGCAGCGCCTCGACATCGCGCTCGGAAAAGAAGCCGCGCGCGACGCCGGATTGATTGGAGATCAAGAATACAAAATAGCCCGCCGCGTTCAGGCGCCGGACCGCCGCGGCGGCATTCGGCATCCAGCGGATCCGCTCGAAGGTGCCGATATAGCCGTCGTCGTAGTTGAGAACGCCGTCGCGGTCGATGAAGACGGCAGGCCGCCGCTGCGCGGCGTTGTTTTCAGGGGCCGAGGCCATCGATCGCTCAGGGCGCGCGGGCGGCCTGGCCCGGAAACAGGTCGCGCTCGACGAGCCCGCAGATCGCGTGCGCCGCGGTGATGTGGATCTGCTGAATGAGCGCCGTCTCCTCCGCCGGCGCGGCAAGGATCAGATCGCACAGCGGATGCATCGGCGTATCGCGCGAGCCGGTGAAGCCGATGGTGGCGACGCCGGTCTCCCGCGCGGCTTTGAGCGCAGCGAGCACGCTCGGCGAGCGGCCGGACGTCGAGATCGCGATGAAAACGTCGCCGGCGCGGCCAAGGCCGCGCACCTGCCGCTCGAACACGTGCTCGTAGCCGTAGTCGTTGCCGACGGCAGTGAGCACCGACGTATCGGTGGTCAGCGCGATGGCGGCGAGCGGCGCCCGATCGAACCCGAACCGCGACAGGAACTCGGCGGCGATATGCTGTGCATCGGCAGCGCTGCCGCCGTTGCCCGCGAGCATCAGCTTGCCGCCGGCGCGCAACGCGCCGCTGATGCGATCGGCGATCGTGAGAATGGCGGTGCGCAGGTTTGCGTCGTCTGCGGCGCGGTCGAGCGCGGCGCAGGAGCGGCGGAAATACGCCGTTATTGCCTCTGTCCGTGGATCGCTCATGGCCTTACCTCCTGCACGACGTGTCGAATCCTTATGACCGGCCCGACCAGCGCGCGGCCCATGGCGTTGGACGGGCGCCAGTCTAGCCGCGCTCTTCAGGCGTGCAACACACGCATCACGGCGTCGTAAACGCGGTCCACCGCTACGTCCTGCGTACGGCGGTGGCGGACATTGTCGCAGTTGAGTCGGCCGCACTGCGGGCAGGGACGGTCGTCCGGCGGCTCAAGCGTGGCGGCGAGCGGATTGAGCGGGGCCCAGTGCCGCGGGCTCGTCGGCCCGAACACCGCGATGGTCGGCGTGCCGATGGCGGCGGCGATGTGCATCAGGCCGGAATCATTGGTCACCGCCGCGTTCGCGGCCTTGAGCGCCAGGATGGCGTCGCGCAGGTCGGGCCCGGTGAGGTCGCGCACCGGCGCGCCGCCCGCCTCGGTGATGGCGTGGGCGAGCGCCGTCTCGTTGGGCCCGCCGAGCACCCAGACCGCGATTTCGGATTGCGCGAGGCGACGCGCCAGGTCGCAATAGTGCGCGACCGGCCAAGCCTTACCGGTCCCGACGGCGCCGGGCGCGAGCGTCACGACGGGACGCCGATCGTTCGACAGGCCGCGGCGGGCCTGCCAGCTGGCGACCGCATCGGCGGGGACCACCAACTCGGGCAGGGGCCAATCGAGCGTTAGGCGCGCGTCCTTGGGCAGCGCCAGAGCGCCGCAGCGGTCGATCATGCGCTCCAGGCGCCGCTCGCCCCACCGCAGGTCGTTGAGGAGCAGAAATCGCGCTTCCCCGACAAACCCGGTCCGCCGCGGAATTCTTGCGAGAAACGGCGCCAGCGCGGATTTCCAGGTCCGCAGCATGACCAGGGCTGAACCGTAGTTCTCCCGGCGCAGCCGTTCGGCGAGCGCCCGCTGTTGCGCAAACGCGATGCGGCGGCGCGGCAAATCCCAGACGATCCCTTTGCGCACGCCGGGCATGTAGTCGAGGAGCGGTGCGCAGAGGGTACTGGTCAGCACGTCGACCGGACGTTCCGGACGCTGATCGCGCAGCAATTTCACCACCGAATGGCAGCGCACGAAATCGCCGATCCAGACATACGGAATCAGTAAGATCGGTGGCTCGGACGTGCCTGAGCGAGCGGCCGCGAGGGGTAGGGAGGTGGATTCGAGATTCATCGGTTACATCGCGCCACGAAGCACGAAGTTCAGCCGATCCACCGCCGTCATCCCGGGCACCCCAAGTCGGATGTGTCCGACTTGGGCCAATAATGATTTGCCGAAGTCGGGAATACCCGACGTCGGCGTGCCCGGGACCCATGCCGCAGCAAACTTGGGGGTTTCGGGGGAGCGTGGCGCTGCAAACTCCGACGCTGGGAGCCAGCCGCAGCATGGGTCCCGGGCACGAGGCCCGGGATGACGGTGAAGTGGTTGCGTTAACTGCGAGCACCGGCAACCGGTGTACTCGCATTGCCTCAGGGGAACGGCTGGGGCAAAGGAAGGTGCAGGATTCCGGAGCGGTTGCAGGATGTTCTTGGTCACGGGCGGCGCGGGGTTCATCGGC
>JBKQHQ010000105.1:0-66725 GCA_052148715.1 Xanthobacteraceae bacterium | reverse complement strand
AGGTCGGCCGCGGTCTTGGCGTCAATGGCGTTGAACGGCTCGTCGAGCACCATCACCGGGGAATCCTGCAGCAGCAGCCGCGCGAACAGCATGCGCTGCATCTGTCCGCCGGACAGGGAGGAGATGGCCCGCTCCTCGAAGCCGGCCAAGCCGACCGTGCCGATCGCCGCCTCGATCTTGTCGCGGGCGGCGCGGTCGACGCGGCCGAACAATCCGGCCTGCCGCCATAGACCCATGGCGACCATGTCGTAGACGTTGATCGGGAACGAGCGGTCGATCTCGGCGACCTGCGGCAGATAGGCAAGGTCGCGCGCCGCCAGGCCGCCGCGCTCGATCTGGCCGGCGAGCGGCTTCAACAGTCCGACCACGCCTTTGAACAGCGTCGACTTGCCGGCGCCGTTCGGTCCGACGACCGCGATCATGGCGCCTTGTGCGACGGCGCCGGTCAGATGATGCACGGCCGGATGCCGCTCATAGCCGAGCGTCAGATCGCGAAATTGCAACTGCGCCCGCATCCGCACTCCTTCAGACGAGAGCCCAAAGCACGACGCCCCACAGCACCGCGATCAGCACCGCCGCGATGCCGAGCCGCTGTGCAAGCGACAGGCGCAGGATCGAGGGCGCGATGACGGCCGGCACCGGGTGGCGCCCGGGAGGATGGTGGTGAGCGGTCATGACGTGGTCACGGGCGGCCCCAGGCGGCAGCCGAGCGACGGGTCGTTCTTTGAACCATAGCGCTTGCTTCATATTCCAGGCGCAAGGCTGCGTCCAATCGCGGCCGCGATGGCGGCGGGATCGTTCGCATCGTGCCGGAATATGCTCTAAAGCTGCCCTCACGCATCCCACCGCAACCGCGCGAAAGCTAAGCCATGGCCGAGTCCAAAGCAGGCATCATCTGCATCGGCGAGGTGCTGATCGAATTGGCGCGGGGCACTGACGGCCGCTTCGCCGTCGGCTGCGCCGGCGACACGTTCAACACCGCGGTCTATCTCGCGCGCGCCGGCATTCCGGTGGGCTTTGCCAGCGCGCTGGGCGACGACCGGTACTCGGACGGTATTTTGGCGCTCGCCGCCGCCGAGGGGGTGGCGACTGATCTGGTGCTGCGCGTCCCCGGCCGCCTGCCGGGCCTCAGCCTGGTCGAGGCCAATGCCGAGGGCGAGCGGACCTTCAGTTATTGGAACGATGCGGCGCCGGCGCGTGAGCTGTTCGAGTTGCCGGACTGGGGCCGGGTCGCCGAAAGCCTGCTGACGGCCAAACTCGTCTATTTCTCCGGCATCACGCTGTCGCTTTATTCCAACTCCGCCCTCGGCCGACTGCTGGCGGTGATCGAGGTGGCGCGCAAGCAAGGTGTCAAGATCGCCTTCGACGGCAATTTTCGCCCGCAAGGCTGGAAGGGCGATCTTTCGCGGGCGCGGACGGTTTTCATGGAAGCACTGAAGCGGGTCGATCTGGCGCTGCCCGCCTTCGATGACGAGGCGGTGCTGTGGGGCGATCCGAGCCCGGAGGCGACCGTCGAGCGATTGCAGGCGTTCGGCGTCGCCGAGATCGTGGTCAAGAACGGGCCGAGCAGCGCTCTCGTCGTCGCCGGCGGGCAGCGGGACTTCGTGCCGGTGCCGGAGATCGTCGTGCCGGTCGACATGACGGCGGCCGGCGACAGCTTCAATGCCGGCTACCTGGCGGCACGGCTGTCGGGCCAGACGCCGAATGCGGCGGCCGCCCTCGCCCACCGGGTCGCAGGCGAAAAAATCCGCCACCGCGGCGCCATCACGTCGCGCAGCGCGGCGGCGATGCATTGACCCCTACGACGCTGCCGCCGTGCTCGTGATTCTTCGCGCCGGCACGGGGATCATCCAGCCTTGTCTCCGCTCGATTGCGGAGTAGAATTACGGTTCTCAGAAAGGGGATGGGGTCCCCCAAAACCGCCGCGAGGCTGATGACTCCTGCATCGCAACAGCGAGTGGGAGTCTGTCATGTGTTTGCCAAGCGGGACGGTCTCATCCGCCCCTTCTCGTACCAATTTGCGGTCTGCGGGCTCGGCCTCCGATCAAGCGGCGAACAAGCCTGAGGAAATTGGCGCAAGCCTTCCCTCGCCAAAGGGGCGATCGTGACGGGCGTGTGGGCGCTCGCCGCGCTGTGGCTGGGTCTGGCGCTGGTCGCAAGCCTGCTCTCGATCTGGCTGCGCATCTCGACCGCACTGTCCGAGATCGTCGTTGGAACGATCGCTCAATTAGTCATAGGTGCGGCGGTCGGCTCGGCCATATTGGGCACCGACGAATCCTGGGTGAAGTTCCTCTCCGGCATCGGTGCCATCGTCCTGACGTTTCTTGCCGGCGCCGAGCTCGACCCACAGATATTCAAGCGCAAGTGGAAAGAAGCCGTCTCGGTTGGGCTCGCGAGCTTCTTCCTCCCGTTTTTAGGATGTGCGGCGGCCGCCCACTATCTGCTCGGATGGGAGGCCATGCCGAGCTGGCTCGCCGGCGTGGCGATGTCGACCACGTCGGTGGCCGTCGTCTATGCCGTAATGTTGGAATTCGGCTTCAACGTGACGGACTTCGGCAAGACGATCCTCGCCGCCTGCTTCATCACCGACCTCGGAACCGTCGTTGCGCTCGGCCTCATCTTTGCGCCATTCACCATTAAGACCCTGACGTTCCTTGGTGTCGGCGCCGTTGTTTTCTTGATCCTTCCGTGGCTCACGCCCCGCTTCTTCAAGCTGTATGGAGGGCGACCTTCCGAGCTGGAGACGAAGTTCCTGCTCCTTTGCCTGCTGGGTATGGGAGCGCTGGCCGGGTGGGCCGACAGCGAAGCCGTCCTTCCCGCTTATCTCATCGGCATGGTGCTTGCCGGAACCGTGGGCAAGGATCACGCTTTGATCAGACGGCTGCGCACGCTGACTTTCGGGTTGCTGACGCCGTTCTATTTTATCCGCGCGGGATCTTTTGTCTCCATCCCCGCGCTCATCGCCGCACCCATGGCCTTCGTCTTCTTTCTCATCGTCAAGGTCGCCACGAAGATCGTTGGGGTCTACCCGGTCACCAAGTTTTACGGCTCGCCGAACAAGGAGGCCATGTACACCACGCTCCTAATGTCGACGGGACTCACTTTCGGAACGATCTCGTCGCTGTTCGGCTTGTCGCACGGCATCATCGATCAAAGCCAATACTCCGCGCTCGTAGCCGCCGTGATCGGCAGCGCAGTGATCCCGACGGTGATCGCCAACGCCTTCTATCTGCCACACCATTTGTTGCCGAAGGCGGAGTTGGAGCCCATGCCTGCCGAGCATGCGGCAATGACCCCGCTGCGGCCGGCTATCAGCAAGACCGAATAACACGGGAGGCGTCCGATGTTCGGTAAAATCCTGCTCGCCAATGACGGTTCGGAAGACGCCTTCCGCGCGTTGTCGTTGGCGCTGGCCATCGCGCAGCAGAATCAATCCGAGCTGCACATGGTTTCGGTTGAGGAGATCTCCTATCTGCCGGAATTCGTCGAAGAGGTCCGCGAGGAGAAGGAAACCGCGGCGCGACGGTTCCATGGGGTGCTCCAGCGAGCACGCGCGATGGCGGAAGCAAACCAGATTCCCCTGCATACCCACCTGTTCGCGGGACATCCGGTGCGGGACATCATCAAGCTCGCAGCCGACCTGAATGTGGATTTGCTCGTTATCGGTGCGAAAGGCCGTTCGGCGCTGTACGAGCGAATGGTCGGCAGCCGCGCCGACCGCATCGTCCAGCTCGCGCAGTGTCCGGTGCTCGTGGTCAAATGACTGCGGCCAATCACGAGCCTGTGAATCAATCAAATCGGGGCGTGTCGCGCGACTCAACAAAGGAACGCCGCTGCCGCCTCGCTCGATCTGCAAGAAGCGGAGATCAACGATTCGATGGAAAGCTACATCTGGGTTGCAATTGGCGGTGCGCTCGGGACGCTCGGACGCTATTGGCTGTCCGGCGTGGTCGCCCGGCAGATCGGCGAGACTTTTCCGTGGGGTACGCTCGTCATCAACGTGAGCGGCTCCTTTGTCATCGGATTCTTCGCGACGCTGACCGGCCCGGACGGCCGGATGTTCGTCGGGACGAACCCGCGCCAATTCGTGATGATCGGCCTCTGCGGCGGTTATACGACCTTCTCCTCGTTCAGCCTGCAGACGCTCAATCTCATGAACGACGGCGAATGGGCGTACGCCGGGGCCAACGTTGGCCTGTCGGTCTTTTTGTGTCTGATTGCGGTCTGGGCCGGTCACTTGCTCGCTGCTAGCATGAACGCAATGAAATGGATCTGACCATGGAAATTCCGCGCGACGCCGTGCTGCTTCGCATCTTCTTCGGCGAAGACGATAGGTTCCACCACAAGCCGCTGCACGAGGCCATCGTGCTAAAGGCGCGGGAGATGCAGCTCGGCGGCGCGACCGTCCTCCGCGGCCACATCGGATTCGGCCATTCAAGCCGTATCCACACCACCAAGATCCTGCGTCTTTCTCAGGATCTGCCTGTGGTGGTCGAGATCGTCGACTCGCAGGAGAAAATCGACGCGTTCCTGCCGGTGCTCGACGGGATGATGTCGAGCGGCCTGGTGACCATCGAAAAAGTCCAGGTGCTGCAGTACGGCACCAGCAAGCCCTAGAGCATGATCCCGAGAAGTGGGTACCGGTTCTCGGAAAAGATCATGCTCCAACAATAAGACAGGGCGCGACGACGACTCGAAGAAAAGCCATCGCGCCCTAGAATGGCAGCCGGAAACTACGCGTCCTCGCCGCCCATCGGGACGAGGCCGAGGCGGTCGAGGAGCCGCAGGTCGCGGTCGCGGTCGGGGTTGGGCGTGGTCAAAAGCTTCGGGCCGTGGAAGATCGAATTGGCGCCGGCCAGAAAGCATAGAGCCTGGGTCTCGTCGCTCATCTGCTCGCGGCCGGCCGAGAGCCGCACCATGGATTTCGGCATGGTGATGCGCGCGACCGCAACCATGCGCACGAAGGCCAGCGGATCGAGCGGGGCGCGATCCGCGAGCGGCGTCCCTTCGACCTGCACCAACATGTTGATCGGCACGCTTTCCGGATGGGCGGGAAGCGTTGCCAGCGTGGTGATCATGCCGACGCGATCCTCAAGCTCCTCGCCCATGCCGACGATGCCGCCGCAGCACACGCGGATGTCCGCGTCGCGCACATGCGCGAGCGTGTCGAGCCGCTCCTGATAGGTGCGCGTGGTGATGATGCGGCCGTAATATTCGGGCGAGGTATCGAGATTGTGGTTGTAATAGTCGAGGCCGGCCTGTTTGAGCCGACGCGACTGGCCAGCCGTCAGCATTCCGAGCGTGACGCAGGTTTCGAGTCCGATCGCCTTCACGCCCTCGATCATGGCGCAGACCTGATCGAGATCGCGGTCCTTGGGAGCGCGCCAGGCGGCGCCCATACAGAAACGGCCGGCACCACCCGCCTTGGCGGCCCGCGCCTGCGCGAGCACCGCATCCAGGCGCATCATCTTCTCCGCCTGGACGGGCGTATCGTAATGCACGCTTTGCGGGCAATAGGCGCAGTCCTCCGGGCAGCCGCCGGTCTTGATGGACAGGAGCGCGGAGATCTGCACCTCGCGCGGATCGAAATGCGCGCGGTGTACGCTCTGCGCCGCAAACATCAGCTCGGGAAACGGCAGCGCGAACAGCGCGCGCACCTCCGCGCGGGTCCAATCATGCCGCACGCCGACGGCGGCCTCGCGAGCCCGCTGCAACCGGCCGTCCCCCGCCGCAGCCCTCCCTCGCAAAGGGGGAACGGGTTGCGCCGACTCTCGATATTCGTCCAATGCAATCGCCTTTGCGCGGTGTGAATGCGAACGGACGTTAGCGCATGAGCGGCGAGGGTCAAGCGTCGGGGCACCCGCGGCCGGCAGGCCCGGCGGCCTTCACGATATCAGGAAAAATCTTTCAGGATATCGATCAGCAGCTTGTGGTTGGCCGCGCCGATCCTTTCGACGCACCGGGCCTCATGCCGGGCAGCCAGCGCCTTGGCCCGGGCGAGGAGCAGCTGGCCGCCGCGCGTGAGATGCAGGCTGTGCGAGCGGCGGTCGAGCGTGGAGGGAACGCGGCGGGTGAGGCCGCGCCCCTCGAGCTCATCGAGAACCCGCACGAGCCGGCCGCGCTCGATGCCCAAGGTATTGCCGAGCGTCATCTGCGGCAATCCCGGATTGGCGCCGATCACGACCAGCACCGCGTATTGCGCCGGGCGGATGTCGACGACCGACAGCGTGCGGATGAAGTCCTGAAAGATCGACAGCTGCGCGCGGCGCGCGAAGTAGCCGAGATGGCCGTCGAGCACGTCGAGATCGACCGCAGCCGGCTTGCGCTCGCCCGGATGCCCGGTGTCGAGCGCCTGCGACTCTTGTGAGATCTGCTCGTCGGCTCTGCGCCGGGCCTTCGATCGTGACAAGCTTGGCTCCGTCTTTTTCGTCGTGCTCAAGGCCCATCCTTGATGGCAATGACATGGGGCGGCGGTGGCTGCGCGTAGAGGTCGTCGACGAGCGCCGCCCGGTGCTGCAGCACGGCCCGCTGGTTGATCGAGCCTTTGTCGGTGATCTCGCCGCGATCGAGCGAGGGCTGATCGGACAGCAGAATCGCGCGGCAGATCCGGTTCGAGCTGCCCGTGCTCTGCTTGGCCAGCGTGTCGAGCAGAAACGCAAACTCCCGACGTACGTGCGGATGTTCGAGCAGTTCGGCGGCGGAAGCGCTCGCCGCGAGCTCGGGGGTAAGGCGCCGGCAGGCATCGAGGGCGGGGAGGACTAGCACCGCAATGTCGTCACGATCCTGACCGGCGATGACCACATCGCGCACGAACGGCGCGAAGTGTGCGATGAAGCGGGTGCGCAGCGTTCCCACGCCGACCCAAGTGCCGGTGGAGAGCTTGAAATCCTCGCCGAGCCGGCCCTCGAACAGCAGGCCCTTGCGCGGATCGACCGGATCCTCGAAAGCGAAGGCGTCGCCGAGCCGGTAAAAGCCTTCCTCATCGAACGCCGCGGCGGTCAGCGCGGCCTCGCGCCAATAGCCGGGCGTGATGTTGGGCCCGCGCAGCCGCGCTTCGAGCTTCCCTTCGAGCTTCCCCTGGGTGGGCACCAGCTTGACCTCGACGCCCGGCGGCGGCAGTCCGACATTGGCGGCCTGGTCGCTGTCCCAGGTGCGGCCGAAGGCATACGGCGCGGTTTCGGTCGAGCCAAGGCCGGTCAGAAAAAGGATCCGCTCGCCGCAGCTGCGCAGCGCCAGATCGCGCATCTCGTCGAAAACGTGCTGGGCGATGCCGGCGCCCGCATACCAAAGAATCTTCAAGCGGCTGAAGAAATTCCGCCGCAGCTCGGCGTCCGCCTGAAAATAAGGCAGCAACGCCTCGTAACCTTTCGGCACGGTGAAGTACCAGGTCGGCGCGACCTCGCGCAGATTGCGCACCGTCGTCTCGATCGCGCCCGGCAGCGGCTTGCCCTCATCGATATACAGCGTGCCGCCGTTGTAGATGACGAGCCCGACATCGTGGTTGCCGCCCGCGGTGTGGTGCCAAGGCGCCCAGTCGACCAGCACCGGCGGCTCGTCCTTGAAACAAGCGAGCGCGGTGCTGACCATTTCCTGGTTCGAGCACCACATCCGCTGCGTGTTGATGACGGCCTTCGGCATGCCGGTCGAGCCGGAGGTGAACAGGAACTTGGCGATCGTATCGGGCCCGACGTCGGCATGCGCCGCATCGACCGCCGGGGTAGCGTCGAGGCCTGACAGCTCCGCGAAGGACGTGGTGCGGCGACCCGCCAATGCATTGCGCGCCAGCACGACCTCGGCGTCGGGCTCAACCACGGCCTCGATGGCGCGCGCGAACAGCGCACCGTCGGCGGCAAAAACGAGGCCCGGCGTGAGCAGATTGCAGATGTAGCGCAGCTTGCTGAAATCGGACGAGATCAGCGAGTAGGCCGGCGAAACGGGCGCGTAGGGAATGCCGACATAGTTGGCGGCAAGCCCGAGCAGCGCATGCTCGATGTCGTTTCCGGACAGGACCGCGATCGGACGGTCGGGCGAGAGGTTGCGCCGGATCAGCGCTTGTCCGATCCGGCGTATCTGCGCGAGCGTTTGCGCGTAGCTGATACTGCGCCACCCGCCGGTGTCGTCGCGCTGCGCGAACAAGATCCGCTCGGGCGCGCGGGACGCCCAGTATCCGAGGCGCTCCGTCAGCTTGCGCGGGAAAGCGCCGAGCGCTTGCGGCGAGCGCAGGTAGATCGTGCCGTCGGGCCGGTGGTTGACCGTAATATCGGACGGACCCAGCCGGACCGGCCGCAACGGCACCGTTGCGCCGCGCATGGCACGCCTCGGAGATACCTCCCGTGGCTACCCTTTCACCAGCGAGCAGCCGCCCTCCGACAGCGGACGGAACGCCTGCTCGCCCGGCACGGTGGAGATCAGCTTGAAGTAATCCCAGTCGCCCTTCGATTCCGCAGGCGACTTGGTCTCGTAGAGCGAGACGGGGTGGATCTTGCGCCCGTCAATTCGGATCGTCCCCTTGCCATACAGCGGGTCGTCGGTCGGCAGCTCCTTCATCTCGGCGACGACGGCCTTGCCGTCTTGGGCGCTCTTGAGCGCCGCCACCGCCTTGAGATAGTGCACGGTCGACGAATAGACGCCGGCCTGCATGTCGTTCGGCATCAGCTTGCGCGGATGGCGCTCCTGAAAGCGCTTGGCGAAGGCGCGGCTCGCGTCGTTCTGATCCCAATAGAACGGCATCAGGGCCAAGACGCCCTGCGCCGCAGGCAGGCCGAGCGCCTGCACATTGTTGATCTGAAAGACGAAACCCGGCAGGCGGAATTTTCCCGATAGGCCGTATTCGGCGGCCTGCTTGAGCGCATTGGACAGATCGCCTCCCGCATTGGCGAAAGCGATGGTATCGGCACCCGAGGATTGCGCTTGCACGAGGAAGGTCGAGAAATCGGCGGTCCCGATCGGCGCGTGGACCGCGCCGACGACCTCGCCGCCGAGGGCCTTCACTTCATCGGAGGCATTGGCCTCGAGCTCCTTGCCGAAGGCATAATCGGCCGAGATGAAGAACCACTTCTTGCCGCCGCGCGCAAAGACCGCCTTGGCGAAGCCGTGGCCGAGCTCCCAGGTATCGTAGGTCCAGTGCACCGTATTGGGAGTGCACATCTTGCCGGTGAGCTGCGCGCTGCCCGCTCCCGACCCGATCAGCACCTTGTTGAGATCGCGCGCCAGCGTATTGACGGCAAATGCGACGGCCGAGTTCGGCACGTCGGATACCATGTCGACGCCTTCGGCCTCGTACCAGCGGCGCGCGATGTTCGCACCGATGTCGACCTTGTTCTGATGATCGGCCGAGACGATCTCGACCTCGACGCCGAGGGCCTTGGCGTAATCCTCGACCGCGAGCTGTGCCGCTACCACCGAGCCGATGCCCTGGCTGTCGGCATATACGCTCGACTGATCGTTGAGGACGCCGATCTTGACCTTCGTCTGCGCGCCCGCCGGCATCGGCGCGAGCGCCAGCATCACCGCCACAGCAAAAGCAGCACGAGCAACCGTCATGGTTTCCTCCCTGCGGAGCCGATGAGCCGGCCCCATATTGTTGTCCTGGACAACTATATCAAAGGTCCGCGCGGCTGGCTAGCCCGGGGTTGCAAGAACCTCCGGTTCAATGAAAGCGCAATCAGCGTCGTCATGGCCGGACATGTTCCGGCCATCCACGACTTGCTAGTGGGATGAAGGACGTGGATGGCCGTGACGAGCACGGCCATGACGCGAGGGGTATTATTCCAATGTCGACTTCGTTCGACTAGGCTATTCCGAGACGAACGCGAGAGCGCGTGCCGAACTACTCCGCCGGCACCCTCCGCCGCCGATTAGGCCGCCCGTTTCGCCGCGCGGTCACTTCCCGATCATCACGTCGGACGCTTTGATGACGGCCCAGGCCGCGTCGCCTTGTTCCAGGCCGAGCTCGTCGACCGCTTCGTTGGTGATGGATGCCAGCACCACCACGCCGGCACCGATGTCGATGCGGACGTGCGAGGTGGTGGCACCCTTCTTCACCTCGAGGATCTTGCCCTTGAGCTGGTTGCGCGCGCTGAGTTTCATCATGGCCTCCTGGTTGGCGCGATGCGCTCGGCATCGCGTGTCTTTACAATCGTCGTATCCTGATGGATATAGAATGATCGTCGTGAGGATGAGGACATATTGCCATGTTTCTGGTCCGGCCGCTACGCGGCGTTGTGGCAACCATTCTCGTCGGCGCGATCGTCCTTGCCTTCGTCGCGGCGCCGGCCGTGGCGCAGACGCGCGACATCCTTGTGTTCGGCGCCGCAAGCTTGAAGGACGCGCTCGACGACATCGATGCTCAATATCTGCGCCAGAGCGGCAAGAAGGTCGTGACCTCCTACGCGGCGAGTTCGGCGCTCGCCAAGCAGATCGAAGCCGGCGCGCCGGCCGACGTCTTCATCTCCGCCGATCTCGATTGGATGGACTATTTGGCGGAGCGCAAGCTGATCAAGCCGGAGACCCGGAAAAATCTTGTCGGCAACGCGCTGGTGCTGATCGCGCCGGCGAACAGCACCATCAGGCTCACCATTGCGCCGAATTTCCCTCTGGCGCAGACGCTCGGCAACGAGCGCCTCGCCATGGCGGACCCGCGCGCCGTGCCCGCCGGCAAGTACGGACAGGCGGCGCTGGAAAAGCTCGGCGTATGGTCGTCGGTCGCCGGCAAGGTCGCCGCGGCGGAGAACGTGCGCGCCACCTTGCTCCTCGTCGCCCGCGGCGAGGCGCCGCTCGGGATCGTCTATGCGACCGACGCCTTTGCCGACAAGGGCGTGAAGATCATCGGCGAGTTCCCGCCCGACACCCACCCGCCGATCATCTATCCGGTCGCGGCCGTCGCCGGCTCGAGCAATCCCGCGGTCGCACCCTACCTCGACTATCTGCAGGGGCCGGCCGCCAAGGCTGCCTTCGAGAGGCAGGGCTTCAAAGTCCTGTCACCCCCGCGTTGAGCGGGCACGGACCGTGGCCTTGCGCGTTTTGTCGGGAGACTTACTGGAGGTCTTGGCACCGCGCGGGTTGGTTCCGCGCAACGACGCTTCGAGCTCTGCAATCCGCGCCTGCGTCGCGGCCTTGGCCTCGGCCTCGATGGCCCGGTAGTTGCGAATGAGCTCGGCGCCGAAACCCGTGAGGGTCGCGCCGCCGCCCTGGACGCCGCCCGGCTGCGCATCGACCACCGGCTCGCGAAAGCAGCGGTTCATGTCATCGACCAGGAGCCAGGCGCGGCGGTACGACATTCCGAGCGTGCGCCCGGCCTGCGAGATCGAGCCCTCGTCGCGGATCGCCTCCAGCAACAGCACCTTGCCGGGCCCAAGCGCCCGATCCGGCCCAAAATCGACACGCAAAGTGAGCCTCGTCCCAGCCATTCCGACACCCGACCCTTGAGCGGTTCCCGTTGCCGATGTTCGGATGAGAACCGGATTGCGCCCTTCCCTAGATGCTCCACCTAAGAATAGCACAAATCCGCAGCGCGTGGTCATTCCGTTTGCCGGGCACCGGCCGGACCATGGAGCAATCCGCTTCGGGCGGCCGCGACCAGGTCCGATCGAAACGAGTCCGGGCCTGTTCTATCAAGTCGGAACAGACGCGCTATTGCAGGGAGCGGAATGTGTATTGTAGAGTTCTCGGATACACATAGGAAGAGAGCGTCCATGCGCACCAATATCGACATCGAAGACGCGCTCATGGCAGAAGCCCAGAAAGTGTCCGGACAGGCAACCAAGAAGCAGACGGTAGAACAAGCGCTCCGTCTGATGATTAGACTGCGACGGCAGCAGGAGGTCCGGGCTGCGTTCGGCAAGTATCGCTGGCGCGGCAACCTCGCCCGGAGCCGCGAAGGGCGCGGGACCCGGTGATCGTTGTCGACAGCAGCGTCTGGATTGATTTCCTCAACGGCCGAAATGCGCTCCATGTCCGGCAACTTGACGCTTTACTTGGCACCGACGAGATCATCGTCGGGGATCTGATGCTTTGCGAGGTGCTGCACGGCCTGGATAGCGAACGGAAAGCTCGAGAGGTCGAGGCCCTATTGCGTCGCTTTGAAATTGTACCAATGGCCGGCGACGCGATTGCCACCACGGCGGCCCGCAATTTCCGTTCCTTGCGCCGGCGTGGGATTGCCGTTCGAAAGACAATCGACCTGTTGATTGGCACTTGGTGCATCGAGAAGCGCAGGCCGCTGCTCCACAATGACAGCGATTTTCACTGGATGGCGCGCTATCTGGGGCTGATCGAGCTGCCCGCAACAACGTGAAGGCGGCAGTTTTGGGTGCCCCAAGCCGCCGATCAGGCGGCCTCGGCCCCAAAATTCATCGCCACGCCGTTCATGCAGTAGCGCAGGCCTGTGGGTTTTGGTCCGTCGTCGAACACGTGGCCGAGATGGCCGCCGCAGCGCCGGCAATGGACCGCGGTCCGGGTCATGCCGAAGGTCGTGTCTTGCGTGGTGCCCACCGCATGCTCAAGCGGCTGCCAGAAGCTTGGCCAGCCGGTGTGGCTGTCGAACTTGGTTTTTGACGAAAACAGATCGAGGTCGCAGCCGGCGCAGGCGAATGCGCCGGCCCGCGTTTCATGATTCAGCGGGCTGGAATAGGGCCGCTCGGTCCCCTCTTGGCGCAGCACCGAATACTGCGCCGACGTCAGCAGCTTGCGCCATTCGGCGTCGGAATGGGTGACCTCGAAGGTTTCAACAGCACTTGCCGCCGACGGCCGTGACACGAGGCGGCTTGCGCCGATCAGCGCGAGGGCGCTCGCGCCTGCCAAGAAGAGGGTTCGCCGGGTCAGCATCGCTGGGTCTCCTGATGACCATGACGGTCCATGCGCCAGATACGATCCGGCGCGCCGCCCGGTTACGCCGCTCACTCGGATGTGACCGGGCCGAGGCGAGCTATCGCGGCGGGGCCGCGCCGGTGCTGCCCGCGGGCCGCCCCGCTTGCTGCGCTTGCGGCCCCGTATAGGACACGCGCCAGATGGTGCCGCCGAGGTCGTCGGCGATCAGGAGCGAGCCATCCTTGGCAACCGCCAGCGCCGTCGGCCGTCCCCAGACCTCGGCACGGCTGATGCCCGAAGTCCAAAAGCCGGTCATGAAATTCTCGTAAAATCCCTGTGGCCGGCCATCCTTGAACGGTACGCGCACCACCTTGTAGCCGGTCGGCTCCGACCGGTTCCACGATCCGTGCAGGGCAACGAACAGATCGCCGCGGTATTCTGCCGGGAACTGCTGGCCCTCATAGAAGACGAGGTCGAGCAAGGAGGAATGCGCCTGGAACAAGAGGTCGGGCGTCAGCGAAGCCTGCACCTTATCGGGCCGGAGCGACGCAAAGCCGGGCTGCGGGTTGTGGCCGATATAGGCGTAAGGCCAGCCGTAGAACGCGCCTTTCTCGACGCGGGTCAGGTAGTCGGGAACCAAATTGTCGCCGAGGCCGTCGCGTTCCTGGACCACGGCATAGAGATCGCCGCTGCCGGGCTGGAAGGCGAGCGCCGTCGGATTTCTGGTTCCGGACGCGAAGGTGGTCTGGTTGGTGCCGTCGGGATCGAAGCGCTGGATCGTCGCCTTCACCTCCGGCTCCACCCCGATATTGCCCGATGAGCCGACGCCGACGAACAACCCGCCGGTCTTCGGATCGATGGCGAGATGCCGGTTCTGATGGCCTTGGACAATGCCGAACACGCCCTTTTGCGTGATCATCTGCTCGCCGACGACGCTCGGCGACGGCTTGCGCTGATCCGGCGGCACGTCGGCGGCCTTTTGCGCCACGTTGCGGCCCGGCCGCAGCGCGCCGAGGTTATGCGGCACCTGCCAGATTCCGTCCTGATCGGCGACCAGCACGTAGCCGTCGCGCCAAGCAAGCCCGTAGGGCAAGTTGAAGCCTTCGGCGTGGCGTTCGATCCATTCCGCGCGGCCATCGGCATCGCGTCCGCGCAGCAGCGTGAGATAGCCGCCACGCTGATTGGCGACGATCACGTCGCCGTTGGGCAGCACCAACAAACGGCGCGGGTTCTCGAGGCCCGACGCGAACAAAGTGACGGTGAAACCGTCCGGAACGCGCGGCACCTGGCCCTGATACGGCAGGGCCAGCGAGCGGCTGGCGACGATCGGGCCGGTCTTCGGCGGCGGCAGATCCTCCGCCTTGATCATGAAGCGATGGCCGATCTGCTGATCCGGAAGCGACGCCGGGTCCTCCGACGATGATGCCGCCCCCGCCTGCGGGGACGCAGCCTTCTGCTGCGCCGACGAAACAAGCGGTATCGCGATCACTGCCAGCGCCGCAGCCGCGACACCTGCTTGGAACGACCAATGTCTCATCAAAGCCTCCATCGAACGAGGGTTTGCCGACGATCGAGCCGTGCGGATCACGGCCGCCAAGGCCCGAATGCTAAACACCTCATCCTACCCGAATCTGTCATTGCGAGCGAAGCCACGGGCGCTCTGAAGTCGGGTGTTCCCGACGTCGGCTTTAATGATGGCGCAAGTCGGAAACATCCGACTTGCGCGGCGCCCTCGCAATGACAGCACTGCGTTAGAACAGTCCGACGATCTTGCCCTCCGCGTCGACGTCGATGCTGTCGGCGGCCGGAACTCTCGGCAGCCCGGGCATGGTCATGATCTCACCGCAGATCACCACCACGAACTCGGCACCGGCGGAGAGGCGCACCTCGCGCACCGGAATGACGAAATCGGTGGGCGCGCCCTTGGTGTCGGGATTGGTCGAGAAGCTGTACTGAGTCTTGGCGATGCAGACCGGCGCCTTGGCGTAGCCGAGGGATTCAAAGCCCGCGAGTTGATCGCGCACCGACTTGTCGATGGCGATGTCGTTGGCGCGATAGATCTCGCGCGCGATGGTGCGGATCTTTTCCACGAGCGGCATGTCGTCGGGGTAGAGAAGCTTGAACTTGCTCTTCTTGCCGTCGATCACCTTGACGACCGCGCGGGCAACATTGGCGGCGCCCTTGCCGCCCTCGGCCCAGTGGTCGGCCATCAGCGCCTCGACGCCGAGCTTGGCGCAGGCATTCTCGACCAGCTCGATCTCGGCCGCGGTGTCAGCGCTGAAACGGTTGATCGAGACCACCGGCGTGAGGCCGAATTTCTGCACGTTCTCGACATGGCGCTGCAGATTGGCGATGCCGGCCTCGAGCGCCTTCAAATTCTCGCGCTTGAGATCCTCTTTCTTCACGCCGCCGTGCATTTTCAGCGCCCGGATGGTGGCGACCAACACGACGCAATCGGGCTCGAGCCCCGCCTTGCGGCACTTGATGTCGATGAATTTCTCCGCGCCGAGGTCAGCGCCAAAGCCGGCTTCGGTCACGACGTAGTCGGCGAGCTTTAAGGCCGTCGTCGTCGCCACGACCGAGTTGCAGCCATGGGCGATGTTGGCGAACGGACCGCCATGCACGAAGGCGGGCGTACCTTCGAGCGTCTGCACCAGATTGGGCGCCAGCGCGTCCTTGAGCAGCGCCGTCATCGCGCCGTCCGCCTTCAGGTCGCCGGCGCGCACGGGCTTGCGATCGCGCGTATAGGCAACGACGATGTTCGACAGGCGCTTCTTGAGATCGGCCAGATCCGTGGCGAGGCAGAAGATCGCCATGACCTCGGACGCCACCGTAATGTCGAAGCCATCCTCGCGCGGAAAACCGTTGGCGACGCCGCCGAGCGAGGACACGATGGAGCGCAGCGCGCGGTCGTTCATGTCCATCACCCGGCGCCACATCACGCGCCGTTGATCGATGCCAAGCGCGTTGCCCCAATAGATGTGGTTGTCAACGAGCGCCGCGAGCAGATTGTTGGCCGACGTGATGGCGTGAAAGTCGCCGGTGAAGTGGAGATTGATGTCCTCCATCGGCACGACCTGCGCATAGCCGCCGCCGGCGGCTCCGCCCTTCACGCCGAACGAGGGGCCGAGGCTCGGCTCGCGCAGGCACAGCATCGCCTTCTTGCCGATGTGATTGAGCGCGTCGGTGAGGCCGACAGTGGTCGTGGTCTTGCCCTCGCCGGCCGGCGTCGGCGTGATCGCCGAGACCAGGATCAGCCTGCCGTTCGGCTTGTCCTTAAGCGACTTGACGAAGTCCATCGATACCTTGGCCTTGTAGTGGCCGTACGGCTCGAGACTCTCCGGCCCGATGCCGAGCCGCTCGCGTGCAATCTCGATGATCGGCCGCTTGTGCGCGGCCTGAGAAATTTCGATGTCGGATTTCGGATTGGTATGCTGCGAGGCAGGCATCGCGGCGCTCTTCCCTGATGTTGGTTCAGATCACGCGAACCGCGTGCCGGTCGCGAGCTTGACGGTCTTGGCGAACTCTCCGGCGGCCACCTTGCCGCCGTCGGCAGGTTTTAGGCGCAGAACCTTGATGCGGCCGTCGGCGCACACGACGGTGAAGCCATCGTCGCCGACCTCGACGATCTCGCCCATCTTGCCGGCGATCCCCTTCGGGTCGCGTGCCGGCAAAGCCTTCGACTCGAAGATCTGCAGGGTCTTGCCGTCAAGCGTCGTCCAGGCGCCGGGCGCCGGATTGCAGCCGCGGATGAGATTGTGGATCTGCTGCCAGGGCTTGCCCCAGTCGATGCGGGTGTTGTCGGCCGAGCAGCGGCCCTCATAGGTCGCCCGGCTTTCGTCCTGCTTTATGCGCGGCGCCTTGCCGGCCTTCACCAGGTCGACCGCCTCGAGCATCGCCGCGACACCCATCGGAAACAGGCGGTCGAAGTAGACGGAGCCGAGCGAGTCGTCCGGCCCGATCGGCGTCTTTTTCTGCAGCAGGACATCGCCGGTGTCGAGGCCGTTGTCCGGCCAAAAGATCGACAGCCCGGTCTCGGTTTCGCCGGCGATGATCGGCCAATTGATCGCGCTCGGGCCGCGCCCCCTCGGCAGCAGCGAGGGGTGGTATTGGATCGAGCCAAAGGTCGGGACGTTGAGAAAATCCTCGGGCACGAACAGCGTGACGAAGGCCATCACTTGCAGGTCGGGCTTGAGCGCGCGGAATTCTTCCCAGACCTCGGGCTTGCGGTAGGACGCGGGCTGGTGCACCGGCAGCTTGGCCGCGAGCGCCGCTTCCTTGAGCGGATCGGCTTTTTGCCCCGGCTTTTCCGGGGCGACGTAGACGGCAACCACGTCGTCGCCGCGTTTGATCAACGCTTCCAGCACCGCCTTGCCGAAGGCCTGCTGACCGTGAACCACGATGCGCATGCGCCCTCCCTCCCCAACTGTCGTGCGTTAGACCTCAGGCGTCATCCCGGGCCCCGTGGGACCCATCTCTCCACGCGCTCCGAGCATGGAATTTGATGCGTCAAGCACCACCATGCGCCGTGGGCGCCGAAGCTGCTGCAAAATGGGTCCCGGGCACAAGGCCCGGGATGACGTACTTCCATATGCGATTGCCTGCCACGTGAAGGAGACGAATATTCTCAGGCGGCCGCTCGCGATTTGTCCGGCGCCGAGATCGCCCCTGACGCCTTGATCTCCTCGAGCTCGTCGCTGGCATAGCCCAGCACGTCCTTGAGGATCTCGACGGTGTGCTCGCCCAGGAGCGGCGAGCGCTTCACGTCGCTGATACTGTCGGAAAGCTTGATCGGGTTGCCGACGGTGAGATATTTGCCCCGGGTCGGATGATCGACCTCGACGACCGTGCCGGTCTTGCGCAGCGACGGATCCTCGGCAAGCTCCTTCATCGACAGGATCGGCCCGCATGGAACGTCGTATTTGTTGAGGATGTCCATGGCCTCGAACTTGGTCTTGGTCATGGTCCACTGCTCGATCGTATCAAAGATGTGCTTGAGCCGCGGCAGCCGCGCCTTCGGGGTGGCGTAGTCCGCATCGGTCTTCCACTGCGGCTTGCCGATGACGTCGCAGATCGCCTCCCATACCGGCGCCTGGGTGATGAAGTAGATATAGGCGTTGGGATCGGTCTCCCAGCCCTTGCATTTGATGATCCAGCCAGGCTGGCCACCGCCCGAGTCGTTGCCGGCACGCGGCACCGCCTCGCCGAACGGAATGCCTTGTCCGTATTGGCTGTATTCCACCAGCGGCCCGTGCTTGAGCCGTTGCTGATCGCGCAGCTTGACGCGGCAAAGATTGAGCACCCCGTCCTGCATGGAAGCAAGCACCTTCTGCCCGCGACCGGTGCGCGCGCGCTGATAGAGAGCGCTGACGATCCCGAGCGCGAGGTGCAAGCCGGTGCCGCTGTCCCCGATCTGCGCGCCGGTGACGAGCGGGGGACCGTCGAGGAAGCCCGTGGTCGAGGCGGCGCCGCCCGTGCATTGCGCGACGTTCTCGTAGACCTTGCAATCCTCGTACGGTCCCGGACCGAACCCCTTCACCGAGGCAACGATCATGCGCGGATTGAGCTTGTGGATGTGCTCCCAGGTCAATCCCATTCGGTCGAGCGCGCCGGGCGCAAAATTCTCCACCCGCACGTCACAGTACTTGATCAGGCGGTCGAGGATCTCCTTGCCCTTGGGATGCTTCGAATCGATCGTGATCGAGCGCTTGTTGTGGTTCAGCATCGTGAAATAGAGGCTGTCGACATTGGGAACGTCGCGCAACTGCCCCCGCGTGATATCGCCGACGCCGGGTCGCTCGATCTTTATGACGTCGGCGCCAAGCCAGGCCAGCAGCTGGGTGCAGGTCGGCCCGGATTGCACGTGGGTGAAGTCGAGGATGCGCACGCCGTCGAGCGCCTTGCCCGCCTGCCCCCACGGCTTGGTCGTCGGCGCGGGAAGGCTCGATCCCCCGTTCCCTCGCTTCGCCTTGCCGCCGTTGCGCCCCTTGCCGCCTGCGATCGTGCGCATGGCGGTCTTCGCGGGCACGGCTTTTTTCGCGCCGGTGGTGCGTGCGGCGGCCTGCGCGCGCGCCGTCTTCTTCTTCTGCGCCGGCATACGCACCTTCTTCTTCTGCATCGGCTTGCGCGCCTTCGCGCCCGGCTGCCGGGCGGATTTCGATTTTGTGCGAGTGGCCATCTAAGACTTCCCTCCCTGAGGCTTTCGAGACGGCGCGCCGAGGCGCGCCGCATCACTTGTACATGGTATGATTTTTGGTCCCGGCCGCGTATTGCTTCATTTCTTGCGGACCACGCTCTGCGGGTTGAGGTTGCCGATGCGGCCGCTCTCGGTGCCGGCTGCTGGGTCGATCACCGCATTGATGAGGGTCGGCCGGCCGGAGTCCATGGCCTTGTTCACGGCGCGGGCTAACTCGTCGGGCGTTGTCACGTGGACGCCCACGCCACCGAAGGCTTCGATCATCTTCTCGTAGCGCGCGTCTTTGACGAAGATGGTCGGCGCAGGGTCGGGACCGCCGGTGGGATTGACGTTGGTTCCGCGATAGATGCCGTTGTTGTTGAAGACGACGATGCAGACCGGCAGGTCGTACCGGCAGACCGTCTCCACTTCCATGCCGGAGAATCCAAAGGCGCTGTCGCCTTCCACCGCCAGCACGGGTTTACCGGTCTCAATGGCGGCCCCGACGGCAAAGCCCATGCCGATGCCCATGACACCCCAGGTCCCGACGTCCAGGCGTTTGCGCGGTTGATACATGTCGACGACGCCGCGCGCGAGATCGAGCGTGTTGGCGCCTTCGTTGACCAGAATGGCATCCGGCCGCTCTTTGATCACGGTGCGCAGGACGCCGAGCGCGCTGTGGAAATCCATCGGCGCCGAGTTCTTCATCAGCTTCGGCGCCATCTTGGCGATGTTCTCTTCCTTCTTCGCATTGACGGCGCCGATCCAGTCGGCCGGCGGGGCCGACCACTTGCCATCAATGCCCTCGAGAAGCGCCGACACGCAGGAACCGATATCGCCGACCAGCGGAGCGGCGATATCGACATTGCTGTCCATCTCCTTGGGCTCGATATCGATCTGAATGAACTTCTTCGATCCCGGCTCACCCCAGGTCTTGCCCTTGCCGTGCGACAGGAGCCAGTTGAGGCGGGCGCCGATCAGCATGACGACGTCGGCGTCTTTCAGCACGGTCGAGCGCGCCGCACCCGCGCACTGCGGATGTGTGTCGGGCAAGAGGCCCTTGGCCATACTCATCGGCAGAAAAGGAATGCCGGTCGTTTCGACGAGCTCGCGGACCGCGTCATCGGCCTGCGCGTATGCGGCGCCTTTGCCGAGAATGATCAGCGGCCGCTTGGCGCTTTTCAGGACATCGAGCGCGCGCTTGATAGCGGCCGGAGCCGGTATCTGGGCCGGCGCCGGGTCGATGACCTTGACGAGCGACTTGGCTCCCGCCTCGGCGTCCATGACCTGCGAGAAGAGCTTGGCCGGCAGGTCAAGATAGACGCCGCCTGGACGGCCCGAAACAGCGGCGCGGATCGCGCGCGCCACGCCGATGCCGATGTCCGCGGCATGCAGCACGCGGAAGGCCGCCTTGCAGAGCGGCTTGGCGATGGCCAGCTGGTCCATCTCCTCATAGTCGCCCTGCTGCAGGTCGACGATCTCGCGCTCGGACGAACCGCTGATCAGGATCATCGGAAAGCAGTTGGTCGTGGCATTGGCGAGCGCCGTCAGACCGTTGAGAAAGCCGGGAGCCGACACCGTGAGACAGATGCCGGGTTTTTTGGTCAGAAAGCCGGCGATTGCCGCGGCGTTGCCGGCGTTCTGCTCGTGGCGGAACGAGACCACACGCATGCCGGCGGCCTGTGCCATACGGCCCAAATCCGTGATCGGGATGCCAGGCACACCGTAGATCGTGCTGACGCCGTTGAGCTTGAGCGCATCGATGACGAGATGAAAGCCATCGGTCAGGTCCTGCTCGGCTGCGCCCGCATTTCCGGTTCCGGGTTTCTCTTTCACTGCTGCGTCGGCCATGGGAGCTCTCCCTAAGATCGTTTGTCTTGTTGTCAGTCCAAGTAATCGGCGTAGCGCGCCACATGATCGGCGAGGCCGAGCGCATGGGCGCGCACCAGCTCCTCGGCATGCACGGTGTCGCGCGCCTCGAGCGCTTCGATGATGTGCATGTGGTCGCGGATCGAGCGCGCCGCCCGGTCCTTCTCGCCAATCGTCTTGCGGCGGATCATACGCATATGGGTGAACAGATTTTCGGCGAGGTCGATGAGCACGAGATTGTCGCTCATGCGGATGATGCTCTGGTGAAACTCGATATTCACCTCCGAATATTCATCGAGCTTCGCCTCGATTGCGCCGTTCTGGTCGAAGGTCGCGAACATCTCCCGCAACGCGGCGATCGCCTCGTCCGAGGCGCTCTGCGTGATCAGACGCGCCGCCATGCTCTCGAGCGCCGCCCAAGCCGTGATCATCTCAATCACTTCGCGCTTGGTTTTGCGCACGACATAGACGCCGCGGCGCGGGACCGAGCGGACAAAGCCTTCGCGCTCGAGCTGCGCCAAGGCTTCCCGCACCGGGGTGCGGCTCACGCCGAACTCCTGTGCCAGTTGCCGCTCGTCGAGCCGGATCTCGGCGCTGCTGCCATAGACGTCGATTGAGATGATGACGGCCTTCAACGCCGCGTAGGCCTTATTCTTGAAGCTCGCATGGCTATCGAGCGGCCTGATCGCCAGCGCCGGCATCGCCGAGGCGCGCGCCGAAGCACCTCCGGCCGCTGGCCGGGCTCGAGGAATCGCGGGACGCACGGCGGGAGGATCGGTGCTCATGGCTGGTATACAATATGCCAGACGAGGATCGGCGCGCAAGACCGGCTCTTGCTGCGCCGTACTGTGCGGTGCGGCATAAGGATCGGCTAAGTCCGCGGGTGACGCAAGCGATCGGCGCCTCGGTCGAAGACCTCCCGAATGTCCTTCGAACGCTGGAAATCTCGTCGTCGGCCATCTCCGCAACTTTTGGGCCTACGATCGCGCTGGGGGGCCTCCAAATCAATTGCCGGCGCAAC
This sequence comes from Xanthobacteraceae bacterium, assembly GCA_052148715.1. Taxonomy (GTDB): domain Bacteria; phylum Pseudomonadota; class Alphaproteobacteria; order Rhizobiales; family Xanthobacteraceae; genus JBKQHQ01. The sequence continues at coordinate 44,853 of JBKQHQ010000105.1, read as the reverse complement.
GCATTCCCATTGGCCGTACCCCTCGGCATCGTCAACTCGATCGACGCGATCTGATCCGCGCCGCGTCGCATCTGAAGCCCGCTGATCATCACCGAGGAGAAAAGGGATGTCGTCATTTGCTAGTTCGTTGTTTCCGGTTTGGTCGCATCATGCGCGGGATGCCGCGCAATCGTTCCGTCGACAGCTGCCCGCCAGGCATAGCCGCGTCGCCGCCGACCTGATGATCGTCTGCCTGTGGGCGATCGTCGGATTGGTCTTAACGGCGTTGGCCGTCAACCTTGGCGCGGAGCTAGGACAAATTCTGGCCGCGGCGGGTTAGGCGCGGCCAAATCTCTACGCGTTTGAAGCGCGAGAGCTGGAGTCACCGACGGGCTAGGCCGCCGACGGAATTTTCGAGATGCCATTTGGCAGGTCGCGATGCCGCCGATCGTGCATCGCCGCAACGGCCTGGCCGGTTTGGTCACGGGCGGACGCGGGCGCTGCTCGGCCGGCGGTCCGGCGCGTGACGAGGTGCGTTACCGCGTCGATGATGCGCGGAACATGCGCGTGCTTGTACGCGAACCCCTGACGCGAGTCCCTGAGGTGGACGAGCATCGTGGCGTTGGCTTCAAACAACAAGACGCGACCGTCGGGCAGGATGGTGCAATCCATTCCCGCATAGTCGAGGTCGATCCGGCGAGCGACCTCGGCGACCGCGTCCGCGGCAACGCCCCGAAAAACGCTGCGGAAGTCGGCCAGGAACGCCTCCTCTTCCCGCTTCATCCAATCGGCCATGTCCGCGCGCCAGTAATGCAGCAGCCAGTCCTTGGCGATGGCAAGGTGATATGGATAGACCTCGCGGTCGACGAAGATCAGGCGATACTTCCGGAAATAGCCGTCGGCGCTGCGATAGTCCCAGAAATCGCTCAGGTAATATTCGTCGGCCGGCACGGCATCGAGGAAAGCCATGACCCCGGAGCGGTTATCGAGATCTTCGCCGCCATGTGACCCGATCGGACGCAGCAAAACTGGCGGTGGCACCCATTCGCTTCCCTCGCTCCACTCCGACAGGCCGACGCGCGTCACGCGCCGCGTTGTCGGGACCGCGAGACCGGGGATGTCGTTGAGGAGCGAAGGCAGGATATCGCGTCGCGTCAGCGGTATTTTGGTCGGCGGATTGAGAACCGGAGCATCGAGCTTGCTGCAGAACGCCGCCGCCTGGGCGAGGAAGAGGGCGCCGCGGTCGGCGTCACCGATGGCGTTGAAGGCGATATCGAAGTCCGGGAGCGTGTCGATGGATGGCGACGGCAAAGCCGTGCCGTCGCCGGGCAGGATCAGCTTGACCGCAACGGTCTCGAAGTGCTGACGGTTGAATAGAAAATCCGTGGGCACATTGCACAGATCCGCGGCGCCGATCAGCAGAATGCGCGCCTTCACGCTCTCTCCGGTGCAGCCGGCCACCACTGCGTTCTGCCGCGAAGCCCATTCCGCTCCGGCCCGTCGCGCCGCATCGGCTTGATTGGCGCGATGGAGCGCCTCCATCAGCGTGGCGTAGGCTGCAACATGCGACGGATCGAGGGCGACGGCTCGGCGGCACGCCGCAATGGCTTGCTCGAAATCACCGAGATTGTAGTGGGCTATGCCGACATTGTGCCATCCGCCCGGCGACTCCGCCGGCGTGGCCAGAACCTTGCGGAATGCCACATGCGCTTCCTTGGCGCGCCGCAACTCGACAAGCAGGAGACCCCGATTGATGTAAGCCATCGTGTAATCGGGATCAATGGCGATCGCCCGGTCGACCGCCGCCAGTGCCGAGTGGTGCTCGCCGACCCGATGCAGTGCCGCGCCGAGATCATTGAACGTGGGAGCGAAATTTGGGCTACGGGTCGCCGCCTCCGAAAAGAGCTCGATGGCGGTCCAATCGTCTCCGCGGCGCTCGAGCAGCTTGCCGAGACTATGCAGCACAATGGCGTCTCCGGGCGTGACGGCGAGGCACCGCCTGAACAGCGCCGCGGCGGCGTCCGGATCGCTTTCCATCCGTAACGACCCCAACAGACGCAGTGCATCGGCGTCATCGGGATTCTGCGCGATCAGCGCTTCGAGCAGAATCGCGGCCCGGTGTTGCCGTCCCGCCCTGTAGTGGTCGATAGCCGCAAGAAACAATGTCTTCCTGGATGTCACCATGGCGCACCCGCTTGCCCGAATAATCAGCGGCCGAACAGCACACGCGTGGAAGGAGCGGTTAGGGAGAGCGGTTCACTCTCGCGAAGCCCCGCTTGCGCAAACCGGGCCCAAGAACGAGAGGCCCGCGCGCCGCTCAGCATGAAATGACCAGCAGCGGCGGCTTCACGCCGGCCGGGCGCTGGGGGTCGACACGTCGATGGCACTTCGGCCGCGCATTGGGCTCGCAAGTGATGATGAACAAGGGGGCAATGCCGGAGACAGCCATGATACTTCTCCCGAGAAGGTCCTCGAGGACCGTGCCGCGTCACCCCCACCGAGCGTCGCTCATTCATGGTTAACAGTTGGTTAACCGATCGGGGGGATTGGGATCCCTGATCTTCGGGCGTGACGCGTGCCTGAAGCCGAGTCCTCGTCAAAATGTTAGTTAAGTGCGAGGCGATTCGGCGCAGTGAAACGGCTATCAGTATTTGCATAGCCGCGCGTGCAATGACGCCGGTAGCGAGTTACAGGAACGCGTCTGGATGCCAGCAATGTCCCAACGTGCAGCTCCGCAACCTCATCTTGACCCGGAAGATTGGGAGGCATTCCGACGCGACAGTCATCGCGCGCTCGACGAGATGATTGATCACCTCGCCACCGTTCGCGACCGCAAGGTTTGGCAGCCGGCGTCCGCCGAGGCCCGTGAACGCTTCCGCAGGGTGCTGCCCGAGGCGCCGCGGTCCTTGGCCGAGGCGCTCGGTGACTTCAATTCCTTCATCAAGCCATACGCCAACGGCAACGGTCACCCGCTGTTCATGGGTTGGGTGCACGGCGCCGGCACGCCGGTCGGCATGGTCGCGGAGATGCTGGCGGCCGGTCTCAATGCGAATTGCGGGGGGCGCAATCACATCGGCATCGATGTCGAACGTCAGATCGCCGCATGGGCCGCGCAAATGTTCGGCTTCCCCGAAAATGCGTCGGGAATATTCGTGACCGGAACGTCGGTCGCCAACCTCGTCGCCATGCTGGTCGCGCGCAACAAGGCGCTCGGCGACGGCATCAGACAGCGCGGACTGCGCGAGACCGGATCGCAGCTGACCGCGTACACATCGGCGCAGGCCCACGGCTGTATCGCCCAGGCGACTGAAATCGCCGGGATCGGATCGCAGCATCTGCGGCTCATCGCCGTGGATGACCGCGGCGCCATGCGGGCTGACCAGCTTGCGGAGGCCATCGACGAAGACCGCGCACGGGGCATGCGACCGTTCGCGGTCGTGGGGACGGCCGGGTCGGTGAATACTGGCGCCGTTGACGATCTCGCCGCGCTGGCGGAAATCTGCCGTGCGCAGCGTCTTTGGTTCCATGTCGATGGCGCGTTTGGCGCGCTGTGTGCACTCGCACCGGCGCTGCGTCCCCTGATCGCGGGGATCGAGCGTGCCGATTCCGTGGCGCTTGATTTTCACAAATGGGCGCACGTGCCTTATGACGCGGGATTCGTGCTGATCCGGGATCCGGAAGCGCATCGCCGCACGTTCAGCAATCCGGTGGCCTACCTACAGCGCGCAGCGAGCGGATTGGCCGCCGGCGAGGTGTGGCCGTGCGACCTCGGCCCGGATCTTTCGCGCGGCTTCCGGGCGCTCAAGACATGGTTCACGTTTCAAGTTTTCGGGGCCGCAAAGATCGGGGCCTGCATCGAGCATAACTGCCGCGTGGCCAGGCATCTTGAAGCGCGCATATCCCGGTCCGAGCTGTTCAAGATTTGCGCGCCGGTCACGCTCAACATCGTCTGCTTCGGATTGAAGGATTCCGGCGACGGCGAGCTGAACAAGGCCATTGCGTGCGACCTTCAGGAGCTCGGCTTGGCCGCACCCTCGACCACCGTGCTCGAGGGTAGGACGGTCATCCGGGCAGCCATCGTCAACCACCGCACTACCGAGGCCGACATCGACGCGTTCATGGAAATGCTGCAGGATTCAGCCCGCAGGATTCTCGCCGATTGCCCGCCGGCGGCCGTCTCCTGAGCCCGGCGATGAGCGGCGAAGGCAACTGGCCGCCCCGACTGGCTCAGGAGGCGAGATTGCGGGAGCTGGAGGATCTGCTCGCAAGCGAGCCCGCGGCGATCGAGCCAGGAGTCGAGCGGGCCGCGCTGTTGAACGCCCTGGGGCGCGCGCAGGATGCCCAGCAAGCCTATCTCGATGTGCTCGCGCGGGCGCCCACCCATTTCGGCGCGCTCAATGATTTCGGCGCGTTCCTGTCCGCACAGGGGTTCCGGACGGCGGCGCGCACCGTTTTTAGGGAAGCGGTTGCCCATCATCCCGGCAATCCGATGGGGCACATAAATCTGGCCAACCGTCTGCTTCGCGACGGCGATCTCGCAACCGCGCGCGAGCACTTCGAGATCGCTCTGCGACTAGATCCCGATCACCCGCAAGCGCATCAGGGGCTCGGCGCCCTTCTCGCGGAGGTCGGAGAGCATGCGGGCGCCGAGATGCACCGCTCGCGGGGCTACCGGAAACAGTTCATTACCACTCTGCCTTACCGCGGGACGAAGCCACCGGTGCCCTTGCTGCTGCTGGTATCGGCCGCCGGCGGCGATACTCCAACCGCACCGTTCTTGGACAGCAGTATCTTCCTGTCTTCGGTCGTGGTCGCGGATTTCTTCGATCCGGCGGTTGAGCTGCCGCCGCATCGCGTGGTCTTCAACGCGATCGGCGATGCCGATCTCTGCCGACCCGCGCTCGAGGCGGCCGCCTCTTTGCTGCAACGAACAGCCGCTCCGGTCGTCAACCATCCTTCGGCCGTCCTCGAGACGGGGCGCGTCACCAACGCCAGGCGTCTCGCCGCGCTGCCGGGCGTGGTGACGCCGCGAATGATCAGCATGCCTCGCGCGGCGCTCGCCGGACCGGAGGCTTCCGCCGCGCTCGCCGACCACGGGTTCGTGTTTCCGCTTCTTTTGCGCTCGCCGGGCTTTCACACCGGACGCAATTTCGTGTTGGTGGAAGCTGCGGCCGAACTGTCGACCGCCGCCGGCGGCCTTCCGGGCGACGATTTGCTCGTGATCGAATATCTCGACGCACGCGGCAAGGACGGCAACGCCCGCAAATACCGCGTGATGATCGTGGACGGCCGGATCCATCCGTTGCACGTGGCGATATCCCGGCAGTGGAAGGTGCACTATTTCACCGCGGACATGGCCGACCATCCAAACCACCGATCCGAGGACGCCGCGTTCCTCGCTGACATGCCGCGGGTGCTCGGACCGAAGGCCATGACGGCGCTCGAACGAATACGCGACGCGCTCAATCTCGATTACGCCGGTATCGATTTCGGCTTGAGCTCCGCCGGGGACGTGTTGTTGTTCGAAGCCAACGCGACGATGGTGGTGAACCCGCCCGATGCGGACGAGCGGTGGGCCTATCGGCGTTCTGCCGTCACCGCGATCCTCGATGCCGTGCGCGCCATGATCACTGGCAGGGCTGCGGATCGCGGGCAAACATAGGGGCCTATTCGGATCACGCCGCATGTTGCGGCGGCCAAGCCACCGCGTCATCTGCCGCCCGCTACGCGAACTGACAGAGACTTCTGCCGCGGTCAGACATGGTTTGGAGCTGAACTCGCCGGGAATCTGTGCGGTGCCCAGGTAGGGAGCGCGATCTTCGATGAAGAGCCATACACTCGTCACAAAAAAGCCCCGCCGAAGCGGGGCCTTCGAGATGCTGTTGTCTGCTCTCAGGAGCGAGAGTCCAAAGAAACTCCCAAGCTGAATGCCTTTTGCCGCGTTGCGCCGGTGCTCCGCTTGAGTGACCGGGCAATCTTCGCCGCTGGCGTCTTTTGACGCGCAAGCGTTTTCAGCTCTCGAACGTCGTCTTTGGTCCATTCGCGACGCTTGGACGGTTTCTTAGCCATGGGTGCCTCCATTGGTGGAATGCGGGGTTCTAACACGAAAGAGCTAATTTCCATGCACCTGCAAGGCCAACATGTCAAATGGATTGCAATCAAAAAATTTAGGTTACCAAGTAGAATCCACGAAGGAAATGGCGCGCCCAAGTCCATGGCATCGCGGATGTGGGCGGCACTATGCTGAGGACAGAGGCCGCCGTCCACGACCTGCTCGACGAGATCAGGGCCGGGCAGATCTGATCAAACAGCGTCCGTAGCCACCACCCTCTCTCCATACCCAAATGAACGTGCCGCTCTTGGGGCGCATCTTGAATGTCGCCTAGCTAACTCAGAAGTCCTTCAAGCGTCTGCGCGACGAGAGTTGAGCTTTTCAAGCTCTTTCTCTGCGGCTTCGCATCGTCAAGCCGGGTTGTGATCTGGGTCGGGCGTGGAAGAAAAAGCGAGCCTGTGGATATTTCCACCACACGACCGGCACGCTGCTCGCGACCAAACATTTCGATGCACGGCGCCGCGCGGTGGTCCTCGCGCGGGATGACGCGCTGTTGGCCAAATATTTGAAAATACTGACGGTTTCCGAATTTCGCGACCTGTGGGTTCGCCCGATTCGGAGCCGCCCACCCTGGCGTCAGCCGAATCCACGCGATTGTTGTGGCGTTACAAAAATACCACACTCACCTCGGATACCGCGCTCATTGGCGCAGGGTCGCTTGCCTCCCGACATTCTACGCGGTTTTATCATACCTACAGAGACGGTTCTATTTGCGTGCTGCCAGTGGTGCGATGGTGCTTCCAGTGGTGTAGCCCGTGTAGCGTCGGGGGTTGTGATGAAGAAGTTGCTTTTGAGTAGCAGTGTGTTAGTGGCGCTCGGCGTCGCTGGTTCTGCAATGGCCGCGGATTTGCCGGTATACACCAAGGCTCCGCCGCCGCCTCCCGGGTACGATTGGAGCGGCCTTTACGTAGGCGGTCACATCGGAGGAGGCTGGGGCAGCAACGATTTCTCCGATCCGGGCTTGGGGGTTGTGGGCACGTTGCTGGGTGTACCCGTGGTGCAAACGACCAAGAGCAGCGGGTTCCTCGGCGGTGTCCAAGGCGGCTATAACTACCAAATCGGTAGACTCGTCATCGGCGCCGAAGCCGATTTTTCGTGGGCGGGCATCGACGGCACCAATGCCACGACATTTAGCCCTGCATTCTTCCCCCTCAGCGTAACCCGATCGCTGACGGCCAACACCGACTGGACCGGGTCAGCGACCACCCGTATTGGCGTGGCACATGACCGGGTGTTGTTCTACGCAAAGGCCGGCGCCGCGTGGGCCCACACGAACTACACCGACAATTGGGCGGCGTTCGGTATCCCCGTCTTTACGGGAACCGGAAGCGAGACGCGCGTCGGATGGACCGTGGGAACAGGCGTCGAATGGGCAGTCTGGAACAACTGGTCGGCCAAGCTCGAGTACGATTACATGAACTTCGGCAACCAGACCACAACGATCGCCGGGACCGTTCTTCCCGGTATTGTGTCATTTCCCGCATCCTTCGGCGTTCAAAACTACCAGCAGGTCAGCGAGCTCAAGTTCGGCATTAACTATAAGTTTATGCCAGGCTTCTGGTAAACCCGAACCAATCCGAACTACATAAAGGCCCCGGCTTCGGCCGGGGCCTTTTCTATCGAGAGCCGCACCTGGATCGGCGTTTTGCGTCGATAACCGAGCCCCTTGGGGAACGATGGCGACATCTCGTCGTCTTCCCTCACGGATCGGTCGGCGGCGAGCGGTCCCCACGCCTTCTCAGCTACAAACTCCCCACCGACCAGAAGCTTTTGACAGGCTTACGATTATGTCTGGCAGTATTATTATACATAAATAAACGTTGCCGGCACCGATAGGAAGCGACGACGATTACTACCTCTTGCGACGGGAGCGGTTTCGTCGTCAGATCATATCATGAGATCTGAGAATTTCGTCGTCGCGCGCCGCCCGCGGCTCGCGGAGATCACCGAGCACCCCAAAACGGACTTCGCCGACTACGAGCGGCGTCTGAGCTCGCTGCAGGGGACGCTGCAGCTCATCCAGCAGGCGTATCTCGGAACCTCCGAGCGGGCGCTCCTCGTGATTGAGGGATGGGATACCGCCGGCAAGGGCGGCATCGTTCGCCGCCTTGGCTGGGCCCTCGATCCGCGCAGCTTCAACGTCCACCCGATCGCCGCGCCGGACGAGCACGAACGCGCCCAGCATTACTTGCAGCGCTTCTGGCGACACTTGCCGCAACGGGGGCAGATCGTCGCGTTCGACCGGTCCTGGTATGGCCGCGTACTGGTGGAGCGCGTCGAAGGCTTTGCAACCGACAAGGAATGGCGACGCGCCTATCGCGAGATCAACGAGTTCGAGCGCATGCTGATCGACTCGGGAACGCGCCTCGTGAAGCTGTTCCTGCACATTACGCCCGAGGAGCAGGTGCGCCGGTTCCGCAACCGGCTCGTCGATCCCCTGAAGCGCTGGAAACTATCCTATGAGGATTTCCGCAATCGCGCGCGCTGGTCGGAATACGAGACGGCGATCGAGGACATGATGGAAGAAACCACGACGAAGCAGGCGCCGTGGCATCTGATTCCGGCGAACAACAAACCTTACGGTCGGATCGCGGCGTTTCGCATCCTCGCGGACCGGCTGGGCAAGGATGTATCGCTGGAGCCGCGCCCCATTGACTCCGATCTGCTCAAGGAGGCGAAGCGGACGCTCGGCCTCTCCGCCATAGACATCGAGCGCGCTTCCGACCCGGCCAAGCGGAAGGTCAGGTTGAAGCGGAACGGTCTGGAGAGCTGATCCGCTAGAATTCTGCGTGCAGCCGTGCCGCGTAGATCGAGACCGGTCCGCGGTCGGCATTGTATCCGGGATTGGCAATGAGCTGATAGTCGAAGGTGAGGGTCGACCATTTGGTGAGGCTGTAGGCGTAATAGGCCTCGAGCACCTGTTCCGGGCGGTAGTTGAGCATGCCATCGCCGATCAAGATCCCCAGACCGCCGGCCGAAAAGTAGGCCCGGGCCTCGGGCGAGAGACCTTCGATCACCCCCGCCACGCCGATCTTGTCGTCCGGCCGCCCCCAGGATCTTCCCTTCAGCTCCGTGCCAAAAGACACGCTCTCATCGCAATCGGTCCAACCGATGATTTCGACGAGACCAGGACTCCAGCTCGCGCGCGAGAATACGCCGAGGTCGCCAGTGATCGCCTGCTCGACATTGGCGACGAAGCCGTAGTTGGTTCGCACTTCACGGGTTTGCGTGATGTCGGGATAATTCGGGGTCGTGACCGGCATGGCGAGGGCGTCCGAATAACTGCCCATCTCGGCGCGGTTGACCCATCCGAAGAGGCGCAGTTTGCCCGGCAGCGCGAACAGCGAATATCGCAGCTCCAGTTCGGCCGTATATTCCCCTCGCCAGGGTATGTTGGTGTCGAACGAGTTGACGTTGGACACGGTCGGCACCAGGAAATAGCCGGCGCGGAACGCCCAGGACTTCTGGTTCAGATCGACGAGGCCGCCCCAGGTCCAGGCCAGCTTGTCCATGGTCCAGTCGTAAGAACCGCCTCCGTAGATATTCCAATTGAGAAAAGTCGTTCGAGGATCATACGCATAGGAATTGAGATCAAAGAAGTCCGTTACCGCGAGCTTACCGACCGTAACCGTGACCCGGGAGATGTCCTGCTTGCCGGCGAGCTGATTGGGGCCGTCCTCGATCGCCTCTTGCTCGCCGCCAAGGCCGAAGGTTTGGCGCAGGAAAACGCGGTCGATATTGAAACGCGGATCCGGGAATTGCGACTTTTGCGCTTCTCCGTTCGGGAAAGCGGCCACTCCATCCGTGTCGCTGAGACCAAAGCCCTGATCAAGCTCCGGGTTGAGGTAGAATTCGGCGCCGCTCCATAGACGCAAGCCAAGGAAGGCCGTTGCGGTTGCGGTGTTGCGAGCCTGACTGGCGCCCGAAAGGCTGTTTGCGCCTTCATAGGGCGAATGGAAGGCGAAATATCCTTGCTCGACATAGGTGAACTGCCCGTGGACACTCCAATTGCCGGAGTCAATGGGCCACGGATCGCCGCCGTTGCTTGGGGAGGTGCTCGTGCCCGGCCCAAGCTGCCGGTCTAGCCCCACGCGCAGGCTATAAAGGTCTATCGCCGTCGATTGGTAGCCCGTGCCTGACGGGAAAGCCCCCCGGGCGGTACTTCCCAAGTGGTCGTAGAGATACTCCAACCTGGCGGTCCAGCCCGCCGCAACCGGCAGCTCGGCTCCCGCGCCGATTGCCCAGCCCGCGCGCATGCGCAGAATCTTGTCCTCTGGGTCCACCAAGCCGGGATCTTCAAGGAAACGCGCCTGCGACCAGGCGAACCCGCCGGTTGCATAGACCAGCCCGTGATCGAAGGCGTAGCCGAAGCGGCCGCGCAGCGTCGAGACGAAATCGAGCTTCTCGGTCACGGCGCTGTAGGAGGTCGACCGCGTTGTCACGACGCCGTCGTCGAGAAAGTTCGGGAATGAAATATCGCCTTCAACGCCAACCAGCAGCCGCGACGGCAGCAGATAATTGTATCCAAGCTGCAATCCGCCATAGAGGCTGCCGAACGAGGCCGTGGAAGGGGCTGCGTCCGAAGCGAATAGCGTGTCACTCCCGGAACCTCGGCTGTATCCGAAGTGGCCCCCGAAGTAGAATCCGGTCCAATGATCAGGCACCCGGTATGCCGGAGCCGCCTTCAACGGCAATTGGCCCGGCGGCAATTGGAAGGCGCCCTCCGCGGCTCCCGCGCAAGTGGCGAAGACCGACACAAGCGCCGCGCTCACGCCCAGGGCGGCCGCGCCTGCGAGGTTCACGTTCTGGCACTTTCTCATCTGCCTAGGCAGTTATCTAGCTGATCGCCGCGACCCGGCCGAGAGCCGCAAGAGGCATCATATTGCTGTTGCGAATGAGTTGCAACAGCGGCAAGGGCCTTCAAAGAGAAAACGATCGCTGGTCGGGCGATGTGGGTCGAATGCTGTTGCCGCACTGCCGGTGGGTCCGGCTTCGCTGGCCAGGCCTTTTCCGACCATTTTAGGCGATAAATGCTAAAACGCCCGAGCAGCCGTGTTCTGCGCAAAGTGGTCTGAGGCCCTCGACGGCAGCCTGATGGCTTGCTGGGCCTGGAGGGGCCCCAATAGCAAAGGCCCGACGCTCGACCATTATCTCGGCCGCGATCTGATGGAGCCGCCTGACGCTCAGGATCGCAAGCGCAGATCCCCGAAGTCGGCTCTCAGAACCTCCACTGCAGGCCGGACGAAACACCCACCAGAGTTGTGCCCGTCCAGCAGCGCGGGGCGGAAAAGGCGCCGCCCGTCGCGCCGAAGGCGTCATGGCAGTCGGTCGTGATCGACCGTCCGCCTGCGCCGAGATCGTAATGGGCGCTCGGTCCGTTGATGGTCGCCGCCACATTGCTGTACCAGCTCAAATTCGAGCTGAGGTTACGCCTGAACGCCGCCGTCAGCATGTCCGCCTGATTGTCGTTGGAAGCGTAAAAGCCGAGACCGTCGGCGGTCACAAGTGTGGCGTCGTTGTGCTGTCCGGGATCGCCCGGCGTCTTGAACGCGTGCGCCCAGCCAAGATGCACGCTGTCGGTTTTGTTCAGTTCTTGGCTCACGAACACCCACGTGCCGTTCCGTTGACGCTCGTTCTGGAATTCGAGGTCCGCCGCGACGTAGCGATGCATGCTCTCGAAGATGGCGCCGACGGTAGTCTTGGTCTCAAATTTGTACAATGCCCCGACCTTGAAAGCGTCCTCGTCCGCAACATCCTGCGCAAATAATAGTGAGGCAAGGTTGCTCGGCGGGGTGGCCCAGGTAATGGCCCCGGCAGCCAGGCCCAATCCGCCATAGATTCCCGTCGAAATATCGCTCTGTCGGTTGACGGCGTAGTGCCGTTCGTAGGCGGCGGTGGCATAGAACCCACCGCTTGTGTAGCTGATATTGGTGCTCAGCGCATTGCTCCACGCCCCGTCGTTACACGCAACCGGCAAATCTCCGCCGCTTGTCGGATCGTTGCCGCCGGTGCAATCAGATTCGCCGGCGGCGAGGTTGCCACTGGCGGGATCGCGGTTCTGACCCGGCGAGAACAAGAAGTTGAACTGGAGGCCGCCAACGACCGGCGATTCGTACCAGATCGCGTGGTCGAGCCGGGTGCCGAACTCGACGCGATTGTCGCCGCCCGTATTGCCCATGATGACGGCATAGTCGCCGAGCATGCCACTGAATGGATTGAACTGCGCCGTCGAATTCTTGTAGGGCGCGTCCGTCTTGCCGATCTTGACGGCACCGTAGTCGCCCGCAAGTCCGATGAAGGTGTTTCGATTGAATAAGGCGCCGTTGACGGCATCGCTGATCTGGGAGTTTGTTTGTTTTAGGCCCGGCGTCGCCGAAATGTCGATACCGACCTCGAACTGGTACACGAAGTTGAAGGGATAGGTGCCAACCTTTTCGAAGCCGCGCGTACCCAAATAAGAGATGTTCGACGAGATGGCCGGCATCCAGCCGAAATTTCCCGTCGGCGGACTGCCCCCGGGAGCGCCGGGGAAAGTACCTGGGCCGCCGCTTGTCGGTATGGTGTAGAAGTCTTTGGTCGTATCGTCGACCGAGACGTTGAGATTGCCGTACGCGGTAATCTCACCGCCGCAGGTATAGAAGGTGACGGGGTCGCCCGGTTTCCTCTCGAGGAATCCGTGGCCGCCGGGGCCGCATATCGAGTTCGGCGCTTTTGTTGGAAATTCGCGGGCATACACCTGAGCGAAGGCGGGATCGTTCGGCACGCCTGCCGAAACGCCGGCGGCCACCGGTGGGGGAGCAGTGGTGGCGACCGCCCCCGGAGCTTCCGGCCTCGCGGGGGTGGCGGCCCTCGGTCGGCCGCTGATTTGCCGCTTCAGCTCGGCATTTTCCTTCTCCAGCCGATCGAGCCGGCGCATCACGTCGTCGAGCGATTGGGCGGAGCTCGGATGCGACAGAAGCATCAAACTCAAGGCGGCCGTCGCCGTCCCCAACAGGAGTCTCGATTTCGTCATTGCCAATCTCCCCAGCCCCGCGATTCGTTATGGAGTCAACGGTTCCCGTAGGATCATGCAAAGAATTTTATTACCTCTGTAAAGGGATACTAATAAGTAGAATTGATCAGGATGTGATTTTCATGCAACAGAAGGAACGTACCTCCTCCGTCAAGATGCAAGCCAATTTAGTTGTAAGTCTCCATCACGGGATGGTTCAATTCAATCACGTTAGATAAGAATCAGCACCTGGATGACGATAAAAAGCCACGCGTGAGCGACATGCACGAAAAACCGCGCGCCCTCACTTCACCACTTTGCCGGCCGCAAAAGGCCCTCCAATCAACCTTTTGAAGAGCTACCAACTTTAAAGAACGTTGGAATCAATATTTGTTGACCACCGGCGCGTCGCCGAAGCGGAGATTCAGCCCGACCAAGACCTCGTGGATGTTCTCGCCGATGGCCAGAGGGTCGCTGCCGACGGGGGCGAAGCGTACGGTCTTGTTTCCGAAATCGATGTAGTTGTATTCGATGAACCCGGACACGTTGGACCAAAACCTCTGCTCGACGCCCGCGCCAATGGTCCAACCCGAGCGGTTGTCGGTCGCGGTCATGGAGGGAGTTGAGGAATCATTTTCCAGGATGTCTCGGCTCCAGGCGGCGCCGCCTCGAGCATATACCAGCGTCGAGGGCGCGAACAGAAAGCCAAGCCGGGCGGTCGCGGTGGCAATCCACGGAATCTTGCTCTCGAAGGGAAGGCTGGTGGCCGGGTAGACGACGGAGCCGCTGATATTTGCGGCCTCGAATTCTCCGCTCAAGCCGAAGACCCAACGGCCGTAGAATTGGTAGTCGCACCCGACTTGACCGCCACCGACGCCGCCGGGGTTGGTTATCGTCAACAAAGTCGGGGGGCTCGTCGTAGCATCGACGGTGGCTATGTGACTAAAGCCGGCACCTACATTGGCTCCGACATAGCAGCCGGTCCAACTCTGCACCGGCTCCGGCGCCTTGTAGGTGGGAGCCAGGTCGGCAGCTGCCGCAGCGGACACCAAGGCCACCGACAGCGCGGCCGCAAACAAAAACTTCTTCATTGATCCCCCAGCCACGCAACAGCGCCTAATAACCTCGCAGCTGCGTGCACAGTATATAATCGACCGATTCGCGTCTGTACCTTGGATGCAACACTCATAAGCAATCGTGGAGTTTTCAAATAACGTGACCGGCACCCCCCCTCTCCTGAATCATCACCACCACTTCAACGGTAGTTTTGTGCGCGAGCGCAGACCGATCGCATCACCATGGTGATCGAGGTCACGTGCCCACCTCAACTGTTTACCTCGGATATAGGGTTGAGTTTATCATGATACCTATCTTTCAGAAGCGCGTTCAACGTTCCCGCCGGCGAAGCCGTCGAGGCGTGATCTTGAGCGCATTCACAGCCAGACGGAATTCCGGGGCTCCGAGTTCAAGGATTGATTAGCCCTTGCAACACCAAAACTCGTACATGTTGCGAAAGGCGTCAGGATTAGCTTCCTCGAACCGGCTCCAGAGGGCGAGATCCGTGCGGGCCGCTTTGGCGGGAAACATGTCGTGGAATCTCGCCAACACCCAGGCGTCGCAACTAAACCCCAGGAATCGCATTCCCAACTCCTCCAAGTATTGCGCGACGCGAGGCAGAGTTACCGTTTGTTCGTGCACATGCATGATCAAATCCCGACAGCCGTTCAGGGAAAAGAAATCTCCGAAGGAGATGACGCCTCGCGCGGGATGCTTCTGCGGCAGCTCCATGATGGCGCGCCGACATTTGCGTATTCCATCCGGCGTCGCTTCGAACGCGCACGCCCGGACATACTCCTGCGCCGCCCTGACACTTCCGCGCGCGCGCTCGCTGTAGAGTCCAATCGTCATGAGACCCCCTGGAAGAAGGAGTCCGGAAAGGACCCGCCAGCCCTCCAGCGGGTCCCGCATATGGTGAAGCACGCCGGCGCACTCAATGACTGCGAAGCGGCGTTGAATCCGGTCGAGCTCGAGAATATCTGCTTGAGCGAAAGTGATATTGGTCACCCCGAGCTGCTCCGCCATGCGCACCGCATAAGCCAGGCTCGCGCGGCTCAGATCGACAGCCAGGACGTTGCAATCACGGTAACGTCTTGCGGCGGCCACCGCCTGATGCCCGGTTCCGCATCCCGCCACCAGGACGGCCGCCGGACGTGGGAACAATTCGATGTGCTCGCCGGGCCGCAGTCTTCGCGCGATGTCCTCGACCATCTCCGGTTCGGACGAGCCAGCGCTCACCCAGGGTGGATACGGGTAGTCCTCATATTGTTTAAGCACCGCCCGGGAGACCTCGTCCTTGATGTCGGTCATGGTGGCGAGGGTCGCCGAAATTTCATTTTCCCGTCGGCCATTGATGAGCTGCTCGCGCAAGATTGGCTGGAGCGCAGCGCTCCAACGCGTGAGTCCCGAATCAAGCAGGCGCTCCCAACCGGGCACAAGCTTCAACGGGCGGTACAGGGCAACGAGGGTCAGGAGGCTTTCGAGTTCACTCGGATTGATAGTCGAGCGCCCCATTGCCGCGGACAGCCGGTCGTCGACGTCGCTCGCCGTTTTCGCTTCGTCGTCGGCGACGAAGAAGGCATATCCGGTGAGAAAGCAATTCCGAGCCAGCGCGCACACAAACTCCGACTTGAAGTCGCCGCTGGCCCAAACGCGAAGAAGAATGCTCCGCCGCAATCCTGTGAGCACCAGTTCAAGCTCTGTGTCTTGAAACGTCATCCGGGGCAGGGCAGACAACAGCACGGAATCGCGCGTCCATTCGTCTAATTCGCCGGGTGTGGAGGTGAAGGGGTCCACGTCACCGCGGATGGCGCCCAGCAGCGCCGGAAAAGCGGTATTCCCCTTCACAAGGCTTGCGACCGCGTGTGCCAGGTGCAGCGTGGAGATGCTGTCGTCCCCACACAGACTCGACAGGATTGCGCGCTCCTGCGCACCGGCGCTTCCGAGTGGTATCCGTTGCAGTGCTTCGGCCAGCGCGCGGCGCAGCGGAATACTGGTTGGCTGACTGGCAAGCCCGCTGAATAGAACTTGTAGTGCCTCCCCTCCCTCCCCGTTCGTCCGCATCGCCACGGCGAGATTGGCTCGAGCAATGCTAAAGTCAGGCAGGCAGGACAGCGCGCTACGGAAGCTGGCGATCGCGTCGGTAATTCTGCACTGGTCCAAGTAAATATTGCCCAGAGTGTTGTGCGCTCGGGCAAGCTTTGGCTTGGCGGCAAGCGCCTGATGGCAGCACTTGATGGCGGCATCCGTATCGCCAAGCTGGTGCAGGACACCGGCTAGGTTGCAAAGCGCCTCCGCCAGCCCAGGATCGATCGCCAGCGCGCTGCGATATTCCGCGGCTGCGTCGTGCGGTCTGCCCTGGACCATGTAGAGTACCCCGAGATTGTTGTGCACGCCCGCGGCAAAGGCGGGCTTGTGCGCAAGCGCTCGACGGTAGCTGCTCTCGGCTTCCTCTAGGCGTCCGAGGGCCTGCAGCACGGTTCCGAGCTTGTTGTCTGCCCCGGCATCGTCCGGCTTGAGCGCCAGCAACTTGCGAAAACATGCCTCGGCTTCAGCCAACCGGTTTAGGTTGAGATAAGCGTCGCCCAGATAGCGCAGAAGATCCGGATGCGCGGGCTGAAGAGCAACCGCCCTGCCGAGCAAATCGGCGGCGGTTTCATTGTTGCCACCTTGTAGGGCGACCATTCCAAGCAGACCCAGGGCGTCGGCGTTCAGCGGCTCTACGCTCAGCACCTGCCGGTAGATCTTCTCCGCCTCCGGCAATCGCCCAGCTTGGTGGTGCTGCCAGGCGATCTGGAGCGCCTGCTGTGTCTTCGGGTTCATCCCGCGTATTCCCACCCCGGATGGTTTGCTATGCTGGCAGGCGCTGAAAGTGGGGCCGCCGATTGGCCCAGCCCAATATAGAGGATTTCGGTGACGCGCGTGCCCCTTCGAGGCTCGACTGCCGGCGAGCGGAGTTGCGGCCCCTGCACCGCATGTTGCGACGGCTGGCTGAAGATCGAAGTCTACGGTCATGCGGTCGATCGAGGCAAGCCGTGCGGCTTCAGCGTCGACCACCGCTGCTCGATTTACGAAACAAGGCCGCAACATCCGTGCCGCGAATTCATCTGCGGCTGGCTATCGCACGGCAGCCCGCTGCCCGAATGGATGCGCCCCGACAGAGCGGACATGATCGTGCTCCCCGCCAATTTCAGCTGGCAGGGACGCCCGGTCGACATCGCGGTCGCCGCCGGCGACCGTCCCAAGACCAAGGCGCTCGAATGGCTGAAAGCCTTTTGCGCCGAGCGCAAACGGCTCCTGGTCTATCAGATCGACGAGGACTGGTACGCTTTCGGCCCGCCCCTATTTCAGCAAGAGATGGGCGAACGCATCCGGCGCGGCGAGCGCCTTTGGACCTAATGCGACGCCTCAGGGTCGGCTTCCGGCCGGCGCTCGGTTTTCCGCGCTAGCCGTATGCCGTCCCCGCGATCCACCTCTGAGGAGCGCGGAAGTCAGTACCTAGTGGCGATCGGCGCGTCGCCGCCAAAGCGGAAGTTCAGCCCCACCAGAACCTCCTGGATGTTCTCATCGATGGAGTGGGGGAAGACAGGTGAGAACTGTACGGTCCGCGAACCAAAGTCGGCGTAGTTGAATTCGACAAAACCGGACACGTTGGCCCAGAACCTCTGCTCGATGCCTGCACCAACGGTCCAGCCGCTGCGGCTGTCGATCGCGGTCGAGAGGGGCGGCGGCGGGATATCAATTTCCAGACTGTCTCGGCTCCACGCGCCGCCACCGCGAGCGTATAACAAGGTCCCGGGCGCGAAAAGAAAGCCGAGCCGGCCGGTCGCGGTGGCTAACCATCGGATCTTGCTCTCAATGGAGAAGCCGGTAGCGCCGTTGATGGCCGAGCCACCGATATTTCCGGCGCCAAACTCACCCTCGACGCCAATGACCCAACGGCCGGCTTGGACGTCGCATCCGACCTGACCGCCGCCGACTACACCGGGGTCGTACGAGGTGCCAGTGTCGGTCGGGGGAGTAGTCGTGACGTCGCTGGTGGCTATACGGGAGGAGGCGCCGCCGACACTGGCGCCGACATAGCAACCAGTCCAGTTCCACGCCGGCGTGGGGGCCTTGACGGCCAAATCGGCGGCCGATGCAGTAGCCACCATGGCTATCGACGTCGCAGTTCCAAGCAATAGCTTCTTCATAGCGTTCCCCATCGCAAGGTTTGTGATCTTCGAGACCATCGCTCAGAACCTCCACTGCACGCCGGTGGAAACGCCCATCAAAGTTGCGCCAGTCCAGCAGTGTGCCCCCGGACTCAAGCCGCCGCCCGTTGCGCCAAAGGCGTCGTGGCAATCGGTCGTGACGCTGCGTCCCCCGCCACCGAGATCGTAGTGCGCGCTCGGTCCATTGATGGTCGCGGCCACGTTAGTGTACCAACTCAAGTTCGAGCTCAGGTTGCGCCTGAACGCCGTTGTTAACATGTCGGCTTGGTTGTTGTTGCTGGCAAAAAACGCACCTGGTTCTGCGACGCCGCTCGGGCCGATCAGTGCAATCGTGGCGTCGTTGTGCTGGCCGGGATCGCCTGGCGTAGCAAACGCATGCGCCCAGCCGAAATGCACGCTGTCGGTCTGGTTCAGTTCCTGGCTCAAGAATACCCACGTGCCGTACCGTTGACGCTCATTCTGGAATTCGAGGTCCGCCGGAACGTAGCGATGGAAGCTCTCGACGATGCCGCCGATGGTGGTCTTGGTCTGAAATTTGTACAATGCGCCGACCTTCCAGGCGTCCTCGTCGGCAATATCCTCGTTGTATAAATGCGCGGCAAATGCGGTGGGAAAGGTAAGGCCGGAGGTGCTGGTACTTCCAAGCGGAAACGCTCCACCGAACCCGGTATTGCCGCCATAGATCGCGGTGATGTCGCTCTGTCGGTTGACGGCAAAGTGCCGTTCGTAGGCGACGGTGGCGTAGAGCCCGCCGTTCGAATAGCTGAGGTTGGTGCTCAGCGCATTGCTCCATGAGCCGTCGTTACACGCGACCGGGACATTTCCGCCGCTCGTCGGATCGTTGCTGCCCGTGCAATCGGATTCGCCGGCGGCGATATTGCCGCTGTCGGGGTCGCGGTTCTGGCCAGGCTGGAACATGAAGTTGAACTGGAGGCCGCCGACGACCGGCGATTCATACCAGATCGCGTGGTCCAACCGGGTGTTAAACTCGACGCGATTGTCACCACCCGTGTTGCCCATAATCACGGCCATATCGCCGAGCATGCCGGCGAACGGATTGAACTGCGCCGTCGAGTTCTTGTAGGGCGAATCCGACTTGCCGATCTTCACGGCACCGTAGTCTCCTGCAAGTCCGATAAACGTGTTTCGGTTGAACAAGGCACCATTGGTAGTGTCGCTTATTTGCGAGTTGCTTTGTTTCAGGCCCGGAGTCGCCGAAATATCGATACCGACCTCGAACTGGTACACGAAGTTAAAGGGATAATTGCCCACCCTTTCGAAGCCGCGAGTGCCCAGGTAAGAGATGTTCGTCGAGATGGCCGGCATCCAGCTGAAATTTCCGATCGGAGGGCTGCCGGTGCCTGGAAACGTACCAGGCCCCCCGCTTGGCGCCATGGTGAAGAGGTCCTTCGTTGTGTCGTCGATCGAGACGTTGAAGTTGCCGTAGGCCGTAATTTCACCGCTGCATGTATAGAAGGTGATAGCGTCGCCGGGTTTGCGCTCAAGGAATCCGTGGCCGTTGGGACCGCATATCGACCTTGACACTTTAACCGGGAGATCGGCTGCAAAAAATTGGCTAATTCCGTCGTGACTGGGCGGCTGGTCGACGGGCGCGGCGGCCAGCTCTGACGGAATCGCCGCCACGGGAGCGGCGGACGCGGCCTGAACAGGCGTGGAAGCGGCGCCCTGAGCCGGGGCAGCAGCCCTTTGTCGGGTGCCAACTTGCTTCTTCAGGTCGGCATTTTCCTTTTCCAGCTTATCGAGCCGGCGCATCACGTCATCGAGCGATTGAGCGTGGCTCGGATGCGAGAGAAGTACCAAACTCAAGGCGGCCGTCGCCGTCCCCAACATGAATCTTGAGTTCAGCCCTGATTTCCTCATTTTCGTCCCCGCCCCCGCTGATTCTCTGTGGAATCGATGATTTCGTCAGGGGTGGGCGAAGACAAGCATCTAATTACCATTAGGTAACACGATACAAGATAATGCACAGGACAATTGGCGCGAGTGTGCTATTAGCGCAACACGTTGAGCATTGTGCGTCGCAAAATCAGTTGGTGGCCGCGCGGGTGTGATGCTGTCGCCGCCAGGCACCTTCTCTTTGTCTGCGCATGCCCTCGCACGATGCACCGGAGAGCCGCCGCCGGGTATGCTACTATCAACGCATTGCAAGAGTAACGCCGAGTCTTCGCCGTCCCCGCAAACGGAACCTATCGCGCTGATTGGGTGAAGGTGGAGTCATCGGCATCCGTCAATACGAGATCGGTCCGCAACCCCCCATTATCCTCCTTCTGTAGACGTCAGCAGCCGTTAAGCATTTGCCTGTTGCCGCGCGTTATTGGAAATTTAATTAACAATTGACACACGTTGTTTAAGCAAAATGCGCCTTCGAACTGGGGCCTCATAGTGGGAATACGAGGCGGAATTTTTCTCGTCGTGGGAGTGTTGGTGGCCGCGGCGGCCCTTATCGCCGGGTTGTCGATCCGCGCGATGCAGGAATACAACGGTAAGGTTTCCGAGCTGCAGCTCGCCTCGCAACGTGCCCTATACGGCGAGCACCTTAATCGCCTCGTGACGGCCGTGGTCATGGACTCCCGGGGTATCTATGGGGCTCCGACAGTCCAGGCGGCAGGGGGCTTCGCCAAAGGGCTCGTGGCATCGCTCGACAAAATCGACCGGCTGCTCGCGGATTGGGATCGTGTGGTCCCAGCTTCGGGCCGCACGGATTTCGATGCCGTCGTCAGAAGAACCAAGGAGTTTCGCGCGTTCCGAACCGAGACCGTTCGTCTCGGCACCCAGGTGGCCCCTGCGGCGGCTAACGAGCAGGGCAACAACGAGGCGAACCGCGCGAACCGCAGGGAGTTCCAGAAGGAGATCGATCGCGTTGTCGACGTTGATCGTTCCGCGCTCGACACGATCATCAATGACGTCCAGGCGTTCTATGGAAGGGAAGTATGGATCCTGTCGTCCGCCGCCGTGCTCGGCATCGCGATCGGAATAATCCTTGCGGTCCTAATCTCGCAATTCCGCGTGGTGCGCCCGATCAGAGCGCTGGTCGATTGCATGGGTGCGTTGGCCAAGGGCAACTACGATCGCGCGGTGCCGGGCAAGGACCGCAACGACGAGGTCGGTGTCATGGCCAACGCCGTCGAGCTGTTCCGCCACACCGGCATCGAGGTCGAACGGATGCGTGCCGAACAGAAGGCCGCCGAGGCCCGTGCCGCTGCCCAGCGCCAAGCCGACATGCACAAGCTCGCGGACCAGTTCCAGACCGCGGTCGGTGCGATCGTCGGCACCGTGGCCTTGGCGGCGACCGAGCTCGAGGCCTCCGCAACGACGTTGACCCATACGGCTGAGAACACTCAACGGCTTTCGACCTCCGTTGCCGCCGCTTCGGAGGAAGCCTCGACCAATGTCCAGTCGGTCGCCTCGGCTTCCGAAGAGCTTGTCAGCTCGGTCAACGAAATCGCCCGCCAGGTCCAGGAATCGAGCCGGATTGCCGGCCAAGCCGTGACCCAGGCGCAGCAGACCGACACCCGCATCAACCAGCTCTCGACCGCATCGAGCCGTATCGGCGATGCGGTAAAAATCATCACCGCGATCGCCGAGCAGACCAACCTGTTGGCGCTCAATGCAACGATCGAAGCCGCGCGCGCCGGCGACGCCGGCAAAGGCTTCGCGGTGGTCGCTACCGAAGTCAAAGCGCTGGCGTCGCAGACCGCCAAGGCCACCGACGAGATTGCGGCGCAAATCGACGGCATACAGACGGCGACCCAGGAATCGGTCGCCTCGATCAAAGAGATCGGGGCCACGATCGGCCGTATCTCAGAAATTGCTGCGGCGATCGCCGCAGCGGTCGAGCAGCAGGGCGCGGCGACGCAGGAGATCTCCCGCAACGTTCAGCAAGCGGCGTTGGGCACCACCCAGGTCGCCAGCAACATCGTCGATGTCAGCAACGGGGCGGGAGAGACCGGCTCGGCGTCGAGTCAGGTGCTCGCCTCGGCGCAGGCGCTCTCCGCCGAGGGAAACAAGCTCAAGGTCGAAGTGGAGAAATTCCTGCAAACGGTACGCGCCGCTTAGCCCAACCACACGCCCAAGGGCCAGGCACTGGCGCGACCGATACGTGGGGCGAGTTGAAGATAAACCGAGCTTTCCACAGGAGCGCCTCGGCGGCTCCCGTTGACTGCGAGACAGGAGCGAGAACCCATGATGCGACATTTGCTACTGAGAATATTGATACTGTCTGAATTGAGGTACGACGCTTCGTTTGAAGCGACGTACCTGTTTTCGCTCCTCGGACTAACGGTGTCTTTGGCGCTGCTTGCGCTCCGGCAAAACGACGGGATCGCCTACGCATTCACGTATCTCGAATGAGCCAACGATAGCCCCGCTGTAGGTCGAAGCAACCGGTCATCCTGCTTCGGCAGCTCTGGAGGAGTCGGCGACGAGTTTTGCCTGACTCAGTAAGCTTGGAACCCATGAACCCCCCAAGCCAATCAGGATGACCGTCTTCGGTTTACAGCGCCCTGGCCGTCCGTTTAGGGCTTGTAAACGCCTCCGCACACGGCGGTTTCATCGAGCTTCTCGCAGTACATTTCCTTGGGCTCGACGTTCTTGGTCAAAGGATTCATGAACTTGTATTCTTGCCAGAAGGGCTCGCCTTTTTTTGCAAGCTCCACGCGCTCCTTGACAAAAGATTTGCCGCCGACGACGTCCGTCTGATCGATTAGATTCTGGCCGACCAATTTCTCGTTACCTCCGTGCGCCAAGACCTTGCCATCCAAACCATAGACAACGACGTATAGGTCGCGATCCGTGAACTGGCCGGATTTGCTGGTGATCTCGGGGTACGCCTTTTCCGGGCCCTGGGCCTTAATGAAGGCGACGGCCTTTTTGACCATCGCTTGGGCCTCGTCTTTAGTCGCCCTTTCCGCCGCGAGCGCCGACCCGGCAATGATGCCTAGGCAGGCAAGCGAGGCTGCCGTCACTTTAATCGTCGACTTGATCACGTGCTTCTCCTCCTTGGTTGCGTAACTTGGCGACCGGGCCCCGGCAACTCGCCGAATAACCGCAGCCGATAGTTACCTTATGTTCGATAAGATCGTAGTTCCGGATTAGAAGAACACAACGCTGGGCCCTGCCGACGCGATACCGACGCCGGCGGGGTTACACAATGAGGGGCGGCTAGCCGCGGATCATCGCCCGCTGGCGCATGGGCTTCAGCACGAACAAAGCGGCCGCTGCGACCAGCAAGTTCATGACCGTAGCTACCACGAACACCGAATACCACGACCCGGTATAATCTTTCAGGACGCTGGCGAGCGGCACGAGCCACGCCGACGTGCCTTTTGCCGTGTACAAAAGGCCCGCATTGGTGGTGGCGAATTTGGTGCCGTAAGTATCGGTGCATGTTGCCGGAAATAGGCTGAAAATCTCGCCCCAGGTGAAAAACACCAGACCGGCCGTCAAGATGAACGTGTACGGAGTGTTGCCCAAGGTGCCCAAAGCCCAATAGGCGGCAGCACCCAATGTGAAGACGATCGCCATTGTGTTCTCGCGACCGATGCGATCGGACACCCAACCGAAGAACGGACGCGCCAATCCATTGAGAATGTTGTCGATGACGAGCGCCGCGCTGAGCGTCGTGGCGGCAAAAAACATGATCATGACTTCCTGATCCGCCAGCTTGAGATCCTTGGCGATCGGAGCGATCTGCGCCGTCGCCATCAGGCCGCTCGCCGATACCATGACGAACATCACATAGAGCAGCCAAAAAGTAGGCGTACGGACCATTTCAACCGGCGTATATTCGCGCAGGGACTGGCGCAGGCGCTTGGCCGCGGGCGGCGCCTGGCCGGGCTCGGGCGCCCGCAAGAACTGCGCGAGCAGAAGAACGATCAGCCCTTGGCCGAGACCGAACCACAGGAAGGCGGCCTCGTAGCCAAAGTTCATGATCACTTCGCGAATCGGAATCACGCTGGCGGCAGCGCCGGCTCCGAATCCTGCCGCGGTCAGGCCTGCCGTAAGACCGCGCCGGTCCGGAAACCATTTGAGTGCATTGCCGACGCACGTGCCATAGACCGCGCCCGCGCCCGCGCCTGAAATCGCGGCCGCAACGTAAAGCACCGCGAGCGAATTCGCCACGGAGTCGATAGCCCAGGCGATGGCGACAAGGACGCCACCGACGATGACAACGATGCGGGGGCCGAATTTGTCGACGAACCAGCCCTCGACCGGCACCAGCCAAGTCTCAGTGGCAATGAATATGCTGAAAGCGACCTGAATGGCCGCAGTGCCCCAATGGTACTTCTGATCGATCGGATTGACGAAGAGCGTCCAACCATATTGCAGGTTGGCGATCATCACCATGCAAAGGATGCCAGCAACGAGCTGTCCCCAGCGCGTGGCATCCGAGGCAAGCGTACGGGTCTTGACGGTGTCAGTGGTCGTGGTCGTGGCCATTTTCCTCACCCTTTATTTTCTTTCGACGTGTCGCCCTTGTTGCTGATGATGGAGGGACGAAGGCCGATTTTGATCTGTTCGAACCCGCTGATGTATTATTGGCGCCTCTCAGCGAGATGGTCCCTCAGCGCCGTTAAGATCTAAAACGATCGGGAATCGCGTCTCGCGCCGGCACGGCCCCCGGCGGTCGCCGCCGGCCAACCCCGCAAGTGCGAGTGTGGTGCCGAGCGGTATGTTGGCCTTCATGCCGAGAGCATACGTCGCGTGTGCCATAGCGTTCCGTTCCTCCCTTAGTCGTGGCGACCCGAGTTCTTGCCCGGGAGCTCAATTTTTTACGACGCCGCCTCGACGCGCAGGTCGAGTTAACCCCACCTTTTCGCGTTCGACACCGTATCGATGCGTACTTGCGATCTTGTCACGTCCTCACCCAAGTGCTCGCTAGGAGCTTGTCGACACCCTTCCCGTCGAGCGTCCCTTGATGATGACTTCCCTCGGAAGCTGGAAAATGGTCGTCCCTGTGGTATACATTATTCCAGGTTTGCATATGAGCGCAAGACTGCAGGTTGTCTGAGAGACAATTTCCGGCCGCGACATTCCAGCTCTTCACTGCTGCGCCGCAATAGCGACCGGCGACAACTGGAGCAAAAGCCGGTGTTTGAAGCTGTGTGCAGTGCGCGCGGCACGCCGCTGCGATACTGGCCGTTCGACCCGACCGCACATGCAGGCTACGAAAAACCGCATGGCCCGCAAGGCCGCGTGAGCACTCGGCGGGTAACTACCCGCGCCTTTGGTTAATCGCGCCCGGTCACCCTCAAAGCATTGTTGGCAAGAAGCCGTTGAACGCGGTTTCCGCGAAGATCTCGACAGCCAAGCCCCTCAATGTTATCAGCACTTTCTGTGCTTGGCCGTTGTGTAGCTCAGCTAGGGATTGTCTGGAACAATCTTTGATGCGGCGCGTTGAGCGCACAGGCGGGCGGCAACGAAGGGTGGAGCAACGATATGAGACCGACCCTCAGAACGATATTGTTGGCATCAATGCTTGCGATCGGTACGACAGCGGCTCTTGCGGAAAACCACCCCGCCTGGCGCTACGGCGGCTATCGCTACGACAGCGATTACGACGGCTACGTAGCGCGCCCTATGCCTCCGATCTATGGCCACGGCTACAACTACCGCTTTCGTAACCCGCCCTACGGCCTGGGCCGTCTGTACCGACTGGACCCGGACACTTGTAGGCCCGGAGCGTGCCGGGATAACCCCTATTACTAGCCAAAAAAGCACCCTCGCCCGGGCGGGTCGCTCTTTGATCTTTGTCTTTAGCGAATGACCGATCGTTCGGGCGCCATCTGGCGCCTGGCCCTAGCCAATAGGGCCGACGAGATATAGATCGTCGGCCCTAAGTTAATGAATTTATTCTCGATCTCGGCGTGGTCCCTTGCCATATCCCGCGCACAATGCCGACAACCCGCTCCTCGATAACGCGCGCGCGCCGATCGGTAGGCAGCGCGGCCGCACCGTCCCCTTTATCATCGATTTGATCACGTTCTGATCCTCCGTCGCGGCGACACGGTCTCAGCGATCCAATGCCGAGCGGGCCGGACCAGCGGCACCTAGATCCGCTGTCTTGCCGACCGGGAAAACCGGATTCGAAAGCAACAGCCGGAGTGCCGAAGCCTTCATCGGTCCCTACGTTTCGAACCAGGCGAGGCACCGGGGTGCCCCTTTCCAGTCCGCAGGAGGCAGTTATGGTATCTTTGGCGATGCAAAAGGATCAGACGGCGCGCTCCCGCTCGAGCGAGGACGAACGCTGGCAAGCGGTGATGCGGCGCGACCGCGCTGCTGACGGCACCTTCTACTATTCGGTACGCACCACCGGCGTCTATTGCCGGCCGTCTTGCGCGGCGCGGCTGCCGCGGCGCGAGAATGTCCGCTTTCATGAAAGTTGCGCCGAGGCCGAGCGCGCCGGGTTCCGCCCATGCAAGCGCTGCCGGCCGAACGAGCCGGCGCTCGCCGAGCAGCGGGCTGCGGCCGTGGCCAAAGTCTGCCGCCTGATCGAGACGGCCGAGGAGATGCCGAGCCTCGACGCCCTCGCCAAGAGCGCCGCAATGAGCCGCTTTCACTTCCATCGAGTATTCAAGACCATCACCGGTGTCACCCCCAAGGCCTATGCGGCGCAACACCGGGCTCAGCGCGTGCGCGACGAGCTGGGGCGGAGCGCAACGGTGACGGAAGCGATCTACGGCGCCGGGTTCAACTCCAACGGCCGCTTCTACGCAACCTCCTCCGACGTGCTCGGCATGACACCCACCAATTTCCGGAGCGGCGGCAAAGGGGCCGTGATCCGGTTCGCGGTCGGCGAAAGTTCGCTCGGCTCGATCCTCGTGGCGGCCACCGAGAAAGGGGTGTGCGCAATCTTGCTCGGTGATGATCCAGACGGACTGGTGCGCGAGCTGCAAGACCGATTTCCTCAGGCGCAGTTGATCGGAGGTGATGACGCGTTCGAGCGGTGGGTCGCGAAAGTCGTGGGCTTCGTCGAAGCGCCGGCGCTTGGCCTCGATCTGCCGCTCGATATTCGCGGCACGGCATTCCAGCAGCGGGTGTGGCAAGCCTTGCGCGACATTCCGGCCGGAACAACCGCGACCTACACCGAGGTAGCCGAACGGATCGGCGCCCCGAAAGCGGTGCGGGCGGTTGCGAGCGCCTGCGCCGCCAATGCAATCGCGGTCGCCATCCCGTGCCATCGGGTGGTGCGCACCGACGGCGCGCTCGCCGGCTACGCCTGGGGCGTCGAGCGCAAGCGCGCGCTGCTCGATCGTGAAGCCCGATCATGATTGCCGCCCGGGCTCCCCTATCGTCGGCTGCGCCACCCGCTATCGCGCGGCGGGTGGCGGCGCTCGACTGGGACCGCGTTGAGACAAACCTTGATGCGGACGGCCATGCCCGCATCAGTCCGCTGCTCACTCAGGAGGAATGCGCCTCGCTCGCTGCGCTCTATGCGGATGGCGCGCATTTCCGCAGCCGCGTCGTGATGGCGCGGCACGGGTTCGGCCGCGGCGAATACCAATATTTTACATACCCCCTGCCCGACCTCGTCGGCGCGCTGCGCACCACGCTCTACCCGCGGCTGTGCGGGCTCGCGAGCCGCTGGAACGAAGCCATGGGGATCGACCTGCGCTATCCGGACGACCATGCCGCGTTCCTCGACCGCTGCCATCGGGCCGGTCAAACCAAGCCGACGCCCCTGCTGCTGCAATACGGCGCCGGCGACTATAACTGCCTGCATCAGGATCTCTACGGCGAGCACGTTTTTCCGCTGCAGGTCGTGTTTCTGCTCTCAGTCCCAGGCGCTGATTTTTCCGGCGGCGAATTCGTCCTCACCGAGCAGCGCCCGCGCATGCAGTCGCGCGCCGAGGTGGTGCCGCTTGCGCAGGGTGACGGCGTAATCTTCGCCGTGCACCACCGCCCGGTGCGGGGCGCGCGCGGCTTCTACCGCGTTACCATGCGCCACGGCGTGAGCCGGCTGCGCTCCGGCCACCGCCACACGCTAGGAATCATCTTTCACGACGCCAAATAATGCTTGATCAGTCTTCCGGCATCGGCGAAAGCAGCGGCATATCGCCCTCAAACGCCGCCATGAATTGCGCGACGCGGCGGTCGACCCGTACATCGCTGGGGCGCAGCGAGCGGGCGAGCGACAGGCCGGCCAGCGAGCGGGCGCGCGACAGCGCCACATAGGCCTGCCCCGGCGCGAAGGCGCCGTTATAAAAGTCGATGCGGACGTCGTTGAGCGTGAGGCCTTGCGCCTTGTGCATGGTCGAGGCCCAGGCATGGACCAGGGGCAGCTGCGTGTAGCTGCCGACCACATGGGCCTCGACCCGTCCGGCGGCTTCGTCCCACGCATAGCGGATGCGCTCCCAACTCACCGGCTCGATCTCCACTTCGTCTCCAGCATCGAGCCGCACGAAAACGCTCTGCTCGGCGAGCCTCGTCACCGTGCCCACCGATCCGTTGACGAAGCGCCGCGCCGCGTCATTGCGCACGATCATCACCCGCGCGCCGACCTTGAGCGCGAGTGTCTCAGGGACCGGCAGCCGGTCGCTCGCCAGATCGAACTCACCCTTGCTCTGCCCGACATAGGTCTGATCCATTGTGTTGAGCAAAGCTAGGCCGCGGTGATTGTAGCTGTCGACCCGGGCATTGGTCGGCGCGAGCACCACGGGCGTGCAGTGCGGCCGATGGTCGCCGCAACACGCCGCGTTCAGCGCATCGATCGCTTCGAGAACCCTCTCGCCGCGGCGAATATGGTCGAGGTGCTGCACAAAGACCTGGTCGGTCTGACGGTGAACGATGGTGAACGGCACCCGCGCCACCGGCGCTTCGCGCAAGACCTTGGCGTCGAAGGCATAGGGCCCGGTGAAGCCCATGCGCGCGAGCACGGCTTGCTCGCCGTATGGGACGACCGGGGGCAGCTGCAAGAAATCCCCGACGAGGATCACCTGCACGCCGCCGAACGGCTCCGGCCGCTCGCGCGCGAGCCGCAGGCAGCGGTCCATGACATCGAGCAGGTCGCAGCGCACCATCGACACCTCGTCGATCACCAGACGGTCGATCTTGCGCAAGAGCTTGCGGGCGCGCGAGCGCGGCTTGATCTCGTCGGGATTGAGGATGCGCGGCGGGATGC
Organism: Xanthobacteraceae bacterium; assembly: GCA_052148715.1. Classification (GTDB taxonomy): domain Bacteria; phylum Pseudomonadota; class Alphaproteobacteria; order Rhizobiales; family Xanthobacteraceae; genus JBKQHQ01. Next base: position 15,361 of record JBKQHQ010000105.1, on the reverse strand, counting down.
CGAAGAAAGAGTGGATGGTCTGGCCCCCAAGCTGCAGCGCGGCGACGCCAGTCGGCGCCAAAAAGACTTGGGCAATTCCGCCACGGCGCCGTAGCTCGTGCAGGAACACGGTCTTGCCGGTGCCGGCGCCGCCGAGCACCATCACGATCGGCGCGCCTTCGGCGATGCGCGCAAAGGCGGGGTCGAAAACGCTGGTATCGATCGCCCGCGGGGAAACCGTGGCTGGCTCCGACGGGCCGAGCGCCGCGCGGCGGCGCCAACCCGCGGCCGGGCCGACGCTACCTTGCTGCAAGGGCGCGGGGGAATTGGTCATGGCACTTGCCCCTTTCAACGAGGAAGCCGGTCTCCGCATAGGGGGATATCATGGATTTTATTGAATCGCTGCGGAAACGTTAGTCCGCCGCAAAACTAGGGAGCAGTGCCAGCCGCCGCGCCTTGCGCCGGACGGGCGCGTCCTGACAGGATGCGGCATGGCTCCGCGGTAACTGAGGAGACGGCAATGGCCGGCGTGAGACTGACGATTGAGAGCATCAGCGCGCGGCCGGTGCTGGCGCCTTTGCCGCGGCCGATCCGCACGGCCATCGGAACGATCCCCTCGGCGCCGCTCGTCCTGATCGACGTCGTGACCAATCAGGGGATTGTCGGGCGCTCCTACATTTTCGCCTATACGCCGCCGGCGCTGGCGCCTTTGGTGCGCTTCATTGAGGAAATCACCCCCGAGCTCAAAGGCAAGCCGGTCGTGCCGGTCGAGCGCATGAACGAGTTCGACCGGCGCTTCCGACTGATCGGATGGCAAGGGCTGATCGGCATGGCGGTCTCCGGGCTCGACATGGCCTTTTGGGATGCGAATGCGCGGATGCTCGACCAGCCGGTCGTGCGTCTTCTGGGTGGAGCGCCGATGCCGCTGCAAGCCTATGACAGCTACGGTCTCATCGACCCCGCCGAGGATGAGAAGGCGATCTTTCGCTCCGTCGAGCAGGGGTTTCGAGGGATCAAGATCAAGGTCGGCGAGGGCGACCTCAACCGAGATTTGGCGACCGTCGGCGCAGTCCGTGCCATGATCGGCCCCGACATCGCGTTGATGGTTGACTACAATCAGTCGCTCAATCCGGTCGAAGCGTCACGCAGGATCGCGCGGCTCGCGGAACACGACCTTCACTGGGTGGAAGAACCGGTAGGAGCCGACGACATCCACGGCCATGCGCAAGTTCGCGCCGCCTCGGCCGTACCGGTACAGACCGGCGAGAACTGGTGGTTCCCCCGCGACATGGCGAACGCCATCGCGGCCGGCGCGTGCGACCTCGCCATGCTCGATCTTATGAAGATCGGCGGCGTCAGCGGATGGATGCGTGCCATGGGTCAGGCCGACGCCGCATCATTGCCGGTCTCGAGCCATATCTTCATCGAAGCGAGCGCCCATGTGCTGGCGGTGACACCGACCGCCCATTGGCTCGAGCACCTCGACCTTGCCGGCGCCATTCTCGCCGAGCCGTACCAGGCGGTTGACGGGAAGGTGACCGCCCGGGGACCCGGCCTCGGCCTCGAATGGGACGAACGGGCGATCGAGCGCTTCAGCGCCAAGGGACGCATGTGAGAGCGCGCGAGCCATGCGCGGCATCGCGTCGCGCATTAGACCGTTATGGTGCCGCTAACGCGAATTTTGTTCCCGTTTGGGGGTGGACTCCTCGGTCCCTCGTCACGCCCGGGCGCAAGGGATATCAAGGGCGGAGCCCTTGGCTAGTTTGTTCCTTGAAACACGCCGACGCGCCACCCCGACCTCAGGGTCTTGCGGCACCTATTTTCCTCGGCTCTTCGAGCGAGACGGCTTTGCGGCTTTTCGGTGCGAGCGTCGCGTTTCCACCTTTTTGCGCGACGGCTGAACTCTTACCCGCAACGGATCAGCGATCGCGTCGATCAGCTTTCGCGAGCTGTTGGACCCCGCGGCGGCGCCGTTCTTCAAATCGCGCCGGGCGGTATTCTCGGACTCCGGTGCGAGGAAATCCGGTGCTTCCGGGAACGCCCCCGCCTGCTCGGCAGTGCCTGCGGGATCACGCTCCGTCAGCCTCGCAAGGCGTGCTGAACCAAGATTGGCTTCCCTCGGAGCGGTATCGTGCCACGGGTCGAGGACCTGTTCAGCGATGGCCGTGAAGCCGACCATGCGTGCGGCCAAACGGGCGACGTCTTCTGCCGCCTTTCGTGCATCGTCGGTTGCGGCCCGGCATCGGATATCGAGGTCGCCGGCGCGGTTTTGCAGCGTCGCGCATTCTTCCTCAAGGCGCGCAATATCGACCCTGGCTGCGACCATCGTCGCCGGATCGACCGGAGGCACGCGCGGCCAGGCGTAGCGTCCCAACAAGATGCCCAGAGCAAGACCCGCGCCCAGAGCGGCGCACAGGCCACCAACCGTGATTATCGGGTCAATCGGCATCTGCTCTCACGTGCTGTCGCCGGTTCTGGGGTGGCAACGCGCATTGCGGAGCGGCGTTGTTGAAATGTTCCTACTCGGCGCTGCGATTCGTGTCACGCGATGTCTGCCTGTGCGGGCATTTCAAGACCGATGTTGATGCCTGACAGCAACAGTTTAGGAGTGAGCGGTATTAAATTGCCTTGACGTGTCACGACTGCACCCTCGAGCAGCACGCATTTTCCGACCAGGGACAAATGAAGCCGAGCGGTTCGAGGGTGAGCCGATCAAGCTCAAGGCGGAGTTTAGACATTTCGAGAAGGCCACAGCCGCTCTCGATGAGAGGTCACGAATCGCCATTACGTACAAATGCGAAGCGAATATAACTTTACGATATTGTTAACTTGGTTGGCGCTTCACTTAATTTAGCGGGTCGAAATCCCCCACGACTGGCTTAAAGCCGGCTTTCGGCGGCGGAGGATGACATCGGACTATTCCGAAGCGTCTGTCGCACCCTCTTCACTCAAACGCGAGGTTCCTCACATGCAAAGACTGATCGTTGCGCTCTTCACGCTCGCGGGTCTGTGTTTCGGCATCATCCCGGTAACGGCACAGACGGCCCACACACCGGAACAGGCCAAGGCATTCGTCGAGAAGGCGGTCGGTTTCCTCAAGACCGAAGGAAAAGAAAAGGCCCTTGCCGCATTCAGCGATACTCAGGGGCAATGGGTCGATGGAGATCTGTACCTCGTGGTCATGGATGCAAACGACGGCAAACTCACCATGCTTGCGCATGGCGTTAACAAGGCGCTGATCGGCAAGCCGCAGATCGACATGAAGGATGCCGAAGGCAAGACCTTCAACCACGATATAGTCGACGCGCTATCGACGGCCAATGATATCTGGGTGACTTATAAGTGGCCCAACCCCGCGACCAAGAAGATTGCCTCCAAGAAGGCCTACTTTACCAAGGTCGGCGACGTGATCATTGCCGCCGGGGTCTACGAGTAGCGGATACAACCATCGCCTGGGGTCGGCGTGCCGCTGCCTGGGTTGCCGCCGGCACGGGCACGGGTCGGGATCGCCGAGGGGTGCAGCATGTTGAGCATCAAGAACGTATCAATCTCGACCAAGGTTTTTTTCGCACCCGTTCTGATTACTCTTTTTATGATCGCGATGGCCGCAGCGGCTCAGTACGGAGCGATGCGGCAAAGCGAAGCGCTGTCCCAATTCGCGAAGCAGACGATGCCCAAATCGCTGGCGGTCGCTCGTGCCTCGGATTTCACAGTACAAGCCAATATGGATCTCTATCGGACTGTCAGCTGGGCGGCGAACAGTCAGGAGGCCAAGAAGGTCGAAGAGGGGGCCAAGAGTACTCGTGACAATATCAAGCGAGCAAAGGACGAACTCCTTCAATTCGGCGATCGTTGGGCCTTGGGCGCACAGGACAAGGCGCAACGCGATGCAGCTGCAGCAGCCTTGGAAAAGTACTCGGATTCGGCCACCAACGTGCTCGACATGGTCTCCTCTGATGCCGCAACCGCGTTCATATTCCTGATTAATGCGGACCAGACCTTCGAGGAGGTGAAATTGCAGCTCGTTGAGCTGCGGAATACTCAGTCAACACAGACCGAACAGACGACCGACGATGCGTTCAAAGCCGAGAGGCAATCACGCCTGCTCTTCCTTTCATTGTTCGGTGTCGCGTTGGCGGCGGCCGTGATTGTCACGGTGCTTGTCGCGCGTGCGATAAGCCGGCCTATCGCCGGGATGACCCGGGCAATGACCGCCCTTGCCGGAGGTGATCAATCGGTCACGGTTCCCGAGACCGATTGTACGAACGAGATTGGTCGCATGGCCGAAGCAGTACAGATCTTCAAGTCGAATATGATCGAGGCGGATCGCCTGCGCGCCGAACACGCCGCCGCGGAGCAGCGCGCCGTGGCACAGCGCAAGACCGACATGCAGAACCTCGCTGACCAGTTTCAGGCGGCAGTGGGCAGCATCGTTGACACGGTGTCATCGGCCTCGGCGGAACTCGAATCCGCTGCGGGGACTCTGACCAAGACCGCGGAGGAAACGCAGTCACTTTCGGTCGCGGTCGCGGCTGCGTCGGAACAGGCTTCCGCAAATGTGCAATCGGTTGCCTCGGGGACGGAGGAGCTAACCTCCTCGGTTGGCGAGATCAGCCGCCAGGTTCGCGAATCGAGCCGCATCGCGCGCGAGGCCGTAAAGCAGGCGCAGCAGACCGACGCGCGCATCAATGAGCTCTCGCAGGCTGCGAGCCGGATCGGCGACGTCGTGAAGCTTATCACGGCGATTGCCGAGCAGACCAATCTGCTCGCGCTCAATGCCACCATCGAGGCTGCGCGCGCCGGCGAGGCTGGCCGAGGCTTTGCGGTAGTCGCCTCCGAGGTGAAGCTGCTGGCCTCGCAGACTGCGAAGGCGACTGGCGAGATCTCCTCCCAGATCGCCGGAATGCAATCTGCGACACAGGAGTCGGTTGCGGCGATCAAGGAGATCGGCGCCACAATCGGACGAATCTCCGAAATCTCATCGACGATCGCGGCGGCGGTCGAGGAGCAGGGGGCGGCAACGCAGGAGATTGCCCGGAACATCGGCGAGGCAGCCCAGGGCACCGCTCAGGTCGCAACTAACATTACGGACGTGAACCGCGGCGCGAGCGAGACCGGCTCGGCTTCCACGCTGGTCCTTTCCTCCGCGCGGTCGCTCGCAAGCGAGAGCAATGATCTCAAGCGCGAAGTAGATCAATTCCTTTCGACGGTCCGGGCTGCGTAACGAAGCCCAACCGCACGCCGCGTCGGAGCCCGCGCAGCTGCGGTTCCATTTGGGCATCCGAAGAAGTCCTGCTCAACCGAGACCGCGACAGGTTCTTGTTCCGACGGCGAGCCTTTTGAACCATCCCTAGGGATGACGGCGACCGGTGTCGGCAGACAGACCTCTTTGGCCGCGACCCCTTCGGCGAGGCAGAGCAGGGGAAACTTGGTCGTCGGACGGATCGCCCCCGATGGATCCGGGCGTAGGAAGCGGGTATTTGCCAACTGGTCCAGAGTCGGCGTCCGCCCGGTTCCCCGTCGGGGATGCGTTGTGGACAAGGTCCGAGCAAGCGTCCGGCGGTGCGGAAGACAACCCGCTTTCGAGCCCAACGCTACCCACCAGATGAATATGCCGCAGCCTGAATTCGTCGACGGTCGGCATCGTCCCACCCTCTTTTCAACAGCGTCGCGCCCGTGGCGCGCGCAACGGTGAAGTTGAGTGCCGGCTTGGAAAGTGCCTCGTCGGCGCTGCGTTTCGTGTCACGTGATGTCTGCCTGTGCGGGCGTTTCAAGACCGATGTTGATGCCTGCCAGCAACAGCTTTAGGGGTGAGCGGTATTAAATTGCCTTGACATGTCACGACTGCGCCCTCGATTACGCCGCTCTGATCGGCGGTCTTGGCGCCGGTATTTTTTTCAGCATATGAGGCTCGGCCGCACCAAACGCACCAGCATCGCCGCACGACCGCCGCGAGGCCGCCGCAGTCGGGTGATGCAATTCCGGGGCTGGGGGCCTCATCTGCGCACGAGCAGCGCGCATCATGGACAGGGGACGAAGATGCATGCCGACTCACCCGAACGGCAGGACGAGATCCAACAAGCCGCGGTGTCCGCGCTGCCCGAGGCGGCGGCCGGTGAGCTGGAGGGCGAGGTGCGGGAATTCGTGCGGCGCGACCTCTCGTTTCGGCAGCGGCTGCGTCCGCTACCCGCCGCCAACGCCGGGGCCGATCACCTGATTGAGCTGATCCATCGCGTATCGAACGCTACGGCCGAAGAGATTGAAGGCGTGATCACCGAGTTGCAATCCACGCGCGACGCGCTGCGTAGCGAAGGCGAGCATCTCCAGCGCGAAATCAGCAACTATGCGCGCATGAGCCAAACGGCGAGGTCCTTGACGACCGTGATCGTCGAAGGTCTGCGGCAATTCCCGCCGCCCGCAGCGCGCACTCCGTATGAGACGGACTGAAAAGAGACGGCGTCTGGTCGATCTCGCCGGCTCGCTACCGGTCGAGGCCCTTTACGCAACATCGCGCGGCAGTGCCGCGCGCAACGACCGCATGAACATCTGCATGCCGTAGTGAAGGGCGATGAAGCTGCCGAGCTCCATGATCTGCGCCTCGGTGAAATGCGTCTTCAGCTCGGCGTAGAACGCCGCATTGACCTTGCTGGGATCGAGATACATCTGGTCGGCGTAGCGCAACGCACATTTCTCGGCCTCGGTGAACGACGGCTCGTCCTCGTAATCGCCCGATCCAGCATCGATCGCGGCCTCGGTCAGTCCCGCCTCGCGCGCCTTGCGCGAGCGCAGGCCCGAGAAATACGGATCGCCCGCGAAGCGCGCGAGCTGGACGCGGATGATCTCCTTGAGCCTGTGGTCGACGCTGCCGTCGCGGTGGCTCATGATGAGTGCGCGCAGCAAAGGTTTCCCTTGCGCCGGCGCGCGCGCGAGAATGCGCGAGAACAGCGCGTCCGGCACGCCCAAGGCCTCGCCCTCGGCGATGAGATCGCGCAACTCCGGATCGGCGATCGCGTCGAGCGGCAGCGGGGTTACGGCCGTCATCGGCCCACCTCCCGAGTGTCCAGCGATACCGGTGCCGCCCCGTAGATCCGCTCGGATTCCTCCTGGCTCACCAGCGCCCCGTCGGGCGAGAACATCGGATAGAACTTCAACGTGCCGAAGAAGGTGTGGTAGCCGAGATTGAAACCGATGAACGCGCCGAGCTCGACGATCTCTTCCTCCGTGTAGTGTCGGCGCAATTCATCGAAGAATTTTGCGTCGATCGCATCGGGATCGGTCGCCATCAGCTCGCTATATCGGAGCGCCAGCTTGTCGGCCGCGGAAAAATTGCTGCTCGTCGCGTAATCGCGGATGCCCTCGTCCAACAGCTCCTCGGTCAGTCCCTGTCGCTTCGCCGAAGCAGATCGGACATTCCCTCAGTAGCTGCAGACCGCGGCCCGCGACAGCTGCACCCGGATGACTTCCTTGACGCGGTGCGGGACGCTGCCGAGATTGAAGCACGCATCCCAGGCCACGAACATCGCTTCCGCAAGATCGATGTTATGACCCATCATGGCATGGAACCCAGGATCGGGCGCGCGGTGCTCCAGGCACTTATCGATGTAAGGTCGGAGCTTGGTTTTGCGTAGCTCCTCGATGTCCAACATGGTGATGTTCGCCATGATCCTGTGTTCTCCTTGCAGAGGTGCCAAGGTTTGCTCACGCGTGCGTTTCGACGAGCTTCTTCAGAACTTGGCGGCGGTCGACGCCGGTGCGTCTGGCGACGACGATTCCGTCCTTGAAAAAGAGCAATGTCGGCAGGCCGCGGACGTCGAAGCGATCGATCAAGGACGGATTGTCATCGGCATTGACGGTGCCGATGCGCACGCCAGCGGGGATTTCCTCGGACAGCTGTCCCAACAGGCGGCTCAGCTGCTTGCAGGGCGCGCACGCTTCCGACCAGAAATCGACCAACACGAGGCCGCGCTGCGCAAGCACCTCGGCGTCGAAATTGCTCCGGTCGAATGCGGCAAAAGGGCTCCCGGTCACAGATCGCGGTCCTTGCTCACCGTCTCGGCGCGCCGAATATTCATTGCTCCACAGTCCTTAAGGGAGGATGCCGGGTCCATCGGGCCCGGCATCCGTGTATCAGTTGAGCGTCCGGAGCGACGCCAAGGTTTCCTCGGGCTCCGGCCGCACCGTGTAATCGGGATCGACCTCGGCGGATCGGATGATGCCGCCGCGGTCGATCACGAAGCGAGCCGGCATCGGCAGCTGCCACGACGGCTCGCCGTTGCGCTGGGCGAGATCGTTCTTGAAGGCATTGAGGTAAACGTCCTTCAAATCGTCCGGCAGCGTGAAAGCGAGGCCAAACGCCTTGGCGATCGCCAAGCCGTGGTCGTTCAGGATGGGGAACGCGAGCTTGTGCCGGGCCGCCAAATCCGCCGAGAAGTTCGGCAGTTCCGGAGACAGCACGACAATCTCCGCTCCCAGTGCGCGAACGTCGCCGTAAACTGCTTGCAAAGCATCCAGCTCATGCCGGCAGTACGGTCACCAAGCGCCCCGGAAAAACGATACCACCAGCGGTCCGCGTGCCAGAAGCTCGACGGACGAAATGGTGCGACCATCGTAATTGGCCGCGGCGAACGCGGGCGCCACCTGCCCGACCGCCGCGACATTCTGCAAGATTCCGGACGCCCGCAGATCAGCCGTGGCCCGTTCCATGATGGCCCGCTTGTCGGGCGGTATCCGCCCAGCCGCGAGCGCGCGCGTGGCCTCGAGCTTTTCCTTGAGTGACATCGATCAGCCTCCATCAACGTTCGAGGTTGTGCCCAAGACCGCCGCGATAACGTCCACTCGGGCGACTTCGAGCAACCCGGGGCCGCACAACCGCGGCGCCGCACCGAGGCACACATTTTGTAGCGATCGATACGCAATGTCAATGCAGAAGCAAACACCCTTGGCGCCGGACTATTCGCACAATCGCTCCGATAATTCCCGCGCCTTGAGACCTAATATTTTCTGTATTCTCTTCAGGCTGCCGTCTGCGAGTCGATCCGCTGGGCCGAAGCACGAGAGGGCCCCAATGATGTTGCCGGACGCATCGACAACCGGGACCGCCACGGCATTCACCCCCGCGACCCATTCGCCCAGACTAAGCGCGAAGCCGTTCTTGCGAATTTCCAGAAGCTCGGAGAGCTTCAGATCGACGAAAGATTCGCCTTCTTGCAGCTGTTTTCGCACCTTTTGGATCGCCAGGCGCGCCTCCATCTGAGGCCGACTGGCGAGTGCGACCATTTGCAACGCTGTTAGGCTCTTTCCCATCATAACAACCTCGCCAATCGGGAAAGACTGACCGATCGAGAAGAACACCCGCACTGGATTTTTGGTCTCTACCTGATCTATCAGGACCAATTCATCATCCTCTATGACAACGAATACCGCGCTTTCGCTCGTCTCTTCAACAAGAGCTCGAAGGATCGGTCTTACGAGACGGCGCAGGGCGTCGAACGGCCTGCCGCGACGCGATACTCGCCAAAGTTTCGACGACAGCAAGTAACGTTCCGTGCTGGCTTCTCGCGTGACATAACCGCATCTGATCAGCGTCTGCAGCAAGCGATGCACATTACTTTTGGTGAGCGAGAGTTCGAGCGCCAATTCGGATACGCCGCGGGACTCCTCGCGTTCGGATAGAGCCTCCAAAAGCTGGAGGCCCTTTGTGAGGGTCTTGTCGACCGCCGAAAGGGGTCGCGGTGGCTCCTTCAGAGCGCCTTTGGCCGACTTAATGGAAGCGGACTGCGTCTTCCGATCGCGTAGCGCCAAGTGAATCCCCTAATGTCGCAGATGCGGCAGCTTTAATGTGCCACGAGCCGCTTGGGATTCCCAGCGGGGTTCTCCTATTCCGCGCACGTGGGACGGACCACGGCCGGCCAGGCTGGGCCGATGGAAATGCGCGGTAGTTCGAGACGATCACGCACGCTGCAACTCCGTCATACCTCTTGGTCCGGTTCGCCCCTCTGACGATCTTGTCATTTGCGGACTTGTCGTTTGCGGAGCCGACGAACGAGACGAAAGCAAGCCTTCCAGCGCGGCCTTGATCAACAGAGCGGTGTATTGAGAATACACTCGGGCCGCCAAAAACCCTCCCCCGACAACGTAGAAGCCTTCTTGAGCGGTTCGCGCGAACATATTGCGGAGCTCGCCGTCGGCTCCTATTCCCCAAATCGGGCCAACGCGATCGGCGACGTCATCGCCGAACATTGCCCGAACCGCCTCTTGAAGCGGTTTGTACCCCGTTGCGAGCACAACAACGTCCGCCTCCAGATCGCTCCCGTCTGAAAATATGACCTTCCTCGTTGTCAGTCGTTCGATATCGACCCCCACCTTTAATTTGATCTTTCCCACGATGATGAGATCGGATGCGCCGATGTTCAAATAATAACCCGCTTGATAGCGCAGCAACTTCATGAAATAGCCGGTATCATCCTCGCCGTTATCAAGAAGAAAGCCAACTTTCCTCAATCCGGCGAGCAGGTCTTTGTCCTCTTCCGCCATCTGTCTACTGAGAGGCCCGTGCAGCCGCGCCAGCAGGTGGTACGGTATCGACGCGGTCATCATGTCAATGTCAGCAATCGGCCGCACCCCTTCATTTTGGCGATACATTTCGTAGGCGCGAACCGAGCTGGGCTCGAGGCTGACCACGATTATCGGCGACCGCTGCAGCATGGTCACATCGGCGCCGCGCAAGTGCAGGTCCTGTGCAATATCGTGGCCGCTTGTCCCGGCCCCGACGACGAGAACCGATTTGCGTTTCACGTCGAAATCGTCGGAGTGACCGCTGGAATGAAGGATAGCGCCGGCGAAGTCATTCATTCCATCCAGCTCGGGTACGCTCGGGATGCCGCTCACTCCCAGCGCCATGACGACGTGGCTTGGCCGCATTATTCGTGTGCTTCCATCCGCCCTGCGGACTCGCACGGTCCAGCGTTTGTCCGAGCTATCGAATTCGCCCTGCAGGAGCGAGGCCTTCGTCCAGACGTTAAGCTCCATGCTTTCGGCGTAGAACTCAAGCCAATCCGCCAGCTTATCCTTGGGCAGGTATACCGGCCATGTGTCCGGGAACGGCATATAAGGAAAATGATTCATGCAGATTTCATTGTGCAGCGTCAACGAACGATAACGTTTGCGCCAGACATCGCCGATCCGCTCGGTCTTTTCTACTACGAGCGTACTTACGTTGAGCTGACCCAGCCGCGCCGCCAACATCAGACCCGATTGACCCGCGCCGACGATAATAACTTCCGGATCCCTATCTCGAAATTCACGCGCCGCGTTTCTTCGATCGAGCCAATTCTCCAGCCCACGCGAGGACACGCGTGGATCTTCGCGCGGCCGGTTCCGTCCAACGGCTTCCGGGAATTCTTTTAGCTCCTTCATGGTTGTTAAGATCGTAAACGCCTTCGGAACTCCCGGCGAATTCGAGTCCGCAACGAGTCTTGCAAAACCGCGACCGTGGGAAACGCTGGTGTCGAACCGGAAGAAAATCTCCAATGTCTCGCTGTGCTCGCCGATGGCGCCGATCGTGGGTTCACCCTCTAAACGAAACGCGTGTGCCGCGCTCGAATCAAATACTTCGAACAGCCATGCCTCGACCTCGTCAACGCCGTGGAGCGTCCTGAAGTCCCAACCGAAGGTAAGCAAATCGCGCCAATAGCAATCCACGTGCATCAGGGTCGCGACGCGCGCGAAATCTTTTTTTTCCAGCGCCTCATTGAATCCGGCGAGCCAGGCCTCGGCGATCCGACGCCGCTCCGCCAGTGACGTATCGCGCCAATTCCCCACGCTAGTTCTCCGGCATTGAGCTGTGAGGTGTGATCACGTTTCTGCGCCTCTGTTCATCGATGCCCGCCGCCCAAAGTTTGCTTCGCGGAGGGATGTGTCGCGACCCTGCTTGACGACGTCGGCAAGGCCGTCATGTCCACGAATTCCAGCGGTCAAGTCTGGTGGCACCGGCGCGAAGTTTGTTCCATATTTCGGAACCATATTCTAGAATCACATGCGAAGGCCGGTATGTCAACAATGTCTCTCGCGAGGTAATGAACGGAATCCCAACAGCAACCCTCACGGGCGTCGGCGAAAGAGCGACCAAGGAATACTTCTGACAAGGCACGATTTGCTGGCGGGGCTTCCAGTATTCCCGTCGCCAAGGCTGAGAAGAAATCGTTGAAGCCAAGGGGAGTGTGCGGTTACTAATCCCGCGACACTGGCCAGATTACAACCTTCGGGGAATGGTCGAAAATTATGCCGCTTGAAGTGACGCTCCAAGCAGGGCCCGTGAGCGCCACGCCCATTGGTTGCGGGGGTAGGATTTGAACCTACGACCTTCAGGTTATGAGCCTGACGAGCTACCGGGCTGCTCCACCCCGCGCCAATGACGCCGCGCGAAACGATGTCGCGCAACGATCACGAGGGTGATATCTAGCAATCGGCGTCCTGGTTGGGAAGGTCAGGCGGTGCCCTTTTTCGTTAAACTGTCACGCAACGAAGCCAAAGAGCCAGGCATGAATAACAAGCCCGCCTTGCGCCCGCAGGGTGCGGTCGGTGACGGTTTGCGCGCGGCCGCGCGCGATATTCTTTTCACGGCGCGCAATACGATCATTGGCCCGGAGGAAAGCGAGGCTTCGGCCGTGCACGATTTCCGCAAGGCGATCAAGCAATGGCGCGCACTGTTGCGATTGCTGGAGCCGCTGCTCGGGCCAGATGCCCGAAAACTTCGGCTCGCCGCTCGCGAGCTGGCGCACCGACTAGCGCTGGCCCGCGACGGTCAAGCGGCTCTCGATGCGCTCGCCGATCTCGGCGAGGCGCACGACACGCTCCCCAAGCGCTCCATGGCATCCCTCGCGCGGCGCCTCGAAGCGCTCAAGGCCTCAGCGCAGACGACCGAGTCGCTTGGCGAATTGCGGCCGCGCTTGCTGGATTATCTGCAGTCGGCGACCAAGGCGGTCGAGCACTGGGAGCTTGAACCGTACGATTTCTCCGACATCGCGGACTGCTTGGCAAAAACCTACCGCCGCGCCCGCGCCGCAGTGCCAGACGATTGGTGGCGAGCGCGGCCGGAGGATCTGCACGCCTTGCGTCGCCGCATCATCGAACATCGCTACCAGCTCGAGCTGATCGAGCCGCTATGGCCCCGCATGAACCGATTGTGGGTCGACGAGGCACAGCGTCTGCGCAACCGCCTCGGCGCCCATCATGACCTCGTCGTGCTCGCGGGTCTCACGGCACGCGACCAACCGCTCGCGCCTTGGCGCGCGCGCCTCGCGCCGCTGATTACCTCACGCCAAGCCGACCACATCCGCGCGGCGGCGCGCCTGACCAACCGCCTGCTCGCCGAGAAGCCGAAAGCGCTTCGGCGCAGGCTCGAAGCATTATGGGCGAGCAATGCGTTGGCACCATAGCGGACTCTCCGGCGACAGGATCCGGCTGAGCGGCATGGAAAGGCGTGCCGAAATGGGATCGCGGTCACGTTTTCGCTGCACTGCAGTCGCAATGCGCTCTGGCGACGGCGGCCGCACTGTAATAGTTGTAATGACGGTGTCACGTTCTTAGCCAATTGGGATGCGATGGATCTCACGATTCGTGTAGCGGTGGCCCTCACGGCGGTTGCACTTTCGCTACATCTTGTCAGCTCGATGATCGCACTTGCGCGCTGCCGTGGCAGCGCGAGGCGGTTTCATGCGGGCCCCGACGCGCCCGCCGTCAGCATCATCCGCCCGGTCTGCGGTGTCGACAACTACGCCGAGGAGACGCTTCGCTCGACCTTCACCCTGGCCTATCCGCGCTACGAGGTGATCTTTTGCGTGGCGAGCGGGCGCGACCCGGTGATCCCGCTGCTCAAGCGGTTGATGGCGAGCTACCCGACGGTACCGTGCCGCCTGCTCGTCGGCGAAGATCGAATCAACGACAATCCGAAGCTGAACAACGCGGCAAAGGGCTGGGACGCGGCCGCCCACGATTGGATCGCGATCACCGATTCCAATGTGCTGATGCCGTCCGATTTCCTCCAACGCCTGTTGGCACGCTGGGAGCCGGGTATCGGTCTCATCTGCTCGCCGCCGATCGGCTCTCGCCCGGTCGGGCTCTGGGGCGAGCTGGAATGCGCGTTTCTCAATACCTACCAGGCACGCTGGCAATACGCGGCCGATACCTCCGGCTTCGGCTTCGCGCAGGGGAAGGTGCTGTTCTGGCGCCGCGCCGTGCTCGATGCCGCCGGCGGCATCAGGGCGCTCGGGACGGAACCCGCCGAGGATGCGGCAGCGACCAAGGTCGTACGCGCCGCCGACATGGACGTGACGCTCGTCGACACACCGTTTCAACAACCGCTCGGATGGCGCAGCTTCGCGGAGGTTTGGCGTCGCCAGGTGCGCTGGGCGCGGCTGCGGCGCGTGACCTTCCCGCTCTATTTCGCGCCGGAGATCTTGACCAGCAGCCTCTTGCCGCTGCTGCTCGGCGCCTATGCGGCGGGCGCCGCCGGGATCTCGGTCGGCGCCACGCTCGCGGTGATCGCCCTCGTTTGGTACGGCACCGAAGCGATGCTCGCCTACGGGGCGCGCTGGCGGCTGGGCTTGCTGTCGCCGCTCGCCTGGATCGCGCGCGACCTGCTGTTGCCGGTGCTGTGGGTGCAAGGCTGGGCCGGAAGCGACTTCGTCTGGCGCGGCAACGAGATGGACGTCACCAAGAGCCGCGAAGAGATGGCGTAGTCGGCCGTCGTCAGAAGTCTGAAAATCCGGACGCAACAAAAAGCCGCCGCGGGAACCGCAGCGGCTTTTTGTTGCGTCGATGGATCGTGATGAGGATAGCCTGTCCTTGGCAGGCCTGGCAGCGACCTACTCTCCCAAGCCTTGAGACTTAGTACCATTGGCGCTGAGGACTTTAACGGCCGAGTTCGGGATGGGATCGGGTTGGGGCTCCTCGCTGTAACCACCAGGCCGGCAAAGGACAGGAATCAGGCGTCAGCAGTCAATGATCTGAACGACTGCTGACGCTGATTTTGAAGCAAGCTGATTATCATCGTCCATTCGGGCTCCTGACATCCGACTTCGGATGTTTCGAGGCCCGGAATGGGCATTGGAAATGAGAGCGATCAAGCCGTTCGAGCGATTAGTACCGGTAAGCTCAACGCGTTGCCGCGCTTACACACCCGGCCTATCAACGTGGTGGTCTACCACGGCTCTCAAGGAAGACCTCGTTTCGAGGTGGGTTTCCCGCTTAGATGCCTTCAGCGGTTATCCCGTCCGTACATAGCTACGCTGCACTGCGGCTGGCGCCACAACAGCTCCACCAGAGGTACGTCCATCCCGGTCCTCTCGTACTAGGGACAGATCCTCTCAATTCTCCAACACCC
>JBKQHQ010000104.1:0-12167 GCA_052148715.1 Xanthobacteraceae bacterium | reverse complement strand
CTCGATAGTTGACCCCCAGGACGACATACCCGTGTGCGGCAAACCACTGCCGTTCCAGAGCCAGCGCGTAGGTATCGACGACAAGACCGTGCGAATCTTGCCCGTTCGGTCCCCCGTGGAGCCAGAGCAAGGTGGGGTAGGTCCGCCCGGCCTGGAAATCTGCCGGCTTCACGAGGAGTCCATGGATCTTGGTCCCATCCTTGCTCGGGAAGGAAATATCCTCGACCGGGCCGAGAGCCAAGTGGCTCACGAGCTCATCGTTGTGCGAGGTGAGTTTCCGCAGCTTTGCTCCCTCGATCGCGTAAATTTCGGGCACGGTGCTGTCGGTACTCACCGCCGCCGCCACATGGCCGCCGCCGCTGCATAGTGCGCTCGCCGACATCTTGCCCTCGACGCGCCGCTGCACGCTCCCGGTGTCGAGCCGAACGCTCACGGGGACCTCGACGCCGTCGTCCTCCAGTATGGCCTCGACCGAGGCGCCATCGGCCG
Organism: Xanthobacteraceae bacterium; assembly: GCA_052148715.1. Classification (GTDB taxonomy): domain Bacteria; phylum Pseudomonadota; class Alphaproteobacteria; order Rhizobiales; family Xanthobacteraceae; genus JBKQHQ01. The sequence goes on along the minus strand of JBKQHQ010000104.1, from coordinate 11,678 downwards.
CCATCGCGGGAGAGGACAGCGCCCGGTCGAGCCGCTCGGTGAGCACCTTCGGGTTGCCGCCGCTCAGCGCCACGATGCTGAGGCGATCCTGGATGTAGGCATTTAACTTCGGCTCGAGTCCCGAGGTGAAAACCAGATGCCTGCCGTCCGCGCTCCAAAGCAACGCGGCCTTGTTGGGTGCGTAAAAATCCGCGAGCTCGCGTGGCGCCGATCCCGGCCGGGCATCGACCACGTACAGCCGGCGCGTTCCGGACTGGTCCGCATCGGCGTCGCGAGCGCCGAAAAACGCCACCGTGTTGCCGTCCGGCGACCAAGCGGGCGAGGTATCGTCCAACTGCGCATCGGTCGTCAAGGGTTCAAGCTTTTTGGTGGCGATGTCGAGCAGGTATAGCCGGGCGTGATCGGCCGCGGTCAAATAGCCCGTCACGTCCTCCTTGAAATGCAGCCGATCGATCACGATCGGTTTCGGAACTTTGGCGCCATGAGCGGCCACCGCGCCGTCATCCGGCGCCGGGTCCCCGGGTGACATGGAAATCACCAGGCGCGATCCGTCCGGCGACCAATCGTAGCCGCCAATGTCCCCCGATACGCTGGTGAGCGCCTGAGCCTCGCCACCGCGCCGATCGAGTAAGTAGATTTGAGCCCTGGCTTCGGGCCCGCGGGTCGACAGAAAGGAGACGTAGCGGCCGTCCGGACTGAACTTTGGGTTCGAGGCGGAATCCGCCGTGCCGGTCAGCCGCACGTCGTCCGTGCCCTCGAAGTTCACCATCCAAATGCTGCTCTTGCGCTCGTCGGAATCCAGATCCGAACCCTCGACCGTGTACGCGATCCAGCGGCCGTCGCGGGAGCACGCCGGCGTATCGACGGCGAGCAGCCGATCGAAGTCGCTTGCATCGAGCGGGCGCTTGTCTGCGGCGGCACACACCGCAATCAGGCCGAGGCACGGGATTGCCAGGACTCGGCAAGCAGGTGATTTCATGGGGTTATTCTCGCTTCTGAACGGCAATGGGGTCCATTGAAGCATTTTCTCTCGATCGAATGGAAGCGGTCGGGGGACTGCCCGCCGGCGGCGTCAGGGGTAAGCGGCGGATGATCCCATGATCACGGCCGGATCAAATCGCGCGCACGGTTTCGATCACCCGGGCGATCGCGCTTTCATTGAGGGGAGCCATGAGATGAGCGCCCGCGACTCCCGGAATCTCCGAGTATTCGCGCAACAGATCGACGCACATCGCACACCCCTCGGCGGCCGGGTCGCCGGCGTGCTCCAAGCGCTCGATCATCCAGGCCGGGATGATCGAGCCGAATAAGTTCTGCTTGATCCAGCGCGCCGATTTGGCCGACGTGAGCGGTGCGACGCCGATCAGCCAATGCAGGCTCCCGGCCAGCCGGTGCTCCGCGAGCCGGGCCATGTATCGGCGCAGTATGCCGGCGTCCATGCAAAACTGAGTCTGCGCGAATTGCGCGCCGGCCTTGACCTTCTTGATCAGGCCCGCAGGCACCCAGTCGTCGGGAGGATCGATCGGTGAATCGGCGACGCCGACGAAAAAATTCGCCGAGCCGCCGACCTTGCGTCCGTGCGGTAATTCGTGCAGGTCGCGGATGCCGACCGCGGTCGCGGCAAGGCCGGCGGTATCCAGATCGAAAACCGGCTTGGCCTCCGGCTGATCGCCGGCTTTCGGATCATCGCCCCGCAGCGCCAGGACGTTTACGATGCCGAGCGCGGCGGCGCCGAGCAGCTGACTTTGCAAGGCGATCCGATTGCGGTCGCGGCAGGTCAACTGCAGGATCGGCTCGATCCCCTCCGTCAGCAACGCGTTCGCGGCAACCGTCGAATCCATATGCGCACGCGCGCCGGCGCCGTCGGTGATATTGACCGCATCGGCCAAATCTTTAAGCGGCGCCGCCTTTGAGAGCAATTCGGCCAGATCGCTCGAGGCGGGCGGCGTGATTTCCGCGGTCAGCGCGAAGCGCCCGCCTTCCAATATCTGCTTCAAACGGCTCATCGCCGGTCGCGCATTGTCGCGCGCCGCGGGCTGTTGCGCATTCCAGCTGAAGCGGTTCATGCATTATCCTCCCGACGCCGGGCAGCCAGCGACCGGAACGACAATCGTTGCCAAGCCCAATGGCCGGCACAGGATACCCTGAACCACTCCTGCTAGCTTGCCGCGGCCGCGGTGGCCAGGCGACCGTCGCGGTAGTCGGCGATGGCCTGCTCGATTTCCTCGCGTGTATTCATCACGAACGGGCCGTACTGGACCACCGGCTCGCGCAACGGCCTTGCGGCAAGCAGCAGAAAGCGCACGCCCTCGGCGTCCGCCTCCACGCGCACCTCCTCCCCATCGGACAACACTCCGGCTGCGCGAGCGGGGAGCAGTTTGACCATGCCGGCCGGGCCGACGTGGGCGCTGCCTTCGTAGGCATAGACAAACGCGTTGTGACCGGCCGCCACCGGCGCCTGGAACAGGGCTCCGGCCGGCAGACGCACGTCGATGTACAGCGGATCGGTGCTGAGTTTGCCGCCGCCGCCGTTCACTGGGCCGCTCGTGACCTTCCCGTCCAGCTCTATCGTGCCCGCGATCACCCTCACTTCGCCTCCCTGCGAGAGCTTGAGCCGCGGGATCTCGCCGGCGGGGATGTCGCGATAGCCGGCAGGCTTCATTTTTTCCTTCGACGGCAGATTGAGCCACAGCTGAAAGCCGCGCATGCGCCCTTCGCTCTGCTGCGGCATCTCGGAGTGGATGATGCCGTGCGCCGCCGTCATCCATTGCACGCCGCCGGGTCCGAGATCGCCGCGATTGCCGAGGTGATCCTCATGGCGCATGTGCCCATCGAGCATGTACGTGACGGTCTCGAAGCCGCGATGCGGATGCGGCGGGAAGCCGGCGATGTAGTCGTCCGGGTCGTCGGAGTAAAACTCGTCGAGCATCAGAAACGGATCCACATGCAGGCCGCGCTGGCTTCCCAAGCTGCGGCGCAGTTTCACGCCGGCGCCGTCGGATGTCGGCACGGACTCGATGACATGGGCCAGGGTACGCGTGTTCATCGCTAGGATCCCCTTCGAGCGTCGATGCTCAACCGACCCGCGCCGTTGGCGACCAAAAACAGGAATCCGCCGGCGAGCCCGAGGTCCTTGAGCAACATGATCTGCTGCATCTGGTCGCTCGAGCCGCCATGGAACAACGCTCCGGCAATGATGCTGAAGCCGGCCAGCAGCAAGGCGACCGTCCGCGTGTAAAAGCCGATGACGATGGCGATGCCGCCTCCGAGCTCGAGCAGGATCACCAGCGGCAGCAGGGCGCCCGGAACGCCGGCGCTCTGCATGTAGACCTGGGTTCCGGCATAGGCGCTGATTTTGCCCCAGCCCGCCAGCACGAACACGGCGGCGATCAAGACGCGGCCGACGAGGTCCGCATAAGGCTTCATCGAATCGAATAGATTATTCACGGTGTACCCTCCTTGAATGAAAGATTTTAGGCGGCCAACCGAGCGATCTCGGCCACGGCCTTGGCCAGACCCGCTTCCCGGCTCTGCGGGCTGATGGCCAGACCTTCAGCGTAGACGAATTCAACATCGCGCATGCCGAGAAAGGCCAGAAAATCGCGCACATAAGCGGTCTGCGTGTCCATGGGGGTGCCCGCATACAGGCCGCCGCGGGCGGCGAACACATACACCTTCTTGCCCGTCAGCAGACCCATCGGGCCCTTATCGGTGTAACTGAAGGTCACTCCGGCGCGGGCGATGTGATCGAAATAAGCCTTCAATTGCGAGGGCACGCCGAAGTTGTACATCGGGAGACCCAGCACGACCACCTCCGCCCGCCGCAGTTCGTCGATCAGGGCGTCGGAGTATGCCACCACCGACCGCTGCCGGGCGTCGCGCTCCTCCGGCTTGGTCGTGAATGCGCCAAACCGTTCGGCATCGAGGTGCGGCACCGGATCGGCCGCAGCCACCTCGCGCAAGACGACCTTGGCATCCGGATGGCTGTTGCGGAAAGCTGTGACGAACTGGTTTGCAAGCTGGCTCGACAGGCCGCTGCCGTTGTTCAGGCTGGCGTTGATCTGTAATAGCGTCATGGGTGCCTCCTTAACTTTGCCGGAACCCTGTGTTCCGGATGCGGTCATTTAATTATTGTTTTATTAGATAGAAAAGCCGAATATTTAGGGCTTATCTATCTTATTTTTGAATATTTTATGCCTAACATCCGGATTTCATTGGAACAATGGCGTGCGCTGCTGGCGGTGGTCGATGACGGCGGCTATGCCCAGGCGGCGGTCTCGCTGCACAAGAGCCAGTCGTCGGTCACCTACGCGGTACAGAAGATCGAACGGCAGCTCGGGGTAAGCGCTTTCGAGGTGAGCGGACGCAAAGCGCATCTCACCCCGACCGGAGAGGTGCTGTATCGCCGAGCCAGAGCCCTGCTCGACGAAGCGCGCGCGCTGGAAGGGGCAGCGGCGAATCTCGCGGCCGGTTGGGAACCGGAGTTGCGGTTGGCGGTGGAGATCGTGTTTCCCACATGGCTGCTGCTGCAATGCTTTGCGCGCTTCGCGCAGGAGCGGCCGCAGACACGCATCGAGCTGTACGAGACCGTGCTCAGCGGCACCGAGGAAGCGCTTTCGCAACGCCGGGTCGATTTGGCGATTTGCTCCCGGGTGCCGCCGGGCTTCGCCGGCGATCCGTTGATGCGGCTGCGCTTCATTGCCGCCGCGCACCCCGATCATCCGCTGCACCGGCTCGGACGCGATCTGACGATGCAGGACCTGCGCCAGCACCGTCACCTCATTATCCGCGATACCGGCAGCCAACGCCGCAGCGGCAGTTGGCTCGGTGCGGAGCAAAGCTGGACGGTGAGCCACAAGGCCACCTCGATCCATGCGGCCGGCATGGGCCTGGGCTTCGCCTGGTACGCGGAGGAGTGGGTGCGCAACGATCTCGCGCAAGGCACGCTCAAGGAGCTGCCGCTGCGCGAGGGGCGCGAGCGCTGGGGCGATCTTTACCTCGTGTTCGCCGACCGCGATTACACGGGTCCCGGCGCGCTGCGCTTGGCCGAAATCATCCGCTCCGAGGTCGCGGGGCAGACAGCTCACGCACCATGATGCCGAGGCCCCGGGCCGGTCACGATCCGGACCACACCGGACTTCGCTTGTCCAGGAATGCGCCGATACCCTCGCGCGCATCCGGCTGCGACAGATTGGCCGCCATCACCTTGGCGGTGTACGCATAGGCGTCCGCGATCGGCATTTCGGCTTGACGATAAAAGGCCTCCTTGCCGATCGCGAGGACCACCGGCGATTTTGCGGCAATGGCGGCAGCGAGCGCCGCGGTTCGATGCGCCAATTCGGCGGCCGGCACCGCCTCATTGATCAACCCGATGCGAACCGCCGCCGGTGCATCGATCAGCTCACCCGTCAGCAGCATACGCATGGCGGCCTTGCGGCCCACATTGCGCGACAAGGCCACCATGGGGGTCGAGCAAAAGAGCCCGATATTGACCCCCGGCGTTGCAAAACGCGCATCCTCCGCCGCCAGGGCGAGATCGCAGGTTGCGACCAGTTGGCAGCCGGCCGCGGTCGCGACCCCGTGCACCTGGGCAACGACCGGCTTCGGCAAATGGAGGATCGCCAGCATGACTTTCGCGCATTCGGCGAACAACGCCTCGGCGTAGTCGCCGCCAAAGCACGCGTCGCGCATTTCCTTCAAGTCATGCCCGGCACAGAAGGCCGGTCCCGCCCCCTTCAACACCACCACGCGCACCGCGGGGTCCGCGGCGGCGCGATCCAGCTCGATTGCCAGAGCCTGCAGCATACCGAGCGAAAGCGCATTGCGCGCCTGCGGACGGTTCAGCGTCAGCGTCCGCGCGCCGGCCGCCTCCGATCGCAATATGCATGGATTGTCAGACATGGCCGCCCTCCCCTCCATAGGTTCCCCCCATTTGCCGGCACTCTAGCAATACCGATTCAAAAGTACTCTAATATTCCGGCGCGAAGCGACGCCAGTCGAACAAGAGCTCGAGCATTACAAGGGCCGCATGACCAAATCAATGCATGGAAAAACGGCGCGCCGGATCACCGCAGCCGAAGCGGCGGGCCTCGTGAAGTCGGGCGACTGGGTGGACTATGGCGCGGTGCTTGGGCAACCGGATGTGTTCGACCGCGCCCTGGCCGACCGCAAGAGCGAATTGCGGGACGTCAAATTCCGGGCCTGCCTGAGCCTGCGGCCGCGTGCCGTGCTCGAAGCCGACCCCGGGCGCGAGCATTTTCAGTGGTACAACTGGCACTTCGGCGGCTATGACCGCAATAAACACGATGCGGGGCTGTGCCACTACATACCGTGCAACCTCGGGGAGATAACGGATTATTACCGCCGATTCATCGAACCTCCCGACATCGTGGTGCTCAAGACCCGAGCGGCCGACGCCGGCGGATATTTCAACCTTGGCGCCACCAACCTCTGGCACCGCGCCATCGTCGAGCGCGCCAAGATCGTCGTCGTGGAAGTGAGCGAGGGCCTGCCGTATCTGTACGGGGTCGACAACGCGGTGCATGTCAGCGAGGTCGACTACGTGATCGAGGGCGATTCCGGCCCGCCGCCGCAATTGTCCAACCCGCCGCCGAGCGCCGCCGATCGAGCCGTGGCGCGGCTGATCGCCGCCGAAGTGGGCGATGGTGCCTGCCTGCAAGTGGGCATCGGTGCAATGCCGAATGCCGTATGTTCGCTGCTGCTCGAGAGCGGTATCCGAAATCTCGGCATCCACAGCGAAATGCTGACCGACGGCATTATCGATCTGTACGCCGGCGGGGCCATAACCGGCGGCGCCAAGGCCGTGGACCGCGGCAAGGTCGTGTGCAGCTTCGCGCTCGGCTCGCAAGGGATGTACCGCACGATCGATCGCAATGCGGATTTTCTCTGCTGTCCGATCGAGTACACGAATCTTCCTCACCTGATCATGCGCAACGAGCGTTTCATGGCGATCAACAACACGACGCAGATGGATCTGCAGGGCCAGGCCTCGTCCGAATCCTGCGGCCATCGTCACATCAGCGGCACCGGGGGTCAGCTGCAGTTCGTCCGCGGCGCCTACGCATCGAAGGACGGCAAATCGTTCGTGTGTTTGTCCTCGACCTATGAACGCCATGGGATACGCAAGAGCCGCATCGTGCTCGACCTCACGCCCGGCAATGTGGTCACGACGCCCCGCTCCGACATGATGTACGTGGTCACCGAATTCGGGATCGTCAATTTGAAGGGAAAGTCCGTTCCGGAGCGGGCCAGGGCGATGATCTCGCTCGCTCATCCTGATTTTCGCGACGGCCTCGAGCGCGAAGCGCGCGAGCACGGACTGATCCCGAAAGCCTTCGCGTGATTTCAGCGCTCATCAATTGCCTCATCAGCGGCATGCATTGCGCTAACATGGGCATAGAGGTTCAACCGGCCGCCAACGATTTCGGATGGAGTTAGCATGAAAAGACCAATTCGCATGACCCTGCTGCTATCCGCAATCGCGATCACCCTCGCGATTCCCGCCTTCGCCGACGAGGGCATGTGGACTTACGATAATTTCCCCGTGGCCAAGATGCGGGCGAAATACGGGTGGGCGCCGGATGCCGCGTGGCTCGATCACGCACGGCTCTCCAGCATCCGGTTGGCGGCCGGCTGCTCGGCGAGCCTCGTGTCCTCCGAGGGGTTGGTCATGACCAATCACCACTGCGCCCGCGAATGCTTGAGCGACCTGGCGAGCGCCAAGAACGACTACATCGCCAACGGCTTCTATGCCGCCACCGCCGCCGACGAGAAGAAGTGCCCGGCAATGGAGGCCAACCAATTGGTGCAAATCACCGACGTGACCAAGCAGATGGATGCGGCCACGGAAGGCAAATCGGACCGCGCATTTCACGAGGCGGAACGCGCGGCCAAGGCCCAGATCGAAAGCGCCTGCGGCACGGCGGCCGACGTGCGCTGCCAGGTGGTGACGTTGTACCATGGCGGCGTATACGATTTGTACAAATACAAGCGCTACCAGGATTTGAGGATGGTGTTCGCCCCGGAGGAAAGCGTGGCCTTCTTCGGCGGCGACCCGGACAACTTCACCTTTCCGCGCTACGATCTGGACACCGCCTTCGTGCGCATCTACGACAACGGCAAGCCGCTGCGCACCGATACCTACCTCAAATTCGCGACCCGCGGGGTCAAGGAAGGTGATATCGCCTTCACCAGCGGCAATCCGGGCGCCACGGAGCGCGAGGATACGCTGGCGCAACTCGAACTGCAGCGCGATGCGATTCAACCGTTTATCTTGACCACGTTTTCCGAATTGCGCGGTGTCCTGAATGAGTTCTCGACCAAAGGCCCCGAGGAATCCCGCACCTCGAAGACCCTGCTGTTCTCGATCGAGAATTCCCTGAAGGCCTACAAAGGCCGGCAACTCGCCTTGGTGGAAGGATCGCTCGTTGCGGATAAGGCGCGTGCCGAGAGCGAATTCCGGCGCCGCGTCGCTGCCGATCCGCAGCTCGCTGCGAGCGACGGCGGGGCCTGGAATGCGATCGCGGCGGCGGTGGCGCATCAACGGACCATCTTCGTTCGCTATGCGCTGCTCGAGCGCTATCCGCAGGCGTTCTCACCGCTGCTCATGGAGGCCATCGCGCTGAATCGCTACGCGGCCGAAATCGGCAAGCCCGACGGGCAGCGGTTGGAGGCGTATCAGGACGCGAACTTTCCGGCGCTCAAGCAGGAAATCGTCTCGCCGGCCCCCATTTACGCGAGCGTCGAGAAGACCGTGCTCGCCTGGTGGTTGACCAAGGTGCGCGAGGATCTCGGCACCACCGATCCCGACGTGCGCGCGCTGCTCGACAAGAAAAGTCCGGAGCAGATCGCCGGCGAGGTAGTCGACGGCACCAAGTTGAACGATGCCGAACTGCGCGCCCAGCTGTTGGCGGGCGGTGCCGGAGCCATCAACGCGTATCACGATCCATTGATCGATTTTGTCCGAATTCTCGACGCGCCCGCGCGCGCGGTCCGGGCGGACTACGAGGACAACGTGAAGGCGGTGATCACCAAGAATGCCGCACTGATCGCCAAGGCGCGTTTTGCGCTCGAGGGGAAAGACACCTATCCGGACGCAACCTTCACGCTGCGGCTCTCGTACGGCGCCGTCGCCGGCTATCGGGAGAACGGCCGCACGATCGCGCCGACCACGAATTTCGCCGGCGCTTACGCGCATGCGACGGGGTTCGATCCGTTCAAGCTGCCTGACAGCTGGCTCAAGGCGCAAAAAGCGGTGGATCCGCACGCCAACGTCGATTTCGTCTCGACCAACGACATCATCGGCGGCAACTCGGGCTCGCCAGTCATCGGGCGCAACGGCGAGGCGATCGGTTTGATCTTCGACGGCAATATCCAGTCCTTGGGCGGGGACTTCGGCTACGACGGCAGCGTGAACCGTGCGGTGGCGGTGGACGTGACGGGCATCACCGAGGCGCTCAAGAATATCTACCACGCGGACCGGCTGGTGAACGAATTGGCTCGCTAAGTGGGCAATCACGCGACGCGCCCGCTGCGCAGAATCCTCGGCCTCGGCTTCGGTCTCGCGCTGGTGTTCGGCTCGACGATCGGCGTCGGCATCCTGCGCCTTCCGGGCCTGGTGGCCGCGGCACTCGGAGATCGCACCCTGATCATGGTGTTCTGGGCCTTGGGCGGCCTGTATGCGCTGATGGGCGCCGTGACGGTCGCCGAGCTGGCCGCGATGATCCCCGAGACCGGCGGTTTTCGCGTCTACGCGCGGCGCGCCTTCGGCGAAGGCATCGGCTTCGCCGTCGGCTGGTGCGACTGGCTGCAGAGCGTCGCCGCGCTCGCCTACGTGTCGATGACGGCGGTGACTTTTCTCGGCGCACTGTGGCCGGGCGCGGCGCTAAATCCGCGCGCGCTCGCCATTGCCTTCATTGCGGCCTTCAGCGGCATCCACTGGATCGGGCTTCGGATCGGCAGCTCCTTGACGGCGATCATCAGCGTGTCGATCGGACTCATGCTGATGGTTCTGGTGATCGGCTGCTTTCTCGTCGCACCCGCGGCGGGCGGCGCCGCGGCGCCGCTCGCGGGCACGGCGGCTTCGGCTCCGTGGCTGTCGATGGCGATGCTCTTTGCGGTGGTGCCGGCGCTGCGCGCGATACTGACCGCGTTCGACGGGTGGTATGCGCCGATCTACATGGCCGAGGAAAATACCAATCCGACCCGCGTTCTGCCGCGCGCCATCATCGGCGGTGCGCTCCTGGTCACGGCCCTGTATCTGTTGATCAATCTCGCGTTCGTCCGCGTGCTGCCGCTGTCCGTGCTCGCCGCTTCGGAGCTGCCGGCGGCCGATGCGGCACGGCTGGTGCTGCCCCGCGGCGGCGCGCAGCTCGTGACCATTCTCTCCATCTTTATGATGTTCAGCCTTCTCAACAATATCATGCTCATGACGCCACGCATCTTGTTTGCGATCGGTCGGGACGGGCTTTTCACCCGGAAGGCGGCGGTCGTGAGCGCCGGCGGCACGCCGCGGATCGCGCTGATTCTGACCAGCGTGTTCACCGTCGCAATCATCCTGAGCGGCACCTTCCAGCAGGTCATCGCTCTGTACACGGTGCTGTTTTTAACCTGTTACCTGTCGGCCTTTTCAGCCCTGCTGGTGCTGCGCCGCCGGCAGCCCGAGCTGCCCCGACCATACCAGGCGCACGGCTACCCGGTCTCGACCGTCGTGGTGCTCGCGGGCTCGGTGGCCTTTCTAATCGCCGCCGTGGTGGAGGACCCGCGCTCCGGCATCCTGGCGGCCGTGTTCATCTGCGCCTGCGCTCCGGTTTACGCCTGGCTCGAACGCGGCCGGCGCCTGCGCATGCTGCTCACGCCGCGTACCGCGCCTTGAATCGCGCCTGGATGGCGCGCATCGCATCGAGAATCTCCGGCTTCAACGGCTCCGGATGGTGCTCGGCGAGAATCCGCCTCAGATGCGCGTCGATTCGCTGCAGCAGATCGAGATCGGGCTTGTCGTCGTTCGAGAGCGGCATATTCGCGGCCAGGTAGCGGGCCGGCCAGAGCTGCTCCCGGCAATGCGAGACCGTGTGGCGGTGAGCGAGGAAGTTTCCGCGCGGCCCCACCGCGCGGATGAGGTCCGTCGCGAGCGTGTCTTCGTCGATGCGCACGCCCTGCCAGAACGTGCGCAGCATGCCCGCGAGCTCATCGCACAACAACAGCGCCGGCAGCGAGTACGTCAGGCCCATGTCGAGCGAGCCCAGGTAATCGAGGGTCGCGGGCCGGCTGTAGAAGGCCTGCATGAGATTCGTGGACAACTCCCACACCGCGTCCTGATCGAAGCGGCGCGCATTCGAGGTCCCGCCGATCCCGGTGAACGAGGGCAGTCCGAGCTCGCGCCGAATCTGGCACATCGCCATGTCCGCGAGCGAGGTATATACGAAATTGCCGATGCCGCCGGTGGCCGGCTCCATGAAGCACACGTCGGAGCTGCCGATGACGCAGGAGCCGCGGCGCGCGAGCTGGCCGAGCACCATGCCCGCGAAATCCGTCGCCAGACTGTGGGTCATGCTGCCGGCCATCGTGATCGGGGTCGAAGCGCCCCCGATCGGCAGCGTCCCCACGCTCACCGGCACCCCGGCCCGCGCCGCCATGATGACTTGGTCGATATGGGTCGC
>JBKQHQ010000103.1:0-29829 GCA_052148715.1 Xanthobacteraceae bacterium | reverse complement strand
CAGAGCGCACAATTCAATGCTTGCGGCGTAGGATCGGCCGCATTGTTAACAGTTTCAGCCCAAAAGAATGCAGGAACTTCTTTCGCCACGCCGGTTATGTTCGAACATGAGCGGAATCCGCTCTAGTCCTCGGTTTTTTCCGCTGCACGCGTCGGCGTGTTCGGCATGACGCCGCGTTTGCGACGCTGGCGGTAGGACTCGCTGCGATTCATCCACTCGCCGCGGGTCGCGTCGAGCGCGTTCTTGTCCCATTCATCCGTCCAATCGCCGAGTGAGTAGCCAAACCACGGCGCTTCCGGCTTGAGCGGCGGCAGACCGAGCCTTTCCCACAGCGCCTTGGCATTCTCCATGAACTCGCGCTTGGGCAAGGCGATCGGCGGCATCGCCTCTTTCATGGTCGCATCGATCAGGAGCGCGGAATCCGAGACCGGCTCGCCGCTCGTTCGCGGCACATGGCCGGGCTCGCGATGGCGGACGATCTGTGTATCCTCGGCGGGATTGCATCGGTAGGACATCGCCCAAAATACGGCATCCGCGTTTTGCGTATCGATATCCTCGTCCACCGCGATGACGAACTTGCCGACGAATGCCTGCAGCGTGAGGACGCCGTGCAGCGCGCGCCAAATTTCCGTGCGCGGCACGCCGCGCACAAACTGAAGGATGACGACCTTGCGCAAATTGGTCAGCGGCTCGTGCAGCGTGACCCTCCTGATGCCCTTGATCGCGAGGTGGTCGCGCACATGGGCCAGGAATAGGGGTTCATAGGCAAGCCGCTTGACCACGCTCGATTCACTGGGCGTCACCTGCGACATGTACGAGGTGAGGATCGCGTTTCGACGCCGCGTGATGGCGGTCACGTTGACGACCAGGTTGTAGTCCTCGAGCGCAACATAGCCGTGCGACTCGCCGAAGGGCCCCTCGGGCTCGAGATAGTCCGGATCGATATAGCCCTCGATCACCAGTTCGGACTCGGCCGGCACCAGCAGGTCCACGGTGCGCCCGCGCGCCACGTTGATCGGTCCGCCGGCAAGTCCGCCCGCGACCGTGATCTCGTCCACCCCGATCGGCAGTTTTTGCGGCCCCTGATACGCAACGACGGGGGGACAGCCGACCACGATCGCCACCGGCATTTTTTGATCGCGCGCGTTGTGCTTACGCCAATGCTCGAAGCCGCCGGCGCGCAGGCTCGTGAGCGTCATCATTCCGAGCCGCGTCGGGGCCTTCAGCTGGCCGCGATAGGTGCCGATGTTCTGCACGCCGCTATCGGGGTCGCGGGTGATGACGCAGGTAGCGGTGAGATAGGGCGCGGCGTCGAAGCCCGGCGTCGATATCGGTATCGGCAGAGATTCGAGGCCCCGACCCGGCCCTTCGAGATCTTTGCCCGTGACGACCACCTCGTGACATGGCGCGCTGTCCACGAGGCACGGCGCAATCGGATTGGCGATGGCGCGCTCCCATGCCGGGCCGATCTCCTCGGTCCGCGTGACGTTGACGCCGATGCAGTAAATCTCCGGGTTGGTCGCGTATGCACCGACCACCACGGGGATGTCGTAGTGGCGGCCCTTCGAGTCGACGATGTTCGTGAACAAGAACGCCTTTCGGTCCTTCTCCGCAATACCGCCGCGAAACTGCCAGCGCACCAACGGATGCATCTCGGTGTCCTTGTTCACGGGCGCGTCGATACGGCGGAGCAGGCCGGCCTTGTCGAGGCGCTCGAGATGCTCGTGCAGATCGGCGTAACTCCGATCGGGCGGCGCTGGGGCATTCATTGAAGCATCCTCGACTGTTGCATCCGACCGCTACGGCCGTTCTTAAGTACACAGCGGGCGCAAAAGACTACCGTCGCGCGGCGGGCCGATATTCTTAGCGCACCTTTTGGCGCATGGCCTGCATCTGCTAGACAGGCCGCGGCACCCGGAACCGTAAAGCATGGCCGATCTCGCCGCGGCGGAGCAAACGCTTCGTACCACCTTCGGGTTTGATTCGTTCCGCGCCGGCCAGGCGGAGATCATCGAGACGATCCTCGACGGCCGCGACGTGCTCGCGGTAATGCCGACCGGCAGCGGCAAGTCGCTATGCTATCAACTGCCAGCGCTGCTGCGCGACGGACTGACGGTCGTGGTGTCGCCGCTGATCGCGTTGATGCGCAACCAGGTGGCGCAGCTGCGCGGCTACGGGATCGCCGCCGCGAGCTTGAACTCGTCGAACGATTTTGCCGAGAACCGGGATATTTTGGAGGGGATCGCGCGCGGCGAGCTGCGCCTCGTCTATGTGGCGCCCGAGCGGCTGATGAAACCGGAGACGCTCGCCCTTTTCTCGCGCGCCAAGGTGGGCCTGATCGCGGTCGACGAAGCCCATTGCATCTCGCAATGGGGACATGACTTTCGCCCGGAATATCTGACGCTCGGCAAGGTGCGCACGGAGCTCGGCGCGCAGATCATCGCGCTTACCGCCACCGCCGACGCCTCAACCCGCGCCGACATCGTGGAAAAGCTGTTTCCGCAGCCACCCAAGGTGTTCGTGCACGGCTTCGATCGGCCGAATTTGCGGCTGATGATGCGGCCGAAATCCGGCGGGCGTGGGGAACTTCTGGACTTCGTGAAGGCGCATCGCGGGCAGAGCGGCATCGTCTATTGCAGCTCGCGCAAGAAGACCGAAGCGGTGGCGGAGTTTTTGGCGTCGCACGGCTTCAAGGCCCTGCCCTACCACGCCGGCATGGACCCCTCCGCGCGCTCGCGCCACCAGGACGCCTTCCTGCAGGAGGACGCGGTGATCATCGTTGCGACTGTGGCGTTCGGCATGGGCGTCGACAAGCCGGACGTGCGCTTTGTCTGCCACACCGACATGCCGAGCAACATCGAGAGCTATTACCAGGAGATCGGCCGCGCCGGCCGCGACGGACTGACGGCCGATGCGCTCACCTTCTTCGGGACGGGCGACATCCGCCTGCGGCGGATGCAGATCGACGACAGCGATTCCTCGGAGGAGCAGAAGCGGGTCGAGCGCCAGCGGCTCAACGCCCTCGTCTCGCTGTGCGAATCGCCGCGGTGCCGGCGCCAGACGCTGCTCGCCTATTTCGCCGAGACGACCGGCCCTTGCGGCAATTGCGATGTCTGCCTCGACGGTGCCGAGGTGATCGACGGCACCATCGCGGCGCAGAAAGCAATGTCGGCCATGCTCCGCACCGGCGAGCGCTTCGGCAGCGAGCATCTGATCAACCTGCTGGTCGGCGAGGAGACCGAAGCGATCAGCAAATTCCGCCACCACGTGCTACCGACCTTCGGCGTCGGCAAGGAATTCTCCAAGAACGAGTGGCGCTCGATTTTCCGCCAGCTGCACGCCGCCGGCATCATCGAGCAGGACATGGCGAGCTACGGCCGCTGGACGATGACCGAGGCGGGCCGCGCGGTGCTCAAGGGGCAAACCAAGCTCAGCCTGCGCAAGGACACCCTGAAGCCCGCGGGACGAAAGGAGCGCGCGGCCAAGGCCGCAAGGGAGGCGCTGGGCAACGGCTCGGAAGCCGATCAGGCCCTCTTCGAGGCGCTGAAGCAGCAGCGCACGGCTCTCGCCAAGGCCCAGGGCGTGCCGGCCTACGTGGTCTTCGCCGACCGGACGCTGTTGGAGATGGCGCGGCGGCGGCCAAAGACCCTCGCCGAGATGAGCGACGTCCACGGCGTCGGCGAAGCCAAGCTCAGGCAGTACGGAGAGACCTTTTTGACGGTCGTCCGCGCGGGCTCCTGACCGCTTCGATCTCCGGCCTTCCCGATCAAACGCGACGACGTCGCACGACCAGATTGCCCGAATTTCGCCCCGCTCCCACGCGATAAGACCGCATGCCGAATTTCATCGGACATCTCCGGGCTTAGCCCCGCTCCCTCAGGAAACCTAGTGACGGTTGCCGCGCGTTTTGCGCGTCACCGCGTAGGCGCGACCGCCATTCCGACGGTCGCATCCAACGAGGGAGAAGAATCTTGAAAACCCCAAACCACAAGCCGGCACGTCGCCGGCAGCATCCGGTATTCGCGCACACTCCGGAACAGGCGATCGCCGCCCACGCCGATGCCCTTTACGCGCGGGCGCTATGGCGTGTCGAATGTGCGGCCTGCGCCGAGGTCAGCGAGCCGCGCGAGCTGCCGGAGATCACCAGGAAGCGACCCGCCGATGCGGCCTCGCGACGGGCTCAGTTCGCCATGCAGGTGGCCCGCGCCGAATTCGGTCGCTTCTATTGGCAAGACCCGCTCGGGAGGCCGAGGAAATCGGCGAAGGCGCCAACGAACGGCGCGACGAGGGGACGCAGGTAAGTTTATGCTCGCGGACGCGCCTTATCACCTGTCCCGCGCTGGCGCCCCTCACCCGGCGCGCCAACGCGCGCCGACCTCTTCCCGCCGGGGAGAGGTGGAGTACGCGACAACCCAACGGTTTCCCCTGTGGTTGCGCTGCGTTGGGCTGTGTTGCGCCGCGGATATCGATGTGTTAGCAAGCGCGCGATTTTCGTGGGGTTTTAGGCTCGTCGCGACGCCTCCTTCGGAAATTCGATGTCCCCCTTTGATTTCAAGGGCTTGCTCCGTTCTCGCGGACGGTATCGGGCCTGCGGAATTTCCAACGAGCCAACCACGACGTGGCAAGCGAAGAACCGATCGTATCCGGCATGGCGGGCCGCTACGCGACGGCCTTGTTCGAGCTGGCGCTTGAGCAAGGCGCGATCGACGCGGTCAAGAGCGATCTCGACCGTTTCGAGGCGCTGATCGCCGGCAGCCCCGACCTGACGCGGCTCGTGCGCAGCCCCGTCTTCGGCGCCGAGGTGCAGTTGAAGGCGCTCTCCGCGGTGCTCGACAAAGCTGGTATCGGCGGGGTCGCCGCCAACTTCCTGAAAGTGGTGACGGCGAACCGGCGCCTGTTTGCTGTCCGTGAGATGATCAGAGGCTATCGCGCCATGGTCGCCCGCCACAACGGCGAGATCACCGCCAGCGTGACGGTCGCCGAGCAGCCGAGCGAGACGCACCTCAATGCGCTGCGCGAGGTGCTCAAGTCGATCACGGGCAAGGCCGTCGATCTCGATGTCAAAGTCGACCCCGCCATCATCGGCGGGCTCGTCGTCAAGCTCGGCAGCCGCATGGTGGACTCATCGCTGCGCACCAAGCTCAACTCGATCAAGCAGGCAATGAAAGAGGCAAGCTGATGGACATCCGCGCTGCTGAAATCTCAGCGATCCTCAAGGAGCAGATCAAGAATTTCGGCGAGGAGGCCGAGGTCTCCGAGGTCGGGCAGGTGCTGTCGGTCGGCGACGGAATTGCCCGCGTCTACGGCCTCGACAACGTGCAGGCCGGCGAGATGGTCGAGTTCGAGAACGGCGTGCGCGGCATGGCGCTGAACCTCGAGACCGACAATGTCGGCATCGTGATCTTCGGCAATGACCGCGAGATCAAGGAAGGCCAGACGGTCAAGCGCACCCGCGCCATCGTCGACGTGCCGGTCGGCAAGGGGCTGCTCGGCCGCGTGGTCGACGCGCTCGGCAATCCGATCGACGGCAAGGGCCCGATCCAGGCCGGCGAGCGCCGCCGCGTCGACGTGAAAGCGCCCGGCATCATCCCGCGCAAATCGGTGCACGAGCCGATGGCGACGGGTCTCAAAGCCATCGATGCGCTGATCCCGATCGGCCGCGGCCAACGCGAGCTGATCATCGGCGACCGGCAGACCGGCAAGACCGCCGTCGCGCTCGATACGATCCTTAATCAGAAATCACTCAACGCCTCCGGCGACGAGAAGATCAAGCTCTACTGCGTCTATGTCGCGATCGGGCAGAAGCGCTCCACCGTCGCCCAGTTCGTGAAAGTCTTGGAGGAGAACGGCGCGCTCGACTACTCGATCATCGTCGCGGCGACCGCCTCCGACCCGGCGCCGATGCAGTTCCTCGCCCCGTTCTCGGGATGCACCATGGGCGAGTACTTCCGCGACAACGGCATGCACGCCGTGATCATCTACGACGATCTCTCCAAGCAGGCGGTCGCCTATCGGCAGATGTCGCTCCTGCTGCGCCGGCCGCCCGGCCGCGAAGCCTATCCGGGCGACGTGTTCTACCTACATTCGCGGCTCTTGGAGCGCGCCGCCAAGATGAACGAGGAGCGCGGATCCGGCTCCCTCACCGCCTTGCCGGTGATCGAGACGCAGGCCAACGACGTGTCGGCCTACATCCCGACCAACGTGATCTCCATCACCGACGGACAGATCTTCCTTGAGACCGACCTGTTCTATCAAGGTATCCGGCCCGCCGTGAACGTCGGCATCTCGGTGTCGCGGGTCGGCTCGGCGGCGCAGACCAAGGCGATGAAGAAGGTGGCCGGCCGCATCAAGGGCGAGCTCGCCCAGTACCGCGAGATGGCGGCCTTCGCCCAGTTCGGCTCCGATCTCGACGCCGTCACCCAGCGCCTCCTCAACCGCGGCGCCCGGCTGACCGAGCTGTTGAAGCAGCCGCAGTTCTCGCCGTTGAAAATGGAAGAGCAGGTCGTCACCATCTATGCCGGCGTCAGCGGTTATCTCGACCCGATCCCGGTGAACCGGGTGCGCGCGTTCGAGCAAGGACTGCTTTCGCTCTTGCGCACCAAGCACGGCGATATCCTAACCGCCATCGCACAGTCGCGCGACCTCGATGATGCCACGAGCGGCAAGCTCAAGGGCGTCGTCGACGGCTACGCCAAGAGCTTCGCGTGACGGTGATGGCGCCTGAAGCTTGTTCCGCTCCAATCGCAGCACATCCCTCTCCACGTCATGGCCGGACTTGTTCCGGCCATCCACGCCTTGCCGCGCCGCAAGGCCGTGAAGACGTGGATGCCCGCGACAAGCGCGGGCATGACGGTGGAGAGGGTGTGATTCGATGCGAAGAAACGCACTTTAATTCAGCAGGTGAAGCGCAATGGCCAGCCTGAAGGACATGCGCAATCGCATCGCCTCCACCAAGGCGACGCAGAAGATCACCAAGGCCATGCAGATGGTCGCGGCCTCGAAGCTGCGCCGCGCGCAAGCGGCCGCCGAGGTGGCGCGGCCCTATGCGGAGCGCATGGAAAAGGTGTTGGGAAATATCGCGGCAAGCGTGCCTAAGGATTCCGGCGCGCGCCTCCTGTCGGGGACCGGTCGCGATCAGGTGCACCTGCTCGTGGTCTGCACCGCCGAGCGCGGCCTGTGCGGCGCCTTCAACTCGGCGATCGTGCGGCTCGCGCGCGAACGGACGAATGCGCTGATGGCGGAGGGCAAGGAGGTCAAGCTCCTCTGCGTCGGTCGCAAGGGTTTTGAGCAGCTGCGGCGGCAATACGAGAAGCTGATCATCGAGTCGATCGAGCTGCGCGCCGTCCGCGCGATCGGCTTCGAGCACGCCCAGGGCATCGCGCAAAAGATCCTGCAATTGTTCGATGCTGGCGCCTTCGACGTCTGCACCCTGTTCTTCTCGCGCTTCAGATCGGTCATCTCCCAGATTCCGACCGCCCAGCAGGTCATCCCGGCGGTGATCCCGCCGCGCGCCGAAAGCGGACCGGCCGCGGTCTATGAATACGAGCCGGACGAAGAGGACATCCTCGCCGACCTGTTGCCGCGCTATGTGGCGACCCAGGTCTTCCGCGCGCTGCTTGAGAACGCCGCCTCGTTCTACGGCGCCCAGATGTCGGCCATGGACAACGCCACCCGCAACGCCGGCGAGATGATCCGCAAGCAGACGCTCACCTACAACCGCACGCGCCAAGCCATGATCACCAAGGAGCTGATCGAGATCATCTCCGGTGCCGAGGCGCTATAGGCAAAGCACCGAGATTTCGTAAGAGGACAAAAAATGGCCAATTCGGTCGGACGCATCACCCAGGTCATCGGCGCCGTCGTCGACGTGCAATTTGACGGAGCGTTGCCTGCCATTCTCAATGCGCTGGAGACGCAGAACCAGGGCGCCCGGCTCGTGCTCGAGGTGGCGCAACATCTCGGCGAGGAGACGGTGCGCACCGTCGCCATGGACACGACGGAGGGCCTGGTGCGCGGGCAGGAGGTCGCCGATACCGGACAGCCGATCGCGGTTCCGGTCGGCGTCGGCACCCTCGGCCGCATCATCAACGTGGTCGGCGATCCGGTCGATGAGGCGGGTCCCGTTCCCTACACGGAGCGGCGCGCCATTCACCAGAACGCTCCGGCCTATACGGAGCAATCGACTGAGGCGCAAATTCTCGTCACCGGCATCAAGGTCGTCGATCTGCTCGCGCCCTACGCCAAGGGCGGCAAGGTCGGGCTGTTCGGCGGCGCCGGCGTCGGCAAGACCGTCATCATTCAGGAGCTGATCAACAACATTGCCAAGGCGCATGGCGGCTTCTCGGTGTTCGCTGGCGTCGGCGAGCGCACGCGCGAGGGCAACGACCTCTATCACGAGTTCATCGAGTCCGGCGTCAACAAGAAGGGCGGCGGCGAAGGCTCGAAGTGCGCGCTGGTCTACGGCCAGATGAACGAGCCGCCCGGCGCCCGGGCGCGCGTCGGTCTGTCGGGCCTCACGGTTGCCGAATATTTCCGCGACCAGGGCCAGGACGTGCTGTTCTTCGTCGACAACATCTTCCGCTTCACCCAGGCGGGCTCGGAAGTGTCGGCGCTGCTCGGCCGCATTCCCTCGGCGGTGGGCTATCAGCCGACGCTGGCGACCGACATGGGCGCGCTGCAGGAGCGCATCACCACCACGACCAAGGGCTCGATCACCTCGGTGCAGGCGATCTATGTGCCGGCCGACGATCTGACCGACCCGGCGCCGGCCACCTCCTTCGCGCATCTCGACGCGACCACCGTGCTGTCGCGCTCGATCGCCGAGAAGGGCATCTATCCGGCGGTCGACCCGCTCGACTCCACATCGCGCATGCTGTCGCCGCTGGTCGTCGGCGAGGAGCATTACGCCGTGGCGCGGCAGGTGCAGCAGATTCTGCAACGCTACAAGGCGCTGCAGGACATCATCGCCATTCTCGGCATGGACGAGCTGTCGGAAGAGGACAAGACGACGGTCTCGCGCGCGCGCAAGATCGAGCGCTTCCTGTCGCAGCCGTTCTTCGTTGCCCAAGTGTTCACCGGCACCGACGGCGTATTCGTCGAGCTAGCCGACACCATTCGCGGGTTTCAGGGCCTGTGCGAGGGCAAGTACGACTACCTGCCCGAGGCCGCCTTCTACATGGTCGGCACCATCGAGCAGGCGGTCGAGAAGGGCAAGCGCCTTGCCGAAGCGGCTTAGACCGTTATGGTGCCGCTAACGCGAATTTTGTTCTCGTTTGGGGGTGGACTCCTCGGCCCCTCGTCACGCCCGGGCGCAAGGGATATCAAGGGCGGAGCCCTTGGCTAGTTAGACATCGACGCGGAGCGCGAGAGCATGGCCACGTTTCATTTCGATCTCGTCTCCCCCGAGCGGCTGGTATTCGCCGGCGACGTCGATCAGGTCGATGTGCCCGGGGTCGAGGGCGAGTTCGGCGTGCTGGCCGGTCACGCGCCCTATGTGGCGACGTTGAAGCCGGGCGTGCTCCTGATATTCACCGGCGCGGAGCGGCGGCGGATCGTGGTCAGCGGCGGCTTGGCCGAGGTAAACCCCGAAGGCCTCACGATCCTTGCCGAGACGGCAACCGATATCGATCAGCTCGACCCGGCGACCCTCGCTGCGCAAATCGAGGACGCGGTCGAGGACGTCGAGGACGCCGCCGATGAGACGGCGCGCGACAAGGCCCGCCAGCGCCTCGAGCAATTGCGGACGCTGCAAGCCGGCCTCGCGCGCTGACGCGCGCCGTTTGTCAGGTCGCCGTTTGTTGAAGTCGAGGCCGCGCCATGAATTCGGCCGCCATCCCGGGCCTCCGTGCCCGGGATGACGGCCGCGAGGCTCTCCCACATGCAAGCGTGAAGCGTGGCTTCGTTTCGTTTTTCACAATCTGCAGATGTTCCGCGATAAAGCTGCGATCAGAAGCGGATGCGTCGAATCTTGCGAGCCGCATCAGCAATACCGTCAGCACGATGAACCCGGGCCGGGGTCCAGCCTCTAGACCCGTAGGTAAATCTGGTTCGGTCCGCTGTAAATACAGCGAAAAAACAGCGGGCCTTTAAGATATACCGCCAAGCTTGGGGCGTCTTGCAAAATCGAGAAGCATTTTCCGGTTCAGCTCCCATCAACGCATCCACGTTTTATTGGTGCTGACGCCCATCCATCGCGGCGCTCGGCGAAGCCGCCCGCGTTGAATCCTGCTTCTAGCGTTGTGATAAGATCGATGCGAGGATCCGTCCCGCCTCGTCATCGATTTTCCCTTTTACGTCCCACCGTTTGATTCGTCAAGTTTCGACAGCAGGATCGTTTTGGAGATGACCTCTGCAATCAGCGGGAACTAACACTCCCAACCGACTATCCGGGTGTCGCGCGCCGAATGCTACGGCTGATGACACGGAAATGCGTCCCCCAAGGCCTTGATCACTACGAGCGCAGCGTTGCCCTCCAGCTCCCCGGGATGGGATCGCGCGTGGGTCACGAATACATGGATCAGCTGCAGCACCGTCGTCTGCTCTGGGGGACATGATCCCATAATCCTGTGGCCATCCTGATCGGCGAGAACCGATAGGTCCTGCATCGCTCGCATATATCCCCAACATTGCAGCGCTTCCTTTGTGTTGGGAATTTTGATGTGCGCTCCCGCGCCCCTCCTGCCCTGCTCGAGGTTCCGGCAATCGCTCGCCAGATCCCGCGCGCTCTCGCTCGCGCTCGCCTTCTGCGATGATGCTAAGGCGGCGATCAGCGCCAAGATCAGCGAGAAGAGCAGAACCAACGTGTGTCTCATTCGCGACTCCCCGTGGCGACATTGCGGACATCCAGAGCATTCGGTGCAATCTCGCGTTCATGGAAGCTGAGCCGCCATTCGCCGCGGTGGAAAAGCACGGCCGGTTTCCGGGGAGCTGCGGGACCAGACTCGTTTGTTTCGAGCACTTCGCGTTTTGGTCCCTCGCAGCCTCGCGCGAACCGCCGCCGGCGGCATGTTCGGGCGGCGCGTACCGCCGATGGTGGTGGCCTGACCGGGTGTAGTGCCGGTGATGATGATGCGCGGTATGGCGGCGGGGATGATACTCCGCCTGCGCATACCAATGCCGCATTCCATGGTCTCGACGAATGATGGCCGGCACCACCGGCACTGCGCGGGTAACACCACGCCCGCCTGTTGTAGTCGTAGCCTAGATATGGCCCTGCAGGCAGGTCCGCGCAGTTGCCTCCTGCGAAGCCGCCGTCATGGTCAAGGCCAATGATGCCAAAAGCAAAAGCTTTCTCATTCTGCTCATCTCCTCCTGGTCCGCGCGCGCGTCTCCAGCGTCTTGGCAACTTCGAATGAGTTCTCGCTAAAGTCCCTTCAAATAAGCACCAGATCCGCGCCGCTTCA
This sequence comes from Xanthobacteraceae bacterium, assembly GCA_052148715.1. Taxonomy (GTDB): domain Bacteria; phylum Pseudomonadota; class Alphaproteobacteria; order Rhizobiales; family Xanthobacteraceae; genus JBKQHQ01. The sequence continues at coordinate 18,427 of JBKQHQ010000103.1, read as the reverse complement.
TCAGCCCTTCGGTAGCGCCTCTAGCGCCTGAGAAAGGCCGCGTAGCGAGAACGGCCATGCGACGTCATGCTGGGCTGCGTCCTTGTAGCTGATGCGGCCCGGATCGGTCTGGGCGCGCAACTGCCTTAGCGCTTCGTCAGCCGGCTGCATGACCGCAAAGCATCCAGCCGGAACACAGCGCTCGATATTCAGATCGATCGTCGGCGCGCCTTCCTTAAGCGTGATTTTCAAACGACCGGCGATGGTCACATTGACCGGCAGCTGCACCACCAATCGGGTCGGTTCGGTCGGTTTCTCACGGCCGACGGCGACAAGGGCCACCGGATTCGGCTGGCCTTGAACATAAAGGGTCTGCGCTGCCTCGCACATGCGATGTTCCGCCTGCTGGCTGCAGCGCACGACCCAGTCGCCATAGGACGCCGTCGTCATGCTCGGTACATTGTCAATGGCGGTCTCCGTCGCCGGCTTGGATGCAGGAGCCGGTGCGGTGCGAGGTGGGACGGCCGCAACCGGTGGCCGTTGGGGGGGCGCCGGCGTGATCTGCGCGGCAACCGGAACCGATAGTGCCGCAATCAATCCGCAGGCAATGGCCCATCGGATCGCTTCTTTCTTCGACTGCTGCATGGTCCCTCCGGCTCCTCAGTCTCATTACACAAGGCAGTCCTTTTACCACACACTCGGCGCCGCCATTGACCCCATAGCTCGCGAATTCGCCGTTGGCCGCGCGCAACGGAAGGCTGCTGCGCCGATTGCCATGCCGCCCGTGCCCGTGTCCATCGAGCCATCCCGCTAACCTCAATGCCGGGATTCTGAAATCACCAGGCTAGCTTGAAGCCGCCGGTCCCGGCGTAGCTGTTGCCCTGTCCGGAGAAATCTCCCTGGAAATTGGTGAACACGGCAGCATTTCTGGACACGGCGAGCTTCAGGCCGGCTTCCACCCGGGCGGCGTCACGCGGCGCGATCGCGCCGTTAATAATGAAATCGAACCCAGGAGCCGCGATGAACGACGCATTGATCGTGCGGTAAGGTTCGAACTCGTGCACCCAAGCAACTCGCGTCCATAACGCCAGCGGCATGCCATAGGGAGTCACTACCTTTGAGTCGAGTTGCGTACCCAGGGACAATGGCAGCGAATTCACCGTTCGATTGGCAAAACTCAGACCGATGTTGGTGGGTCCCGTGTTCGCAGTCTCCGTATAGCCATTCAAACCCAGCAGACCGTACTGAAGGGCAGCGAACGGCGTCACGTTGACGGCGTCGAATCTGGTTCTCCAGCCCGTCTCAAGACGCGCGCTCAGCGACTGACTGAAGAACTGGCCGCTGAGGCTTTCGGCAAAGCCGGGGACCGGAACGATCGGCGCGCTCGTGCCCGGTATAGCGGCGAAGCGATGTTCCCGATTTTCGAAAAAGTCGTAGCCAACGATGCCGGTCGTATAGAACGAGCCCTGCCGAGCGGCGCCGTAGAGGGCGACATGTCCGGAATCAAAGCTGCCGCTGGTGGCGCGGTCAGCTACGTTGAACCCGGACGTACCACCTCCGAGCGCGAAACCCAGAAGGACTGCCGGGTTGACCTGATAATCGCCGCCGGCCGCGAGCCCGCCGCCGGCGTAGTTGAGCCGCGCGGTGCCCAGCGGGAATTCGCCGTTGACCGAGCCGCCACTTCCGTAGGCCTCGGCCCACATCCGCCATTCGCGCGGCTGATATGACGGCGCCTTGAGCCCGAGGAACGCGGGGTATTGCGGAGCAGCCGAAGCGTAACTCATCAAGCCATTGTCCTGCAGCCCGAGGTCGCTCGACCCAACGCGTTCATCCCAAAGCCAGAAGGCGGTCTGGTGCATGGCAGCGTTCATGAAGAGGTCATTGTCCGTGAAGGCGGTCTGCTGGACGCCGCTCGTCCCCTCGCCGGAGAGCGAGTCGTAGACCCGACCCAAGGACGCCACATCCGGTTGGTAGAATAACGCCGCCGCAATCGGCACAAAGTTCGGCGAGCTACGTGCCAATTGGATAGCATTTATCGCGCTTCCGACCGAATGCTCGTTAACGGTCAGGCCGGCCGGCGAGAAGTTGATGTTGTAGTTGAGGTCAATGTCGTTCGGGTTCGGGTAAGTGAGGGTGTATTGCGCCACTGCGGTCGGAACGAAGGTTGGTGTGAGACCTGCGTGGTTGGTGACGCCGCCCGCCGCCGACAAGATCGTAACTTCGTGGTTTCCCGGCACTGCCAGTCCAGGATCCATGATGTTGATGTTGACCGTGCCAGTTACACTAGCGGTGCCGGTGATGTTGATGCGATCTGACGTTTGGTTGAGGAATTCGAGATCGAGCCCGTAAGTGCCGGTGGCGGTCTGCAGGAAATTGCCGGTCACGTTCGTGGTGAGCACGTTGAGGTAGGCGCCCGGCGACATCAGCCCTTCGTTGGTCAGCAGATTCCCGGGGCCGATGTAAGCGATCGGCCCGGAGTCGAATGTGCCGGTCGGCTTATTGTCGAATGAATTGGCACCGCCGCCCAGATCGACCGATCCGATGATCAGATTGTTGTTGATGACCGAATCGGCGCCCGCACCGCCCAGGATGGTCATGCCAAGGACACCCGAGACCGTTGTCAGAACGCCGGAATTGGTGAGTGTGTTGTTGAACCCACCGTCCAGCCAGACCGCGTGGCCGAAACCAGCGCCGCCGAGGACGACCCCCGACTGCACGTTAATGGTGATGTTGTCCCCCAATCCGCCGTTCCCGACGCTTTGGGCGAAAATGCCGGTCGAATTCAGTCCCGTCGTCAAGATATCGGCCGACGTCATCACGTTGACCTTGCCTGCGGTGCCCGTTCCGCCGACGGCCCCGGCGAATGGTCCGGTCGTAGCGACCGAGGTCGCAAAGGTGCCGCCGCCGACCACGCCGCCGCCTCCGCCCACCGATTGAGCGATGATGCCGAAGGCACCCGCCCCGGTCGTGGTGATCACGCCGGTGCTTGTTACATTGACCTGCCCACCGCTACCGCCACCACCGCCCACGCCAGCGCTCACCGGCAGATTGAGCGACGTGCCGTTGGAGGCCAGCGCTTCAACGAACCCGCCGCCGCCGCCGATTGATTGCGCCAGGATTGCGTGGGCGCCGTCGGCCGAGGTCGAAATGGCGCCGGTGCTGCTCAGCATGACGATCCCGCCATTGCCAGAGGCACCCCCCGCCGCACCAAGCGTGACGCTGCCGGAGCCGGAGGCGCCGACGATGCCGACGAACCCGCCGCCGCCGCCGATTGATTGCGCAATCAGTCCCAATGCGCCGGTATTCGTCGTCGTGATCGAGGCCGAGGAGGTAAGCAAAATGTTGTTTCCATCGCCGCCTGGACCGCCAAGCCCTCCCGCCGTGAGCGCAATGCCGTTGCCACCAACCGCCACTCCAGAGGTTGCCGTGAAGCCGGCATATCCGCCTCCGCCGCCGATCGACTGCAGCAGCATGCCCTGCGCCAACACACCTGTGGTTTTCACAGCCCCCGGAACGCTGCCAACAAATTCCCCCACAAGCAGGGCGCCGCCGGCGCCGGCCGCACCCGCCGACCCGCCAGCGGTCTCGACGATACCGAGCGGGCTGCCTGTCACCTGGTTGAGCGTATACGTGGCCAAGCCGCCGCCGCCGCCGATCGACTGGACGAGGACTCCGATGGCGTTGTCGCCGCTCGTTGTTACGCTGCCAGCACTCGAGAAAGTCACGGTCTGGCCTTTGCCACTGAGCGTGCTCGAGCCCCCGGCGAGGTTGTTCAGGACTGCCAGAGGGCTGGCGATGACGACGTCTCCGGTCAACCCATTAACGCCGCCGCCGCCGCCGATGGATTGCGCAACGAGGCCGGCCGCACCCGCGCCCGTCGTCGTCACCGGATTGTTGTATATTGAGTTCATCACGTTTCCGTCGCCGGAGATTCCCCCGGTCGCGCCGACTCGGATGGTGACGCCGCCCGAGCCGACCGTGAGCGGATCGGGGATAACGATGCCACCGTTGCCGCCGCCGCCGCCAATCGACTGCGCCAGCAGACCGTAGGCCAACGCACCGTTGGTGATGGTCGTGCCGCCGCTGATGTTGACGATGACGGTGCCCATCGCGCCGCCGGTTCCATTCGAGGCGCCGCCGACATCGAAGGTCGAGCTGCTGGCGGTTCCGGTGGCCGCTGTCAGCGTGAATCCGCCGTTGCCGCCGCCGCCGCCAATCGACTGCGCGAGCACGGCAATCGAATTGTCGCCAGTCGTCATGATTGTGCCGGTGCTGGTCACGGTGACGTTGCCACCGGCGCCGCCGGTGCCGCCGGTGCCGCCGACGGCATTTTGCACGTTGCTTCCGTTTATGTTGAGGGAGCCGCTGTATCCCCCGTTGCCGCCGCCGCCGCCGATCGACTGCGCCAATATGCCGATGGAATTCGCTTTGGTCGTTTCGATGAGACCAAAGTTGTCGACCTCAACGTCCCGACCCGCCCCGCCGTTACCTCCTGCCCCGCCAACGGCGTTGCTCACCGTGTTGCTCGCGCCGATGCCGATCGACCCGGCGAACCCGCCGGTCCCGCCGCCACCGCCGATCGATTGGGCCACGATGCCGATCGAGCTGACGCCAGTCGTGACGATGGTGCCGAAGTTTTGTACGTGGACTAGCGATCCCGCGTCGCCACCGGCGCCTCCGGTGCCGCCGCCAACGGTGGAGTTAGCGTTGCCGCTCAGGCTCAAGCTGCCGCCGATCGAGAAGCCGCCGTTGCCGCCGCCGCCGCCGATCGACTGCGCGAGGATGCCGTAGGACATGGCGCCGTTTGTCTGGATCATACCCCCGGCATTGTTGATCACCGTAACGTTGTCCGCTGTTCCCCCAGCGCCGCCGCCGCCGCCAACGCCTTGAACCATTGCACTCCCTTGAGACGCGCCGGCGGCACTGATCGAGAAGCCGCCATTGCCGCCGCCGCCGCCAATCGATTGCGCCAAGATGCCTATGCTTTGAGCGCCATTGGCCACGACAAAACCGCTGTTGGTGACGCTGACAACGCCACCATTTCCGCCGCCCAAGCCCTGACCGCCGACCGCGTTGGTCACTGCCATGCCGCTATTGCTGAAGGATAAACCACCAGCAAAGCCGCCGTTGCCGCCGCCCCCGCCAATCGACTGCGCCGCAATCCCGATCGACCCTGCACCATTCGTGATGACAGCGCTGAAGTTTTGCACTTGGACCAGAGATCCGGCGTCGCCACCGGCGCCGCCGGATCCACCGCCGACGGTGGAGTTAGCGTTTCCGTTCAGGCTCAAGCTGCCACCGACCGAGAAGCCCCCATTGCCGCCGCCGCCGCCGATCGACTGCGCGAGGATGCCGTAGGCCATGGCGCCGTTTGTCTGGATGACGCCCCCGGCATTGTTGATCACCGTAACATTGTCGGCATTTCCGGCGGCGCCGCCATTTCCACCAACGCCTTGAACCGCTCCATTCGCTTGCGACGACCCCGCTGCGCTGACTGAAAAGCCGCCATTGCCGCCCCCGCCGCCGACCGATTGCGCCAAAATTCCGATGCCCTGATCGCCATTGGCGGTAATGGCGGCGCTGTTGGTGACGCTCACCGCGCTTCCATTGCCGGCGAGCGCCCCGGCGCCGCCGACTGCGTTGGTCACCGCGTTGCTGCTGTTGCTGAATGTCAAACCGCCGGCAAAGCCGCCGTTGCCGCCGCCGCCGCCGAGCGACTGGGCGAGGATGCCAATCGTTCCCATTTGATTGACTTGGATCGCACCCGAGTTGACCACCGTCACCGTTCCGGCGTTCTCGCCGGCGCCGCCCTGACCACCCGTTGCGTTCGACGCTGCGTTGCCCCCCAACGATAGCGAACCCGAGATGGCGAACCCGCCATTGCCGCCGCCGCCGCCGATCGACTGCGCGACAATGCCGTTGGAAAGAATGCCAAAGGTCGTGATCGTGGCAACGTTTGTAACGGTGACGTCCGCGCCGGTGGCCCCGTTGCCGGCGGCGCCGCCGACCGTATTGACCGCGCTGTTGCCTTTCGAATTGCTGAATGCCGCACCGATCGAGAAGCCGCCGTTGCCGCCGCCACCGCCGACCGATTGCGCCAGAATGCCGGACGCGTTGTCGCCATAGGTGATGATCGAGGCGCCGGCCAGCGTGGTGACGGCCACGTTATTGCCGGTGCCGCCAACTCCGCCCGTGCCGCCGGTCGTGTTGGTCGTTGAATCGCCGCTCAGTCCGAGTGCGAGGCCGCCCGAGAAGCCGCCGCTGCCGCCGCCGCCGCCGATCGACTGGGCGAGAATCCCGACCGAGCCTTCGCCGCTAGTTGAGCTCTGGAAGACATTGCTAACAAAGGTCGCCGTCCCCGTCGTGATCGATCCGCCCATGGTGACCGTCACGAGACCGGCATTCCCGCCGCCGGCGCCGTTGCCGCCGGTGGCATTCGCTGCCGCGCCGCCGCCGGTCGACAGCGAGCCGGCGATAGCGAAGCCGCCGTTGCCGCCGCCGCCGCCGATCGACTGCGCGAGAACGCCGTACGACAGGTCACCCGTCGTCGTGATCGAAGCGGTGGAATTCGCCGTCGCATTGGCCATCACGACGACGTCGCCGCCGTTGCCGGCCGCGCCGCCGTTGCCGCCGATGGTCTGCAGCTTGGATGTGCTGTTGTTGTTAGCCGTGCCGGAGAGGCCGATCGAGAACCCACCGTCGCCGCCGCCGCCGCCGATCGACTGCGCCTCGATGGCGCTGGAATTGCGCCCGGAGGTAAAGATGCTGCCGGTGTCGGTGACCGCAACGGCCGGCACATAGCCCGGGTTACCGGCCGTGCCCAAGTTCAGCGAGTTGCCGCCGATCCCACCCGAGCCGCCTACTGCATTGGCGTTGGAGTTGCCGCCCGCGCTGAAGCTGCCCGCGATGCTGAAGCCGCCCTCGCCGCCGCCGCCGCCGATCGACTGCGCCAAGATGCCGACGGAATTGTCTCCGTTCGTCACCACCGAATAGCCAGGGACCGACGACGCCGCCGTTGCGTTTGCCGTCACAGAGACCTGGCTGGCGGTGTTGCCGGAGCCACCATTGCCGCCGATGGAATTGACGTCGGTGCCGCCTTTGTAGGACAGGTTCGCCCCGATCGAGAAGCCGCCGTTGCCGCCGCCGCCGCCCACCGACTGCGCGAAGATGCCGTCCGATAGCGCACCCGTCGTGTATATCGTTCCACTGCTGGTGACCGTAACGGTGCCTCCAGTCCCCGCGCTGCCACCATTGCCGCCCACGCTCTTGGGCGCCGGCACCGGCGACCCGAACGTCCCGCCGTAGCTGGCCGCCAAAGTGAGCGAGAAGCCGCCGTTGCCGCCACCGCCGCCCACCGACTGCGCGAATATGCCGGCCGAATTGGCGTTGCCGGTGCAGAAGGGGTTAGTACCGCAGGCGGAGCCGGTGGTGATGTTGCCCGTGCTGGTTACACTCACCGCGCCGGCCGCGTTGCCGGAACCGCCGGCGCCGCCCAGGCTGTTGGTGAAAGCCGCGCCGCCGTTCGCCAGGTTGAGCGCGCCGCTGATTCCGCCATTGCCGCCGCCGCCGCCGATCGACTGGGCGAGAATGCCATCGGAACTGTTGCCTGAAGTTACGATATTGCCGGTGCTGCCGACCGTCACGGCGCCCGATGTCCCGCCCGAGCCGCCCGAGCCGCCCATCGCAAGGGATACACTGCCAGCCGTCGATTCCGTCGTCAGCGTTCCGGAAATCGCAATCCCGCCATTGCCGCCGCCGCCGCCCAGGGACTGGGCGAAGATGCCGTTCGATTGATCCGATATCGTCGTGATGGCGCCCGTGGAAGTGACGGTGACCGCCCCGCCCACCCCACCGGTCCCGCCACTGCCGCCGAACGACAGGGCAAGCGACGCATATTCGGAGCCAGCCACGGAGATCGCCAAGCCGCCGTTGCCGCCGCCCCCGCCCGCCGATTGCGCGAATATTCCGTTGGATTGGCTACCTTGAGTGTTGATCGTGCCGAAGCTGTTGACCGTCACCGCTTTGCCGTCACTGCCGAGCCCGCCGTTGCCGGCGAGCGACAGTGCGAGCGCGCCATATTGCCCGACGCCGAGCGAGGCAGCGAAGCCGCCGTTGCCGCCGCCGCCGCCGACCGATTGCGCCTCGATCCCGTTCGACCCGGAGCCTAGCGTCAGGATGTTGTTGTAGCTCGTGACGCTGACGGTCCCCGCTGAGCCGCCGCCCGAGTCCGTGCCGCCGAGCCCCACGCCGATGCCGGCGCCGTTCGCCGCCGCGCCCACGCCGATCGCGAAGCCGCCGTTGCCGCCGCCGCCGCCGATCGACTGCGCGAGAATGCCGTTCGATTGTGCGCCGTTGGTCTCGATCGTCGTGACGCCGACGGTCGGCGTCACTTGAAAGGCTACGCCGTAGCTGAAGACGTTCGCCGCGCCAGCCGAGCCACCGCCGTTGCCGCCGCCGCCGACCGCGACGCCGATGCCGGCCTCGCCGAGCGAAGCGCCGGCCGCGACGCTGAAGCCGCCGTTGCCGCCGCCGCCGCCGATCGACTGCGCGGCGATGCCGTTCGAGCTGAAGCCATATGTCAAGACCGTCCCGGTGCTCGTCACATTGACGTCAGACGCATTCCCGGCCGTGCCGCCCTTGCCGCCCACCGAAACCGCCGCCGCGGCGCCAACATCCTCGATCGAGGCGGAAGCCGCTACGGACACGGCGAAGCCGCCGTTGCCGCCGCCGCCGCCGATCGATTGCGCGAGGATGCCGCTGGAATTGTCGAACACGGTCTGAATATTGCCCGCGCTGGTGACCTGGACGGCGCCAGCCGAACCGCCGCCGGACCCGGACCCGCCGAGCGAAACGCCGACGCCGACCGCGCCGCCGGCCGAGAGCGTGCCGGCGAAGCCGCCATTGCCGCCGCCGCCGCCGAGCGACTGGGCGAAAATGCCATAGGCATTGTTGCCGAACGAGCCCGGCGCCGAGCCAAAGCCCGTGGTCAGATTGCCGGTCGAATTGACGACGACAGCGTAGTTTCCGATCCCGTTGATCCCATTATTGGTCCCGTTGATCGAGCTGCCGCCGTTGCCGCCTTGGCCGCCGAGCGCTACCGAGGCGCTGCCCCCAACGCCAAGAGAGATACCGACCGTCGAGCCGCCGTTGCCGCCGCCGCCGCCGATCGATTGCGCGATGATTGCGCTCGACTGGCTGCCATAGGTCGTGATGTCGCCAACATTGGTCAGGGCCACGGTGGAGCCGTTGCCGGCGCCGGCACCGCTACCGCCGAGCCCGACCGCTACGCCGCCGGTCAGAGCCAGCGAGCCGGAACCGGCGAAGCCGCCGTTGCCGCCGCCGCCGCCGATCGATTGCGCGAACAGGCCGTTGGACTGATCGCCGTGCGTGATGATCGTGCCTTGGCTGTTCAGAGTCGCGGCGCCGCCGTCGTTGCCGGTTCCGCCGCCGCCGCCAACCGCCACCGCGCCGGCAACCGCGCCCGTCGTCGCGGAAATCGCAGCGCTGAAACCCCCGTTGCCGCCGCCGCCGCCGATCGACTGGACGAGAATGCCGTCCGCGACATTGCCAACCGTCGTGATGTTGCCGACGCTGAAGGCCTGCGCCGAACTCGCGAAGCCGCCGCCGCCGCCGGTGCCGCCGAGCGTGGCGGCGGCCGCCCCGATTGGCCCCAGCGCGCCGCTCAAGGAAACCGCGAAGCCGCCGTTGCCGCCGCCGCCGCCGATCGACTGGACGACGATGCCCGCCGAATTGTCTCCGAGGGTGATGATGTTGTTCGCATTGGGCCGGCCGTAACCGCTCTCCACGAGCGCTGCGCCCGCTTGACTGCCGGTGCCGCCGGCGCCGCCGAACGACAGACCGATGCTGGCGCTGCCGGAGAGCGCCAAAGTGCCGGCAAAGCCGCCGTTGCCGCCGCCGCCGCCGATCGACTGCGCCTCGATGCCCGCTGAACCTTTGCCCTCCGTCACCAGCGTCCAGCCGCTGCCGTAATTTACACTTGTAACGGGAGATATGACGGTCAGAGATTGGCCGCCGCCATCGGCGTAAACAGACGCCATGTCCGCGTGACCGCCGCTAGCGCCTTGGCCGCCGACGGCAACCGACGCCGCGCCGGTCATGGCGATCGTGGCAGACGCCGCAAATCCGCCATTGCCGCCGCCGCCGCCGAGCGACTGCGCGAGAATGCCGGTGGAATTATTGCCCGTTGTCATGACGGAGCCCGAGCTGTCGACGGTCGCGGTGCTCGCGTTGCCGCCGTCGCTGCCCCCACCGCCGACGCCGACGCCGATTGCGCCCATTCCGGCCGCGGCGCCGATCGAGAATCCGCCATTGCCGCCACCGCCGCCGATCGATTGCGCGGCGATTCCGACTGAGTTGGGCCCCGAAGTGGAAATATTGCCGACGCTGGTCACGTTGACCGTACTCGCGTTGCCGCCCGTGGCGCCATTGCCGCCGACGCCGACGCCGATTCCGACCAGGCCGCCGCCGCCGGCCACCGAGAATCCGCCGTTGCCGCCGCCGCCGCCGATCGACTGGGCGGAAATGCCATAGGAGCTCGCGCCCAGAGTCGTGATGTTGCTCAAGCTGGAGACAGTGACGCTCGATGAGTGGTTGCCTGCGCCACCCGACCCGCCGAGGCCGATCGAGGCGGAAACGCCTAAGCTTACGCTGGCAGCGACGCTGAAACCGCCGTTGCCACCACCGCCGCCAATCGACTGAGCGAGAATGCCGTCGGAACTCAAGCCGTAGGTCGTCAAGCTGCCCTTGGTGTCAACCTCGACGGCGCCCCCGGCTCCGCCAGCCCCGCCGCTCCCGCCGACGCCGAGCGCGGCACTGAACACCGAACCGCCCGCAGCGGCGACGGCGAAACCGCCGTTGCCGCCGCCGCCGCCGATCGCTTGCGCAATGATGGCCGAGGAGGTATCGCCGTAAGTGGTGATGTTATAAGCGCTCGCCGCCGTGGGGTTGATACCAACACAGGTCGTCGTGCAATTGTCGCGCAGGACGCTTACACTCCCGCTGTCGCCCCCCGACCCGCCCGAGCCCCCGAACGCCATGGCGACGCCTACACCCACCCCCACCGAGCCGCCGCCGTTGCCGCCGCCGCCGCCGATCGACTGCGCGAGAATGCCAGGCGACGCCGAAACGCCGGCGCCGAAATTACCCGTGTAAGCGGTACCACCGAGGCTGCCGGTTGTGATGTTGCCGCCATTGATAACCGTGACGTTGCCCCCGGTGCCGCCGGCGCCGCCGGTTCCGCCAAATGAGAACCAGCCGCCCGACGTGCCGCCATTGCCGCCGCCGCCGCCGATGGATTGGGCGAGAATGCCATTCGCCTGCGATGAATAGGTCTGGAGAGAGCCTTCGTTCGTCACGTTGACCGTGCCGCCTGGCGTCGTGTTCGAGCCATTGCCCCCCATGGTGAAGAGACCGCCGGAATTGGCGCCATTGCCGCCGAAGCCGCCGATCGACTGCGCCTCGATGGCGTTGGCGCTGGAGCCCTGGGTCGTGATCCCTCCAGAATTGCTCACATTGACCGTGCCGCCGAAGCCGCCCGCAGAGCCATTGCCCCCGAACGAGAAAGCGCTTGCGACGCTTTGTGCGGTGCCGCCGCCGCCGCCGATCGACTGGGCGACGATGCCGTTCGCGGATTGACCTATGGTCGCTATGGTGCCGGCGGCGTTGACGGTTGCGGTGCCGCCATTGCCCCCGGTGCCGCCGTTGCCGCCGCCGGAATAGAACAGGCCGAAGCCGCCGTTGCCGCTGCCGCCGCCGCCGCCGAGGCTATAAACGGCGATACCATCGGCGAAGTTGCCGCTGGTCGAGATAAACGTGCCCTTCGACGTATCGACTTCGGCCGCACCGCCTTGACCGGCAGTATTTCCGCTGCCGCCGATAGAATAAATGAAAGTAATGCCGCCATTGCCGCCGCCCCCACTCGCGCCGCCTTGACTGATCGCCGTAACGCCGACGTTGCCGTTCCCTGACGTGGTGATCGTGCCGCCGTTGAAGCTCGCCGTCGCCCCCTGGCCAAAACCGCCCAGGCCCCCTGAGCCGCCGCTGGCAAAGGTGCTACCGCCGCCGCTGCCGCCAGTGCCGCCCGTACTCTGCGCGAGGATCCCGCCGGCGCTGTTCGTAATCACGCCCGTGAAACTGACCGCTGCGGCTCCGCCGTCGGCGCCGGGGGACCCGGTGCCGCCGCTGCTAAATACGGAGTGGCCGCCGTTGCCGCCGTTCGACCCCGTCGAGGAGGCCAGGACCGCAATGCCACTGCCATTTGGGCCGACTGTGTTCCCGTTGGTATTGGCGTTGATCGTGACCGTCGGGCCGCTATTCCCGGAGGGACCGTTTGCGGGTGGTGACGTCTGTACCCCGACGCACGTCGCCGTGTTGTTTGAGCTGCCGCCGGAGCCGTTAGTCGACGTGCAAGTCGGCGGCGAAACGGCATTGTTAATGTTACAAGAACCGCCAGTGCCACCAGTTTGGGTGCCGGAGATCGAGCATGAAAACATCCCGGTTCCAGCCGTGCCAGTACCAGGCGACGCGCCCGTGCCCGTCAACTGGATGTCTTGCGTACCGTTCGTGGCGCTGGCGGCATTGGGCGAGCCGACATTGAGCGTATTGATCGGCGGAGCGGTGTATTGAATCGAACCCGGCAAGGCGCCGCCACAATTTTCTGTCGTGCCGCTTTGCGAACATTGCGCCAACGCGGTCGTCGAGGACTGCAAGAGCAGCGCGCCCGCCGAAATGGCGACCGCCGCAACGAGCCGGAACGCGGCGCTCGTGAGAAAACGGGACAGGACTCGCGCAGTCGCCACTGACGGTCGCCACCGCCGAACCTGCGGGCCCAAGTTTAAAAGGGCTCGCGATGAAATGCGCGTCGAAGCAAACTGGGAACCCATACGAGGCCTCACGATCCGCAACTGGTGCGCTGCAACCGAGAATCACGAATGCGAGTACTAAATTACCCCCCAACCACCGCGGTCGTTGTGGCGATTCTGCAACGTCGAAGCCGGAATGGTAGTTTTCTACTGATTTGGACGCCGGATAAGGCCGGCTAAATTTGATCGCCGACCAATCTGGCGGCGTTCCGCCGGGCAGGCAGTAAGCGGGTTGGCGATGTTTGCTACGCGGGAAGCTGCCGGTATTTTTACACAGTCTTATTCACAAACTCGCGCTGGCGAAAAATGCCGATGAAGACGGCTGACCACGACGACGTTCGATTATCTGAAAACCGATCCGACCATCGGCCGCGCCGAGGCCCTGCGGCGCGCGATGTTGGCGTACATGAATAATGCCTCCAACCGCTGCCGGCCAACACGGCAGCCTGATCGTCAGCGGCGGCACGCAGACGCCGGCGGGAGTGAACACCTATACGGGCGACACCACGATCGCTCCCACCAGCGGCACCGCCACGCTGGCGCTGACCGGCATCGGCAGCATTGCGACCTCGAGCAAGGTGGCGATCGCCACCGGCGGCACGTTCGACATCTCGCAGACTTCGGCGGGCGCCTCGAATAAAGCATGATGATGTGGTGAAGGCGGGGACCGGGACGCTTGTGCTTCTCGGCACCTTGCTCGGTTCGCCACAAGTCGAGCCGTCGAGTTTCTCAGCAGCCTGTCGAAATCAGCCTGAAACGGCTTCATCAGCCCTTCGGTAGTGCATCGAGTGCCTGAGAAAGGCCGCGCAGCGAGAATGGCCGTGCGACGTCATGCTGGGCTGCGTCTTTGTAGCTAATGCGGCCCGGGTCAGCCTGGGCGCGCAGTTGCCTTAGAATATCGTCAGCCGGCTGCAGAACTACAAAACATCCCGTGGGAACACAGCGCTCGATATTCAGATCGAACGCCGGCACGCCTTCCTTCAGCGTGATCTTTAGACGACCGGGGATGTTCACGTTGACGGGCAGCTGCACCACCAATCGGATCGGCTCGGTCGGTTTCTCGCGGCCGACGGCGATAAGTGCAACCGGTTTCGGCTGGCGGTAGTGTCTCACTTTGAATTTTTCGGCTTCATTTTCCCGACTAACCTTCGCGCTTCCTCGTAGGTGCTGCGATTGTATATCCGTTCGCGTGGTTCGCTCTGTCGAGCCCGTAACCGCACCCTCTCGCAGCAGTGAGTCGTAGAGCAACACGGATCAGCGCATTGCCCACCTTCGGGGCATGCGAAGTTTCGTCGTTCAACCTTACGCATGACTGAGAATTGTCCTCCGATTACGCGGCCAGCCGCTTCTTGTACGGGCCACGCTTGCCCGGCATTGGGAGTGAAGCGTCTACCATGCTGGCGATATCCTCCATTGAGTAGAGCCGATCGGCGATTCCGGCCGCCATCGCGGGCGTCATGCGAAGCGTTTTGTGCATCTTCACGAAGTTGTACCAAACGAAGTAGAGCGCCAGCGCATGTACGTGGTTATCGACCTTCTTCGAGAATGCATTGGTCAGACGCGTGAAGCGGCGCATCGACATACGCATGGTGAGGTTGTGCCGCTCCACAAAGGACGTTGATGTGTAGTGAGCATTGGGTGCGCCCGTGATCGTCTCGACGCGCGTTCCGATCACCTCAGCCGGGCTATACCGGCGCTCCGCCGAGCGGCGCGGCCCATCGAAGGAGTCGCCATAGAGCTTCACCAGCATGGCGTAATCGACCTCACCACCAAAGGCGCCTTCAACCGCGCGCAAGTAGGGCCGGAAGCCGTCTGTGGTGAGCTGCACACGGTTGCCAAGCCGATCCTTCAAGTCCTGAATGAAAAGGTTTGCCGTCTCGGCGTCACGCTGCCCAACCATCCAAGAGATGATCAGCTTGGAATCGGCGTCAATCGCGGTCCAGGTCCATACGTCGCCGCGCTCGCCGGCGTGGCCAGAAGGGGTGTTGCTCTGCTTCGAATAGCAGAAGCTCCAAATCTCATCGCACTGTACGCGTTGGGAACGGACGCCCTGAACCTTACCGTAGTGGAATGAGGCGCAAGCGGTGCCGGCATCAACGAGCAGCTTGGCAACAGTGTTGATCGAAACGTCGCAAACCCGCGAGATTGAGCGCATGGACGATCCCTCGCAGAGCATCGAGAGGATTTGGACGCGAGTTGTCAGCGGGAGCTTGTTCATGCCGATTTCAATACGAAAATATATGCTTGCGGTCAAGCAAAATATCGCACTCTGAAGACAAAAGCATTGAAACTGTTGACCTAAATTAGGCCAACACAGAGTTTGACTGAAATTTCAATAGGTTATATGTGGGTGATGCTCGGTTCCCCTGCCAGCGGAAAGGTCCCCACGACGGGATTCGGACCCGCATCTCCGGCTTAGCAGGCGCGGCGCTCTATCCTTTGAGCTACGTGGGGGAGTTGAGACGCTCCCCCTGGCAAGTCGGTCCACAACCGGCCGCCAGGGGGCTCCCTTCCCAAGCTTACCTAGGAAGCCCAGGAAGCTCGTTTCGCCGCTAACGCGGCGGAATCCTTACTCCTTTGAGCCAATAGACGCCCTTTCGGATCGATTCCACGGTCGATTTTTCGTGAGCGAGATAGGCACTGAGGGTTGATGCTGGCCGCTTGCCGCCCAATGGAACCCTTTGACTTAGGCAAGCATCGAAAAGCTCCGACAACTCGAGAGGTTGTCCAGCGGCCTTCAGGGCATGTTCAGATACAGTGATCGCCGCCCTATAGGCCGGTCCGTTAACGTCGACGTCTGGCGCCTCATCGTTATCGTGAGCGGCGGCGGAACCATTCGGTGCCTTAGTTTTTTCAACCAAAGCCCATCCGTATTTATCTGCCAAGGAAGCAAGGCGTTCCAGATCGTGAGCTTCGGCATCCAGCGCATCGGCTTCACGCTGCGCTTTTACTAATAGCGCATCAGCCTGGCGCCGAGCCTCTGCCAGCAGCTTGGCTTTTTTTGCCTCTATGATGGCCTTGGGGTCGATCATGGGCCAAACGGATAAATGATTTTTGGCCGTCATGCCAGAAAAATCTGGCATGAAATGGGGGAAAGCAGGAACAATGCCAGATAGCTATTTCTGCCACCGCTTGTCAGCAGCTTTTTTGGCGATTTCGCGACGTTTCTTCGCGCTTAACTTCTTTGCCCGCGCCTTGCCGCCCTTGCGGCCGAACTCGGACGCGGCAGATTCCAATGGTAAATTGTCTGCGATTTCGCCGGTCGCGATCTTGGCAACCATGATGGCGGTGCCGATCACGTCGGCGGGGCGCTTCTCGCCTTTGGGGCCTTTGGGCATGCGCAATGGATGCCCGTTACGCGGGTGGCGTCAAGTCCCAGAAAATTCAAAGTGAGACACTACCCGGCTGGCCTTGAACAAAAAGGGTCTGCTCGGCCTCGCACACGCGCTTTTCCGCCTGCTGGCTGCAGCGCACGACCCAGTCGCCGTAGGTCGCCGTTGTCATGCTCGGCGCATTGCCGATCGTGGTCTCCTGCGAGGACGGCGTCGCCGGCTTGGGGGCGGCGGTCGCCACCGGGGGCCGTTGGGCGGGCGCCGGCGTGAGCTGCGCGGCGACTGGAACTGAAAGCAACGCAATCGACCCGCAGGTGACGGCCCAGCGGATCGCCTCTTCTTGCAAGCGCTGCATGGTCCTCTCTCGGTCGCATCACCCAGTGGCGGTCTCTTACCACGCAAACTCGGCGCCGCCACTGCCGGCATAGATCTGCACAGACTGCCGAATTCACGGTCGACTCGGGCCCGAATAGCGGGATGTCGGGGCGGCTACCGTTCGACGCCTCGCTGCCCCTGAGCCTGACCCCGATTGCAACACAGAAACTCGGCAATCACTAGGGTGGATTGAACCGCCCGATCCCGGCGTAGCCGTTGTCCTATCAGGGAAATCGCCTCGGAAATTGGCGAATACGGCGGTTTTTTTTGCGGCCGAATTTCGCTCGAACGGCGTCACACGGCGCGGTCGCGTCGCGGCTGTACTCAGGCGTTATCAGGTGCACTCAAGTACAATCACAAGTAGAAAATAGCTGTGAGTGTTGCCTTTTTATTACAGCCTCGAATCAGGCACCCCTATACCTCCGATTCCGTGTCAGGCGCGTGGCGTGCCGTGGCGGAAATGTGGCGGAAAAGAGTTCGTAGCTGTCATGAGTGCAGTTTTGAATTTTTGCATCCGTAAAGGGTGGCGTCAGCGTCAAGCGTGCCTCGCCGCGGGCGTCGTGCTGGACACTGCCTATGCGTGGCTGTGTCGGCAGGTTCGCGGGCGAGCCAGCGATCCGCTCGCCGACTATTCCGGCCCAGCGCTGGCGCGCGGGATGACGGGCGGGCTGCGCCTAGTCCGCATTGCCGGCCTGATCGCGGTGGCGCTCCCCGCAATGATCGGCGCGGGCGGGCAAGCATTCGCCGCATCGCCGCCAGTCGTCACTTCGGTCTCCACCAACCCGTTCAGCCCTTCGGGCGGCCAAACCGTCACCATCAACGGCTCCAACTTCACCGGCGCCACCTCGGTGACGATCGGCGGCCAGCCCGCCACCCACGTCGTGGTGAACATACTTGGCACCTCACTAACTGCAACGACGCCAGCGGACAGCGTCACGTCGCCGTCCCCGACCGTATCATCCATTTCTCCAAACAACGGCCCCACTTCGGGCGGGACTTTTGTGACCATCACGGGCACTAACTTCGCGCAAGCCGTGGATGTGGTCGTCACCACGCCGGCCGGCAACTCCGGAAGCAGCGGGGCTGGCCTTTTCATCTACAACGATGTGACCGCGGTGACAGTCGGCGGCACGGCCGCGACCTCGCTTACCATCCTCAGCCCGACCCAGATAACCGTGAACACGCCGCCAGGAGTAGCGGGCGTCACAGACGTGATTGTAACGACGACGAGCGGCAACTCGGGCAACAGCGGTGTGAATCGCTACGCCTACACGCCAGGCGGCCCCAGCGTGTCGTCGATCGGGCCCACCTTCGGCCTCACGACGGGCGGCAACCAAGTCACCATTACCGGGTCCAACTTTGTACCAGGCACGTTCCAAGGCAGCACCGCGCCCGCAACCACGGTGACGATCGGTGGCACCGCGGCAACGAATGTTGTGCTCACTCCCGGCAACACCACGACCCTGACCGCGACCGTGCCGGCGGGTACGGCTGGCTACGCCGACGTGCAAGTCAGCACGCCGGCGGGAACGACGGACGCAGGGAAAATTTATTTGTACATAGCACCTGTCACACCGGTTGTGGCGTCGATTAGTCCTAACAGCGGCACCACTGCCGGCGGCACCAAAGTCACCATTTCGGGCTCCTACTTCACCGGCGCGACCCAGGTGACGATCGGCGGCGTCGCGGTGACAAATTTTACCGTCAACAGTCCTGGCTCGATCAGTGCCACGACTGCCCCGAATACATGCGCGAATAATGCAACTTGCGCCGTGGACGTAGCGGTGACGGTGCCGCCGGCGAGTCCGCAGACGGGCACGGGGACAGGTCTCTTTAGCTACATCACGCCGCCGCCGAGCG
>JBKQHQ010000102.1:0-52988 GCA_052148715.1 Xanthobacteraceae bacterium | reverse complement strand
GAGCTCATGCCCTGGGCCTGGGCGCCCGGGCGTTCCACCGAAACGCTCGCGGCCTGACACGCCGAATTGCGCAGCCCCGCGCAAAAAATCAAGCCCTCAGGACCGTGTGACCAGAAGACCGCTTACGTTGCGCCGGCGCAGCGGGGGTTTTTGTTTATCCTTCCGCGGCTCTCGGCACGGCACAAAGGCACCGGTGGCGGGGTGGGCATTTGCAGCCCCGCCTTGGGCCGGCGGGGCGCAACGCGCGAAAAAGGCTTGGGATCGGGCGCGACCGTGTCGGGACGCTCTTGCGTAATTGATCGCCGCGCGCCACTTTCATTCCCCCTCCGCGGCGGCGTCCTGACAGCTCGCTGCCGCCCCGGCAGCCGTATCGGAAGGCTGCCTGCACTGGATCGAGCCGGGGTCCGCCATGAAGGTCACCATCGAGCGCGCCGAGTTGTTGAAGTCGTTGGGTCACGTGCATCGCGTGGTCGAGCGCCGCAACACCATTCCGATCCTCGGCAACGTCTTGATCCGCGCTGATCGCTCCAAGCTTGCGCTCAAGGCCACCGATCTCGACCTCGAGGTGATCGAGACGCGAGCAGCCGAGGTCGGTCCTGCCGGCGCCACCACGGTGCCGGCGCATATGTTCTACGAGATCGTGCGCAAGCTCCCGGAAGGCACCCAGATCGTGATGGAGGCCTCGGGCGACCGCGCGGTGCTCACGATCCGCGCCGGCCGCTCACGCTTCACGCTGCAGACGCTGCCGGAAAGCGATTTTCCCGATCTGGCCGCCGGCGAGCCGACACACCGGTTCAAGCTCGGAGCGGCCGAGCTCAAGCGGCTGATCGACAAAACCCAATTCGCGATCTCGACCGAAGAGACGCGCTATTACCTCAACGGCATCTATCTACATACGGCGGGCACCGCTTCCGCGGCGACCTTGCGGGCGGTCGCGACCGACGGTCACCGGCTGGCGCAGGTCGAGCTTGCGTTGCCGGAGGGCGCGCAAGGGATGCCCGGCATCATTGTTCCGCGCAAGACGGTCGGCGAGGTGCTGCGGCTGCTCGAGGACTTGCAGGCCGAGATCGACGTCGAGCTCTCCCCGGGCAAGATCCGCTTCACCATCGGCGATGTCGTGCTGACCTCGAAACTGATCGACGGCACCTTTCCGGATTACGGACGCGTGATCCCGC
Organism: Xanthobacteraceae bacterium; assembly: GCA_052148715.1. Lineage (GTDB taxonomy): Bacteria > Pseudomonadota > Alphaproteobacteria > Rhizobiales > Xanthobacteraceae > JBKQHQ01. Next base: position 51,813 of record JBKQHQ010000102.1, on the reverse strand, counting down.
TCGGCAACGACAAGGAGCTCGTCGTCGACAAGAAAGATTTCGAAGCCGCGGTCGATCGGGTCTCGACGGTGTCGAGCGAGCGCGGCCGGGCCGTGAAACTGTCGCTGAGCAATGGCCGCGCCGTGCTTTCCGTCACCAATCCAGACTCCGGCAGCGCTACGGAGGAGCTCGAGGTGGAATATTCGGCCGATCCGGTCGATATCGGCTTCAACTCGCGCTACCTCCTCGACATCGCCGCGCAGATCGAAGGCGAGGTCGCCGTCCTCAAGCTCGCCGACCCCGGCTCGCCGACCCTTATTCAAGACCGCGATGCCAAGGGCGCGCTCTACGTGCTGATGCCGATGCGGGTCTGACACCAAGCAAACGGAGGAGCGAGCACGGAAAAACCAACGAGAAGGAAGGCGCTTTGCTTTTCCGCCTTCCGTTGTTGTTAGTCCGTCCTCCTTCGTCCGACCCAATGCGCCCCACACGCCTGCGCCGTCTCACTCTCACGAACTTTCGCTCCTACCGAGCGGCGACTGTCGCGCTCGACGCCGATCTCGTGCTCCTGGTCGGCCCGAACGGTGCCGGCAAGACCAATCTGATCGAAGCGATCTCGTTCCTTGCCCCGGGCCGCGGGCTGCGTCGCGCGACGGTCGAGGAGGTCGCCTTCAGCGAAGGTGATGGCTCCTGGGCCGTGGCGGCGGACATCGACGGCATGCTCGGCCTTGCGACGCTTGGAACCGGCATCGACGCTCCGCTCGGCGATGACGGCAAGGCAACTCGCAAGTGCCGGATCGATCGCGAGCCGGTCGCCTCGGCGGCCGCGTTTGCCGACCATCTGCGCATCGTCTGGCTCACCCCGGCCATGGACGGCCTGTTCATGGGCCCGGCGTCCGAGCGGCGACGATTTCTCGACCGTCTGGTGCTCACGATCGACTCCGAGCACGCGAGTCGCGTCGCCGCGCTCGAGCGTAGTCTACGCTCGCGCAATCGGCTCCTGGAGGAGGCGCGGCCCGACCCCCATTGGCTCGACGCCATCGAGCGCGAGACCGCCGAAATCGCGGTCGCGGTCGCGGCGGGCCGGGCGGAGACCGTGCGACGGCTCGCGGCCGCGCTGTCGAGCGCCAAGGCCTCGATGTCACCCTTTGAGTCACCCTTTCCTTGGGCCGCGATCGCCCTCGACGGCCCGCTCGAGACAGGCTTGGCCGAGCATCCGGCGATCGAGGTCGAGGACGACTATCGCGCCGCCCTGAAACGCAACCGGCCGCGCGACGCCGCCGCCGGCCGCACCCTCGAGGGTCCGCACCTCACCGACCTGCGTGTCGTGCACGGGCCCAAGAATATCGAGGCCTCGGAGGCGTCGACCGGCGAGCAGAAGGCGCTGCTGCTGCGGCTCGTGCTCGCGCATGCCGGCCTCGTCACGGAGATGGCGGGCGTGCCGGTGCTGCTGCTCGATGAGGTGGCGGCCCATCTCGACCCCGTGCGGCGCGCCGCATTGTTTGCAGAGCTGGCACGTCTGGGCGGCCAGGTCTGGATGACGGGCGCCGACCCCGCTGTGTTCACCGAGGTGTCATCGAAGGCCCAGCGGCTCGACATTTCGCCCGGACGGATCGAGCCGGCACCCGCCTGAGAGCGAATGGGCGCACGATCATGCACCCAATCAAGGCCTCCTGAACCGCAACCTAGGCAATTCAACCGATCTCGGCCCTTGTGAACGGTACCCGACTCAAAATGCGGCGAGAGACGGAACTAAAGCCTTTAGTTACGTCTTTACAGTAAAACGCCCCACGTGGGCCTTTGCCTGTCAGGCAGCGAAACCAATGAGCTCGGACACCTGTCCAGAGGGCGGTTCATCGTTGTCCCAAGCAACCACAGGCCGTGAGAGCGCATCCCTCCAGGAGCAGGGCAATGTACCGTTGCGAGCCTTCGGGCGAGATCAAAAAGCGCTTGTATGAAGCGCTGGACCGCCTGGAGAAGGATATCACCAGCATCGAGATTTTGGCCGGCGCGCTGAAAGGCTTCACGCAGCCCATCCCCGACTACGAGCCGAGCAACGACAATCTGTTGCGCGCGAGCGCGGGAGATCCTGAAGAGCGTCTGCTTGATTAAGATTAGGATTTGTTGTCCGCGTAAGCGTGCGCGCGACCAGCGCGGCCGACCAAGCGCCGGCCACTAGGATGACGCAGTTTTAAATAGTCGGGATCCAGACGCATACCGATGCTCTGGAATGAGGATGCCGATCGCACGCGGGCGCCGGCCATTCACTTGGCTCAACAGGCCTTCCCGTAGAAAAAATTCCGCTCGACCGCGCGTGAGAGGTCAGCGAACGGTCGCGTCGGCAGGCCACAGAGCGGGCGCAAATACCTCCACGTCTTACCCCGTTTCACGGCTGCAGCAAGCGATTGCGGGGGCTTTCGGCGCAAGGTCGCTCCACCTTGAAAAAGCAAGCCGGACCAATTACTTACGGTATGTGACTTTGGCCTGTACGGCGCCCCGTTTTCGTGTCAAACCAACCCACCACGAAGCGGATTTTCGCCCCCTCATTTATTCGAAGGTTTCACTGATGGCTGAACCGGCCCGCCCGTTACCGCCGTCCGATTACGGCGCAGAATCGATCAAGGTACTCAAGGGTCTAGACGCGGTGCGCAAGCGCCCGGGCATGTATATCGGCGACACCGATGACGGCTCCGGCCTGCACCATATGGTGTATGAGGTCGTCGACAACGCCATCGACGAGGCGCTGGCCGGCTTCGCCAAGGAAGTGACCGTCACCCTCAATCCGGACGGCTCGTGCACGGTGCGCGACGACGGCCGCGGCATTCCGACCGACATCCACAAAGGCGAAGGCGTCTCGGCGGCCGAGGTCATCATGACCCAGCTGCATGCGGGCGGGAAATTCGACCAGAACTCCTACAAGGTCTCCGGCGGCCTGCACGGCGTCGGCGTGTCCGTGGTCAACGCGCTGTCGACGTGGCTCAAGCTGCGGGTCTGGCGCGACGGCGCCGAGCACGCGATGGAATTCCGCGACGGCGACGCGGTGGCCCCACTTGCGGTCATCGGCGAGGCCGGCGACCGGCACGGCACCGAGGTGACGTTCCTGCCCTCACCGAAGACTTTCACGATGACGGAGTTCGACTTCGCCACCCTCGAGCATCGCCTGCGCGAGCTGGCGTTCCTGAATTCCGGCGTGACCATCGTTCTCTCCGACCAACGCCATGCGGTCGAGAAGCGCGAGGAGCTGCGTTATGAAGGCGGCGTCGAGGCCTTCGTCAAATATCTCGACCGCAGCAAGAAATCGATCGTGCCGGTGCCGGTCGTGATCAAGGCGGAGCGGGACGGCATCATCGTCGAGGCCGCGCTGTGGTGGAACGACGGCTATCACGAGACCGTGCTCTGCTTCACCAACAACATCCCCCAGCGCGACGGCGGCACCCATCTCGCCGGCTTCCGCGGCGCCTTGACGCGTCAGATCACCGGCTATGCGGAAGGCATGGCGCGCAAGGAGAAGATCGCCCTCACCGGCGACGATTGCCGCGAAGGCTTGACCGCGGTGCTGTCGGTGAAGGCGCCGGACCCAAAGTTCTCGTCGCAGACCAAGGACAAGCTCGTCTCCTCCGAGGTGCGCCCGGTGGTCGAGGGCGTGGTCAGCGAGGCGCTCGCCGCCTGGCTCGAGGAGCACCCCTCCGAGGCCAAGGTCATCGTCGGCAAGGTGGTGCAGGCGGCGGCCGCCCGCGAAGCCGCACGGAAGGCGCGCGAGCTCACGCGCAAGACCGCGCTCGGCATCACGTCGCTCCCCGGCAAGCTCGCCGACTGCCAGGAGCGCGACCCGGCCAAATCCGAGCTGTTCATCGTCGAGGGCGATTCAGCCGGCGGCTCGGCGAAGCAAGGGCGCAACCGCGAGTTCCAGGCGGTGCTGCCGCTGCGCGGAAAGATCCTCAATGTCGAGCGGGTCGGCCCGGAAAAGATGCTCTCCTCGCAGGAGATCGGCACGCTCATCACCGCGCTCGGCACCGGCATCGGGCGTGAGGAGTTCAATGCCGAGAAGGCGCGCTATCACAAGATCATCATCATGACGGATGCCGATGTCGACGGCTCGCACATCCGCACGCTGCTGCTCACCTTCTTCTTCCGGCAGATGCCGGCCCTGATCGAGCGCGGCTACATCTACATCGCGCAGCCGCCACTCTATAAGGTCAGCCGCGGCAAGTCCGAACAGTATCTCAAGGACGAGCACGCGCTTGAGAATTTTTTGATCGCCTCGGGGCTCGAGGAGGCGGCGCTGCGGCTCTACTCAGGGGAGGAGCGCGCCGCCGAGGATCTGCGCAAGCTCGTCGAGGAAGCGCGCGTAATCCGCAACACGCTCAACGGGCTACATAGTCGCTATAGCCGCAAGGTGGTCGAGCAAGCCGCCATCGCCGGCGTGCTGACGCAAAAGATCACAGGCGACGTGGAGACCGCCGAAAAAGCCGCCCAGTACATCGCCAAGCGCCTCGACGCGCTGTCGGAAGAGACGGAGCGCGGCTGGGAGGGGCATTTCACCGAGGGCGAGGGTTTTGCGTTCTCCCGCACGGTGCGCGGCGTCAAGGAGGTGGCGGTGATCGATGCGGCGCTGCTCGGCTCCGCCGACGCGCGCAAGCTCGACGAGCATGCGGCAAGCCTGCAGGAGGTTTACGCCAAGCCCGGCCTGTTCCGCCGCAAGGCCGAGGACACGCCGATCTACGGCCCGGTCGGCCTGTTCGAAGCCGCCGCCGCCGCCGGCCGCAAGGGCGTGACGCTGCAACGCTACAAGGGCCTCGGCGAGATGAACCCCGGCCAGCTGTGGGAGACGACGCTCGACGTCAACGCCCGCTCGCTGCTGCAGGTGAAGGTCAAGGAGGTCGACGAGGCTGACGACATCTTCACCAAGCTGATGGGCGAACTGGTCGAGCCCCGCCGCGACTTTATCCAGGAGAACGCGCTGACAGCCAGCGTGGATGTGTGATGGAGCCGTCCGGTTCGATGTTCTTTCACAGCCGAGGATCGTCCTGGCTCTTGAAACAATCCCTCGGCGTCATGGCCGTGCTCGTCACGGCCATCCACGTCTTCGTTGTTGTGTAGAAAGGCGTGGATGCCCGCAACAAGTGCGGGGCATGACGATTCGTGGTAGCGACAGCGCTAGCCCTCGGCGCTGCTATTGAATCGATCTGTTGTTCAGGAAGCCGTCCCCGCCATTGCTGCTCCGTTCCGACACCTTTGCGCTCACGGCCCTGCTTGCGGTCCTAACGACGCTCGGGCCGCTGTCGATTGATCTCTATCTGCCGTCGCTGCCGGAGATCGAGCACTTGCTGCAAGCGTCGCCGGCGCAAGCGGAGCTCACCATCTCGGCCTATCTCGTCGGCTTCGCAGTGGGACAGATCGTCTATGGGCCGGTTTCGGACCGCTACGGTCGTAAGCCCGTGCTGATGACGGCCCTCTCGCTATTTTGCGTGGCGAGCCTCATCTGCGTGGGGGCCTGGAGCATAAAGGCCTTGATCGCCGCTCGCGTGCTGCAGGCGCTTGGCGCCTGCGGCTCGGTCGTCATCGCCCGCGCCATTGTCCGCGATCTGCACGCGGGCCGGCAGGCTGCCCGCGTATTGTCGCTGATGGCCACCATCTTCGGTATTGCGCCCATCATCGCTCCCATCATCGGCGGCGCGCTCCAGCACGCCTTCGGATGGCGGTCCGCGTTTGGTTTCATCTTCACCGCCGGTCTGCTGGCGCTCGCCGCCGCGCATTTCTTATTGCCCGAGACGCTGCGGGTGCGACCGATCGGTCAATTCGCCTTCCTCGATCTCTGGCGCAGCTACGGCGTGATCGCGCGCGATCGCGGCTTCCGCATCCATCTCGGCGCCCTGGTGTTCAGCTATTGCGGGCTGTTCGCCTGGATCTCCGCCTGCGCCTTCGTGCTGCAGGACGTCTACGGCGTCTCGCCGTTCGGCTTTGCCGTCATCTTCGCGCTCGCCGGCTTCGGCTATCTGATCGGCTCGTCCCTGGCCTCCGCGATCGTCATGCGGCGCGGCATCGAGCGAACGATCGGGCTTGGCGCCGTCGTGCTCGCGGCGGGCGGGCTCCTGATGGCGGCGGCGGTCGCGCTCTGGCCCACCGCGCCTGTCGCGCTGGCGCTTCCGTTCGCGATCTATCTCGGCGGTCTCGGGCTGATCATGCCGCAGGCCATGGCCGGCGCCTTGCAGCCTTTCCCCGAGCGCGCGGGCGCCGCTTCGTCGCTGCTCGGCTTCACGCAGCAGACCGCGGCCGCGCTGATGGGGGCCCTCATCGGCCATGCGCTCGGGTCGAGCGCCTGGCCGCTGGTGCTCGGCGTCGCCGTGATGGGTTGCGCGACGCTGGCGCTGTGGCTCCTCACCGCCCGCATGCGGGCGGAGGCGGAACGGCGCGCGCCGCCAGCGCCGTGAGTTCCCGCCCCTTTCAGGCCAGCCGGTTGCGGAACATCCACGACGCTGCCGCGAGCGTGACGGCGGCAACGATGGCGAGCGGCCACAGGTCGGGCACCAACTGGGGAAGCGTCGCGCCCTCGAGATAGACGCGGTGGATGATGTCGATGGCGTAGCGCAGCGGGTTGGCCAGGGTGATGGCTTGCAGGCTCTGCGGCATGTTGCCGATCGGCGTGGTCAAGCCGGAGAGCAGGGTGAACGGCATCAGCAGCACGAAGGCGAACAGCATTGCCTGCTGCATGGTGGTGACGACCGAGGAGACGAGAAGCCCGATGCCCACCGCCGCCAGGAGAAAGAGGCTCAACGCCGCATAGAGGGTCAGGAACGACCCGGAGAACGGGATCTGAAACCATAGCTGCGCCACCAGGAGGATGGTGGTCGCCTGCGTGGTGCCGACCAGCATCGAGGGCAGCGCCTTGCCGGCCATGATCTCCGCCGGACGAAACGGCGTCACCAGCAATTGGTCGAACGTACCTTCCTCGCGCTCGCGCGCGACCGAGAGCGCGGTCAGCATCAGCGTCTGCAACATCGTCAGCGTGCCGATCAGCGAGGGAATCATGTTCCAGCGCGTCTCGAGCGTCGGATTGTACCAGGCGCGCATGGTGACGCGCAACGGCGGGCCGACGGCGCCGTGCGCCGTCTGCCAATCGGCATTGAACGCATCGACCGCGGCGCCGACATAGGCGAGCGCCGTGCCCGCCGTGTTGGAGTTGCGACCGTCCGCGATCACCTGGACATTGCCCGGCAGGCCGGACATCAGCCGGCGCTCGAAGTCCTGCGGGATCTGCAGCACCAGCAAGGCGCGCTGCTCGTTGATGGTAGCCTTGATGTCGGCGATGTTGCGCAGATCAGCCACGCGCTCGAAATAGGGCGAGCCGTCGAGCTTGGCCAGAAGGTCATGCGAGGCACCGCTGCGATCCTGATCGAGCACCGCGTAGGCGACGTGGTTGAGATCGTAAGTCGCCGCGTAACCGAATATCAGGCATTGCAATACCGGCGGCAGGAACAAGGTGATGCGGCTGCGTGGGTCCTTGAGCATCGCCAGCAATTCCTTGCGCGTCAGGGCGAGGATGCGGCGGATCACGTCACGCATGGGTAAACCTCAAGCGAGCGTCTTGCGCGTCGCGACGCGCGACATCAGCAGCAGCACGGCCGCCATGAGGGCGAGCACCGCCGCATTGGGGATGATGACGGTCCAGACGTCGCCCGCCAAAAATATCGTCTGCAGCAGCGCCACGTAATAGCGTGCCGGCAGCACATAGGTGATCAGCCGGACGGCCGCCGGCATGCTGCGCAGGTCGAACAGGAAGCCCGACAGCATCATGGCCGGCAGGAACGTGACGAGGAGTACGATCTGGCTCGCGACGAACTGGCTCTTGGTGGCCGACGAGACCCAAAGACCGATGCCGAGCACGACGAGGAGATAAAGCATCGAGACGAAGGTCAGCACCCAGATGGACCCGCGCAGCGGCACGTCGAACAGGAATTTTCCGGCAAAGATGCAAAGCAAGAGCCCGATCATCCCCATGACGAAGTAGGGGATGGTCTTGCCGAGCAGGATTTCGCCGACGCGCACCGGCGTCACGAACAGCGTCTCCATCGTTCCCCGCTCCCATTCGCGCGCCATCACCAGCGCGGTCAGGAAGGCGCCGATCAAGGTCATGATCAGCACGACGAGGCCGGGGACCAGAAAATAGTGGCTGTCATTGGCCTCGTTGAACCACAGCCGGCTCTGCACGACGGCGGGGGCGGAGGCGATGGCCTTGCCTTCGGCGACTTGCCGCGCTGCCCATTGGCCGATTGCGCCTTGGGCGTAGCCCTGGATGATGCGCGCGGTGTTGGCGTCCGTGCCGTGCACCACCACCTGTACCTCGGCGTCACCGATGGCGGCGTGGCGCGAAAAGTCGGCGCGGACGCGGACGATCCCGTCGACGGTGCGATCGAGCATCATCTGCTGCGCCTCCGGCATCGAGCTCACGAGCCGCGCCTTGAAATAGGGCGACAGTTGAAAGCCCGCGGCCAGCTCACGCGCGTTAGGCGCCGGGTCCTCCAGCACGACGGCCACTGGAACGTCCTTGACGTCGAGCGACAGGCCATAGCCGAACAGCAGGATCAGCATCACCGGCATCACGATGCCGATGGTGATGCTGCCGGGGTCGCGCAGGATCTGATACCGCTCCTTGCGCATCAGCGCCAAGATGCGCCGCAGCTTGCCGCCGACGGGCTTTGTTGCAGCGGCGATCGTCATGCGCTGGTTGCTGCTGGGCTCTGCGCGCCGTCGCGGGCCGCGTCGACGATGGCGATGAAGGCGTCCTCCATGGTCGGCTCAGGCCGCGCATCGGAGCGCCCGCGGGCGCGGATCTCGGCCGGCGCGCCCTGGGCCAACAGGCGGCCGGCGTCCAGAATGACGACCCGGTCGCAATATTCCGCTTCCTCCATGAAGTGAGTGGTAATGATCACGGTGACGCCTTCCTCGGCGAGCGCGGTGATGCGGGCCCAGAATTCGCGCCGCGCCATGGGATCGGCGCCGCTCGTCGGCTCGTCGAGAAACAGGATCTCCGGCTCGTGCAGGAGCGCCGCCGCCATGGCGAGCCGCTGCTTGTAGCCGCCCGGCAGCTGGCCGCTGGCGAGGCGCGCGAGCCCGGTCAATTCGAACTGCCCCATGGCCCAGTCGATGCGCGCCCGCTTGCGGCGGCCTTCAAGGCCATAGGCACTGGCGAAGAAGTCGAGATTCTCACCGACCGTCAGTTGCCCATAGAGCGAGAATTTTTGCGCCACGTAACCGATCCGCTGGCGCGCCGAGGCGCGCGCGTAGCGCAGGTCCATGCCCGCCACCCGCAAGGTCCCGCCGCTCGCGGGAAGCAGCCCGCACAGCATGCGAAACGTCGTGGTCTTGCCGGCCCCGTTCGGCCCAAGCAGCCCGAAAATCTCGCCGCGTTGCACGTCGAAGCTGACGTGATCAACCGCCGTGAAGGCGCCGAATTGGCGAACGAGATCGTGCACCTCGACGGCCGCCGCACCATCGGCCCGCTTGGGCGCCTGGCCAATTGCGCTTGCGCCAGGGGTCTTTGCGCCAAGCGTCATGGCCGCCATGGGCGCCCGCTGCGCCGTCTGCCGCAGCAGGATCATGAACCCGTCCTCGAAGCGCGGCTCGACCGGCACGACTTTTAGGTCCGCCAGGATTTGCGGATTGGCGCCCTCGCCGCTCGCGGCGGCGCGCACGAAGCGCACCCGGCCGGCCTCGGGCACCGCATCGACAATTGCCGGATCATCAAGGAGCCGCGCCTGCAGCGAGCGCGCGGGTTGGCCGCTCGCTGGCTCGGCAAGAAAAGTGCGGCCACGCGCGCTCGCGGTTATCGACCCCGGCGTCCCCTGCGCCAGCGCCTTGCCTTCGTGCAAGACCAGGACGTGGCCGCAGCGCTCGGCCTCGTCGAGGTAGGCGGTGCTCAAGAGAACCGTGAGGCCCTGCTCGTGGACGAGGCGCAGGATGATCTCCCACAATTCCCGCCGCGACAGCGGATCGACCCCGACCGTCGGCTCGTCGAGCAGCAACAGCTCCGGCGAGCGCACCAGCGTGCAGGCAAGGCCGAGCTTTTGCTTCATGCCGCCCGACAACTGGCCGGCCAGGCGGCGCGTGAACGGCCCCAGCGCCGTCATCTCCATGAGCCGCGCATATTGTTCTTTTCGCTCAGCCGCGCCGATGCCGTGCAAGTCGGCATAGAGATCGAGGTTCTCCTGGACGCTCAAATCCTCGTAGAGGCCGAACTTTTGCGGCATGTAGCCGATGCGGTCCTGCACCTCCTGCGGTCGCGCCGCAACGTCGATACCTAAAATCTGGAGCGAGCCGCCGTCGGGCGCCATGAGCCCGGCTGCCAGGCGGATCAACGTCGTCTTGCCGGCGCCGTCAGGGCCGACCAGCGCCGTCAGCGTGCCATGGCGCGCCTCGAGCGAAACCCCGTCGAGCGCCTGGACGACCTCGCCGGTCTCGCGACGAAAGGTCTTGCGGACATCGTGGCCGGCGATCGCGGGGATTGCGGCGTCGCTGCTCATCGCCGGCTCTCCAGCGGGCCCGATGGCGCGGATGCGGGAGCGGGCGGCGCCGGGTTTTGATCGAACTGCAGATGGACCGTCGCCGGCATGCCGAGACGCAACTCGTCGCCGGGATCTTTTACGAACACGCGGATTTCATAGACGAGGCTCGGGCGCAGCTCCGTGGTCTCCACCGCCTTCGGGGTGAATTCGGCAATCGGCGAGATGAATCCGATCCATCCCTCAAAGCCGCGGTTCGGGAAGCTGTCGACCGTCACGCTCGCCTTCATGCCCGGATGGACGCGGCCCAGATTCAGCTCCGACACGTAGGCCCTGACCCATTTGGGATCGGTGATCGCAAGCGAGAATACCGGCCGCTGCGGCGTCGCCATCTCGCCGGGCTCTAAGAGCCGCGAGCGCACCGTTGCATCCATCGGCGCCTTGAGCTCGGCGTCGGCCAGTTGCTGGCGCAGGAATGCGAGCTGCGCCTCGTTGCCGCGCAGCTGCGCCTCGGCCTGGGCGATGTCCTCCTTGCGCGGTCCGAGCACAGCGAGATCAAGCGCCTTCTGATTGACCTCAACCTTTGCGACGGCGACCTCGGCGGCGGCCTGGGCGGCGTCCACGTCCTGTTGGCTCGCGGCGGCGCTCGCGACCAGCGCTTTCTTGCGCTCGTATTGGCGGCGCGCGTTGACGGCATCCGCCTTGGCGGATTCGAGGTTGGCGCGCGCCTGCGCGATCTCCTCCGGACGGCTGCCGTTGTGCAGCCGATCGACCGCCGCGCGTTGCGCCGCGACCTGGGCCGCGACTTGCGCCACCTGCGGCTCGAGGCGGCTGGTATCGAGCTTCGCCAGCACCTCGCCCTTGCGCACGTGGTCGCCTTCCTGCACCTCGACGGCGGCAATCCGCTCGTTGTTGTTGAACGCCAAGGCGACTTGCCGCAGATCGACGTTGCCGTACAGGGCGAGATCCTGCGGATCGCCGGGGCGATGCGTGAACCACCACGCACCGCCGGCAGCCGCGGCCAGCGCGAGCAGCACCCCAACGATCATCAGCCGTTGTCGCATTCTTCACCTTCATCTTACCACCACGACACTAGGTCGGCCCGCCGCGCGTGTCAAATTCAAATTTGAATTTTGAATTTGATTTTTCAACGCGGCCGCTATATGTCTTGTTCCGATGGCCAACGTGATCACGACGCGCGGCCGGCCTCCCGCGAAGAAGCGCGGCGAGGATCGGCAACTGACGAGAACCGAGCTTTTGGAGGCGGCCGGTCACGTATTCGCGGAGAAGGGCTTCCACCGCGCCACCGGCAAGGAGATCTGTGAGCGCGCCGGCACCAATGCGGCGGCGGTGAACTATTATTTCGGCGGCATGGAGGGTCTCTATGCCGCGGTGATCGAGGAGGCCCACAGCCGGCTGATCACGCTCGACAAGCTTTCATCGCTGGTGGCCGGTAAAGCCGACGCCAAGGCCAAGCTGCAGGCGATTCTCGAGCGCGCCACCGAGTTGCTCACCGGACCCGTGTCATCCTCGTGGGTGCTGCGGGTGCTCGGCCGTGAGTTCGTCGCCCCTTCCTCCGCCGTGGACACCTTGATTGAGCGCGAGGGCATCCCGAAGGCGCGGATTCTGCGCTCCATCGTGGCCGAGATCATGGACTTGCCGGCGGATCATCCGGCCGTCGGGCGCGGCTGTCTCAGCCTGCTGGCGCCATGCGCCATGCTCCTGATCGCCGATCGAAAGACCCTGCGGCGCGCCTTGCCGACGCTCGATCTCAGACGCGAGGACGCGGCAGCCTTGGCCCGCCATCTGCTCCACTACGCGCTGGCCGGCCTTGCCGCCGTCGCCCGCGAGGCCCGCCGCGAAAGCTAGTGCATATTGTGGCGAAGCCTGCCCTCGGGCTTGGACCCGAGAGCAGAGACCAGTTGGCGGTTCAATCCACCTACCACCTAGGCTCGTTCTGTTGGTGCTCCCAGGTATTCAGGACGGGAGCCCTGGCAAGATGCCGCTTCATCAGCTTGACCGGCCGCTTGTGTATCGACCCCGTGGTATCGCTGGGAGCTAAGCTCTCGAGACGGCTGATGCGCTTGCCGATGGCATCGAAGACCTTGCGTTCGAGCTCATCGTGTCCGTCGATCGCGGAGCGCAGGCTGTCGATATCGCTGCGCGCGTTCTTGAGCGCACTCTCGACGTCGGACGGCGCTCCGCGCCAGGCGGTGGAGGCCTTGGCCTGGTCGATGCGCATCGTGGCAATTTGGCCGCGTATGCTGCTGACATCCGTGTCGAGCTTGCCGAATTGCTCGCGCAAGGTGGCGACCGGTCGCGCGGTCTCGTCGATGCGCGCGTTCAGGGCCGCGACCTCGCCGCTCACGGTGAAGACCATTCGCTCGAGCTCAGCCATCACGGCCGATTGCTGGCGCTGCTGCTCATCGGTTTGCGCCTCGATCTCCCCGCCGCGGCCGATGCCGGTCATGCGCAGGACGTCCTGCAGGCTCCCCGTCGCGACCCCGCTCAGGGCCGCGCCGCCGATAATGGCGACCACGAGGGCTGTCGTGAGCATCAACGCACGCACGGTAGTGCCGCGCGTCGAAGCTTGTTTGGGGTTCGTTTGCGGTACCGTAGGCATGTGCTGATCCCTCGTCGTCAGTTAACCAATTCTGATAATCAGTTAACTAACTCTCATAAGGACAAACAGCTTTCCAATTCCTTAACGCTCCCGTCAGGAAGATTACGCACGCAGCCCAAAGACGCCGGGGCACGGCACTATGGTGCCGCGCCCCGGTTCTAAACCTTTCGGGTCAAACCTTGGCCGACTTGGCCGCGATCAGATTTCCCGGCCGAGCACCCGGTCGAGCGAGTATCGCCCCCCGCCGCGCAGCATGATCATGATCAGGACCATCAGCCACAGGAACGGGAACTCGGCACCGCCGGGAGCAGCCCAGCCGGCCGCCGCGTGCACCTTTACGATCACCAAAAACTCGATCACCAGCAGCAAGGCGACCGGGCGGGTCAGTAGCCCAAGCGTCAGGCAGACTATGCCGAGAATTTCAACCGCGATGATCAGATAGGCGGCCGGCAGCGCCGGTTCGATGCCCTGCGCTGCCATCACCTTGGCGGCGAGCGCCTCCGGCCCCATGGCGAGCTTCATCGCGACATGCGGATAGATCAGCATCAGCCCCGCCGTCATCCGCAGCAGCAGATAACCGACCTCGCCTGCCCAGGCATAAACCCCCTCGAGCGCCGGGATGACCAGCTTCGGCGTGTCCCCTGAGTGCACCATCGTGCTCATGTGTTTCCCCTTTCCCAAATGTGAGCAAGTATCGGCTCACCGTTTATCTGCTGATTACACGCCCGGAAGTGGCGGTGGTCCAGAGCATCCCGCCAAATATTACCAGAATTGCTTAATTGCCGACGCCGCGCCGAAGCCGTTACCCTCCGATTATTACTGCAGTGCACAAGATCACGCCTTGATTTCTGAGAGCAAGCGAATCCCCCTAGCTCCCCCAGGTGTCCGACGCACAGAGATATTCGGGCGGCACGGGAGACGGATGCTTTTCTTGTCCTCCTCTCAAAGCGGAGGGTTTCTATATTGTCGTAGAGGGCCACCTTCAGGCGGGAAACCAAAGGCATCGCGACATCCTCTGGCTGCAGTCGCTAACTCTGGATAGCAAAACAGCATGTTTTCAACGATCGGAGAAATCATCCGCGACCTACTGATCTTTGTGGTCGTGATGTTTGCGCTGTTGATCACCCTCGTCGTGGTGATCTCGAAGATGCCCGCCGACAACCCGCTCAAGCGCGTTCTGACCGCGTTGAGCTACCGGGTCGGCGCGACACTCGCGGCCGGCGCGTTCGCCATACCCATCGAGCCCATCCCCGGCGTCGACGTGCTCTACGACATCGGCATCCCGGCCTTGCTGATCTGGTATTGGTACACATTCTTTCGGGATGCGAGGTCTGCAGGTGGATCCTCGTCATCTGCAAACCGAAAGCTCAGGAGCGATCGTCCATAGAGGCAATGCAACTCCGTGAGGACCCGACGATCGTCGGGAATCCCAGGATCGGCACCAACAACGCCAAAATACTGAACTCGTTCTTCAACCCGTTAACTTGAAATGCAAGCTCGAAGGTCCCTCAATGAAAAGACTATCACTCGCCTCCCTGCTCGTTTTTCCCATGAGTTTTTCAGCGCTGGCCCAGAGCGCCGCGCCGATTATCGAGAACGCGTCACCGTTTGGGACACGAGTGGCCAGCTGCCGCCGGCGGGGTACGACTTCGTGGCCGTCTCCTTATCCAAGAAAGGCACAGCGGTCTTCGGCCATAAGGGCGACATACCGGGCGAGGCAGGGTCGCGGACGGCCGTGATCGAATTGAAAGATCATCCGGTGGCGCCGATCTTGAACACGACCGGTTATCCGAACGCCTATCCCCGCCCCCACATCGACAAACTGCTGGAAAACGACCGGGTCATCGTCTGGAGTTATCGATGGAACCCGGGTGAGCCCACGCCGATGCACTTCCACGACAAGGACGTGGTGGTCGCCTACGAGGAAGACACGGCCCTGAAATCGACGACACCGGACGGCAAGAGCGTCGTCAACGAATACAAGTTCGGAGACATCCGTTTTAACCGGCGCGATCGCACGCATGCCGAGCTCCTCGTCAGAGACACCGGAAGCGCGATCATTACCGAATTGAAGTAGCAATCGTCGCAGAACACGGATCACAAAGCATGCCCCGCCGGCTTTGCTTCAAGCGGGGCCGGGTCTCAGGATCAGCTTACCCAATACTTCCCGGCCATCCAGCATCTCATGGGCGCGCCGGGCCTGCGGCAAGGGCAATGTCGCGTGGATTGCCGGCTTGACCTTGCGGTCGGCGAGGAGCCCGACCATCTCGGCCTTTATGCGCGCAAGCTTTTCCGGATGGCTATCGTAATAGTGGGCGGTGAAGCAGCGAACCGCCGGACATTTGGGTAGATGCGCGCGCATCTGGCTGAACAACTCCTTCTCGGGAAAGCCACCGAGCGCATTGAACGACACGATCGTGCCCATCTGCGCCAGCATATCGAGGCTGTCGGTGAAATTCTTTCCGATGACATGATCGAGGATGAGGTCGACGCCCGTGCCGGCGGTGATCTTCAAGACTTCCTCGACGACGTTCTGGCGGCTGTAGTTGATCGCATGCGACGCACCGCGCTGCCGAATGAATGCGCATTTCTCGTCGGAGCTCACCCCGCCGATCACGGTCAATCCATACACCTTGGCAAGATCGATCACGGCGTTGCCAATACCGCCGGCGGCGCCGTTGATGAAGAGCGTGCGAACCTCGATCCCGCGTGCCGCCTCGAACAGAAGCGCCCAGGCGGTCACATAGTTCGGGATGCACGTGGCGTCGTCAAAGTCGATATCGTCGGGCAGCGGCGTGAGCGTGCGCAGCGGCGCGACGACAAATCCCGCATAGCAGCCGCCCGCCGGAAACGTGACGAGCACGCGCTGGCCTATGGACAAACCGGTCACCCCCGCGCCGAGCGCCTCGACGGTCCCGGTCAGTTCGGAGCCGACGACGGCGGGCAACGGGGGCATCCAGCGGTAGACGCCGGTGCGAAAGAGCACATCGGGCTTGCCGACACCGATCGATTTCGCGCGAACCAGGACTTGGCCTTCACCGGGCCGCGGGACCGGAAGATCGGCGAGCTCCAAGACCTCCGGTCCGCCGGGCCGTCGGATGATGATCGCCTGCATATCCCCTACCTTCGGATGTCGTCACGAGCAGAACCGCAAGGGCCAAGCGGCAGCCCGCCGCATGCAATAGCATTACTTAGACGGCTTAGATCCTACAAGACACCAAGGGCCGGCCTCTGTAGCCGGTCGCCAGAATCACCGGGTGTCAAACGGCCGGACAACAACGGTCTCACTCGTCGGCCGCCAGAGAGCGTGCACCGCGCTCTGAAAAAGGCTGTCGGCCCACGTTCCAGCCGGCGCCGAGCCGATGATAAGGAAATCCGACCCAATAATACCGCTCGGTTGCCTCTTGTGCACGATGCTCGAACGTGGTGATGCTCATTGCCATCATGAGCACGCCTGTTGTTGTTACGCCGGGTGACCTCACGCTTTCAGCCCTGCGCGAAATCCATCGAGGCACCGCGGTGCCGCGGCTCACTCCCGCATCGCGTCCCGCGGTCGCGGCCGCTGAAGCAACCATTGCGGCGATGATCGGAAGCGAGAAAAAGATATATGGACTCAATACCGGATTCGGCAAGCTCGCGAATCGCGTCATTCCACCGAACCAAATAAACGCGTTACAAAATAATCTCGTGCTTTCCCACAGCGCCGGCGTCGGCGCGTTGCTGGACGATGCCACGGTGCGGCTCGTGCTGACGCTCAAGCTCGCCTCGCTCGCACGCGGCCATTCAGGTGTGCGTTGGGAGTTGATCGATGCACTGCAGCGCTTGCTCGAGCGTGGAGTGTATCCATGCATTCCGGCTAAAGGCTCTGTGGGGGCTTCAGGAGATCTCGCGCCGCTTGCTCATCTGTCTGCAACTCTCCTCGGCGTCGGGCAGATGCGATATCGCGATCGCGTCATCGGCGCCGCCGAAGGTCTGGCTTTGGCGGAGCTGACACCGCTCCAGCTGGGTCCGAACGAAGGCTTGGCGCTGGTCAACGGCACGCAGGTCTCGACGGCGTTGGCCCTCATTGGATTGTTCGCTGCGGAAGACATTTTCGCAGCTGCCGTGGTCGCCGGGGCCTTGTCGGTCGAGGCGGCCAAAGGTTCGCATGAGCCGTTCGATTCCCGCATTCATGCCGTCCGGGGCCAGCGCGGACAATCGGCTGTCGCGTCGGTCTACCGCGACCTGCTCGAACGCGGTGCTTCCTCCCCGCCTCGCTCATACGGCTCGCGGGTGCAGGACCCGTATTCCCTTCGTTGTCAGCCGCAGGTGATGGGGGCCTGTCTTGATCATATTCGATTTGCCGCGGATATCTTCGGCCGGGAAGCTAACGCGGTGTCGGGCAATCCAATCGTCTTCCCCGAGACAGGCGACATTGTCTCAGGCGGAAACTTTCACGCGGAACCGATCGGCATGGCCGCCGACTGTTTGGCTCTGGCCATCGCCGAAATCGGCGCGCTGGCGGAGCGTCGAATTGCCCTCTTGATCGACGAGAACATCTCGGGCCTTCCCTCCTTCCTCGTTCACGATGCAGGATTGAACTCCGGCTTCATGGTCGCGCACGTCACCGCCGCCGCGCTTGCCTCCGAGAACAAGTCGCTGGCGCATCCGGCGAGCGTCGACAGCATTCCGACGTCTGCGAACCAAGAAGATCACGTCTCGATGTCGACCTATGCGGCACGCCGCCTAAGCGACATGGCAAACAACACGGCGCAGATCGTCGCCATTGAATTGCTGGCGGCGTGCCAGGGGCTCGAATTTCATCTGCCGCTCGAGGCTTCCTCAACGCTCCGCGGGGCCAAGGAAATTGTGCGCGCGCGCGTGTCCGCATACGACCGAGATCGCTACCTTTCTCCAGATATGGAAACCGCGGCGTCGCTTGTCTGCTCAGGAGTGTTCAATCAGTTCATGCCAAAGGACCTGTTGCCGAGCCTGCGGGGCACAAGCCCGTAGGGCCGGTCTCACCCGTCGAGAGCAGACGTGTTTAGAGCATTCGCGGAAAAGGTGGGCACCGGTTTTCTAGGAAATGCGCCTTCCGCGATGCGGCGCCCGAGAAATTCTCGCTGTGAACCCATCAGGGTTTGACCCAAACCAGAGGTCGTGAGCATCGAAGCTGCCCCCCTCGTATGGGCAGTGACGGTAGGTTACATTTCCGTAGAAATTTGCTAATCAGCACACGAATAGAATCGACGCGAATCGAACAAGGAGGTGTCGCTATGTTGCGCGTACTCGCTATCGCCGTGGCATTCGCGCTTGCGGTGCCAGCCGTGACCGTGGCTGAGGAGCATCACCCCGAAGGGAGACCAGGCGCGCGGCCGTTCGTTCAGCCGCACGGCGGGCCGCCCGCGGTTCGGGGCGGCGCGCAGTTCGGCTACCGGGGCCGTATGATCAATCGGGTGCATCTCGCGCCCTTCATTTATCCGCGTGGCTTTGCCTATCGGCGTTGGGTCGTCGGCGGGGTGCTGCCGGCGGTCTTCTTGGGGTCGGCTTATTTTTATGCCGACTGGGCCACGCTCGGGTTGGCGCCGCCTGAGCCGGGCTTCCAGTGGGTGCGGTATGGACCAGACCTGCTCCTGGTGAATACGGCCACCGGCCAAGTCGTGGACACGGTCTACGGGGCATTCGACTGAGCGGTTTTCCGCAGGAAATGCGACAAATATGGGGCTTTAGAGCACTTCCCGATTCAAAGTAATCGGGAAGTGCCGGGCGGAAACGCGGATCGTGCGCGGCCCGCCCCTTATGCTCGCTCGCGCAGCGCCGGAGCAGTAGGGGCGGAGGCGTTAGGAGGCCTCTGCCGCTCTTCGTCAAGCAGTTCCTTCTTTGACAGCTTGCCCACGCTGGTTCGCGGTAGGTTGGCGCGGATTTCGAGCGCGGCCGGCATCTCCTGGCGGCCGATCTTGTCGGCGAGAAAGTCCCGCAGGGCCGCGAGGGTCAAATCCGGAGCTCCGGATCGGAGCTTGACGAAGGCCTTGGCGGCCTCGCCGCGATAGGGGTCGGCAACGCCGATCACCAAAACCTCCTCGACGTCCGGATGCTCGTAGATCGCGTTCTCGATGACCTGCGGATAGACGTTGAAGCCGCCGGAGATGATCATGTCCTTCTTGCGGTCGAGGATGAAAAAATACCCGTCCTCGTCCATGGTGCCGATATCGCCGCTCAGAAAGAAACCGTCCGCGAAGGCGGCCTGTGTCTCGGCCGGACGGTTCCAATAGCGCTGCATCACGTTGGCGCCCTTGATCTTCAATTCGCCGATCTCGCCCGGAACGAGCACCCGGCGCGGATCGTCGAGCGCCACCACCTCGACCACGATGCCCGGCAGCGGAACGCCGATCGTTCCCGGTTTCGAGGGACCGTCGAGCGGCACGCTGGTGCCGGCCGGCGAGGCTTCCGTCATGCCCCAGCCGCTCGGCAAAGGCAGGCCGGTGAGCCGATGAAATCGCTCTGCCACCTCGACCGGGAGCGGCGCGCCGCCGGAATTGCAGGAACGCAGCGAGCTCAAATCACAGCGCTCGATGCCCGGATGACTAAGGAGGGCGATCCACATCGTGGGGACGCCCGGAAACAGCGTGGCGCGGTTGACCTCGATATCGCGGAGCACGGCCTCGATCTCGAATCGCGGCCGCAACATCAGCTCATTGCCGCTTGCCAGATGACGCAGCATGACGGCGGTGAGGCCATAGATGTGAAACAGCGGCAATACCATGATCACGCGATCGGGCGTGGCGCTCGGAGGCCTCTGTGCCTCGACCCAGATACGGTAGCTCGAAACGGCCGCGGTCAGGTTGGCATGGGTCAGCACCGCGGCCTTGGGAACTCCGGTGGTGGCGCCAGTATATTGCAGAAGTGCGATGTCTTCAGCGCTCACCGATGGCCACACCGTGGGTGTGGGGCTCGTCGCCATCAGAACCTCGAGCGCGATCGCACCGGTCTCGCCGGGCGCACGCGACGATGCGCCGGGCGAAGGGCTCCACGCACGGTCATCGCCGACGATCACGCGATCGACGTGGCCGGCGGCGGCGAGTTTGAGCGCCAACGAATCCAGTCCGGACAGGTTGGTGGTCACGATGGTGCGCGCGCCGCTGTCGTGCAGCTTATGGATCAGCTCCCGCTCGGCGTCGAGCGGGCTCAGGTGAACGACGCGAGCACCGGTGCGCAAGGCGCCGAAGAAAGCGACGGGATGCCAGGGCGTGTTCGGCAAAAGCAAGGCGACCGCACAATCACGGTCGATGCCGAGATTGAGAAATGCCGCCGCCGCGCGCTCGGCCTGAGCGTGCAGCTCACGGAAGGTGACGCGCCGCTCGCGATATTCAAGCGCGGTCCGCTCACCGTAAGCAGCGGCGCGGTCGAGCAGCTCCTGCAAGGTCGAGGTTCCGATCGGCGTATCCCAGCGCAGGCCCTCCGGATACGACTTTTCCCAAGCGTGAGGACGGCCAGCGCCCATCATACTTCCAACCATTCGCGGCGGATCGCCTGGTTGGCCTTGAGCTCGCCAGGAGTCCCTTGGAACACGATCGCGCCGTGCCCCATGACGTAGACCCGCGCGGAAATCTCCAGCGCGATGGTGAGCTTCTGCTCCACCAGCAGGATCGCCACCCCACGCCGCGCGATTTCGGCGATCAGGTCCGCCACCAGGCGGACGATGAGCGGAGCGAGGCCTTCGGTCGGCTCATCGATCATGATCAGCTCCGGGTCGCCCATGAGGGTGCGGCAGATGGTCAGCATCTGCTTCTCGCCGCCCGAGAGCACCCCCGCCGCCGTGTCGGCGCGCTGCGCGAGGTTCGGGAACATGGCAAGCATGTCATCGATGCGCCATTTCCCCGGACGCCGCACGTTCTTGACGCCGAGTATGAGATTCTGGCGAACCGTCAAGGACGGGAAGATGTCGCGATTCTCCGGCACATAGCCAAGGCCGAGCCGCGCGATGCGGTAGCTTGGCAAGCCGGCGATCTCGCGGTCCTTGAAACGGATCGAGCCGACCGGCGGCACCTCGCCGATGATCGCCTTGATGGTGGTCGAGCGGCCGACGCCGTTGCGGCCAATGAGGCTCACGACCTCGCCGCCGGCAACGTCCAGGTCGACGCCCTGCAGAATGTGGCTCTTGCCGTAATAGGCGTGCAGGGCGCGCACGGCGAGCATCAGTGCGCCTCCTCGCCTAGATAGGCTTCCCGGACCATGCGATCGTTGCGTATCTCGGCCGGCGTTCCGGAGGCGACGATCTTCCCATAGACGAGCACCGAAATCCGGTCGGCCAGTCCGAACACCACGCCCATGTCGTGCTCGACGATCATGAGGGTGCGGCCCTCGCTCACGCGCCGGATCAGCGCCACCGCGCGATCGGTCTCGGCATGGCTCATCCCGGCAGTCGGTTCGTCGAGCAGAATGACGTCGGCGCCGCCCGCAATGGTGACGGCAAGCTCCAAGGCGCGCTGCTCGGCGTAGCTCAGCACGCCGGCCGGCACGTCGCGGCGGCCGGCGAGGTCGAAGTCCGCAAGGATGCGGTCGGTGCGCGTACTGACTTCGGACGCGAGATCGGCGCCGCGCCAGAAGCAGTAGCGCTCGCCGGCCGACCACAGCACGCCGCAGCGCACGTTCTCCCAGACGCTCATGCGGCTGAAAATATTGGTGACCTGGAAGCTGCGCGAAAGCCCGCGCCGGTTGATCTGAAAGGGAGGCAAGGCGGTGATGTCGTTGCCGTGCAGCGCGATTGATCCGGCATTCGGCCGCAGCAGCCCGCTGATGAGATTGAACAGCGTCGATTTTCCGGCGCCGTTCGGGCCGATCACCGCGTGGCGCTCGCGCGCCGGCACGGCAAGGTCGACGCCGCGGATCACTTCGGTCGCGCCAAAAGCCTTGCGAAGGCCGGACAGTGCTAGCGCCGGCGCCGTCATCGCCCCGGCTCCTCGCCGGGCGGCGCGGCGACGTGACTCCAGGCGGCGGCGACGACCGGCCAGGTCAGACGGAACAGCGCGAAGCCCCCGACCACGAGAGCGGCCGCACCCAGCCAGACAAGCGGATGATTGGCGGAGATCCGGACCATCAGGAACGTCATCGCCGGCCCTTCGGCAGCCTTGACGGAGAGGCGATACGTCATCTCGATCATCATGGCGACGCCTGCCAGCATGACGAGCGCAGGCGGCAGGGCAAGCGCGTAAGCAGCCAGGATCTTGGGCAGCGTGCCCTGGCGCCACGGCTTCACGTGCATTGTCAGCAGGCCGGCAAGGCCTTGCGGCGCGAACGTCACCACGGAGATGAAGAGAAGCCCGAAATAGAGCTGCCAGACTTCCGTGACATCGCTCAGCATGACCTGCAGATAGCTCACCAGGACAGCGCCGATCACGGGGCCGATGAAATAGCCGGCACCGCCGATGAAGGTGGCCAGCAACACCGTGCCCGACTGGGTGGCGCCGAAGTAGGCTGAATTGGCGATCTCAAAGTTGATGGCGGCGAGGCCGCCCGCAATACCGGCGAAGAAGCCGGACGCACAGAAGGCGAGAAAGCGCACGACCTGCGGATTGTAGCCGACGAATTGCGCCCGTTCCGCATTGTCGCGCACGGCATTGCACATGCGTCCGAGCGGGGTCTGCGTGAATTTGTACATCAAGAACATGCAAAGCAGGCACCAGGCGGCGATCAGGTAATAGACCTGGATCTGTTGGCCGAAGCTCCAATCGAAGACGCGCAGCAGCTTCGTGCGGTCCGTCGTGATGCCTTCCTCGCCGCCAAAGAAGCTGCGCAGGATCAGCGTGCTCGAGCCCACGAGTTCGCCGAGCCCAAGCGAGATCATCGCGAAGGCGGTGCCGCTGCGTTTGGTCGAGACCCAGCCGAACAAGATCGCAAACACGAGGCCGCCGAACCCGCCGGCGAGCGGGATGACCGGAAGCGGGACCGGGAGCCGGCCAGCGATTGCCGCGTTCATGGCATGGACGGCAATATACGCGCCGAGACCGAAATAGACCGCATGACCGAAGGAGAGCAGGCCGGTCTGGCCGAGCAGCATATTGTAGGACAACGCGAACACGACCGAGATGCCCATCAGGCTCAGCAGGGTGAGCGCGGTGCCGGAGCGGAGCCCGAGCGGCAGCACCGCCAACAGCAATGCGAGCGCGATCCATGCGCCATAGCGCCCGGCTACGCCCAGCACGGCGGGCCGTTGCGCGACACCGGTGCCTGCCACGAAGGTGCCGGTCATGTCTCCCGCGTCCCCCACAGCCCGGCCGGCTTGAAGATCAACACCAGGACCAACAGCAGATAGGGCAGAATCGGCGCGATCTGCGCGATCGTTACGCTCCACAGATCGCCGAGGATCGAGCCCGGGCTTGGAGTGAAATGCACGAAGCCGAAAATGTCGGCCAGCGTCAGATTGATCGACGCCGCGAAGGTCTGCAGCAGGCCGATGAGCAACGACGCCCCGAAGGCGCCGGCGAGCGACCCGAGACCGCCGATCATCACCACCACGAAGAGAATCGGCCCCAGAAGTCCCGCCATATTGGATTGCGTCACCAACGCCGGTCCCGCGATGACGCCGGCCAACGCCGCAAGCGCGCTGCCGACGCCAAACACGGCCATGAACACCAAGGGTACGTTATGGCCGAGCTCAGCGACCATCTGCGGATGCGTCAATGCCGCCTGGACCACGAGGCCGACCCGCGTGCGCGTCAGGATGCCGAACAGGACGACGAATATGCTGATGGAAACCAGCAGCATGAACAGCTTGTAGGCGGGAAAATTGGTGCCGAACAGCGTGAAGGCCGGAAAGTCGAGAATTGACGGAACCCGGAAATCGACCGGCGCCTTGCCCCAGATCATCTGCACGACCTCCTCGATCACGAAGGCGAGGCCGAAAGTGAACAGCAATTCGGGGACATGGCCGTGCTTGTGCACGTTGCGCAGCCCGTAGCGCTCGACCAGCGCCCCGACGAGGCCGACCAGGACCGGCGCCAGCACGAGCGCTGGCCAGAACCCCGTCCATCGGCTGATCTGAAAGCCGAAAAACGCGCCCAACATGTAGAAGCTGGCATGCGCGAAATTGAGGACGCCCATCATGCTGAAGATGAGCGTAAGACCGCTCGCCATGAGAAACAGCAGCATGCCGAACAGGATGCCGTTCAGGGTCGAGTTGAAGATCAGTTCGAGCACGGAGCGACCGCTGTTATCGAGCTCACCCGGGCGGCTGCGTGCCGATTGCCCGGATGAGGTTCAGAAGGAATCACCCGTAGGGTAAGCAGAGGCGGCCCAGGCGTTTTCGACTTATGTACCGCCCCGGACCCACCACACGGGACTGGCCAGGTCCTATCAGAACAGGGCTCGCCGCGTGGGCGCGGCGGAACGCACACAGTGCCGACACGGCAACGTTGCGGCCGCCTTCGCCCAGCCTACGGTGCGTCGATCGCATCGGCCAAGCTAGGACGCCGGACGCTGCATCTTACAGGTGGTCGGAAGCATGGTGTTGGGGGTATCGATCTTCTCGACGACGCGCCACCCCCACCCGGTCTTTTCCTCGTCGAACGGCTCGTTCGCTCCGCGCTCGCCGAACGACTCGATGTACATGGGTTGGAAGAACTGATGGTCATCGGCGCGCATGAATGCGTCGCCGCCGGTGAAGGCCGTGACCTTCATGCCCTCAAGCTTGGCGGCAATCTTGGCCGATTCGGTCGATTTCGCTGCGTCGATCGCCGCGGCCAGCATGCGTATCTCGTTGACGCCGCGCGCATAGGAGAGCCCGATGCCTGTTTTGGCACGCAGCTCATTCTCAAACTCCTGTGACGCGGCATTCGGAATATTGGCCCCTCCTTCCGTGATCTGGAACACGCGATGATTGAGGCCGGTCTGCCGGATGGCGGTTGGGCCTCCCGTTCCTCCGGCGTAATAGGTGTACCAATCCACCTGCAGACCGGCATCGGCAGCCGCCTTGAGCAGCAGGGCGAAGTCCTGGCCCCAGTTGCCAGTGACGACGCTATCGGCGCCGGACGCCTTGATCTTGGCGATGTAGGGCGCAAAGTCGGTGGTCCGTTGCAGCGGGGTGACCTCGTCGCCGACGATCTGCACATCGGGCCGCTTGGCGCCCAGCATCTTGCGCGCCTCGCTGCGCACTGCCTGGCCGAACGAGTAGTCCTGGTTGATCAGATAGATGCTTTTGATGTTGGTGCGCGGCTTCATATAATTGGTCAGCGCTTCCATCTTGATGTCGGAGTTGGCGTCCCAGCGGAAGTGCCAGAAATTGCACTTCTCATTGGTGAGCACCGGGTCGACGGCGGCGTAGTTCAGAAAGAGGACCTCCTTGCCGGGATTGCGCTCGTTGAACTTGGCGACGAAATCGGTGATCGCCGCCGCGACCGAGGAGCCGTTGCCCTGGGTGACGATGCGGACGCCATCGTCGATGGCCTTCTGCATTTGAACGAGGGACTCCTGCGGGTTGAGCTTGTTGTCGTAGCCGATGACCTCAATATTCTTGCCAAGCGCTCCGCCCTTGGCATTCTGATCCTCAGCGATGAACTGAAAATTTTTGAGCCCGGCCTCGCCGATGCTGGCGCCGGCGCCGGACAGCGGATCGATATAAGCGATTTTGACCGTCTCCTGAGCCTGGAGTGGCCCAACGGCTCCAAGAACGGCGACGGCCGCAATTCCGCACAGCAGTTTGTTTCGCATGGCATCTCTCCCTTTGGCGTGGCCCGCTATTGATCTCGGCCTTCACTCGTGGCCGTCTCGGGCTGCGCCGATCTTATGTCACTTTGGCCGGCTGGTATAGGTCCACGGGCTGCGGCGAGGTGTGTCGGACTGAGAATTGATGTCCAACGTGGACCCACGCGTCGGTTCCCTCGTAAGCCTCTCCGGGACAAGCGGGGTTTCGCCTCCACCGCCGGGCGGATTCAGCGGGGATTATGCCGCACGGTCGTGGCGGAAATGCCGACGGTCACACCCGCTCGTAATGCGCCGAACACCCGTCCATTCGTCAGAACCCGGCGCACGCCGACGTCGAAGGCGAGACCGCCACGACCATCGACGCCGATGTACAGATCACGCTTCCGCACCGATCAAAAATGCAACTCCTGCCGTACAAAAGTGCAGATCCTGCCGCAGGCTCTTGCGCATCGGTGTATCAATTCGGTCACAGCTCTCCGTAAAAACCCACGTGCAATCGCGCGGCCAAGCCGACGTATTGACGTACCGTCGTCGCATACGCGATTGTCGTCGCCACAAGGACGTACCGTTGCTTACTGTTGCTTTGGGGTAAATCATGAAAGATGTGCCATTTGCAGGCGTTCAGAACGCACGCGTGCTTGATAAACTGAGGCTTGGACGCAGGCCGCGTCCCCCCTCCTTGTTCCAACCGGCTTGTATCCACTGCGCGACCAAGATGGAGCTTGCATCGCGCACGCCGTGCCAGGCTCGGAGGCGTCGATACGAGCGTCACACCTTCGCGTGCGACAACTGCGGGAACAAACAGACCTACACGATGGGCTCGAGTGACGCACGACTGGCGGAGATCTGGGGCAGCAAGTAGCGACGGACTACTCCGCCGCGTTGCGCACCGGGCCCTGCACGAAGGCCGTAAGCGCCGCCGTCCGCGTTTTCGGGCCGGAAAAGTCCTGCGCCATGCCGTCGTAGAAGCGAGCCACCCCTTCGTAGATCTCGGCGGTCGGGCCATGCTCGCCGGCGAATTGCGCGATCTCCTCCATCTCGGCGACCCAGCGGTAGGCCTTGCCGTACATGCCCGGCATCTGCCGCGCGAGCCAGGCTAGCAGCGCCGGCTGGCTTGCGGCGAGCTCCTGGTAGAGCGCGTCGGCCGCGCCGGCACGGCTCGCCGCGAGCATCATCGCGGCGCCGACCGCGGTAAAACCCTTGGTGATTCCGGCATACGACATCTTTAGCGCCGAGGCGGCCCCGATCGGCCCGTCGAGCACGCGTAGATCGAGCCCATGGGCGGCGAGCGCGGCCAGACGCGACGCCTGCGGCCCCGAAGCGTAGAGGGCGGGACCATAGCCGTCCGGCCGGGGCGGCCCGCCGATGATGCCCACGTCGACATAAGGGCATCCGGTCGGGGCGAAGATCTGCCCGATGCCGATCGCTGTCTCCGGGCTCACCGCATTGCAATCGGCGTAGACGGCCGTCTTGCCTTTGAGCAAGGGGACAAACCGTTGCGCCACCGCGGTAGCCTCTGCCGGCGGCACGATCGAGAGGACGACGTCGGCGTCGGCGATCTCTCGGTCGGCGACCGAAATCATTCCCGCGGCGAGCGCCCGTTTTACGCTCGCCTCGCTGCGGCCCGCTAGCGGAGCGAGAACCTTCAAGCCGCGCTCGACCAGCCTCTGGCCGACGCCGCTCCCCATGGTTCCGGCACCAATGACGGCAACGACTGGATGCATGACGGATTTCCCTAAGTCGAGCGGGCAGATTCGATCAGGATTCCCGGCTGAGCGTCAGCTTGACCGCAGGGCCGCTCTTGATCGTTTGATAGACCACGCAATAGCGCTCGGTCAGCTTCAGCAGCTGATCAAGCTTGTCCTGCGGGGCGTCGGTGTCGACATCGAAGCGCAGCCTGATTTCCGCGAAACCAACCGGCGCATCCTTGGCGACCCCAAGCGTGCCGCGAAAATCAAGGTCGCCTTCGGCCGCCACCTTTGCCGATCGCAGCGGGATGTCGAGCGCGGTCGAGACCGCCTTGAGGGTGACGCCGGCGCAGGCCACCAGCGCCTCGAGCAGCATGTCGCCCGAGCACAGCTCGAGCCCCGAGCCGCCTGTCGCCGGATGCAGGCCCGCGACCGCGAGCGCGCGTCCGGTCTCGACCTTGCAGGCAATGGTGCCGTCGTCGAGCGTCCCCTTGGCCCTAAGCGTGATGAACGCGGCCTTGGGATCGCTCTTGTACTGGTCCTTGATCGGGGCTTGCAGAGCGCGCAGCGCGGCAGCGTCCATGGGGGAAAACTCCAAGTCCAAGAGTGTCCTCAACCCCGGAAATAGGCGATCCACCGCCCGTTGACCACCCTCACCACCACAGCGCCGCGCCGGCGCTGACGCCCGCCTCGCCATCGGCGCCGACCTGGCGATCGAGCGAGCGATCGAGCGCCGCCAGCACCCGGCGTTTGACGAAATCGAACGCCGCCGATTGGCGATCGCGCGGGCGCGGCAGGTCGGCGCTAATTTCCTCGTACAGGCGACCCGGCCGCGGCTGCATGACCAGGACGCGATCGGCGAGCACAACCGCCTCCTCGACGTCGTGGGTCACGACCAGCAGCGTCGGCTTGAAATCCGCCCATAGATCGAGCAGGTGGTCCTGCAGGTCGATCCGAGTGAATGCGTCGAGCGCCGAGAACGGCTCGTCGAGCAGCAGCACCTCGGGCCGCGGCACCAGCGCGCGGGCAATCGCCACCCGCTGCGCCTGGCCGCCGGACAGCTCGCGCGGCCACATTCGGGCTTTCTCGGTCAAGCCGACGCGCTCGAGGGCTTGCGCTACGCGTGCGTCGCGCTCGGCCTTGGCCCGATCCTCAAGCCCGAAGCCGACATTTTCTCTGACGCTGAGCCACGGCAACAGGCGCGGCTCCTGAAAGATGATGCCGATTTTTTCGTGCGGCGCGGTGATTACGGCGCCGTCGAGCGTGACGTGGCCTTGGCTCGGCCGGTCTAGACCGGACACGACGCGCAGCAGGGTCGACTTGCCGCAGCCGGAGCCGCCCACGACCGCCACGATCTCGCCCAGCGAGACCTCGAGCGAGACGCCGTCGAGCGCCCGCACGCCGTTCGGATAGGTTTTGCCGACCTTGTCGAGGATCAACATCAAGCTTCCCCGGCGGGCGCAAAAACGTCCTGCCAGCGCAGGAACGGCGCCGCGGCGAGGACGAGAAGCCAGTCGGTCAGCTTGCCGAGCACCGCGAAGGCGACGATCGCTGCCACGATCTCGGCAGGCTTGCCGAGCTGCTGGCCGTCGATGAGGAGGAAGCCGAGCCCCTCGGAGGCCCCCATGAATTCGGCGGCGATGACAAACATCCAGCCGAGACCAAGCCCCGCACGCAAGGAGACGACATAGGTGGGCAGCACCGCGGGCAGCAGAATCCGCCGCACCATCGCAACTGCGGACAGGCGAAAGACGCGGCCGACCTCGACGATCTTGCGATCGACCGCCAGGATCGCGCCCATGACGCCGAGATAGACCGGAAAGAAAACGCCGACGGCGATGAGCGCCACCTTCGACGTCTCGAAAATCCCGAGCCAGAGGATGAACAATGGAATCCAGGCAATAGAGGGGACGGCACGCAGGCCCTGCAGGCTAGGATCGATCAGGCGCCGCACGAGGCTCGAGTAGCCCGCGATCGCCCCCATCAGTGTCCCCGCTACGGTGCCCAATGCAAAACCAGCGGCCACGCGCGTCGTCGTCGCCGCAAAGTGGCGCACCAGCTCGCCGCCCCGCGCGAGCTGCGCAAATTCGTCAAAGATGCGACTTGGCGGCGGCACCAGCCGACCGTCCGAGAGGCCGAGCCGAACCGCCAGTTCCCACAGCAGCGCAAGGCCGACCGGCAGGACGAGCCCAAGCACCGGGCGAGCCCGGCGGGCGAACGCATTCTTGCGTGTCCCGGTCTCGGCGGCGGCAGCTTGAGCCGTGATGGTCATCGGCAAAGGAGACACAACCTGCCCGCCAAACGCAACGCCGTCGATGGAGGACAACGCCCGCGCTCCGTGGGGCTCCCGAGTGCACCGGCGAGTCCGCGGGGCGTGACGGCGTGCGAGGCGCTGAAGCGCTCGCCCACTCGGACTGAACTCATGTTTCTCCAAGCCAAACTCTCACTACCAAGCGTCGCTAATCCCTAGTCAAAGGAAAGGATTGAATTCTATGGTCCATATAACTATAGTTCAAAGTATAGGAGATTGGAGTTGAAGGTTTTCATAACGAAAGGGTTTTTACGTTTTGCTCGCCGCCAGCGCATCTCCGATAATCACTTGCGTGAAGCCGTCGGGCGCGCGGAACGTGGGTTGGTGGACGCGAATTTGGGTGGCGGAGTCATCAAGCAAAGGATTGCCCGGCCGGGGCAAGGGCGATCCGGCGGGTTCCGCGTGCTCGTGGCGTACCGTCCTGATAGGCGGGCCGTGTTTCTTTACGGCTTCGCCAAAAACGAACGTGACAACGTAGACGATGATGAGCTGGAAACCGCACAAGATGTGGCGAAGGCCTGGCTTGGGGCAAGCGCAAACCAGATCGCGCAGGCGATCACGGATGGTTTGATACAGGAGGTGGAGTATGACGATGACCAATAAGAAGCCTAGTCGGTTGGCGAAAGCGTTGCTCGAAACGGCCACGGACATGCGGAAATCGGGCCTTCTCGACCAGGCCACGCATGACAAGATCACCCTGCGGCATCTTGGTTCAAAAGCAATGCCCGCAGTGAAGCCGATTACTGGCGCGCAAATTCGAGCCATGCGGGAACGTGCGAAAATGAGCCAAGCTGTATTCGCGCGTCACCTGAACCTGACCGTAGGCTACGTCTCGCAACTAGAACGCGGCACCAAGCAGCCTACCGGAGCGGCTCTTGCTCTCCTGAATGTCATCCGGCGCAAGGGAATCGAGGCGATCCTTTGATGGCAGTTTTTTGAGGTCGCTTTCTTGCCTCTCCCGCAAAAAGTCACAGACAGGGAGAGGCAAGATCACCATCCCGCGATGGTAAACCGATCGTCGATCAACTGATCGAGAATCTTCTTCACGTCGACGTCGGCGGAGATCACGCCCGCGGCCTGCAGCGCGAGGCCCGCGGCGCGGATCGACTCGTGCTGCGCAGCGGAAATCTTGCTGTTGCTCAGATCCGTTCGCTCGTTGAGCTGCTTGTCGACGACCGCGTCCGGCAGCTTGGTGACAGCAATGAAGCTCTTCTTCACCTCGTCGGGATGCGCGAGCGCGTATCGGCGCGCCGTCTCGTAGACGGCGAGCACGCGTTTCACCAGGTCCGAATGCTGGGCGGAAAACTCCTCCCGCACATTGAGGATGCCATAGGTATTGGCGTCGGCGTTGCGATAGAACAGCCGGGCACCGTCCTCGACCTCCGCCTGCGCCATCATCGGGTCGAGCCCGGCCCAGGCGTCGACGTCGCCGCGGATCAGCGCGGTCTTACCGTCCGGGTGCTGCAACAGGACCGGCTGGATGTCCTTCTCGGTCAAGCCCGCCTTTTGCAACGCCCGCACCAGAAAGATATGCGGATCGGTGCCACGCGTGACGGCGACGCGCTTGCCCTTGAGGTCGGCCACCGCGTTGATCGAAGAGTCCTTGCGCGTCACCAGCGCCGTCCATTCGGGCTTCGAATAGGCGTAGATCGACTTGATCGGGTTGCCGTTGATCTTGGCGAGGAGCGCCGCGGATCCGGCGGTCGAGCCGAAATCGATCGCGCTCGCATTCAGGAATTCGAGCGCCTTGTTCGAGCCGAGCGTCTGCACCCAGCGTATACCAATCCCCTCGCCGGCAAATTCCTTCTCCAGGAAACCCTTGTCCTTCAGCAGGATCGACACCGGATTGTAGGTCGCCCAGTCGATGCGGATCTCCTTCGGATTGTCGGCGGCGTGGACGTTCGGCGCCAGCGCAGTGAGGAGCATGGCAGCGAGCAGCGAGCGTCGGAAGATATGCATGATCGAGAGCTCCAGGCACGCCACCGCGTCGCGCGATTACCGGCCGGCTGACGGAACCGTTTCGCCGTCACGGTGACGTGCGACGCACCGGCGCAGAGCAAGATTGAGCGAGCGCTGGCACGCGGGCTCATTCAGTCCGCCGCAATTGTTATTCTTTACAGAGCGCAATACATACCGTCAATTGGAAATTAATTCCAAATATACGTTCAATATTGCAATATTCGTTCTGCCGACACTCCGTGGCCCGGCAAGCGTTCACGCCTGACATGAGGGTGACACGGGAACAACGGTCGGCTATTGCGGACTCGTCATGCTGTCGATCGATCCGGCAAAGAAGGACGTCGAACTGTTCGACGCGAGCGAGCTCGCCGCGAGCCTGCAAACGCTTGCCGAGGATCATGCCGGGAATGAACGCGAGCTGCGGGTTGCCGTGGCGCGGCGGCTCAAGGCCGTGCTGAACCAAGGGCGCAAGACCGCCGAAGCGCTGCTCCTGAGAGATCGCCATGGCCGCCGCTGCGCCGAGCGGCTGTGCCGCCTGCAGGACGGACTCATTGGCGTCCTCTACGAGTTCGCGGCAAAGCGGCTGTATCCGCCGCGCATCCAATCCGCGGCCGAACGCATGGCGATCATCGCGACCGGCGGCTACGGCCGCGGCCTGCTTGCACCGGGCTCCGATATCGACCTGCTGTTCGTGCTGCCTTACAAACAAACCGCGTGGGGGGAGTCGGTCGCCGAAGCGGTCCTCTACTGTCTGTGGGATCTCGGCCTCAAGGTCGGCCACGCGACGCGCTCGATCGACGAATGCATCCGCCAAGCCAAGGCGGACCTGACGATACGCACGTCGATTCTGGAAGGGAGGTTCCTGATCGGCGACCAAAGACTCTTCGACGAGTTGATCACCCGGTTCGACAAGGAAGTCGTGCAGGGCACGGCCGCCGAGTTCGTCTCGGCCAAGCTCGCGGAGCGCGAGGAGCGGCTGCGGCGCGCCGGGCAGTCCCGCTATCTGGTCGAGCCGAACGTGAAGGACGGCAAAGGCGGCTTGCGCGATCTGCACACGCTCTTCTGGATCGCCAAATATGTCTATCGCGTCCGCACGCCCGAGGAGTTGGTCGACCGGGGCGTCTTCGACCACCAGGAGTACAGGCTGTTCAGTCGCTGCGAGGATTTCCTGTGGTCGGTGCGCTGCCACATGCATTTCGTCACCGGCCACGCCGAGGAGCGCTTATCGTTCGACATCCAGCGCGAGATCGCCGTGCGGCTCGGCTACACCAAGCATCCTGGCCTGCAGGACGTCGAGCGCTTCATGAAGCACTATTTCCTGATCGCCAAGGACGTCGGCGATCTCACCGCCATCCTGTGCGCCGCGCTGGAAAGCCGGCAGGCGAAGCCGATGCCGGTGCTCAGCCGTTTCATGGCGCGGTTTCGACCGTGGGGCCCGCGCGGGCTGCCGGACGCCGAAGATTTCGTCGTCGACAACAATCGCATCAATATCGCGGATGCGGAGGTCTTCCGCCGCGACCCGATCAATCTCATCCGCATCTTCCATCTGGCGCAGAAGAACAACCTCGCCTTTCATCCCGACGCCATGCGCGCCGCGACCCGTTCCCTGAAATTGATCGACCGCGAGATGCGCGAGAACCCGGAGGCGAACCGGCTGTTCCTCGAGATTCTCACTTCCCGCGACGACGCCGAAACGGTGCTGCGGCGGATGAACGAAGCCGGCGTGCTCGGCCACTTCGTGCGCGCTTTCGGCCGCGTCGTCGCCATGATGCAGTTCAACATGTATCACCACTATACGGTGGATGAGCACCTGTTGCGTTGCATCGGCGTGCTGGCCGAGATCGAGCGCGGCACCAACAGCGAGTTCGCGCTCGCCAACGAGCTGGTGCACAAGATCCAGCCGCAGCACCGTGCCGTGCTGTACATCGCTTTGTTCCTGCACGACATTGCCAAGGGACGCATCGAAGACCATTCGATCGCCGGCGCGCGCGTGGCGCGGCGAATTTGTCCGCGCCTCGGCTTCTCGCCGGCCGAGACCGAAACTGTTGCCTGGCTGGTCGAGAACCACCTGGTCATGTCGACGGTTGCGCAGTCGCGCGACCTCTCCGATCGCAAGACCATCGAGAATTTCGCCGCGGTGGTGCAATCGCTCGAGCGGCTGAAGCTCCTCACCATTCTCACCAACGCCGACATCCGCGCGGTCGGGCCGGGCGTGTGGAACGGATGGAAGGCGCAGTTGATCCGCACGCTCTATTATGAAACCGAGCCGGTGCTCACCGGCGGCTTCTCCGAGGTCAATCGCGCGCAACGCGTCGCCATCGCCCAGGCCGAGCTGCGCGCCGAGCTGCCGGACTGGACGCCCGAGGCGCTCGATGCCTATGTGGCGCGGCATTACCCGGCCTACTGGCTCAAAGTCGACCTGCCGCACAGGGCGGTGCACGCGCGCTTCGTGCGCGAGGCCGAAGCGGCGGGCAAGACGCTGGCGACCAAGGTCGGCTTCAACAGGACGCGCGGCGTTACCGAACTCACCGTGCTGGCGCCGGACCATCCGTGGCTCCTCTCCATCATGGCCGGCGCCTGCGCGGTGACCGATGCCAACATCGTCGACGCCCAGATCTACACGACGACCGACGGCCGCGCGCTCGATACCATCTCGCTGACGCGGCAATTCGAGCGCGACGAGGACGAGACGCGCCGCGGCGTGCGCATCGCCGAGGCGATCGAGAAGGCGCTGCGCGGCGATCTGCGTCTGCCGGACGTGGTCGCCAAGCGCGCGCCGGTGCGCGGTCCGCTCAAGGCGTTCGCGGTCGAGCCGGAGGTGATGATCAACAATCAATGGTCCCACCGCTACACGGTCGTCGAGGTCACCGGCCTGGACCGTACCGGCCTCCTCTACGAGCTGACCACGACCCTGTCGAAGCTCAATCTCAACATCACCTCCGCCCACGTCGCCACCTTCGGCGAGCGCGTGGTCGACGTTTTTTACGTGACCGACCTGATGGGCGCCAAGATCACCTCGCCGACCCGGCAGGCCGCGATCAAGCGCGCGCTGATCGCCCTGTTCACTCCGGCCGATCTCGAGAAGCCCAAGGCCGGGACGGCGGCGGAGTAATACCGGCGGCCCTCGCAATATCCGGACGCGGCACGACTTCGGCTGTGATCCCGGGCCTCGTTGTGGCGCCCGCGACCCGCGCCACGAACTCAGCTGTCGTCCCGGGCTTCGTGCCCGGGACCCATTTTTCAACTCGTGTCGTGCGTCGGAATTTGGCGCACGGCGCCGCCCTCACCTGAGCCGCCGAACTTCGCCGCACCATGGGTCCCGGGCACGAGCCCGGGATGACGCCAGTCTTCGCGGCCCCCCACCTCAGTAACACCGCCTTAAATCGCTGCCGCTAGGCTGCGGGGCGGAGGCCTGCGGCCGCGAGGCCGCGACGGGAGACAAGCGGTGGGACGGAAGGGGCGCGCGCGCCGCAAGCCGGCGGTCGACGCCACGGCGGTGGAAGTGCGGCTGCGCCCACAAGATCGGCTGGGATCGGCAAGCGAGGACGAGGCCGCGCCCGAGCCGCGGCAGGCGCCGCGCACCCGCGGCGAGCGCACCCCCGCCGCCGAGCGGAAGACTAGGCGTCCGCGCGCGCCGCGTGGGGAGACCGAGACGCCGCGCCGAACGCGACAGAAGCGCGGCGGCAAGAGCGGCGACAAAGGCGGCGGACGCACCGGCGGCTTCGTCGTGAAGCGCATTCTCTATTGGGGCGCGGTGCTCGCGCTGTGGATGCTGATCGGCGGCTTGGGCGTCGTCGTCTGGGTCGCCGCGCATCTGCCGCCGATCCAATCGCTCGAAATTCCGAAACGGCCGCCCTCGATCCAGATCGTCGACCTCAACGGACGGGTTCTGGCCAATCGCGGCGAGATGGGCGGCGCCTCGATCCCGCTCAAGGAATTGCCGGCCTATCTGCCGAAGGCTTTCATCGCCATCGAGGATCACCGGTTCTTCTCGCATCATGGCGTCGATCCGGTCGGCGTCGGGCGCGCGGTGGTCGCCAACCTGCTGCACCGCGGCGTCGCGCAGGGCGGCTCGACCATCACGCAGCAATTGGCAAAGAACCTGTTTCTGAGCCCCGAACGGACCATGATGCGCAAGCTGCAGGAGGTCGTGCTGGCGCTGTGGCTCGAGCGGCACTACAGCAAGGCGCAGATCCTCGAGCTCTATCTCAACCGCGTCTATTTCGGCTCCGGCGCCTACGGCGTCGAGGCCGCCGCGCAACGTTATTTCGGCAAGTCGGCGCGGCAGGTGACACTTGCCGAGGCGGCGCTGCTGGGCGGTTTGGTGAAGTCACCCTCGCGGCTTGCGCCCACGCGCAATTTCGACGGCGCCCAACGCCGCGCCGAGATCGTGCTCACCGCCATGCAGGACGAGGGCTTCGTCAGCGGCGACATGGTGAAGGTGGCGATGGCCAATCCGCCGCAGGTGGTGCACGGCGGCGGCGGCTCGGCGAATTACGTCGCCGATTGGATCATGGACCTCCTCGACGATCTGATCGGGCGGGTTGAGGAAGACATCGTGGTCGAGACCTCGATCGATCCGGTGCTGCAAGCGGCGGCCGAGAAAGCCCTTGTCGACGAGCTTGCGGCCAAGGGCGACAAGTTCGGGGTCGCCCAGGGAGCCCTCGTCGCCATGACGCCGGAGGGCGCGATCCGCGCGCTGGTCGGCGGCAAGGATTACGCGGAGAGCCAATATAACCGCGCGGTTGCGGCGCGGCGCCAGCCGGGCTCGGCCTTCAAGCCGTTCGTCTATCTCGCGGCGCTGGAGCACGGATTGACCCCCGACACCGTGCGCGAGGATCGCCCGCTCGACGTCAAAGGGTGGCGCCCGGAAAATTTCGGCCACCAGTATTACGGGCCGGTCACCCTCACCCAGGCGCTCGCCAATTCGCTCAACACGGTCGCGGTGCGGCTCGCGCTCGAGGTCGGGCCGCGCGCGGTGGTCAAGACGGCGCATCGGCTCGGCATCACCTCCAAGCTCGAGCCCAACGCCTCGATCGCGCTCGGCACCTCGGAAGTCTCCGTCGTCGAGCTCGTGTCCGCCTACGCGCCCTTCGCCAATGGCGGCATGGCCATCGTGCCGCACGTGGTCGAGCGGGTGCGCGCCGCCAACGGAAAAGCCCTCTACGCCCATATGCCGCAGAGCTTCGGCCGCATCATCGACGCGCACAACGCGGCGATGCTGAACATGATGCTGCAGCAAACGCTCGTGAACGGCACCGCGCACAACGCCGACCTGCCGGGTTGGCCGGCCGCCGGCAAGACCGGCACCAGCCAGGATTTCCGCGACGCCTGGTTCATCGGCTACACCGCCCATCTCGTTACCGGGGTGTGGCTCGGCAACGACGACGGCGCTCCGACCAAGAAGACGACCGGGGGCGGACTACCGGTCGAGATCTGGAGCCGTTTCATGAAAGCGGCGCATCAAGGCGTACCGGTCGCCGGATTGCCCGGCCTCGGCGGCGGGATGCAAATCGCCATGCCGGCGCCGGTGACCGCTCCAACCCCGCCTGCAAGCATCCCACCGCCGCGCGCCGCCGACCAACCGATCCGCCCCGAGCCCGCCGGCGGCGGCCTCGACGGCTGGCTCATCGATCGGCTGTTCGGACGGCACTGAGGCGGGCGGCTTCTCAGAAACCCGCTTTCCAGATGTCGTCTCAAGCCGCGCCGGGGCCCATCGTGCGGCAAGCGCCGGCGCCGCATGAGCGCGTCGCCGCAACGCACCAAACTCCAACGTTCAGGGCAGTGGAGCCGCTCTCGTAGCTAAGTCCAGAAGCGCGAGATCCAGCTTAATGAGAAATGTGCGTCGAATCGACCAGCCGTTTCGATTATCGTCCCTCGCTGATATCGAAGAGCTTTGCCGGGGTAAGAGGCCTCTACCTGATGGCGTAGTGTGGATTGACAATGCATGACCCTGGCGCCTCGCCTCGATAAAAAGTAGCGTCGCGCCGATTTATACCGTCAAGGAATGCGATATGGACTCACCACCGATGACGGGCGCCGGCGCAGAACCGACGGGAACGGCGGCGGCTCGCAACACGGTGTCTCGGCACGCGCGCCCCCGTGCCATTTCCCGGCGGCCGCAACGCTTCGAAAGAAGTCTCTTTCGGCTGCGCTATAAACCTTGGTTCAAAGGCAAGCAATTCACGACCGATTGGACATCGGCGCATTTCGCCACGTGGGTTCGGGTGTTGGCGCCGTTGCGCGACGAGCCGTTGCGGATTTTGGAGATCGGCTCGTGGGAGGGGCGCTCGGCCGTGTTCTTCCTCAATTTCTTCAGCCGTTCGACGATCATCTGCATCGACACATTTTCCGGCAGCGCCCAGGAGCAGGCGTTCAGGCAATTGACGCAAGAGCTGCGCGGCGCCGAGGCGCGCTTCGACGGCAATCTTGTGCCGTTTCAAGACCGAGTGGAGAAGATCAAGAGCGAGTCCGGTCCCGCGTTGGCGCGGCTTGCGGCGCAAGGCCGGCAATTCGATCTTGCGTATATCGACGGCAGCCACCTGCGCGACGACGTGATGGCCGACTCGCTGGGTGTCTGGCAACTCCTTGCTCCGGGCGGCATCGTCATCTGGGACGACTACACCTGGGAGATCAATCTCCCGCCCGAGCAGCGGCCGCAGCCCGCCATCGACGCCTTTCTCGATGAGCACCAGGGCCGCTACCGCCTGCTCGCCAAAACCGAACAGGTCATCATCGAGCGCGCGGATTGAGTTCGTGAGGCGACGGTATCGGATCGTTGATCGATCGGTATCACCGAACCTAGAGCACGATGACTTTTCTTCGAAGCGTCATCGCGCTCTATCTTATTGTGGGGCATGACCTCTTCCGAAAACCGGCGCCCACTTTTCGGGATCATGCCTAGTCGAAGGCGTGCGCAGCGGCTAGCGCAGGCGCGGCCCCGGCGGCCGGACGGGGCGCGCGCGCGGAGCCGATCACGAAGACAAGCGGGATCACCGCGATGGTGAGCCACATCAGCAGGCGGAAATCGTTCGCATAAGCGACAACGATGGATTGCTGGGTGATGATCTGATCCATCAGCGCGCGGCCGGTGTCGGTGTTGAGGTCGAGCATCGCGGCATTCGGCATCTGCAGCGCGTTGTTGAACGGCGTCACGTATTGGGTGAGATTGGCGTGCATCACGATGGTTGAGTTGGTGAGATTGGCAATCATCACCGAGATACCGATCGAACTGCCGATGTTGCGAACGAGGGTGAGGATCGAGGTCCCGTCGGTGCGCAGGTGCCCCGGCAATGTGCTGAAGGCGACGGTGCTGAGCGGAACGAAGACGAGGCCGATGCCGACGCCTTGCACGACGCTCGTCCAGAGAATGCTCGACGCGGCGGTCAGTTCGGTGAAGCCGCTCATCTGTTGCAGCGTCACCGCGGTCAGCAGCAAGCCGATGAGGATCAGATAGCGCGCCTCGATCAGGCGCATCAGCCGGCCCACCATCAGCATGCTGAGGAGCGTGCCGATGCCGCGGCCGGCGAGCAGCAGCCCGGCCGTGAGGATCGGATAGTTGAGGACATTTTGCAGGTAGGGCGAGACCAGCGCCATAGTACCGAACAGCACGACGCCGATGACGACCATGAACAGGATGCCGCCGACGTAGTTGCGATCCTTGAAGATCTCGAAGCGGACGAACGGCGTCGCCGTGGTGAGCGAGTGGGCAAAGAAGAAATAGAAACCGGTGGCTGAGACGATCGCTTCGGTGACGATCTCGGGCGAGGAGAACCATCCGACCTGCTCGCCGCGGTCAAGCATCAGCTGCATGGCGCCGATGCCGGTGGCGAGCGCGGCGAAGCCGAACCAGTCGAACCGCATCCCTTG
Organism: Xanthobacteraceae bacterium; assembly: GCA_052148715.1. GTDB lineage: Bacteria > Pseudomonadota > Alphaproteobacteria > Rhizobiales > Xanthobacteraceae > JBKQHQ01. The sequence goes on along the minus strand of JBKQHQ010000102.1, from coordinate 12,207 downwards.
GCGCGGCTCACTCTCGTCCATGAACGCCATGAGGCCGAGCACCGTGAAGATGCCGACCGGCAAATTGACCAGGAAAACCCAGTGCCAACTGTAGGTCTCCGTCAGCCAGGCGCCCAGCGTCGGTCCCATGATCGGACCGAGCATGACGCCGATGCCCCAGATCGCCATGGCCTGGCCGCGTTGCTCGGCGGGGTAGGAATCGAGCATCACGGTTTGCGACAGCGGCACCAGCGCCGCGCCGAACATGCCCTGCAGCAAGCGAAACAACACCATCTGCTCGATGCTCTGGGCGAGGCCGCACAGTACCGAAGCGGTCGTGAATCCGGCCGCGCAGACAATGAACAGTTTTTTGCGCCCGAACCGGTCGGCTACCCAGCCGATCGGCGCCGTCATGATGGCGGAGGCGACGATATAGGAGGTGAGGACCCAGTTGATCTGGTCCTGCGAGGCCGAGAGGCTGCCCTGCATGTAGGGCAGCGCCACGTTGGCGATCGTGGTGTCGAGCGCCTGCATGATGGTTGCCGTCATGGCGCAGACGGTCAGCAGCATGCGCCTTGCGCCGGCGGGTGGCACGGAGGTCTTCATCGCGCCTACCGCGGCGGCTCTTCCGCGGCGGCGACGCGGGTACCGCCGAACAGTCCCGCGAGCGATCGCGTGCGGCCGGTGTCGATGTCGACGGTCACGCTCAGGCCAGCACGCAGGAGATGCAGATCCTGATCCGGATCGAAGGCGATGCGGACCGGCACCCGCTGCACCACCTTCACCCAATTGCCGCTGGCGTTCTGCGGCGGCAGGATCGCGAATTGCGCACCGGTGCCGGCGCTGACCGCGAAAACCCTGCCGTGGAAGGTCTGATCAGGGAATGTATCGACGTGAAGTGCCACCGGCTGCCCCACGCGCAGATACGTGATGTCGGTTTCCTTCGGATTGGCGTCGACCCAGGGGGCCGCGTCGTCGACCACGCTGAAGACAGGGGTGCCGGCGGCGACATAGCGGCCGAGCTGAATACTGTCGACCTGGGTGGCCTTGCCGGCGATCGGCGCGCGCAGGATCGTGTGGTTCAAGTTGCGCTGCGCGTCGTCGAGCGCGGCCTTGGCCTGCATGGCGGCGGGATACTGCTCGATCGGCAGGTCGGGATCACCCAGCAATTGGTTGCGGATATTGGCTTGTTGCTGGGTGAGCTGCGTCAGCTGATTTTGCGCGTTCACGAGCGCCGACATGGCGGTTTCCACGTCGGTCTGCGACGCCGCCTTGATGCCGGCCAGCGCGTTCCTGCGGTCGAGGTCGCGCTGCTTGAGATCGACGTTCTTGCGCGCGAGCTCGATGAGCTCGCCGAGCGATTTCAGATTGGTCTTCAGATTGGCGAAGTCGGTCGCAACCGTCGCGAGCTTGGCCTGCGCCTGCGCCAAGGCAAGCCGGAAAGGCACCGCGTCGAGCTCGAACAGATCATCGCCTGCCTTGACGTGCTCGCCCTCGCGCACCGCGACCCGGATGATCTTGCCGGAGATGTCCGGGGTGATCAGAACTTTTTGGGCGCCCACATAGGCGTTGTCGGTCGAGATGTAGCGGCCGCCCGACAGGTAGAGCCCGATCCCGCCGAGCGCGGCCAGAAGCGGCACCAAGGCGAGCAGAACGAGCCGCAGCCGATTGCGGCCGCGCGGCGGCCGCGCCTTTGCGACGTCATGATTCGCGGCGGGGGCGTCGCCCGCGGGCGCGAGCTTCAAGACCGGTTCACTCATGGCTGGCTCGTTTGCGGTTGTCGCTGGCGGCGCGTTCCCAGCGCTGCGCAATGGTGCGTCGCAGGTTGTCCTTGATCAGGTTGAGCTTGGAAATAATCAGCGCGGTTTCGTCGGGCTGGAGACCCTCCAGCGCCTGGCCCATCAGCTCCTGGCCCAACACATGCAGTTGGTTCATCACCGGCTGCGCGGCCGGCGTGAGAAACAGCCGTTTCGCCCGTCGGTCGTCCGGATCGCTGCGGCGCTCGACCAGGCCGGCGTCGCACAGCCGGTCGATCAGGCGGGTCAACGTGATGGGCTGGAGATCCAGCATATCGGCGAGCTCGGACTGCTTGAGCCCTTCGGCCCGCTCGAGCCGCGCCAGCACGGCCCACTGAGCCCGGCTCATCCCGAACTGGCCGGCCTTGAAATCGGCGCAAGTCCGCAGCAGCCGTGCCACGTCATTAAGCGCAAAAGCGAACTCTCTTGGGTTGGGGGTTTGAGGCATAGGCTCCTGTCCCTACGCGAACACCCTAGAATTGGGCTGATTAATTATCCGTGAGCGCCCACAATATAAGTTAGCTTATTAACTGCTGCAAGAGGCCGCCAAGGCATGATCGGAAACGCGGTCGCAGGCGCCCGTTGGTGCTTGCCGAAGGACCGGGCCCGTGCGTTAACCTGACGTAGCGGGTCGGTTTGAAACCCGGGCGCCATGCTGCGCGATCTCTGGCGCTCGCGGTCTGTGGTCGTCGCGCTCCCTGAAACCATGCATCGTCGGGCGTCGCCTTGCTCAATCCGGAACTTGCCGCGAAAACTCCAGTCCTCGCCGCCGACCTCGGCGGGACCACGACGCGCTTCGCGCTCGCCTATCCGGGCGAGCCGCTCCGACACATGAGCGTGATCGTCAACGACACTGCGCCGACGCTTGAAGCGGCGATCGAGCGTTATGTGCGAGAGGTCGGTGTGCGCCCGCCCGCGGCGGTGCTGGCTGTTGCGGGCCCGATCCTGGGCGATGAAGTCGCGCTGACCCATCGGGCCTGGCGCTTCCGCCTGTCCGAGCTGAAGGCGAAGTTCGGATTCGCCCGGGCCGAGGTTCTTAACGATTTCGAGGCGCTCGCTTGGGCGCTCACCGGCATACGCCCTTGCGACACGCGGCCGATTGGGCCGGGCACGCAGGCGACCCCCGCCGTCAAGGCCGCGGTCGGACCTGGCACCGGTCTTGGCGTCGCCGGGCTCGTCCCGCTCGCGGCCGGCGGCTGGCACGTCATCGCCAGCGAGGGCGGACACGTCTCGTTTGGGCCGGCGACCGCGGCCGAGGAGGCGGTGTTCGATCGCCTGCGCGAGGAGGCCCCGATCGCGGCCGAGACGCTGCTCTCGGGGCCCGGCATCGAGCGCCTGCACCGGGCGCTGCATGCGGGCGCAACGCCGCTCCAATCGCACGAGATCGTTCGGCGCGCGCACACGGGCGATCCTGCGGCGCGTGCATCGGTGGATTTGTTTGTCGGCCTGTTAGGCCGCTTCGCCGGCGACGTGGCGCTGATGTTCAAGGCGACCGGCGGCGTCTACATCGCCGGCGGCGTCGCGCAGGGCCTATCAACCATCCTCGACGCGGTGATTTTTCGCGCAGCCTTCGAAGCCCACCCCCCCTATCAGCAGCTGATGGCGGGCATCCCCACCTTCCTCGTGACCTGCCCGGAGCCCGGCCTGATCGGTTGCGCCGCCTACGCGGAGCAGGAGATTTGAGAAAGCGCCCGCCGCCGACTCAGCCAAGCCCGAGCTCGGCAAAAGCATCCTGGTGATGCTTCGCGGAGTCCTCGGAGAAGCAGCAGAACACGACCCGTTCGAAGGCGCGCGGCATGCTTGCGACCTCGGCCGCGACGGTGCCTACCGCGATACGGGCGGCAAGATCCCCCGGAAAGCGATAGATGCCGGTGGAGATCGCCGGAAAGGCAACCGAGCCCAGCGCATGCTCGGCGGCGAGCGCAAGCGCGGTCCGATAGCAGGAGGCGAGCAGATCCTCTTCGCCCTTGCGGCCGCCGCTCCATACCGGTCCGACCGCATGGATCACGTGCTTGGCCTTCAGCTGATATCCGCGGGTGATTTTCGCCGACCCGGTGTCGCAGCCATTCAGCGTCCGGCATTCGGCGAGAAGTTTTGGACCGGCGGCGCGGTGAACCGCGCCGTCCACGCCGCCGCCGCCGAGCAAGGTGCCGTTTGCCGCATTGACGATGGCGTCGGTCGCCAGCGTCGTGATGTCGGCGACACAGATGTCGAGCCGGGTCGACCCGATCTCGGCGGAGAGGATGGGGCTGGCCATAGCCTACTTTAGCAGACGACGGGGCGGACAACAGCCGGTCAAGCGGCGGCGGCGCTGGCGATGCCCAAGCCCTTGGGCCGATAGACCAAAAATGTCTTGAAGCGCTGATTGTTGATCCGGTGCTGCTCGGCGATGTGCAGCGCCGTGTGGAAGTAGTTGGCAAAGTGCGCCAGGGCCGGGTGCGGCACCCTGAGCGTGGCCGGCATGTCGTTCAAAGAATCTTCCCAGATCGACATGCAGCGGAAGTGCAGGCTGCGACCGCGGATGAGATCGCAGGTCAGAATGATCCGATACTTATAGACGTCCATCGGGATGCGGCCGACGTCGAAGGCGTGCGAGCCGTTGGCAAGCGCACTCATCTTCTTGATGAGATGCGTGTAAACGTCGTCGCGGACGCTGGGCGCCTCGTAGGCGCTGCGCTCGATGCCGCCATTGGTCAGGAACGCGCCCCGCGTCAAAACCCCTTGGCACATCCGTCCAAAGCGCTGGACCTGATGCCCGGGCCATGAGTTGGCAAGCCAGGAGAGCTTCTCCTCGAGCTTCGCGGCCGGATCGCCGCGGAAGCTCGGCAACGGATTCTCCAGCGAGACCGTATTGGCCGAGCGCCGCACTTGATGCGCGAGGAAGCTATCGTCAAAGACTTCGAGCAGCGAGAAATCCTTTTCGGGGGCGACGAGATGCAGCTCGCCGTCGATGACCGCCATGCAGGTGAAGCTGATGCGGTTGCGATTGTCCGCGCGCTGGTGAAAGAACCATGCGAGCCAATATTTTGCGTAGAACAGAAAGCCGGCACTGCCCGCATTGGCCGCGACCCGAACGATCGCCGCCGATGTCATAGCGATGAGCAGGGCCTTGGTGGGCGTGACAGGCCCGAGCCAGGAGAGCAGCCATTGCAAAAAGTTCCGTCCCAGCTCGGTGATCGAGTCGTAGAATTCCATGACGTTGGCCTCGTCGCTCGACGGTGCTGCAAAAGGCCGATGGGCTATAGGGAGCGAATATGGCCGAATAGGCCGGCCGGCGCGTGGTGTCCGCGAAGGCCGGCTCCCGGCTTGGCCACGCAAGTCGAATGTTGCCTATTTGCGAACGATCAATCGAAGGTTTAGAGGACAGCAACCCGGCCGGACCCTCAACGCGGAATGCCTGAACCGTCTCGAAGTCGGCGCGGATTTGGGTTACAATTGTACGGTAGATGACAATACCGCGGGGCGACCGGGGCATTGTCTGCAGGGGAAAGAATATGGACGTTTCCCTCGTCCCGGATTTTCGTGCGCTTTTTCAGGCCGTGCCAAGCCTTTACCTGGTGCTGAAGCCCGACCTCGTCATTGCCGAAGCCAGCGATGCCTATCTGCGCGCAACCCTAACGGCGCGGCAGGAGATCATCGGGCGGCACCTGTTCGAGGTCTTTCCCGACAACCCCGACGACCCGGGGGCCGATGGCGTCAGCAACCTTCGGGCCTCGTTGAACCGGGTCTTGCGGCTGCGAAGACCCGATGCGATGGCCGTGCAAAAATATGACGTGCGGCGGACGGACGGAAGTTTTGAGGAAAAGTACTGGAGCCCATTGAACACGCCGCTGTTGGACCAGGCGGGTGAGGTGGAATGGATCATCCATCGCGTCGAGGACGTGACCGAGGTCGTGCGGCTGAAGAGCGAAGGGGCCGAACACGACTTGTCGGCCCAAGAGCAGCAGCGGATCATCGGCGAGCTTCGCACCGCCAATGAAGAGCTGGCTAGAAGCCAGGAGGCTCTGCGGGCGGGTGAGGCGCGATTCCGCCTTCTCGTGGACGAGCTGAACAGCCGAGAAGCGCATCTGCGATCGATTCTGGCGACGGTTCCCGACGCCATGGTGGTCATCGACGAGCAGGGGCTGATCCAATCCTTCAGCGCGGCGGCCGAGCGCCTCTTCGGCTTCCGGCCCGAGGAGGTGCAGGGGCGGAACGTCAGCATGCTGATGCCCGCTCCCTATCATCTGGAGCACGACGGCTATCTGGCTCGTTACTTGCAAACCGGCGAGCGGCGCATCATTGGCGTGGGACGTGTCGTCGTCGGGCAACGGAAGAACGGCAGCACGTTCCCCATGGAGCTTTCGGTCGGCGAGGTCCTGCTCGAGGGCAAGCGGCAATTCACCGGATTTGTCCGTGACCTGACCGAGCGGCAGGAGCACGAGCAGCGGCTGCACGAGGTGCAGGCCGAACTGCTGCACATCTCGCGGCTCAGCACCATGGGGGAGATGGCTTCGGCTCTGGCCCACGAGCTCAACCAGCCGCTATCGGCTATAGCAAACTACCTCCAAGGTTCCAGGCGGCTGCTGCAGAATAGCGCGGACGAGCGCTCCGCGGTGGTCATCGAGGCGATGGACAAGGCGTCCGATCAGGCGCTGCGCGCCGGCCAGGTGATTCAACGGCTGCGCGATTTCGTGGCGCGCGGCGAGACGGAAAAGCGGATCGAGAGCGTCAAGAAGATGATCGAGGAAGCGAGCGCGCTCGCGCTGGTCGCCGCGCGGGAGCAAACGGTTCGGGTCAATCTGCAGCTTGATCCGTCGATCGACCTCGTTCTGGTCGATAAGGTGCAAGTGCAGCAAGTCTTGCTCAATCTGCTGCGCAACGCGCTCGAGGCCATGCAGACGTCCGAGCGCCGAGAGCTGAACGTGACCACGGCGCCTGCTGCGGATGACATGGTCGCGGTCAACATCGCGGATACCGGATGCGGCGTCTCGCCGGACATGGGGGCGCAACTCTTCCAACCTTTTGTCACAACGAAGCGTCAGGGAATGGGGATCGGCTTGTCGATCTCGCGCACCATCATCGAGTCGCATGGCGGGCAGATCACGGTCGAGCCCAATCCGGGTGGCGGAACGATTTTCCGCTTCACGCTTCGCCGGGTCGTGGCGGAGGAGTTCGGTGATGACGAGTAATCCCGCCGTCTACGTGATCGACGATGATGACGCCGCCCGTGACGCGCTCACGTTCCTGCTCGGCGCTTCCGATTTTTCGGTCCGCGGCTACGCGTCCGCGCAGGCTTTCCTGGAAGCCATCCCGTCCCTGCAGGCCGGTTGCGTGATCACCGATGTACGAATGCCGGACATCGACGGGCTCGAGCTGCTGCGTCGGCTCAGGAACAATGAGATAGGCTGGCCGGTCATCGTGATCACCGGCCACGGCGATGTTCCGCTGGCAGTCGAGGCCATGAAATTGGGGGCTATCGATTTTATCGAGAAGCCGTATGAGGCGGACGCCTTGCTCGGGGCGGTGCGATTTGCCTCGACCGCGCAAGCGACGAACGTCAAGCGAGATGCTGAAAGAGCGGAGATTGAGGAAAGATTGGCGACCCTGTCGGCCCGCGAACGGCAGGTTTTGGACGGTCTCGTCGCCGGCCAGCCGAACAAAATTATTGCCTATGACCTCGGGATCAGCCCGAGAACGGTAGAAATCTACCGCGCCAATGTCATGACCAAGATGCAGGCGAAAAATCTCTCGCATCTTGTGCGCATGGCGCTGCTCGTCGCACCTTGAACGGCCCGCCCCGGCCGGAATGTCCGGCGGCCGCGGATGGCGGCCAAGCCGTCCCAGCCGAGGTCGCGGCGGCCGCCGCGGTGGTCATGTGATCTAGATCAAGGTAGCAGCTATTCGGGCGGCCCAAAATGTTTTTATGTGGCAACCCATATCCACCGCGCCATATGGCCGTGATCTTGAGCTCGCCGTCGTCGAGAGCGACGGCCCGCATGCCCTGGTGTTTCCGTGCCGTCGCGCGCTTGACGGATGGATCAACGCGCAAACCAAGGAACGCGTCGACGTCCACCCTTCGCATTGGCGGAAATGGGACCAACGGGCGGAGTGATGAAGCCCTAGCTGTCGCAGATTGGGCTTCATGAATTCAATCGGTGCCTTGCCTCTGACACCAAGGCCTCGGCGGCGTTGCGCGCTGGACACGCATCGAAGCGGCCCAGAATCCGAGCCTGCACTTCGATAATCCGCCTCAATTGCTCGGCGATATTTGACAGCGAGACGGTGACGTCGGCTGACAGCACGAATTCGGGCGACGCAATGCCGTCACCGGAGTCCTGTTCCGCCGCGGCAATGCCCACTGGACGACTTTGGCCGCCAGGGAATTTGACGATATTAGACACGCGATCCCTCTTGAGTCAGTGCGCAGCGGTTTCCTGCCCAAGCGGCAGGTCCCCTTTCCGGTGGAACGGGACCTGCCCAAGCTAATGGCGTCACGCCGCCCGAACGGTAGCGAGGAACTTATCGACTTCGGTGCGAAGCTGCTCGGCCTGGCGCGAGAGATCGGTTGCCGAGGCTAGAACCTGGCTGGCGGCCGCGCCGGTTTCTCCCGCCGCGCGCGTCACGCCGGAGATGTTGGACGAGACTTCGCTGGTCCCCTGCGACGCTTGTTGGACGTTGCGGGCAATCTCTTTGGTCGCGGCACCCTGCTCTTCGACGGCCGACGCGATTGTCGTTGCGATCTCGTTCATCGACTTGATGACCGCCGTGATGCCGCCGATGGCGGTCGCCGACTCGGTGGTCGACTTCTGGATACTGCCGACCTGTGCGGCGATATCCGAGGTTGCTTTCGCCGTCTGTTCGGCGAGCGACTTCACCTCCTGCGCGACGACCGCAAACCCCTTACCCGCCTCGCCGGCGCGGGCCGCCTCAATGGTGGCATTGAGCGCGAGAAGATTGGTCTGGCTGGCGATGTTGTTGATGAGCTCGACGACTTCGCCGATCTTCTGCGCCCCCTGCGCCAGATCGCGGACCTTTTCCACCGTCTGATCGGCGTCGTGGACCGCCTTGCCGGCGATGCTCACGGATTCTTGGACCTGCCGCCCGATCTCGGAGATCGAGGACGTCAGTTCCTCCGCCGCCGAGGCAACCGTCTGGACATTGCTGGACGCTTCCTCCGACGCGCTCGCCACCACGTTCGACTGGCTGGCGGTCTCCTCCGCGGCTGCCGTCATCGTCTGCGCCGCGGTCTGCAGCTCGGTTGCCGCCGATGCTACGATATTGACGACGCCGCCGACGGCCTTGTCGAAGTCGCTGGCCAATCGCTCGAGCGTCGCATGGCGGTCCCGCTTGCCCGCCTCGAGATAAACCGCGATGGCGAAGTCCATGTCGAGAAGCGCCACCTTGACGATGGCCGACTGCAGCTTGATCTTCTTCTCGGCCGCGGAACGGTCGAACCGACGCGTCGGCAGCTTCCGCGGGATCGCGGCGACCAGCTGCGACACCAGATAGTTGTACCCGCCGATGTACCAGCGCGGCTCCAGCCCGAGCTTGTTGTGAACCTCGCCGATCTTGGTCACGGACGTCTCGTAGGTCTCGTCGAAACGCCCTTCGGCAATGATGGTCCAATGCCTGATCTGCATCTGCTTGGCATGCATCATATGCTCGCGGCTCTTGAAGAAGGCCGAGGTTTCCCTGAATTTCGCGACGTGATCGTAAAACCCGTCGAGGATCGGCGGCAGCGCGCTTAGAATAAACGGCTTCGACTCCCGTAGCGTCGCCATCGTTTCCTGATCGATCGCGTTGAATGCCAAACGCGCCAGGATCGTGCTTTCGTTAGCCATCTCGAAGATCTCCAGGATTGTATCTGATAATAAGCTCGCTCGGTTGTTGTTGGATCGCCTATACGAATCCGACGGTTCGTAGCGAAACACTCGGATAGCGTGTGAGCCGCCGACTCCCGGCGCACCGCCCTTCAAAGATTCTCGGGTGCTCTTCAATTACACGGAGAGGGAAAACAAAGTGTTGGTTCCAGCAATGCAACCAGCGTTCGTAAAGCGAATATACTTGTTTGCAAATCAGGTACTGCTGCGTGTTTCGGATGACTCTTGCACTTTCCGTCGCATCACAATGCAGTGGGTCGTGTAAATTATTGTCATTCAGTTGTTGTGCGAATCGCTCCGGAAACAATGCCGCTCGACAATTTCTGTGTCGCCCACACCCATGATCCGGAGGAGATGCGCCACGCGCTCGTGAGCGTGTACGGAGCCCGTTCGTTCCAGCTCCTACGCCCCGACGGGCCATTCGAAGGCCGCGGACATTATTTCCGATTGCCGAACCTTGGTTTGTCCTATTGCCGCTGCAACGCTCCGGTTGAGTTGCTGTGGCCGGAGGGCTCATGGTTCCGGCAGCAGTTCTGCATGACGGGCAGTTCTGAAACGACGTTCGGCCGCACCGTCGTGACGGTCAGCCCGGAGCGCTCCTGCATCGTCCCTTTGAATTCAGAAGCGCAAATGAAATTCGCCGAAGACTACGAGCAACTGGCGTTGCGGATCGACGCCGAGGCGCTGACGAGCAAGCTTGCGGCCTTGCTCGGAGCCCGGCCCATTCGCCCGCTCGAGTTTCACCCGAGCGCCGAGCTTTGCCTTCCGGAGGTCCGGCGTCTTCAGCGGATGGCGTTTTTTCTCGTCGGCGAAATCGACGCCGCGGGTTCCGCGCCGCAGCCGTCGGTGCTGGTAGAGCTGGGACAGGCCTTGATGGTCTGCTTCCTGTTCGGCAACCGCCATAATCACACGCATCTGCTCGAACGAAAGGCGGCGGGGGTGGCGCCCCGGCAAGTGCGCCTGGCTGAGGATTACATCGAGGCGAATTGGAATCGGCCGATCACGGTAGAGGCGCTGGCCGCCGTGACCGGCGTCAGCGTCCGCAGCATCTTCAAATACTTTCGCGAGAGCCGCGGCTACTCGCCGATGGCGTTCGTCAAGCAGATCCGGCTGGAGCGTGCCCGCGCCATGTTGCTGGCCGCGGATGCGACGACCTCCGTGACGGGCGTTGCGCTGGCCTGCGGATTTTACAGTCTCGGGCATTTCGCCCGCGACTATCGCGATTGCTTCGGCGAGCGGCCGTCCGAGACCCTGATGGGCAAGACGCGCTGAACGCAGGTGCTCCCGCACTGTCGGAGCCGCCGTGTCCGCTGTTTTCCGTCGTCCGCCCAGGTGCTATAAGCCCGGTCATTGCAACCAGGGCCAACGCAGGGTGAATCGTCATGGCAAAGGGTCAGATGCGGAGCAACAAGGAAAAGAAGAAGCCGAAGGCGGACGCGAGCAAGAAGAAGGGTGGCCCCGCACCATCACCCTTTGCGGCCGGGCAATCGCAGACCAAGCCGGGGCAAAACCCCTACGGCAAGAAGGGTTGAGGGATCGACCGCCGGCTCGGCGACCTCTGCCGGGCCGGGCTTTGAGCTGCGCCCTCAACGCGCGCCGGCCTTCATCATCGCCAGCGCCTTCCACAGCTCCCAGGCGCGGGCGCGGCCCTGATCCTTCTTCTCGATCTGCGCGCCCTCCTCGGCCGAGATGTACTTGACCGGCCCGCCGAGCGACAGCGCGACCGCTTGCATGCGCGCGTTCTCGTCGGTGTAAACGGCGCGCGCCACCGCGATCCGCACATCCGCCCCGACCACCACGTTGCCGTGTCCGCGCATCAGCGCGACCGGCTTGGCGCCGAGCGTGGCGGCGAGCGCCTGGCCGAGCTTCGGGTTGCTCACCAGCATGTCGGTCGCGCCGCCGGCGTCGCGGATCTCCCACACCGGCACGCCCACATACAGGAACGCCGCCGTGTGAATGACCGGACTGAGCGGTGTCTGCGTAACTGAGAACGGGATCACGCCCATGGAATGGGTATGCACCACCCCGTTCACGTCGGGCCGCGCCTTGTAGACTTCGCCGTGGATGAAGCGCTCGACGAACATCGGTCGCCCGCGCTGGTCGACCGGGTTGGAATCGAGATCGAATTCCATGATGTCGTCGGCGGTCACGAGCGCCGGCGCCACCGCGCGCGCCATCATGTAGCGGTTCGGATTCCCCGGATGCCGGATGCTGACATGACCGTAGGCGTCGATGATGCCGCGCTCGGCGAGGATGCGGTTGGCCGTCACCAGGTCCTCGATGGCGGCAGCGTCGACCGGACCGCCCGACGACGGCGCCGTCTGCGCCGCCGCCGGCAGTCGCCCGGCCACGAGCAGTGCCGCAAGCGTCGCGAGTGCAAGAATTCGCTTCATCCTCTCCTCCTGATGCGTACGTTCATCGTCGCGACAGCGGTTTCCTCGCGTTGAAATTCATTCTCCAGCAGAATCGGCTCAATCGAATTCATATTCGTTCCTCCGCCTGCGACTAAAAGCGTGCTCCGGTGAATTTGATGGACCGACACCACACCTCTCCCCGCTTGCGGGGAGAGG
>JBKQHQ010000101.1:0-56671 GCA_052148715.1 Xanthobacteraceae bacterium | reverse complement strand
GGTCCAAAGACGATGCGGGCCGGTTGGACCAAACTCACCGCCATGGCCCATGGTTATCTCCTTGCAACCGCTACACAAAATGTGTGAATCCCGTAGCCTCGTGGGGGAGGTCGGCGCGCGAAGCGCGCCGGGAGAGGGGGTCTCTTCGCAAAGATTATTTTTCAAGATTCTATTTTGTTTGCGCCGATTTTCAGGTCGATAGCGTTCAAACTTAACGCTAACCATAACCAGCTAAGAGTTATATGAAGCGACCCCCTCTCCCGCTCGCAGCGCAACGGCGCTGCGAGCGACCTCCCCCACGAGGGGGGAGGTGAAGATTCTGCCGCGGTTCACGCGCAATTGCCCTGCCCCGCGAGGGGGTTGGTAGCGGTGCAAGGCAAACCGGCCGAGGCCGCGCGGCTCAGGTCCACAGGCCGCTGAACTGCGTCGCCACCACGTGGTTGTAAGGCACCGAGCCCGTGAGCAGGCCTAAGTCCTGGGCGAAGCGGTTCATGTCGGCGACGAAGCTTGGTGAGATGGACGCCTTGTAGAAGGGCAGGTCGCGGCGGATCAGCTCGGCGATCAGCTCGGCCTCCGACGGCGGGAAAAGTTTTCTGCCGACTTCGGTCGCGAGCGCGACGTTGGCGCGCAAGGCGGCGTGGGTCTTGACGATGGCGCGGATGGCTGCCGCGGCGGCGTCGGGCTTGTCGCCGATCAGCCGGTCCGTGGTCGCGACCGAGGCCATCGTGTAATTGAAGCAGGCTTTTGGGCCGTCGCCGCGGCGCACGTCGAGCACGACGGTGCCGACGCCGCGCCGCGCCGCGACCTCGGTGCCCATGCCGTTCGCCCAAAATCCGTCGATCTTGCGTTCCTCCAGTGCCTTGGCGGCCGTCACGCCGAAATTGACGCCGGCCGCGAACGATCCCGGCACCGGGGCGATTTTTACCCCATCGCGGGCGAGATCGATGCCGGCTTCCTGCAGCAGGCGGCGCAGCCCCATCTCGACCCACGGCGCGGCGCCGATGCTGCGGCCCTTGACGATGCCGATGTCGCCGCGCTCGGGCTTGAGATCGGAATGCATCACCAGGAACCAATACATGCCCTGGCCTTGCGCGCAGAGGAGCTTTGCCCCCGTCCATTGCGGGAACGCCGCCAGCGCCGAATGCGCCGAGCCGCCGACGAAATCGACGGCCCCGTCGCGCAGCGCCATGTAAGCCTTGTCGACCGGAAAAATCAGCTCCAGCGCGACATCAATCCCCTCCCGCTGGAAGAAGCCAAGCTCGGCCGCGGCCACCGCGGGAAAGTATGAATTGGAGATTAGATCGGGAATGGCGATCTTCATTGTTTGCCAACCAGAGCAAGCGTCTTCATGCGCGGCCTATCATCGATCATCGTTGTCGGATCGATGGCCTTGGACAGTCCGCCGGCGTCGTCGTGCCCGCGCTTGTCGCGGGCAGCCACGACAAGCCCGGCCATGCCGGCAGACATTTGGCTCGATATGGGGCGGTCCATCTTTTAGTTTGACTCCCTATTCCCGCGTAATCGGCGTATTCATGGCAACGTCTGCCCGCCGCTCGTTTGCAAGCTCAGCACCAAGCGCAAAGTATTCGCCCTGCACGGCCATGCGTGCCTGCCGCGCCAATTCCGGGGGCCAGTGGCCGAGATCGTAGCCGTGCCAGGGAGCTTCGGGCTTCAGCGGCGGCAGGCCGAGCCGCTCCCAGATCGCTTTGGCGTTCTCCATGAATTGACGCGCGGGGAGGGCGGTCGGCGCGTATTTCCCTTTGAGCAGCGCATTGATCAGGACCGAGGCGCTTTCGCCGCCGTCGCGCGGCCCGCGCGGGCCGTGGCCGGGATCCTTGTGCGGCAGCACCTTGAGATCGTGCTGCGGTTGGCAGCGGTAGGACATGGCCCAAAACAGCGCGTCGGCGTTCTCCGGATCGATGTCCTCATCGACCGCGATGATCCATTTGCCGGCGAAGCGATGCAGCGTCGAGGCGCCATAGAGCGCCCGCCACACCTCCGTCGCCGCGACCCCCCGCTCGAACTGGATGGCGATCACCGCGTAGAGACTCGTCAGCGGTTCATGCATGGCCACGCGCTTGACGCCGCGGATGCCTAAGTTTGTTTGCAGATGATGGAGAAACACCGGCTCCATGGCGACGCGGCGGATGACGCTCGATTCACTCGGCGTCACCTGGCTGATGAAGGACGTGAGAATCGCGTTGCGCCTGCGGGTGATCGCCGTCACGTCCATGAAGGCGTTGTATTCCTGCAGGTTCACGTAGCCGTGCGATTCCCCAAACGGCGCCTCGGGCTCCAGCAGCTCGGTGTTGATCAGGCCCTCGATTACGATCTCGGCCTCGGCCGGCACCAGCAGGTCGACCGTCTTGGCCCGCACCACGTCGATCGGCGCGCCGGCGATGGCGCCGGCGACCCTGACCTCGTCGAGGTCGAGCGGCAGCTTCTGCACCGACGCATAGGAGATCGCCGGCGGACAGCCGACCACCACGCAGCACGGCATCGGCTCGCCGCGCGCCTTGTATTTCAGCCAGTGGGCGTAGATGCCGGCGCGCAGCTCGACCGACGGATTCATGCCGAGCCGCCGCGGCGCCTTCAGCTGCCCGCGATAATTGCCGACATTCTGGATGCCGGTGTCGGGATCCTTGGTGATGTAGTGCCCGGCCGAGAGGTAGGGCGCGTTGTCCCATCCGGGGGTCGAGATCGGCACCGGCAGGCCGTCGAGCGCGTTGCCCGGGCGGTCGAGCGCATCACCCTCAATGACGATCTCGTGGCAGGGCGCATCGGTCACGCGCCGCGGCTCAACCGGTGCCGCGATCGCCGCGACCCAGGTGCGGCCGATGTCCTCGAGCGGCTTGCCGAAGCCGATGCGATAGACCTCGCGGCTCGCCGCGAGGCCGGCGACCAGCACCGCGATGTCGTAGCGGGCGCCCTTGGCGTCGGTCGGCTGGGTGAACAGAAAAGCCTTGCGCTCGGGCTCGGGGATGCCGCCCCGGTACTGCCAGCGCACCAGCGGATGCATCTCCGTATCCTTGTTGATCGGCTCGTCGACCACGACGAGGAGCCCGGCCCGGGCGAGCGCCAGCACATGCGCGTGCAGGTCGGGGTATGGGCGCGGATGCGGCGGTTGATCGCGATAGCGTTCGAGCGCGTGGGGCAGGGCGGTCTCGTCAAGCATGGCGTGCCGTATCGAACAGCGTCAGGACCGACGCCGCGTGGGCGAACAAAGCCGCGTCGCCGTGCTCGAAGCCTGTCAGCTGCAGGCCGAGCGGCAGGCCTTCGTCGCGTAGCACCGGGAGCGATACGGCGGGCACGCCGAGCAATGAGAAGGGCACCACAAAGATCGGGTCACCGGTCGACTCCAGGCCGAGCGGCGCGGCGCCGGGCGCCGCGAGCGTCACGCAGGCCTCGCACGTGTCTTTCAGCTGCGCATAGATCGCCCGGATGCGCGCGCGCTCGCTGATCAGCGAGCGGTAATCGTCGAGATTCATGGCCTCGGCTTCCTCGAGCCGGTCGCGTGCGGCGCGGCTCAGCTTCGATGCGTCGCGTTGGCTGTAAGTGTTGAGCGGCCAGCGCGATTCCCAGGTGTTGATGCGCAAGGAAATCGCACGCGCCTCGGCGATAGCGGCTTCAACCGCGGCGACCTTTGGCTCGGTCGATCGATTCACCACCTCGATTCCGGCGCGCTTCAATCTGACGATCGCCTCTTCCATTGCCTGCTTGCTGGGCGATGTGGCCTTCGCCCAGCCTGCGGTTTCCAGGAAGGCGAGCCGGCGCGGCCTTGCGGCGGCGGGGGTCGCGGCAGGCCCGAACAATCCCGGAAAGCCCGGATCGCCGCCGGCGCGCGCGGCGATCTCATGCGCGACCTGCCAGGCGTCCTCGGGGGTTGCCGCCAGCACGCCGGTGCAGCTCTGACTCAAGCCGTCAAAACTGCCGCCGCGATTGAGCGCGCCGACCGTGGGCTTGAAGCCGAAGCAGCCGCAGTAGCTCGCCGGCCGGATGGTCGAGCCGATCACCTGGGTGCCGAGCGCCGCCGGCAGAACGCCGGCGCCGACCGCTGCCGCCGAGCCGCTGCTCGAGCCGCCCGGTGTGCGCCTTGCGTCCCAGGGATTGCGGGTCCCGCGCGGCTCGGTCGAGGCAAACTCGGTCGTCACCGTCTTGCCGACGATCACCGCGCCCGCCTCGCGCAGGGCGATGACGCTCGCCGCATCGCGCTCCATGCGCCAGCCGGGGAACAGTGGCGATCCCTGCTCGGTCGGCAGATCCGCGGTCTCGATGATGTCCTTGATGCCGATCGGCATCCCGTCGATCGGCGAGAGCGGGCGCCCGGCGCGCCAGCGTTCCGTTGCCTGATCGGCGGCGGCGCGTGCCGCCGGAAGATTGGTGCAGACGAAGGCGCCGATCCGCGGCTCCCACGCCGCGTAGGCGGCAAGACAGTCTTCCAGAAACGTGCGCGGCGTCTGCGCGCCCGTTGGGAAATGAGGCGTAGCGGAAAGGTAGGGCCGCACGGCCGGGGTGGAATTCTCGTTCGCGGCGTCCATGCTCATGCCTCCGCCAGTTCGAGCGCTGCCGCGCGGGCCTGGCTCGTGATCATCGCAGTGCGTAGCAAGAATTGCCGCGCCCGCGCCGGGTCGGCGGCGATCGCGCGCAGCTCATCGAGGTTGCGCCGCCGCACGTCCGGATCGCGCGCTTCCAGGCGGTTCTTGTTGGCGATCGATTGCTCCTGAACGAACTCGACCGCCACGGTGCGCCGCTGCACATCATACAGGTCGAGCAGGCGTTCCGGCGCGCCGTTGCGTAGGATGCGCCCGAGCTTGTCCGACAGGTTGGCGGCGTCCTGGATGCCGCCGTTCAGTCCCATGCCGCCGATCGGATTGTTGACATGGGCGGCGTCGCCGGCCAGCAGCACCCGGCCTTTGCGAAACGTCTCGGCCACCCGCTGATGCGTCACGTAGAGGTTACGGTGCACGATCTCGTAAGGGCGGGCCTGCGGCAGGAGCTTTTGCAGCCGCGCCTGCACGGCGCCGTCGCTCATCAGCTCGGCGTCGGTCAGCGCCGGATCGGTCGGAAACACCGTGCGCCAGAGGCCGGGCGGCCCGTCGGCGGAGACCTTGAAGCAGTTACACCATTCGTCCGGGTCGGCGAAGTAGCTGCGGAAGCAAAAGCCTTGGCTGGCAAAGTCGAACGGGGTCGTCAGCACGATGAACCGCTCCGGCCAGGTGAAGCCCGGAAACGCGATGCCGCGCTGCTTGCGCACCGTGCTGCGGCCGCCATCGGCGCCGATCAGGTAGGCGCCGGCATGCCTGCTCGTGCCGGCGGGCGAGCGAACCTCGACGCTGACCGAACGGTCCGATGGCACGACATCGACGACCGTATGATTGAAGAAGACCTCCACGTTGGGCAACCTTTGCAACCGTTCGAGCAATAGCTTGGCGGTCTTGAACTGCTCGCATTGCACCACAAAGGGATGGGCGGTTTCGTTCTTCAGCAGCGAATGGTCGAACTGCGCCACGCATTCGCGGCTCGGCCGGTCCCAGAACTGAAAGATCGGTGCGACGAGGCCGACGCGCGCCATGTCGTCGGCGAGCCCGTCCTCGCCGAGCAGGTCGAGCGTCGCCGGGTGGGTCGTGGCGGCGCGCGGATCGGGCTGCGGCTCGCTGTTCTCGTCGAACAGGCGCACCGAAATCCCCCGCCGCGCCAGCAGCCAGGCGCAAAGAAGCCCGACCGGGCCGCCCCCGGCGATCAGCACCTGCGGTTCGGCACCGCTCATCTGGAAGGCATATCCACGGCTGCGCGATATTGGATCAAGCTTCTTCTCAGTGCTTCACGCCGAATGGTCAAGCGCTGCACCGCATTCGTCGTATGCACTCAGAAAGCATTCTAAGGTTGCATCGACGGAATCGGGAGGTAGATGACAACAGGGCCTACCAAAATTTGAGAATGTTTTTATTTGACGTAGTCGAAGATTGAAGGCGCATTGAGCGACTGCGTACCGCTTCGAGCGCCGTCAAGGAAAAGTAAACCTTTTCGGCGTCTCGTTCGGAAACGTACTTACACCGTCGTCGAGAATTCTCTATTTTCCGCGGCGGTGCGCTGACTTGGGTTAAGGGCCGCCTATGACGGACGTGAAATACTTTCGCGATCTCGCTGCGGAATGTCGACGGCTCGCGCGGTTGTCCTATGAGCCTGAAATGTCGGCCGAGCTTTTGGAAATCGCGGACGCGCTGACGGCAAGAGCCGACGAATTGGACCAAGCAATTCCGTCCTACGCTTCCGCGGGGCCAGCGATATGAGGAGTTCTGGCTTCCCGGCGACGCCCTGTCGCGGGGATTGCGCTTGACGCTCTCCACATTTTTGCCAACCAATAACGTAAATCGCACCTCCATGCGCGAGCGTGCGCCTCGATCTGGGCATCAGACGCAGTTGGACACGATGCAAGCGCAGAAGTTTCTTGAGATTGCCGCGCGCTGCCGTAGGCTTGCGACGACGACCGTCGACGTTGATCTCGCCGCCGAGCTCAAGGAGATCGCCGACGAACTGACCGCCAGGGCAGGCGAGTTAGGCCAAGACCTGGCGCGGCCGGCCAGCAGTGAGCGGGTGCGCGTGGTTTAGAGGTATGGCTGTAAGCCGCCGGTGGGCCCCGGCAGCGTTGAGTCAGGTTCATAACATTGTGATTGTACAAGGGGCGCGCGTCGTGCGCGTCTTCTCAGTTGTACACGGCCAGTTCCTCGCGGGGTCACCTGGAGGTACGCGCCATCGCTGCGCGAGGAGCGCGTCGGTCGCGCCGGAAGCGCCAATTCTGCGGATACCCCCGAGTGGTTCCCGTCCGCCGCGGTCGTGAAGGGCGAGCGCGGCCCAACGAAAGACGACAATGGGAAAGCCCCTGCGCGTGCTCATTGTTGACGACAACAAAGGCGACCGGGAACTGCTCAAGGATTATCTGGAGCAGGCCGGCATCGAAGCCGTCGTCTACGAGACCGGGTCCGGGGCCAATGTCGCCAAGCTGTATCGCTCGGATCCGGCCGACTGCGTGCTGCTCGATTACTTCCTGCCGGGCAAGACCGGCATTGAGGTGCTCGACGAGCTGAAGGCGATCGACAGGCATCCGCCGGTGGTCATGATCACGAGCCGCGGCAACGAGGACGTCGCGGTGGCGGCGCTGAAGGCGGGCGCCCACGACTACGTCGCCAAGAGCAATCTCAACCCCCAATCGATCGGCCCCATCATCGCGAACGTCACGGAGCGCGTCGCCATGCTGCGCAAGATCGACGCCCAAAGCGGGGAGGTCGAGCGCCTCGCGCGCGTGCTGGCGCAAGACCTGGAGGCGCCGCTGACGGCGCTGCGAGGTTCGGCAGCGTTGCTCGAGCACGAGGTCGCACGCTCGCCGTGCGATCTTGCGAGCGTCCGGCGGTTTGCCGCCTTGGTTGCCAGGAATGCTCGCCGCATGGGCGCACTCATCATGACCCTCACCGGACATGTCGGCCGGGAAGGCTACGATGAGCTCGGACCGAAGCGCGCCGCAAGGTCCGGGGCACTCACCCAAGCCATTGTGGACACGATCCGCGAGCCCCTTCTGGTTCTCGATAAGGACCTGCGCGTCGTCACAGCTTCCCGCTCCTTCTACAAGACTTTCAAGATGGTTAGCCGGGATGTCCAAGGTCGCCCCGTTTACGCGCTGGGCGACGGCCAATGGGATATTCCGCAGCTTCGGTTGCTGCTGGAGGGCATCCTGCCGGACCACGCGGTCATGGACGCTTACGAGGTCGAGCAGGAATTCGCCGGGATCGGGCACCGCACGATGCTGCTGAATGCCCGCCAGGTATTCTCCGAGGACAATTCGCAAGGGACCATTCTGCTTGCCATCGAGGACATCTCCCAGCGGCGCGCCGAGGAGCGAGAGCTGCGGGACCTCCTGCAACAGAAGGACGTGCTCCTACGCGAGCTGCAGCACCGTGTGGCAAACAGCTTGCAGATCATCGCCAGCATCCTTCTCATCAAGGCGCGGACGGTAAAATCGGAGGAGACGCGGCAGCATCTTCAAGATGCCCACCGGCGAGTCATGTCGGTTGCCGCCATGCAGGAATACCTCCATGTTTCGGAGGCCCGCGCGTCGATCGACATCCGCTCCTATCTGTCCCAGCTGTGCGAGACGCTCGCGGCCTCGATGATCGGCGACAGCCGTCCGATCTCCTTGCAGGTGGAGGTCGAAAGCGGCACGGCCTCGTCCACGGCGGCCATAAGCATCGGTCTGATCGTCACCGAGCTCGTCATGAACGCGCTCAAGCACGCCTTTCCGGGTGACTGGGGGGCCGGCCGCATCGTCGTGGCTTATGAACTCGCCGACCCGAGCTGGAAACTCACGGTGTCCGATAACGGCATTGGTACGCCGGACGGCCACTTGGACAAGTCCAATCCCGGGCTCGGCACAAGCATCGTCGCGGCCCTGGCCAAACAGCTCGATGCCCGGGTCGACGTCGTGATGGACCCGCACGGTACGAAGGTATCGATCACCCATGCCGTGTTTACATCACGGACGCCGGCGGCCGCCTGATTTTCCCGGTCTGTCCAGCGCTATCCCGAGTCGCGTGGATGACGTTTGCCGGATTCGCGGAACTTGCGCCCGCTACCCGCTGTCCTCCCCCGAGGGGAGATAGGCCGCGTACCCGCGGCGGATTGGCGGTAAATTGCGACACCGCGCTTTGATCCAGCCGATGCACGCGTGGCCGCGGCGTCGTCCGCCGCAGATTTGTTTTAGATCAATGTCGGTTCGCTAAAAATACAACACATAGTCTGTGAAATGATCATGACCATCTTGGAGCATTGAATTCATGCATCTGGCTAAATTCCAACGGCAACGAGTTGTCGAACTCGAAGGCGGCGGCAGTATTCGCCTTTCTTGTCAAGTAGTCGACCAACAACGCGTCCATTCATCCCGTTCCTTTAGCGAGCGTCACTTGCCGAGGAGTGGCCTCATCAGCGGTGCGCCTGCAAAACTTCGACCCCGTGGTCTCGATGTCTTCGGTCTCCGGCCTCGCCTAGATCCGCATCGTGCGGCATCGGTCTACCTGGTGCGGCAATGAGAAGGCCGCTGCAAGTGCTGATCGTCGATGCCGACGACGGTGACCGGAAGCATCTTCGGGATTGCGTGGAGCGGGCCGGCATCGAGGCCGTCGTCAACGAGACTGGATCCGGCGCGGATGTCGCCGCGCTTTACGGCGCCGCCCCAGCCGATTGCGTGCTGCTCGACTACTTCTTGCCTGGCGAGACCGGGTTGGCGGTGCTGGCGGAGCTGAAGGCGCTCGACAGGCACACGCCGGTGGTGATGACTACGCGCCACGGCAGCGAAGATGTGGCCGTGGCGGCGCTGAAGGCGGGCGCTCACGATTACGTTGTCAAGCGCAACGTCAGCCCACAATCCATCCGCCGCATCATCACGAACGTCTCCGAGCGCGTGGCGATGCTGCGAAAGATTGATGCACAATATGAGGAGCTCGAGAACTTCGCGCGGGTGTTGGCGCATGACCTGAGGGCGCCGCTGACGGCGCTGCGCGGTTCCGCCACCTTGCTCGAGCACGAGGTCGCGCGCAACCCGTGCGATCTCGAGAGCGTCGGACGGTTTGCCGCCTCCGTTGCGCGCAATGCCCGACGCATGAGTGCGCTCGTTGCAACGCTCGCCGACTATGTCAGCGCGGAAGGGCTTATCGAGTTCGGGAAGGCGTCCGTGCGGCACGCTCTCGAAGACGCCCTCGCCAATCTTGAAGCGCAAATCGCCGCGCGCCGTGCGACCGTCACCCATGATCCGCTGCCGGAGGTCACGGGCAATTTGGTGCTGCTGACGCAGCTCCTGCAGAACCTCATCGGCAACGGCCTCAAGTTCTGCGAAGCCCCGCCGGTCATTCACGTCGGCGCCGCCCGGTCCGGCGACGACGAATGGCTCTTTTCGGTCGGAGACAACGGCATCGGCATCCCGCAGCAGCACTTGCAGAGCGTGTTCCAACCGTTCAAACGTCTGAACCATAGCAGTGCCTACGGCGGGACCGGGCTCGGCCTTGCTACATGCAAACGCGTGGTCGAGCGTCACCAGGGGCGGATCTGGTGTGAGTCGGAGGAAGGGCGCGGGAGCACGTTCTTCTTTACGGTACCGATCAGTAGCGTTGGTGCCGCATGAACCGCGAAACCGGTCGTCTCCTTGCTCGCACTGGCTACAGGTGATTGATGACCAGCCAATATTTACCGATGTCGCGGACAGCTTCGGTGAACTGCTTGAAGTCGACGGGTTTGACGATGTAGCTGTTGCCGCCTCCCTGATAGGTCTGCATCACGTCTCTTTCCTCGGCGGAGGATGTGAGCATCACCACGGGGATGCCGCGTGTGCGCGGATCGCCCTTGAGGCGCTTGAGCAGCTCGTGACCATCGAGTCGCGGCAGTTTCAGGTCCAACAAGATGAGCTTTGGAGTCTGGGCAAGCTCGCCGGTGGAATTAGGCTCGGGGCCGAACAGGAACTCGAGCGCTTCCACGCCATCGCGCGCAACGTGGATGGTATTTGCCAGATTCGCGGCCTTGAAAGCGTGGAGCGTGAGCTTAACATCGTTGGGGTTGTCCTCGACCAAGAGAATGTCCACTTGCTCATCGGTCATGTGTGGGGCCCTTTATGGCGAAGTGGAAGGTAGCGCCTTGATCGATTGCCGCTTCGGCCCAAACACGCCCGCCGTGGCGCTGGATGATGCGTTGCACGATCGCCAGGCCGACGCCGGTGCCTTCGAAATCCTCCGCGCGGTGCAGCCTTTGAAAGACGCCGAAAAGCTTGTCGGCATATTGCATATCGAAGCCGACGCCATTGTCGCGAACGAAGAAGACCTGCTCCTCCCCGCTATCCCACGAACCGATGTCGACGGTGGCCACCTCGCGTTGGCGCGTGTACTTGAAGGCATTGTCAATCAGATTCACGAATACCTGCCTGAGCAGCCCGGGGTCGCCCCAGCAATTCGGCAAACGGCCCACTGAAACCTCGACACGGCGACCCTGGTGCGCAAGCCGAACCTCGCCAAGAATCCGCTCAACGATGGATTCGGTGGCCACGTCCTGCTTGTTCAGTTTCTCCCGGCTGAGTCGGGAAAACGCCAGCAGATCATCCACCAGATGGCCCATCTGCGCGGTATTGTCCCGCACGAGCTGCAGGTAGTCACGCGGTTCCGCAGGCAGGATCGATGCGTATTCATCGAGCAGAATCTGAGCGAACCCGTCGATTGCCCGCAAAGGCGCGCGCAGGTCGTGCGAGATCGTGTAGGAAAATGCCTCCAGTTCGTGCACCGCGGCCTGGAGCTGGGCGTTCTTTTCCTGCAACGCGCTCTCGTGCCGCTTTCGCTCGGTGATGTCGCGGATGGCGCTTGAAACCAACATTCCCTGCTCGGTTTCCAGGGGGCTGAGACTGATCTCGGCGGGGAACTCGGTGCCGTCCTTGCGCTGACCGCAGAGGTCAAGACCAACCCCCATCGGTCGCACTTTCGGCACGGCAAAGGACCGGTCGCGGTGCGACGGATGCTTGTCGCGATGACGCAGCGGCAGCAGCAGCTCGATCTTCTGGCCAAGCAGCTCCGCCCGCCCATAACCGAACAGTTTCTCCGTCTGTGAATTGACGAGAACGATGTCCCCCGCCTGGTCGACGATGACCATCGCATCGGGAGCTGCTTCGAGAAGGTCTTTGAATTTCTGGTCGCCCTTCCGGCGCTCGGTGAGGTCGCGCGTCACTTTGCTGAAGCCGCGCAGCTTGTCGCGGCCGTCGTAGATCGGCGTAATGACCACGTTCGCCCAGAACCGCCGGCCGTCTTTGCGCACCCGCCATCCTTGGCCCTCGAAGCGGCCTTCGGCGATTGCCACGGCGAGCTCGTGCTGGGGCTTTCCTTGAACTACATCCTCTGTCGGGTAGAATTGCGAGAAATGTCGGCCGACGATTTCATCGGCCCGATATCCCTTGATGCATTCCGCGCCTTTGTTCCAGGTCGTTATGCGTCCGTGGCGATCGAGCATGAAGATCGCATAATCCTTGATGCCGTCGACCAGCAGTCGGTAGCGCTCTTCGCTTTCCGCGGTCGCGGAAAACTCTGATTTGCTGGCAGGCGGTCGGGTTCGCGGATGTTCATTCATGAAAGCACACTCTGTTCGTTCGCAATTGGCGTACCGATCAGTTCGCTGCCTTGGATGCGAGCAACCAGCCGATCTACCACGTGCTCGACCCGCATGAGTCCGCCGCCCGCGAGGGCAAGATCAATCGCCTCCTCGAGTTCAGCCGCTTCCACGCTGATCCCGGCGAAGCCGTAGACGGCGCCGCGGTTGGCAAGCGTGTGGGCGATGCCCTTGATCCGGACCAACGTATCGGGTGCATCGGGCTGTGCGAGGGCCAGCCGGCAAGCGGCGAGCGCGGTGGCGTCAGTGTCAAGGCGTCGAAGAAATTGATCTCGCGCCCCGGCCAAGCGCGCCTCTGCGGGCACGTAGGCGCGCACGAGCGCCGGCAGTTGCATGGGGTCGAAGGGCTTGGAGATCACGCCGGCCGCGCCCAAGGAAGCCCAGTGCTCCCGTTCGCGGTCCTGGGCGCGCGCCGTTACGAATACCACCGGGATCTCGGCGGTACGGCGGTTGTCGCGCAGCCGCGCCAATGTCGCCAAGCCGTCCATCCCCGGCATCACGACATCGAGCAGAATGAGATCGGGCCGCCATTGGTGCGCGGCGGCTAAGGCGTCGCCGCCGGTTTCGCAGCCGCGGGCCACGAACAGCGGATCGAGCCCCAGCGACAAGTCGATGATTTCCCTGATGTCGGGCTCGTCATCGGCGAAAAGAACGCGAAGATTGATCATGCGGTCTCCATGTCGGTGAGGGACGCGCCGGCTATGCGGTCAGCCGAACCGATGCAGCCGAAGAATCGTGCATATGAGCCCCGTGAATATCTGTCGGTTCCTAATGGCGAGCGGGCGGCGGTGAGCTCGATGATCCGTGCAGTGATCATGCGGGGGCAAAATATAAACGTAACTTAATAACCATCCAGAATTGAAAGAACTAAGAAGAAGAGCTTAGTCATTAGTACCTAGTCACGCGGAGAGGCCGTCGATCCGATACGTGTTAGTCCTGAGAAACGATATGTCGTGTCTCGCTTTATATCTGGAGGCAGCGTGGCAGCGTGCGCCGATCTGGAATCTAATGACGGCCGGCGCGGACCTTCGCGAACGCCGCGTTAACGGATTACCGAACAAGATAGGCGCCAAAACAATCAAGGCGAGGCCAGACAAATGAGCAGCAGGATCGTTGCAGAGAGCGGCGCGCCGCTGGCGCCGGAGCTCCGTGCAGAAGGTGTCGACATTGCAGCACCCGCAGGCGATGGAACTCCCTTGGCGCTTGTCATCGACGATCAGGAAGAGATCTGCCGGCTCGTTGCGTCGACGCTTGCGGAGCTCGGGATCGAGTCGATCGCCTTCCAAACCGCCGAGCCGGCGATCGCCTCGCTCGACCAAAGGCGGCCGGCGATTATTTTCCTCGACATTGCTCTATCTCAATCGGATGCGATCGATGTGATCAAGGGCTTGAGCGAGAAGAACTATACCGGGCTGGTGCAGTTGATGAGCGGGGGCAGGCCATCGTTGATCGAGGCCATTCGGCGCATTGCCACGCGCTATGGCCTTGCCTTGTGCCCGCCGCTGCAGAAGCCAGTCAAGGCCGACGCGATCCGCGCGGTTGTTGCGAGTGCTGGACTGCAGGGCGACGCCCGGATTGGCTTGAGTGAGCTTAGAAGGGCGAGTCGTTTTGGTCCTTGAGCGGTCGCGAGCCCTGTGCGCAAGCATGGGCGGCGCTTGTTCGACCGTGGCGTCGCTTTTCGCTAGGGGCGGGTGGTCCGCGCAAATTGGGTCGGTATTACTACGGCGCGGCGCAGTAGTACCGTATTTATTCAGCCATATTGAAGTTCATCGCGCGTTTATCAAACGTAATTCCGAAGTTAAAGCTTCGGCCTAGGAAATTTATCGTACGTCGTAACGCGTATTCGCCAGTTAAGCGGCGGCCCGCCTTCCTCAACATAATAATTCGTCAACGATTGTGGTGTCGATTAGACGCAGTACAAGCGGAGCTTGTGGCTGAGTCGACGGGAGCGTATGCGTCGGGGGGCGCAGCCGATGGGAGCGCCGTCGGATCGAGAACGGAGTGGTCGAGGGCACCCGAGATGAAGAGGGCGATGAATCTGGCACCGCGCGTGACGGTCACGATTGCTGGAGAGAGCAATGGTCTCCAGCCATCCGCGGAGAAGCCGGCGCCGACATACAGGAGGCTGGCGCCGCTGCCGCAGTCCGAGGAGCGTCGCTCAATGTCGGTCATGCCCGACGGCAAGATCGGCTCCGAGCGGCTCTTTGTCGACGCGATCAATTCCTCGATCCATGCACTCGTGACTTTGGATTTGGCCGGCGACGTGACGGCTTGGAATTCCGGCGCCGAGCGGTTGTTCGGATATTCGGCAGCCGAGATGATCGGCAGCAGCATTGCGCGCATCGTTCCGGCCGATCGTCGTGAGCAGATCGAGAACGTTCTCGACAAGATCCGGCGCGATGAGCCGGTCGAGCCCTATGAGGCGATGCGCGTTGCGAAGGGAGGACAGCCCGTCGATATCATCGTCACGGTCACTCCGGTGCGGGCCGCCTCGGGAGAGCTCGTCGGGTCGTTTGCCATCGCGACCGACGTCACCAAGCGCAAGCACGCGGAAAGGATGTTCGGGCTGGCGTTCGAGGCCTGCCCGAGCGGCATGCTGATGATGGATGGCGAAGGTGTCATCAGCCTGGCGAATGGCGAGATCGAGCGGCTGTTCGGCTATGGGCGCGACGAGCTGCTCGGCAAGCCGGTCGCCACGATAGTTCCCGGCATTCATCGGCTCCCCGTTCCGATCCCTGCGGCCGAGGAGGGCGCCGGCGCTGCGCTGCCGACGCCGCGGCAGAGCCGCGAGGTCCTTGGCCGCCGCTGCGACGGCTCGGATGTTCCGATCGAGCTCACGCTCAATTCCATCCATACGGTCGACGGTTTCTTCGCCTTGGTGGTCATTCTCGACCTGTCCGAGCGCAAGAAGGCCGCAGCGGCGCTGCGCGAATATGCCGCTCGGCAGCAGATGCTGATCGCTGCCGTGGATTCGTCCAACGACGCCATCGTGACCGAGACGCTCGGCGGATTCATCACCAACTGGAATCGGGGCGCCGAACAAATGTTTGGTTATGCGGCCGCAGAAGCCGTCGGTTCCCACATTGACATCGTCGTGCCGGAGGATCAGCGGGCCGAAGTCCGTGATACGCTCAGGCGCATCGGCTGCGGCGAGCACGTCCCTCATCACGATACGGTTCGGCGGAGCAAGGACGGCCGACGGATCGACGTCTCCGTCGCGGTATCGCCGCTTGCGGCGGTGGACGGCTCGATCATCGGTGCTGCGGCCGTCGCGCGCGACATCAGCGACCGCAAGCGCCTCGAGCGCCTGAAGGACGAGTTCGTCTCGACGGTGAACCACGAGCTGCGCACGCCGCTCACGTCGATCTCAGGATCGCTTGCGCTCCTGTCCAGCGGCGCCGCCGGGCAACTGCCCGACCGTGCCTCGCATCTCCTCGTCATGGCGCACCGCAACAGCCAAAGACTGGTGCGGCTCATCAACGACATTCTCGATATTGAAAAAATGGAATCCGGTCAGATGGTGTTCCACCTGACCCGGGTCGAGGTCCGCTCGCTCGTGGAGCAGGCCATTGAGGCCAATCGCAGCTTTGCGGAATCGATGGGCGTTGAGGTAAGGCTCGCCGAGGCATCGCACGCTGCGGATGTCTGCGCCGATCCCGACCGTTTTTTCCAGGTAGTCACCAACCTGCTGTCGAACGCCATCAAATTCTCCTCGCGCGAGGCTGAGGTCGTGGTTGCGGTCGAGGCTTCCGAGGACCGCGTTCGGCTCTCGGTGCGCGATCACGGCCCCGGCATTCCGCTCGAATTTCGATCCCGAATCTTCCAGCGCTTTGCCCAGGCGGAAACGGTCGAACTGCGTCATCGTGGCGGGTCGGGGCTCGGTCTCAACATTGTCAAACAGATCGTCACCCGGCTCGCGGGCGAGGTGGGTTTCGACGAGGCGCCCGGCGGCGGAACGACGTTCCACGTCACATTGCCGCTCTTGCCGCCGGTGCACGGCGCCGGCGATGAATCGATAGATGATGCGTGCCGCTTGGCGGGCGAGGACGACCGCGATACGATGAAAGCGCTCGGTAACCGGTTGCAGCTTGCGGGACTGCTCGACGGGCCGGCGTCAGGCGCGGACGAAGCTGCGGGCGCCAATCGCGAATCCAATTCTCACGCCGCAGAGGAACATCTGCAGCAAACGATTGCGGGCACTACCGAGCGAGGGCTACCATGACTGCTCTGCGCGTTCTCCACGTTGATGACGAGCCGGACATCCGTGATCTCGTCGAGATATCGCTCGGCCTTGATCCGGGTTTTGCGGTGCGCAGCTGCGCCTCGTGCGAGGAGGCGCTGGCGGCCGTCGGCGAGTGGTCGCCGCACCTGATCCTGGTCGACGTGACGATGCCCGGCTTGGACGGACCGGCGCTGCTGGCTCGCCTGCGCGCCAGGCCGGAGACGGCGCCGATCCCGGTGGTGTTCATGACCGCGCGCGCGCAGACCAAGGAGCTCGAGCGGTTCAAGGCCCTCGGGGCGGTTGGCGTGATCCCCAAGCCGTTCGATCCGATGACACTGGCGGAAGCGGTCCGCGGCCATTTGCGCGCCGCCAAAATACAGTGCCTGTCGCATGGATTCATGCAGCGTTTGCAATCGGACACGCAGGCGCTCGCCGGGTGTCGATACTCGCTGGCGCAAGATCGGGAATCGACGGCGGTCCTGGAGAAGATAAAGTTGCGTGCGCATTCCCTTGCCGGCAGCGCCGGCATCTTCGGCTACGCGGAGGTCGGCCGTAACGCCGGCGAGCTCGAGGAGGCGGTGATCAGCAAGCTCGATGGCAGGGGAGGGGGAGCCTCGATCGCCGCGGCGCTCGATCGGCTGCTGGCGACGATGCAGAGCTATTGATCGGTTATCGGCGCGCGGGCAATCGAAACCAACGATCCACCCGATGATGCGCGGAGCCACGGCAGGTGCTCCGCAGCGGTTGCGGTCGGCGATCGCAGCCGCACTGGCGGCGATCTGGCTTGCCTCGCCGACCGGCGGATGGGGGGCCGAGGCACGCTTTGACGGGTTCAACATCATCGCCGCGGCAAAACATCCGTTCGGCAGCCCATCTGCTGCGCGGGCGCTGATGGGTGTCAAGCGGATCGGCGCCGCCGCGGTGGCGGTCATCCCTTTCCTGTGGCAGCCCGATCGGGCGAGCGCGAAGATCGTCCGCGGCAGCGACATGCCGGATCGCGAGCTGCGCGCGGGGATCCGTGCCGCGCGCGGGCTCGGCCTCAAGGTGCTGGTCAAGCCGCATGTCTGGGTTCCCGAAAGCTGGGCCGGTGCGGTCGAGCCTGCCTCGGAGCCGGCCTGGCGTGACTGGTTCGTCCGCTATCGCGGCGAAATCACCCGCATCGCTCGGATCGCCGCGGAGGAGGGCGCCGACGCATTCGCGGTCGGCACCGAGCTTGTCAGGACCACGCACCGACCGGAATGGAGCGACGTGATCGCGGCGGTGCGCGCCGTGTTTCCGCGCCTCCTGCTCTACGTCGCCCACAATGTCGAAGAGGCGGAAGCGGTGCCGTTCTGGCCCGATCTCGACATGATCGCGGTCTCGCTCTATCCGGCCCTCGGCGCCGATGACGACGGCGAAGGCCGGCGCGCCGTCATGCAAGCGACGGCCGTGCGGCTCGATCGGCTCGCCGCACGTTTCGGCAAGCCGGTGATCGTGGCCGAGGTCGGCCTGCGCTCCGCCAAGGATGCGACGGAAAAGCCTTGGGAGAGCGCCGAGGAACGTTCGGCCGCGCCCGATCCGGAGCTTCAGGCGCGGGTGCTCGCCGAGTGGCTCGAGGTGCTCGACCGCCCCGCGGTCCGCGGCGTTTTGGTGTGGCGTTGGTTCACCGATCCCGATGGCGGCGGTCCGGCGGACACCGATTTCACCGTGCAGGGCAAGCCGGCGGAGGAGGTTCTGTTCGATGCCTGGATGCCGCGCGGCGTCCGCCCGTGATCAGAAACTTGAACCACCCGCCGAGCACCAGGCCGTTCGCCTGTGCTCCGCAGAAGCGATACAGCCGCCCGATCTGAAGCGGCCGGGGTTCGGAGGCAGCGGGCTTACGAGAAGTTGACGACGTCGCAGAGATAATGATTGACGACGACCGGCACGAGCGAGCCGGAGCGGCGGTAGAACAACATCGCCAGGACTCCGTATGACATGGTCGCAAGAATATTGCCGACCCCGGTCCACCAGTGATAGGCGGCAAACAGGATCGATGTCGCGATGATCATGGCCGGCCCGTCGCCCAAGCTGTCCCGAAGAACGGCGCGACTGCAGCGGCGGAAGATCACCTCCTCACTATATGCGACCAGAATCAGTCCGAACGAAGTGTCGAACACATAGAGCCAGCCGCCGGCATGCGGGGTCCACGCAATCCGGGTGTGGGGAAATGCCAAGCTGACCCAGTGGGCCAACGCATGGTTGACAATATGATCGAATGCGAAGAGGCCGGTGATCCACATCACGGTTTCCAGCAGGCCAATTCCGGATCGCTCGCGCGGGAACGCGACGGCGCGCGCCGCCGGTATTGCGGCTAGCAGAGCGAGCGCGCCGATGCGGCCGGCATAATCGCAAGCGATCCACGACGCCGATGCCGTCTGCGCCAGGCGCGCCATCTCCATCGTCATCATCGCCGCGATGGCGGCGATGTACCACAGCGGCACCGGGTTGAGCCCAAATCGCAGGGATTGATGCTGGCCGGGACGCCCCGTTGCGGACATCAGGACCGGCACCAGAGCGCGCGTGGTTGCGTGAACCCGATGACAGCGTGTTGCAATCCTTCCTCCAAATCTGTGGCTCTTCGCGTTTCCGGAGATCGCTTTCGCCGCTGGAGCCGCCCGATGCTTGTCTCAATATACTCCCGGCAGGAGCCGAACCGTGCGCGCTGCGTAATCCTGATAGTCCGGAAAGGCGCTTGCCAGGACGATCTCCTCGTTCTTCATTCGCTCCAACTGGAATGCGCATTGCAGGACCAGCAAGCCCAACGCCTCGGCCGACAGGTATTGCATCGTCACGCCGGCGAGCGCGACCGCTTCGCCGAGATAGAGCGGATGCCGGACGAAGCCGTATGGCCCATTGGTCACCAGCCGTCGCGCTTCCGCCATCATGCTGAGCGAGCGGCCGAGCTCAAACGCCGCATAAAGCGCAAACACGGTGCCGCAGAGAATCAACAACGTCGACGCGATATGGAGTGAGACCGAAAGGTCTCGCGCGGGCAGCTGCACGATCGCAACGCTGAGGAATGTCCCGGCCACGGCGGTAAACCTCGGATAGAGGCCGGACGCCTTGGCGAGCGGCTTGCGGCGCAGCGCCAACAGCAATGCGAGCAGCACGAAGAAAACCTGCGTGGCGAGTTTCGAGGCAAGGCCGGCGAGGACGCGCGCGTCCGCGGTTGCAAGGTCGAGCACTGCGATCTGATGCGCGAGGGCCGGGAGCTGAAGGGTCACGAGGAATCCGTACCACGCGACCAACGGCGCGGCGGCCAGGAGATCGTAGAGCTTGGTCCGCTCGAATGTCTGGAAAAATGTGACGACGGAATTGCCCGGCGTGTCGTCGGTCCTTTCCCGGTAAATCGCCATTTTGCTCGTCAGCCCTTCACTTACGCGCGCGCCGACACAAGCCGGAACTCGATGACCTCGTGGGCGTCCGAGAGATCGCCGACCAAGTTGTGCGAAGGGTGCCCATGTTGGCCGGCTTGCCGGATGGGACTCATCGTCCTCTGTCTCGTCCGCGGAGCGGCGCAGGGGTCATATGACACGCCAAGGGCGTTGATTTATTATTTAAGTTCCTGGATTACCTCGAAGTATAAGTGTTTGCACGGAGGATAATTGCCAGCTGTCTGCTGCTGTGCGCCGGTGCTCGCCGTGTGGCTTAGAGTGCTGGACGCCCAGCGGTCCACTGCCACGCGGTGTTCTGCTCATCCCATTTCTTGCACCAGCAGGGTCTCCTCGCCCTTCTCTAAATGACCCGAATCGCGCGCCCCGGGCGAACCGGCGCGATTGCGCGCCACCCAGCGCATGATGTTTCCCCCGTGCAGGAGCGGCGTAACGTCGCCAACCGACAGGGGCTTGGCGAAGTAGAACCCCTGTGCCTGCCGGCATCCCCACTCGTGCAGCAGTCGCAGCTGCTCTACCGTCTCGACCCCTTCGGCAATGACTCCGATGCCCAGCTCCCGCGCGAGGCCGATCGAAGCCTTAACAATCGCCGTGTCGTTGGAGTCGATGCCGATATCGGCGATGAACTCTTGGGCGAGCTTGATCCGATCAACCGGAAAGCGTCGGAGATAGAGCAGTGAGGAATAGCCGGTGCCGAAATCGTCGATGGCAATTCTTAATCCATGCGCGCGCAAACGCTCTACTACGTCGTTATGTCCACGCGACGTCTCCATCAAGGCGGTTTCGGTCAACTCGATCTCAAGCAAGCCGGGCGGAAGCTGTGTTTCCGCAAGCGCCGCATTGATCTCAGTCTCCAGGTCGCGCGGCGCCTTGAACTGAAGGGCGGAGAAATTGACGGCGATCGGAGGGATTGCGATACCACTGTCGAGCCATTGCCGGCCCTGTTGGCAGGCGGCGCGGAACGCCCAGTTCCCAAGCGCGACAATGAGCCCGCCGCGTTCGGCTGCCGGAACGAAATCGCTGGGCAAGAGAGTGCCCCGCGTCGGATGTTGCCAGCGCACCAATGCTTCCAGCCCAACGACCCGGCCTGTCTCCGTGTCCACCTGCGGCTGATACATTAGGAATAGCTGATCCGCGATGCCGGCCCGCAGCTCCGATGTCAGCTCGACGCGCTGGCGCACCTCCGTGTCCATCGCGCCGGTAAAAAACCGGTAAGCGCCCCTGCGTTCTGACTTTACGCGGTAGAGCGCAACATCGGCATGCCCGAGGATGGTTTCGGCGTCCCCGGTGTCCGGCTCGTACATCGCAATGCCTATGCTCGTCCCGGCGTGGATTTCGTTGCCGTCAATCAGGAAAGGTTTAGACATGATCGCCAGCAGCTTTTCGGCAAGGAGCGCCGCATCGGTCGGTTCACGGACGTCCCTCATCAACATGGCAAACTCGTCTCCGCCGAAGCGAGCGGCCAAGTCGGCAGCTCGAATAGTTGCCTGCAGCCGTTCGGCAACGGACCGAAGCAGCTGATCTCCGACGGGGTGCCCGAGGGTATCATTAACGTCCTTGAAATGGTCCAGATCAAGATAAAGAATGGCGAAGCTTCCACCTCCGCGACGTGCGTGCGCGATGGCCAGATCGACGTGGGCGACAAACACGCCGCGATTGGCTAGTCCGGTCAGAGCATCGAACTGCACCATTTCCTTGAGTTGGTCTTCCGCCTGCTTGCGCTGCGAAATGTCGTGGGCGGTCGCAAGCAAATAGTCGTGGCCGCCGAACGCGGCGCGGCGCAGCGATATCTCGAGCCAAAAGCGACTTCCGTCCTTGGCCTTGCCGCGCCACTCGAATGTCTGGGGGATCCCCGATCGAGCCAGCTCCAACCGTGGCGCTAGCTCTTGGAAGGTGGGCGGCGGAGCGTCTTCGGAGAGGTCCCGAGCTCTCAGCTTGCACAACTCATCCCGCGTATAACCGAACCGCTCGCAGGCTCGCCGGTTGACGTCCACAATGGCATTGGTCGCCAAGTCGAGAACGAATATGATGTCGTCGACCGCGTCAAAGATGGCGCGAAAACGCTCTTCGCTTCGCTGCAGGGAGATCTGCGCCTGCTTGAGCTCGGTAATGTCGACAACTGCGTCGATGAAGCCGATTGTTTCTCCTGATTCCGACCGAAATGGAAAATAATTGGCCAGGAAATGCCGCGGCGCACCGGGCGCCTTGGGAGAGGGTCCATGAAGCTCGGCGTTCAGGACCGGCTCGCCACGCTCGCAAATCGGTCGGTGCTGCTCGACGATACGATCAGCGAGGCCGGGAACGACCTCGCGTAGGGTTCGCCCGACAAGCGATTGGGCAGGCATGCCGTTAATCTCGGCCAAGTGCTCATTGACCCGGATAAAGCGGTAGTCCTTGTCCATGAGGCAAAGACCAACGGGCGCGTACTGGTAGATCTGCTCTATTTCGTTGAGGACCACCTTGGTCTCTGCAATTGCGGTCTGAAGGCGGCGCGCCTGACGGCTTGATGCCAGCATGTGAAACACCACGACCGCGCTGATCAGGAGGCCCGCCGCAAGCACCAGCCAGGCGCGGTCATGATTGATGGTCAGCGGACCTCCCGGGATCGGCACCGCGACCAGTTTCCAACGCGCGTCACCGGTCGAAAGCCTTCCCGTAAAATGCCGATCGCTGGTGAGGCGCTCCAGTGTTGCCGACTCGATTGGTGGCGTCCGCAGGCGCGAGCCGTGCGCGTATATAGCAAGAGCGTTGGGGCCGGAATCGGCGGCAAAAAGATAAACATCGACGTCGCGCGCGCTGGTAGCCGTTCTCAACGTATTGTCTAACGCCTCGCGGATCAGAAACGCGCCGTGAACAAAGCCGAGGAGATTTCGCCGCCTCTCCTCGACCGTGGCGCGGGCCAAGCCCATCCGATACACCGGAAGCGCAAACAGTATGGCGTGCGCATTGCCGAGGAAACTGCGGAGGATGTAATCGGGAACAACGGATAGTTGATCGTTGTCGCGGGCCCGATCGAGCGTTTCCTTTAGAATCGGCTGCGAACGGAGATCAAGGCCGTAGACCGGCGAGTTCCTTGAGCGCACCGATGAGTAGAATACCGGCAGATATTCATCCCGCTCCTCGGAGCGACTTACCCTCTCGTCCGCGCCAACGGCCTTGATGTAATACCCAGGGATGCCATCCTGCTCGGCAGCCAATTCACGCGCTGCTCGCTCGGCGCGCATGACGCGCGGGACCCATGAGAGGTTTTGAACATCCGTGCTATCCGGCAGAATCCGCCGAACGAAGCTCTCGAATCCAGAGCGGGTGACGTGATCATCGGACTCGAAGAGTGCGCGCAATGCAACAAGCTTCGCCACATATCGGTCCAATTCATTTTGCACAGCCAACAAGTGGCTTTCGGAACCGGCTGCGAGCTCTTTTTGCCCCAGCACGTTCTCCCAGCTCCAAACGAACGCATAGGCGGCTGTTGAGCATATCAAACCGATAACCGCCGCCCAAATGGCGGGGCGAGGCGCGCGGAGCTGCCGAGCACTGCCGCTGGCATGGTCAGCTTTGAAGAGCATCGAGACGCTTCCGAATCATGGCAACGTCGTGCTCGAGCCTGGTCACTCTGTCACCCAGCGGATCGGCCGACTTATTGCTTTCCAGCGGCGAATGTGGCGCGTCCTCATTCGTCCAGGCTATGCCGACGTCATTGCCCTTGTGCCATGTCGCGCGTGCTTGAAAGAATTCGTTTTTGCTCGGGATATGGACCTCAAAAGTGTCCGGCAGTGCGGCCGGTGCGGTAAACTCCAGTCGCGCACCGATGTGACTGAACTCGCGTATGATGCACTCCTTGCTCAGCCGGCGATGATTGTAAAGCACAAGCCCTCGAATGAAGCTCTTCTGACGGGGGGTTGAGCGGCACTCTTTCACGATGGCGATCTCATCTTTGTGCAGCGGCGTTTCAATGCTCGAGGTTTGGGCCGATGCGGCGTCCGACCGTGATCAGAACTTGAACCAGCCGCCGAGCACGATGCCGTTTTCCTGCAGCGCGTTGCGCCCCAAATAGGCGGTGAAGCCGCCGACCTGAAGCGACACGGTAGGGGTGAGCGCGTACACCGCGCTGAGCTGGAGCTTGTAATAGTCGTAGCTCGGGAAACCCCAGGTACCGGCCCCTTCCGAGATCACATTGAACGACTGCGCCAACAGCATCCAGCGAGGCGCCGGCTGGATGCCGAAGGTGGCGTCGGCCCGCACCTCGTCGGGCGCGCCGGCGCTGCGAAATCGTTGCCCGAGCTCCAGATCGACGAAGGCCGGCATCTTGCCGACCGAGAAGCTGCGCCCGATCAGAGCGCGGACGTCGGTTTGGACATCGGTATAGCCGATCGCCGCCGGGTTGGTGTCGTCGAAGGTGCCGGGCACACGCACGAGAACCTGGCCGGAGATCACCCATGAGTCGACTTGCAGCAGCCGGTAACGTCCGCCGAACTCGGTGTAGCCGAGACCGCTGCGGTCGGCGCTGAAAGGCGGGGCGATGTCGATGTGCTGGAGACCCGGCCCCACCATGACGGTGAGGAGGTCGGTGAGCCCGTATTCGATGAGGGCCTCGGCTTCGAGCTTGTTGTAGCGCGGCGTCGGTTGCAACTGCCGAGAGGCGTCGAAGATTTCAGTGGAGCTGCTGGCGAGGCCGCTCGCGATGACTTGGCCTGATCCGGCATCGAGGGTCCAAGCGCCAGCCCATGCCGTACGCGGCGGCGCGAGGAGACCAAGCCCAATGCAGAGCCCGATCGTGAAGCGATCTCTGTTCGACACGCGCTACTCCAATCGATACGCAACGCAACCCAACTGAACGCTCTTGCCTCACGCCCGGCCGCCTTCTCACACCGTGACGGCCAACAGCCGGTTGCCGCCTGCCTCGGCGGCCTTCTGGACCGTCGCGATCGCTTGCGTGAGCAGATGCGCCCGATCGGGCCCGCGGCGCACGGTGCCGCTCACCGCTGAGACGCTGGCGGTCATGTAGTCGGACGCGATGGCTTCCCCGTTCTTCAGCTTGAGCCGGGCCACGCTGTTACGCAGCGTTTCGCCCAGCTGGCAGGCCGCGCCCGGATCGACTTCCGGCGCGACGAGGACGATCAGGCCGTTGCGGTAGGCCGCCGCGATGATCCCAATCTTCGCCACGATCCCGCGCACCGCATGCGCGACCTCGCCCAGCACATTGCGCGACGCGTCCTCGCCGTGTGCCGAGCGGAATGCATCGAACCGGTCGAGGGCGAGCGCGAGGATCGAGATCATGTTGTCGTTCTGATATTTCGTTCCCGTCATCAGATAGGCCTCGGCGACTTCGCCTACGAACAGCCCGGTGGCCTCATCGATCCAGAGCGTGGCGCGGCGGTCGCCCCAGGTCGACAGGAAAGCGAGCAACTCGCGCTCGCGCGCCTGGCGCCGCTCGAGCTCGGACTTGAGCTTGAGGGCCGCGCGCACGCGCGCCACGAGCTCGATGCGGTTGACCGGCTTGGTGACGTAATCGGACGCGCCGGCGACGAAGGCGTTCGACAGGCTCTCCATGTCATCGAGCGACGTGACCATGAGGATCGGGATATCCGCATAGCGGGGATCGCTGCGGATGCGGGCGCAAGCTTCGATGCCGTCCATCTCCGGCATCACGATGTCGAGCAGCACGATATCGACGCTCGGCTGGTCGTCGGTGGTGCGGCCGACGTCGAGGATTTTGATCGCCTCCCACGCGGAGGGGACGGAAATGACGTCCTCGTACCCCGCCGAGTGCAGGGCGCCTTCGGTCAGATCACGCGCATCTTCCGAATCGTCGACCACCAGTATTCTCATTGGCGTCCTCGGGATTTCTACTTACTTCACTCGCCCAGGTCATCATGCGACCAATAATATTAATGTCCGTAAAGTTGCTTTGGCTCCGATCGCTCGAACAACTTCCAAGTATTGTTGTGGTATATGAGTTGATAACCGGACGGCCCCTGCCGGTAGAGCCCGGGGAACGCGCGGTTCAGCTTGTCGTTTTGCCCGCTCATGCTGCGCGGGTCGGGCACCGCCACGAAGGGCGCTCCGATCCGGCCGAACAGCAAGGTCAGCGCGAAGGCCTCGTTCGAGGGACCAAACAAACCGTGGGGGGCTTCGCGCCCGAGCACCACCGCCGGTGCGTTGTCGCTGTCCACCAGAACGCCGTTGCGGCCCGACGTGGCGCCACCCAGGGCGAGTGCGTCGCTCCGCTCGGGGTCCGTGCCGCCGTCGAGTAGCGTGCGGAAGCGGGTCACGGTCGCGGGATTGATCAGGGCGAGGCCTACGACGCCGCCCAGCCATCCCAGCACCAACAGGGCCATGACGCGCGGCAAACTCTCGCGCGCGTGAGCGAGGGGTACGCGCATGACAGCGGCGGCAGCAAGCGCCGGTGCCGCAACGGTCACAGCGGTCGGATCGCCGAATAGACCCGTGGCGACGGCCAGGATCGCCGCCGCCACGGCCGCTGCAGCAAAGACCAGTGGGGGCATCACCAGCGGGCGCCGCTGCCGTACCCACACGGTCGCAAACGCCGCCACGGGAGCGCCGAGCACGAGCGCCAGCAAAACGCCGAGCGCGGTGTCGAGCGCTAGCGAGCCGGTCAATCCCTCGCCGAATCTGCGCGCGACGACCGCGCTCCAAGCGACGAGACTTTCAGCCGGCGCACCAAAGATGCTCCAGCCGCTGCCCGGAAAAACCCAAGCGACGTAGACAAAGGCCAAGGCCGCGAAGATCGTCGGAAAGATCAGCGGCGCGACCACGCTGAAAGCCGAGCGCGCCAGCACCGGGGGCACCGCGAGTATCAGAAACGGGATCGCCGCCACGGCGAAGGCCGCCCCCATCGGATGGGAGAAGGCGACGCCCAGCAGCGTGACCCCGACCGCCATGACCTCCGAGGTCTGGGTGCGCGCGCGCAGATCGTAAAGCGCCCGCGCCATCAGGAAGAGGAAGAGGGCGAGAAACATGTCCGCCGGCCCATCGGCGACCGCGCGCAGCAGGGCCGGATGCAGGGCGAGCAGCAGCGTGGCCAGTCCGGCGTAAAGGCCGGGCAGGCCGACGCCGCGCAACCTAACGAACCACAATCGGGTCATCAATCCGAGCAGCGCCGCGGCCAGCAGCGCCGGCGCCGGGCTGCCGTTGGGCGTCAGGAACGAGATCAGCGTCGTGGCGAGGAATGGGACGCTCGGGTAGGCGGAAACGATGCGCCCGATTGGCACTTCGCCGCCGCCCGCCGCGCTCGCGCCGGCCCATAATCGCACGGTGTCGTCGGCCACGACACCAACGCGGACCGCATAGGCGGCGATCAGCAGCGCCAAGATGGCGGTCAGCGTCGTGAGCGCCGCGGTTGGAAGCAGTCGGCTCACGGCGTTGCTTCCTGGACCTCAGGGAGATTTGCGGCCTCGTGCCGCGATACGCCGTGCTGGGTCTTCTCCCAATAGAAGGGATTGTGGATGAGCTGCCACAGTCCCTTGTAGGCCGCGATCGACGTTAGCGCCCAGTACCCGAACACGGTGAGACTGAAGGGGACGAGCCCGAGCAGACCGCGCCGGATCGGCGCCAGCATGCTGAGATAGATGAAGGCACCGTTGCCGGCGAGGAGATTGAATAGGCTGAGGAACAGCAGCAGCCGCGGAAACATCGGATCGAATCCGCTCGAGAGTGCCGTCAGCCAAAGGAGATACAGCAACCAGAAGATCGGATTGAGCAGGCCGGCGGCCACCGTGCCGCCGATGAAGAACACGAAGCCGAGAAAGCCGAGCGGACCGACGGTACGGATAAGGTGGAAAGGGCGGCGCGTGTGCACCAGCAACGTCTGCATATAACCCTTGATCCAACGCGACCGCTGCCGGATCCAGTTGCCGACATGGCAACTCGCCTCCTCGAAGGTCGTCGAGTCGACGACCGAAACGCGGTAGCCTTTCTGCGCGAGGCGGATGCCGAGATCGGCGTCCTCGGTCACGTTGAAAGGATCCCATCCGTGCAGCTCGCGCAGAACCTCGATCTTGAAATGGTTCGAGGTTCCGCCGAGCGGGATCGGGATGCCGAGGCGCTCCAATCCCGGCAACATCTGATCGAACCAAAGCGAATAGTCGAGGGTGAACATGCGGGTGAGCCAGTTCTCCTCGGCGTTGTAATAGTTGAGGCGGCATTGCAGGCACGCGGTACGGGCCGGTGAGCGGCGGAAAGTCGCCACAACCTTGCGCAACTGATCGGGCTCCGGCCGGTCCTCGGCGTCGTAGATCACCAAAAATTCGCCGCGCGCGAAGCGAAGCGCATAATTGCAGGCCTTCGGCTTGGTCTGCGGCTGCGATGGAGGCACCAGGATGATCTCGAATACGCCCTCCAGCCCGAGCGTTCGCGCCACGTCAATCGTTGCTTGGTCGCCGGATTCGAGGACGAGTTTGATGTCGAGCTTGCCGAGCGGATAGTCGAGGCGCCGCAACGCCGCCGCGAGGTTCGGCAGCGACTCGGGCTCGCGGAACATCGGCACGAGCACGGTGAAAACGGGCAACTCCTCGTCGCGCAGCTGGCGGGCGGCGATAGCTATCTCATCGTCGATGTCGGCGGAGCGTCCGCCGCCGATCGAGATCAGAATCCCCTTGAGTAGGAAATTACCGAGATAGAAGACGCCCATGGCGATGTTCACCACGATCAGCGTCGTCATCGGCGCGACCGCAAGGCCTAACAGCAACGCACTCAGGAGCGCGTAGCCGAAGATGACCTGGCCGGGCGTCACCACCTGGCGGGCGGACA
The DNA here is from genome assembly GCA_052148715.1 of Xanthobacteraceae bacterium. Taxonomy (GTDB): domain Bacteria; phylum Pseudomonadota; class Alphaproteobacteria; order Rhizobiales; family Xanthobacteraceae; genus JBKQHQ01. The sequence continues at coordinate 28,087 of JBKQHQ010000101.1, read as the reverse complement.
TTTCCGGGTCGAGCTGCGCAAGCTCAAAGACCGCGCGTTCGGACAATGCGTCATCGAACGCGGTCTGCACCGCCCAGATGATGTCGAACTTCGACACCACCACGAAGCCGATCGCGGCTCCCCAGCGCTGACGGGCCGCCAGGACCGTCTCCGGCCCCGGATCGGCGGTGGCGATGAGCATCGTGCCGTCCTGGCGCGACCAGGGGAGCATCAGCCGTCCGGCATAGAAGTCGGCGTCGGCCGCGACCAGCAAGGTCGGATCGGGCGGCCGCTCGATCAGATTGACGAACGGCAGGTCGAAATACACGGCGATGCCTTGGTAATAGAGCCGCGGATCGAGCCAGTTGCGCGAAAGGATGGCGTCGCCCAGCCGCACCTCCCAAGTCTCGGCGAGATGCACGACCTCATCGAGCTGATCGAGGGTAAGGATCTCTCGGGCGATCAGCAGATCACCGAGCGCGCGGTCGGAGGGCGGGAGCGGCCGCATGCGCGCGGCTATTCCCCGACCGCTTCTTGTCGCCGATGCAGCAGCCGCTGCAGCCCGAACAGGAACATGACCGTCCCCATCAGCCAAAGGCCGCCGATGATCCACGGGCGAAAGCGGTCGGCAATCGTCAGCCAGGACACTTGCTCGGGGTAGGAGATCTTGACCAGCGTGTCGCGCTCGGTCGACATCGCCAGCGCGACGCCGGTGCGGTCGAGGAACGCGACATCACCGTGATCGAGCCGAAGATCGGAAGGGGTCTGCAGCGAGCCGTCACTGGCGAGCGACTTGATCCAAATCCCGGGAAGCTCGCCGGCGGTCACGACTTGCGCTACGGCGCCGGCGGCGAAGCCGCCGAGGTCGAGCAGGGTACGGCCGGAAAGATCGGCGACCGCCACCCGCCCGCGGTCGAACCGGACTCTCGGCGCGACGCCGAGCGGTGCTACGTCGCCGACGGCAAGGAAAGGGGCGCTCGGGGTCGGCGTCTTGTTAGCGGGCACGAGGCTGACGGAGATCTTCGACCGCACCGGCGAAATCGCGTTTAGAAATTCGGCGACCGAGCCGATGACCGACAACGGCCTGTCGGCCGTTGCTTCCGGCAGCAGGATTTCGACGCCGTCCATCCAATGGGCGGCGAGGTCGGAGAAGTCGCTCGCGCGCGCATTGGCGGCCGCGAGCACCAAGCCGCTCGAGCCGAGGATACGGGCCGGGTAGCCTTGCGGCTCGAAACGGCAATCGCCCAGGGCGCTGCGCCTTTGCACCAGGGCGCGGACGTTGAGCGACGTTCCGACGAGACCGCTCGGCAGCTCCAAGTCCATATGCGTGGTATCTCCGATCGCGGCGAGCTTGCTGCCGAGCAACTGCTCGTTCACGTAGGCGCTGATCACCGCCCGATCACCATCACCGTCGGGCGCAATCATGAGGTCGAGCAGGAGGCGCTCCGGCTGCCGGCCGGCCGGCAGATCGCGCGTGTTGAGCGCGAGCTCGAGGTCGGCACGGCCGAAGACGTCAGCCTCGACCGGTGGAACGCCCAACTGATCGAAGCTAACACGATCGGTCGGCAGCTGCGGCGCCCCGGAATCTCCGACGGTTGCGGCGGGCAGGCCGCGCGTTGCGGCAAGCGATGTGCTCGCGAGCAATCCCGCGGCCCGCGCGGCGGCGACGTCGGACACCAGCAAGGCCGGCATCCCCCCGACCCGGACCGCGGCGATCGTTCCAAGTGTTTGGACTGGGCCGGCCAAGACGGCCAACGGCGCGTCGATCAGCCCGACGGCGTCGTCGATCTGACCGACGATGACAAGACCGCGAATCCAGTGACGGGTTTCGCCTGCCTTGCTGAGCTCCGGTGGCGCGGCACCCTGAACGAAGGTCGCTCGCCGCCCCGAGACGGCGAGCGACCGCGCGACGGTCAGGGCCGCGGCGATTTCCGCGGAGGACAAGCGCCGGCCGGGCAGCAGGATCGACACCTCGCGTGGCATCAGCGCCACCGTCGTCGTCACGTCGAGCGCGGCTGTTGGACCGACGTCCACCTCGAGCGCCGATTCCGGACGGATCACCAGACCGTCGCCAATGGCGCGCACGTCGATGCAGCGGTCTTGGGTCGCCGCCCCGGAATAGACGAAAGTGAGCTTGAGGAACCCGTCCTTGGCCTTGGTTTTCGCGAGCGGCACCCGCACCGCCCGCGCCATGCTGTGCCCATCGAGGCTGATCGCGCTCACGACCCGGTCGTTGACCATGACGGCAAGGTTGCGCCGCGCCTCATGGGCGCTGACATCGTCCAGCACGAGCACGAGCTCATCCGCCGTTGCATCGGCTCCTTGCGGCAGCGGCACGAACACCTCGCGGCGGCCGCCCAGATTGGCGAACCGCAGTCCGTTGCCAAAGCCGATGTCGGCAAGCGTGATAGCCGTGAGCAAGGGGCTCGATCGCGCCGGGGCCGGCGCGACCGAGGCTAGCTGCCGCGGCGGTTGCGGCGCAAGCTTCGGTTGGGCACCTGCCATGCTGCAGGAAAGGACCGAGGCAGTTGCCGACAGAAGGACGATCTGAAAACGCGTGGACTTGAACATCGTGATCACCGCCAACCAACAAACGTCGCCTGCAACTCGCGCTGTGCGGCATCGCGCAGCCCGTGCAGGGCTTTTCTGAAAGCGTCGAGCTCCTTCTCATTGAGCCCGCGTCGTTCCCGATATGCGGTAAGAAGCGCGACCTCGGCATTGCGCGCCGCGCGGCCAGTCTCGGCGAAGCCGACGGTCGGGCCGATGCCGCTGATCCCATGGATGCGGCGGTAGACCTCGGCGACGGCGTCCTTGACCGGGGCTCCCTCGCCGATGAGCGTCGGGAGCGCCTCGTAGCTGTCCGCGATCTTGCTTTCGAGGCTGGTGATGAAGCGTTGGCGGACACGCGCCAGACGCTCGGCGAATCCGATATTCGACACTCAGCCGCCCTCCCACGCACGCAACCTCACGGAGAAATAGTCCCACACGCCGGTTAAAAAAAATTCGCCGGCATAATATTCCTCGATTAGTATCTTTGCTTACTTCTGTAGAAAAACGCTCATCTCCATTCGAATACACCGATCTAGGGAGAAAGACGTAAGTAATTGTCAGTATTATAGCTGGGGCGCCATCTCAATCGCTGATCGCAGGCGTTTGGCAAGCTGTAGCGCGGCAGCGAGCCGGAGGGCCATCCGATGATGGTGTCACTATGTGATGTTCGCGACATTGTCACGGGATTGTCATCGCCGATCACCACAACGGACAATACGTAGGACATTGGGTAACGTATTTTACGGTTGTGGCGATCGCGTTTCCTGTGTCCGGCAAGTTCGGTGAGACGCCGGGTGGGCGGAGCCCCACGGAGGAGGACGATGCCGAGGCCCCTGCGCGTGCTCATCGTCGACGACAACGAAGGTGACCGGGAGCTTCTCAAAGATTGCGTGGAGCGGGCCGGCATCAGCGCGATCGTGCAGGAGACCGGGTCTGGAGCGGATGTCGTCACGCTCTATCGGTCGGAGCCGGCCGACTGCGTGCTCCTCGACTACTTCCTCCCGGGGAAGACCGGCGCGGCGGTGCTTGAGGAGCTGAAGGCGCTCGAAAGACATCCGCCTGTGGTCATGGTTACGGGCCAGGGCAACGAAGACGTGGCGGTGGCGGCGTTGAAGGCTGGCGCCCAGGATTACGTTGCCAAGAGCAACGTCAATCCGCGATCCATCAGCCGCATCATCGCCAATGTCACCGAGCGTGTGGCCATGCTGCGCAAGATCGACGCCCAGCACATGGACCTGGAGAATTTTGCGCGGGTGCTGGCGCACGACTTGGAGGCGCCGCTGACGGCGCTGCGGGGGTCGGCCACCTTGCTCGCGCACGAGGTGGCGCAGACCCCCTGCGATCTCGACAGCGTCGGACGGTTTGCCGCCTCCATCGCGAGAAATGCTCGACGCATGGGCGCGCTCATCATGACGCTGAGCGAATATGTCAGCGTGGACGGCTTCGTCGAGTTCGGAACGGTGTCCATGCGGCACGCGCTCACCGATGCTCTTGCCAATCTTGAAGCCAAGATCGCCGCGCGCCGGGCGACGGTCAGCTATGATCGGCTGCCGTATGTCACCGGCAATTCCGTGCTGCTGACCCAGCTCCTGCAGAATCTCATCGGCAACAGCATCAAGTTCTGCAAAGCCGCCCCCGTTGTTCACGTCGGCGCCGTTCGCTCCGGCGACCATGGATGGTTGTTCTCGGTCAAGGACAACGGCATCGGCATCCCGCAGGGGCAGCTGGACAGCGCGTTCCAGCCGTTCACGCGATTGCATCGCCGCGACGGCTACGGCGGGACAGGGCTCGGCCTCGCGACATGCAAACGAATCGTCGAGCGCCACCGGGGACGGATCTGGTGTGAATCGGAGGAAGGTCGCGGCAGCACGTTTTTCTTCACGATACCGACGGGCGGTGCCGATTAGCGCGCCGGCGCCGCGACGTTCCGCATGTTAAAAGCTTGGTCGACCGGAGGGCCGGCGCTTTGAGCGTCAAGGCAACGCAAGATCGCGAGAAATGCGTCCGATGCGACTGGCTAGGCTCATTGGCGCAAGACCTTACCGTGAGTGCATCGCTTTCTGAGATTGCCGCGCAATGGCACCACTTGGCGAACCAAATCGAGCGTGTTGAGCAGGAGCTTGGCACTCGCGCCAATGCGTCGGATGGATGTCGAAAATGCATCCGGTCTCCGCGCTGATCCAAAGTCCGTTGCGGCGAACGCATGGGATCGCGAGCGCATGGGTCCCAGTCTGGTCAACAACCGCAACCTCGATGTTGCGCTCGTCCGGTACCGTCGCAATGGAATGCCAAGTTTGCATAGTTATCAATAACACGCCGGCAGCGGAGGTCTTTGATTTTTATCAATCGATGCGCTTGTTTGATCTGCCAACGATAGCTATGGTTGTGTTTGGTAACAGATATGCCACCCATTGACCGCGCCCCGTGAACCACGCCGTCGCGGTCAGCCCTTGCGACCAGATTATAAAACTTAAGCGAATGTAGGGAGGAGGGAAATGAAATCGAGTGCGAATGCGGAATGTTAGCGCGCCTGCAAAGGTTCTTTGCGCGGCGTCCAATCATCGACCGACGCGTCGCCGTTTAGACCCTGATCGTCACAATCGACATGATGTCCGGTCGATTCATTGAAACATGAATCGGGATGCGGTCCTTGGTCAGCGTCGAACGTTATGAGCGATAAAGGATAGTCTTCGGAGCGGATCGCCATGCGTATCGCGGCGAGAAATACTGGGATCAGCGCTCTTGAGGATTTGCCGTGGGGAGCGCATTTTTGTGTGTTCTATGAGACGATACAAGATTTGCTCGATATTGCGGTCCCGTATTTGAAGGCTGGGTTGGAAGACAAGGAATTCTGCCTGTGGATCACCCCAACGTCGCTGGCGAAGGATGAAGCGCTCGGGGCATTGCGGCAAGCCATTGGTCAGCTTGATCGCTACCTCGCCGAAGGAAGCATCGAGGTAGTCCCGCACGATGAATGGTTTCTTGATCCGGAGACGCTTGATCTTGACAGAGTGATCAAGCGCTTTGCAGGCAAAAGTCGTCAAGCCGTGTCGCGAGGCTATGCCGGAATGCGCGTCAACGGGTTCGACGCTTGGTTATTGGAAAAGAAAGCGGCGAAGCAGTTCGCCAACTTTGAACAAGAGCTCGACGACCTGATCGCCAACCATCCGATGATCGTGATATGCTCATTTCCGCTCAATAAGATGGGCGCCGAGGAAATCGTTGATGTGGTGCGCACGCACCAGTTCACGGTTGTAAGGCGAAAGGGCGCGTGGGAGACCGTCAAAATCGGCGAGGTACCGATTGGGTCACATTCGCTTACGCCGCGCGAGCGCGAGGTCTTGGGTTGGGTTGCGCGCGGAAAATCGACTCGCGAAATCAGCGAGATTCTGGGGATTGCTGGTCGCACCGTCGACGAACATGTGAGAGTGGCCGGCCGCAAGCTCGGCGCCGCGAATCGCACGCACGCCGTTGCGATCGCGTTTCGAGAAGGCGTTGTCGATGTGTGAACGGGAACTCTACGGACTACCCTAGTGTTGGATTGGTCGCTAGGCGGGCATCGGAAACGTTAAACGTGTGCGCTTTGCCGCAGCAAGGGCAATAGACGTGTAATTTTGCGCGTCGTGTCCGCGCCAAATCGTCGGTCGTATATGTTGCGCCGGTACTGATCTCACCGCGCGTCGCCACGCACACCAACATGAGCGCTCCCTGGGTCGGCTCTGCCCAAGAATATTGTACCGCTCGATTCGTGCCCGGCTCTGACCTATGTCAAGAGTTTCAAGCGGCCCGTTGCCGGCGACCGAGAGCTGATTATGCATTATCCCTCCTGTCAAAAATCACAATACCCAAGTTTCTACGGCGCGGTTATGAACTGAACGTGTTTAAAGCCTTTGCAACGAGTGAACGTTCAGCGACACGATGATCCAGCTAAGTATTGCCGGTGCAGGGGGGGGGCGGTGATCCGACATAGCATCGCGCTCACGTTCCTTCTGGTCGCGCCGTCACGACGGCCAGTCGTATGAAGCACCAGACGCTGACGACGTGCGAAAGACCAATGCCCAGGGACGCCTTGCGCGTGCTCATCGGCGACGACAACGAAGGCGACCGGCAACTGCTGAAGGACTGCCTGGAGCGGGCCGGCATCGGCGTCGTCGTCGACGAGGCAGGGACAGGCGCGGATCTCGTTATGCGCTACCGGTCAACCCCGGCCGACTGCGTTTTGCTCGACTATTTCCTGCCGGGCATGAACGGCGTCGAGGTGCTGGAGGCATTGAAGACGCTCGACCGGTATCCGCCAGTGGTCATTGTTACCGGCCTGGGCAACGAGGACGTGGCCGTAGCCGCGTTGAAGGCCGGCGCCCAGGATTACGTCGCCAAGAGCAATGTCAACCCGCAATCGATCAGCCGCATCATCACCAATGTCACGGAGCGTGTGGCGATGCTGCGCAAGATCGATGCCCAGCACATGGACCTGGAGAATTTTGCGCGGGTGCTGGCGCACGACTTGGAGGCGCCGCTGACGGCGCTGCGGGGGTCGGCCACCTTGCTCGCGCACGAGGTGGCGCGGACCCCCTGCGATCTCGACAGCGTCGGACCGTTTGCCGCCTCCATAGCTAGGAACGCTCGACGCATGAGCGCGCTCATCATGACGCTGAGCGAATATGTCAGCGTGGACGGCTGCGTCGAGTTCGGGACGGTATCCATGCGGCATGCGCTGACCGACGCCCTTGCCAATCTCGAAGCTAAGATCGCCGCGCGCCATGCGAGGGTCAGCTATGATCGGCTGCCGGAAGTCACCGGCCATTCCGTGCTGCTGACGCAACTCCTGCAAAATCTGATCGGCAACAGCATCAAGTTCTGCAAAGCCGCCCCCATGATTCACATCAGTGCGGTGGGCTCCGGCGACAACGGATGGCTGTTCTCGGTCAAGGATAACGGCATCGGCATTCCGCAAGCGCAGTTGGAGAGCGTCTTCCAGCCCTTCACCCGATTGCATCGCCAGGCCGGCTATGGCGGGACGGGGCTTGGCCTCGCGACCTGCAAACGCATCGTCGAGCGCCACCAGGGACGGATCTGGTGTGAATCCGAGGAAGGGCGTAGCAGCACATTTTTCTTTATGATACCGATGGCCGGCGGAAAAAATGCGTAAGTATTCAAACTGGTCAACCAGCCGGTGGGCCGGCGCTGTTTGAGCAAGACGTAACCTTTAAATTAACCGCAGAAAGGCTTGCTGCCGCGCCTGACGGTTGAAGCTGGCATCGGTCGGGGTCGATCGTCGCCGCCGGGGTCTGGGTCAGCGACAGCGCGGCTGGTCTCAGATCAACAAAGCCCTCGCCCGGCTCCCGAGAGGGCACGACCACCATGTCGGCTGCAGAATTGCAGGCCGCCTAGGTATCAGTACTGATGCACCGTTGCAATTTGACCAGTGGATTTAACAATTCTCCAATCGCGCGCGACCTATACTTGCCTTCGATCACCTGATCGATAGGGGTCGGGTGCCGCGGTCATCGCAATCATGAATATCGATCGGAGGAAGGCGTGGCGCAATCATTCAGCGGCGCGGGCGCAGCTTCTAACGCGCTCAGGCCCGTCAGCGAAATCTTTGTCGTCGACGACAATGAGGATTGGCGCGAGATACTCGCGGCTGTTCTTGAGCTTGAGGGTTATCGCGTAACCGGATTCTCCGAGGGTCAGTCGTTCCTCAAAGAGGCCGCGAGGCGTACTCCGATTTGCGTCTTTCTGGACGTCGTGATGCCCGGGCCTTCCGGGCTCGAGCTTCTTCGGGAGCTCAACGAGACAGCATACGCGGCGCCGATTTTCCTCGTCTCCGCTCGCGCCGACGCTCCGGTGGTCATCGAGGGGCTGAGCAACGGCGCGCGCGATTTCATCGAGAAGCCCTTCGATCCGTACACCGCCGTGCTCCTGGTGCGCGATGCGGTCGATATTTGGACGCGGCGCGCCGAGAGGGGCATCGATCGCGCGCCGCAATCGGCTGGATCTGTTGGCGACGTACGGCTCACGCATCGCGAGGCCCGAATGCTGGCGCAGTTCGTTGCCGGCGCCAGTAATGCCGCAGTCGCCAAGAATCTCGACATCAACAAGCTGGTCGTCGCCAACTGCCGCTACCGGATCATGCGCAAGCTTGGAGCCGAAAGCTCGGCCGACCTTGCCCGCATCGCGCTGGAAAAGACGGGATACACGGCCACCGAATTCACGGCTAATCCGTTTCAGGATCTCATGATCTGACGACGTTGCCGAGCTGCCCTGATTGGCGCGTCGGACCTCGGCGAACGCCTTATTTCCGCAACCAGGTGAGGGCGCCCGCGCACGGCAAGCCGCGTCATCGGCGCAAACGGCTTCCGGCGTCTAGCGGCAATTCGACGATCCAGCGCTTGCGTCGCGGGGGCGAAGTTTTTCGCCCGCATGGCGGGCCCGATTGGTATTCTGCCGGCTGGGGCAGGAGAGGGGCCGAGCATGGCAACCGGAACGACAATCAAAGAGCGAAGGCCTCTTGGCGACACTGCCGCGATTCGGGAACGCTTCATTCCGGTGCGCAAGACCGACATCGTGAACACGCTCGTTGCCCACGGTCGGCTGGCGAACGACCATGAACGGGAAAAATTCCGCCGCCTCTGCCGCTTGCTCGGCGCCATCTATCACAATGAATATTTTGATCGGCTGGAGCGGCTGCGAGACGACTATTACTATTTCGCCCCGGACCTGGATCCGCACGCGCGCTTCGACCAGGCCACGCAAGAGCGCGCCTACGCGGACCTCGTCGGAACCTTCGGCTCGGTCATGCAGAAGGCCGATTTCATCGAAGTATCTCTGGCCGAGATCGAGCGGGCGCACCGGGAACACCCGGTGCTGCGGGTCGAGGTCGAGAGCTCGATTAAAGATTTCCGCGAGGTGCGCTTCTTCGAGCGCGGCCGGCACATGGAGACCTTTGAGGTCAAGGATTGGTTCGGCCTGCACACGCGCAGGATCGAGGCCGAGGTCCACGACGACGTCGTTCTCTTCGTGGCCGTGAAGCCTGAGCTCAAGCGCCGGGACTTGGGCCGGCTGCGGCGGAGCAAGCTGCGGCCCGGGGCGGTGTTGCTGAAATATTTCCGCAACATCTCCACCGCCGATCTGCGCACACTGATCCCCAACGCGCGGGTCGTGCTGAGCCTCGCCGACAAGCTCAGCCTTGGGCTGCCGGCGCTCATCGGCGCCGTGCCGATCGGTTCCCAGATCGTTCCGACCGCGACCGCGCTGTTCCTGGTGATCGGGGCCTATCTCGGCATGACCGGCGAGGTGGAGGGCGACCGGCTGAAGATGGCGCTGGCCGCACTGAGCGGGCTTGCCGCCATCGCCGCGTTCGTCATGCGCCAATGGCTGAAATACCAGCGCCAATCGCTGCAGCATCAGAAGCTTCTTGCCGATAATGTCTATTTCCGCAACCTCAACAACAATATGGGCATCTTCGACTACATCATTGGGACGGCCGAGGAGCAGGAAACCAAGGAGGCGCTGCTTGCGTATTACTTCTTGTTCACGGCGACCGCGCCAGTGATGCAGCCGGCGCTCGAGCAAAGTGTCGAGAGCTGGCTGAAGGAGACGTTCGGGGTCAAGGCCAATTTCGTTGTCGAGGACGCTTTGACCAAGATCGAGCGTCTCGGGATTCTGCTCCGCCAGGAGGGGCGGCTGTCGGTGCTGCCGCTCGATGCGGCGCTCATCCACCTCGATCAGGTGTGGGCTAATTTTCACAACCGCGACGCAATCGGCACCTGAGCGGCATTCCGAATGGATTATTGGCACAGGCTCTTGGCGGCTGACCGGCAAGCAGTCAAGATCAAGCCCGGGGGCAGGCTTTGCCCGAACATGTGCTAAAGGCCGAAGAGCGCGCAGACGACGACCGCAGTCAGGACCATCCAACCAAAATGGCGGCCACGCGTCGCCCATGCGTTGCCGACGGCAGCGACGGCATAGACCGGAACAAGAGCGAAGATAATCCAACGCCGCGCGGCTTCCGAGGACATGAGCGGAGCGGCGAGAAGCAGGACGCCGCAGGCAAGCCAGGCGACCGAGCTGCATTGCCATACCGCACGAATGAGACGCCTCGCCCATGCAGGCTCAATATGCGCGCGGGCGAACACACGCGTTTCGCCAAGAATGCCATGCGCGACCGCGGCCATGATCGCGAACACCCCGGAAACCTGCAGGGCCAAGTCACGCATCTAAGTCACGCATCGGCGATGCCTCCGTACATTAGTGTACGGAGCACTCTTGTCGATGCGCTGGCGCGAGTCAATACAGCAGTGTATGGTGGGCGCCATGTCGGAAAGGTTGTCGCCCAACGATTGGGTCGAGGAGGGGCTTAAGGCGCTCGCCGCGGAAGGGTTTACGGCGCTTAAGGCGGATCAGCTGGCGAAGTCGCTGAGCGTATCCCGCGGAAGCTTCTATTGGCATTTTGCCGACCTCGGAGCTTTTCAGAAAGCACTCCTGACACGCTGGAGGCAGCTCGCGACCGAGGCGGTCATCGAGGAGATCGACCGTTCCGCGTCACGCGGCGACCGGCTTCGAGCTTTGCTACGGCGAGCCTTTAAGACCAAGGTCTCGTTGGAAATCGCCGTGCGTGCCTGGGCGATCTCCGAGGGTCAAGCCCGGGCCGCGGTGGACGAGGTGGATCGACGGCGTTTGGCTTATCTGGAAGGCTTGCTGCTAGAAAGAGGATACGGCGCCGCGTCCGCATCGGCGCGCGCGCGCGTCCTTTACTGGAGCTATTTGGGATTTGCGTTATCGGGGCGCCGGCTCGCCGCGGAGGAACTCGATCTGGTTGTTGACGCGCTTGCAGGGCTTGCGGACGCCGACAGCCGACGCCGGTGATAACGTTGATGAGCGGCGGCCGCGCCGCCGCCCGGAACGTTCGCGATGACTGAGAACAACTATGGCCGGTAGTGCCGGTGATGGAGTCGCGCTACGCGATGCCGGTAGTGGCGATAGTACCCGCCGCCCACATACTCCAACTCGAGGCCGGCGACCCCCACCGCGACGTTGATACCGGTTTGTCCTTCGAGGCTCAGCGGCTGCAGCGCAAAAGAATTGCCGGAGCCGCCGATCAGGGCATTGGCGTTGCCGCCGATGCCGATCGCCGCACCCGCGGTCACGCCGCCGTACGTGCCGGAAAGATCGCCGGGGCCAATTCGGTAGGTCGGTGCAAAGACGGCCCATCCCAACAGGGAGTGGTCCGTGAAGCCGATATCGACGCCGATGTGGCGCACGACGCCGACATAGTGGTAGCGCGGACCCTCTGCCGACATGAACGCGCAGTCCAGTTGATGAATCGATCCGACGACAAAGCTCGTCGTAGGAGCGCCGTGGCACTCGAGGGACCCCGCCTGCACGCGGGACTGGGCCGCAGCAGTTGTCACGGCCGCGGCGAGAGACGAAAGTGCAAGTGCGCACATGATCGAATTACGTATCACGTTCAAGACTCACCTCTGTCGGTATGGTTGTAGCCAAGGATGGATTCGCACCCCGAAGGAACGCGGCGGCAGCAATGACGAGAAATGAGACGGGCTGAGGGCGAATGTTTGGCAATCGTAATATCGGGCCGGCTCACTGCGTCGGGCGCGCCGCCTCGATCTGACGCAACGCAGCCTGCACTTTGATATCAAGCAGCGCCTTGCCGCGCTCCGCTGAAGCCTTCTGCGCGTTTCCGTCGGCGCCCGTGTCGGAGAGGGTGAAGGGCGGCTTGGCGAGCCGAGTGAGATCGACACCTTCCGGGTGCACCGCTAGCAATTCGGAGGTATCGATAATCCCCGCATGGTCTCCGATCGTCGCCGGCGTCTCCCCCTGACTCAGCAGGAACTGAGTTTGCGGACCGTCCGCATAATAGTCGCCGACGCCGATCACGGTGACGCCAAGGCCCGCCCATTCGTGATTGAGGCGGTCGGCGATCTGCGCCTGCGGCTTTTGGCTTTGCCCGTGATCGGAGATGAAGCAAATCGTCCTGAAACCTGCCACTTTGAGGCTGCGGGCGATGCCCTCGAGCACTTCTGCGAAGGTGGCATCGGGAAGGCCGATGGTGCCCGGGAAGCGCATGTTCCCGGTCGGGGGGCTGTAGTCCCCTTGCGGCACGAACGACACGACAGGAGCCACCAAAGTGTGCCCGAGCTCCGCAGCAATGCGCTCGGCCGTATAGCGCACGATGTAGTCGTGCTTGCCGAGGATCATATGCGGGCCGTTCTGCTCGATTCCCCCGGTTGGAACGATGACCGTCGTGTAGCCGCGGTCGAGCGCGCTGCGCACTTCGATCCAAGTCATGTCCGGCATGTACAGCGTATTTGGCAAAGGCGCCGTGAGTGGCCGGGTTACGACCAGGCTGGCGATAGCCAATCCCGCAAGGGCGCTGAGCGCCAGCTTTGCCGGTGAAATCCGCGTGCTCGTAGGCGACGGAAGCCCTGGCGAAGAGCGACGGAGGAAGCGTACGCGCATGGTCAGCTGTCGGGCTCGGGCCTCTGATTCGGGCGGACGCCGAAAAGCCAGTGAAGAGGCAGAGCGCCCACCTAGTGCTAACCGGCCATCCTTTCGACGCCGTTAACGAATCCGGTCGATCCGATCGCCCTGCCTTCAAGGCTCCGACATCGGGAATGCTCGATCGTTGAAATCATCCAGCTCTCACGTCTGCCGCGCATGGAGGCAAAGAGATGACCCATATTCCAATGAATGATTAACCACTCAGCTTAATCACGCATTTGATACTCATAGGATACGTTCGCCGGACCACTCGTTCACCTTCGCCGACTGGTCAGGAAAAAATGCTCGCCGAGGTATGTGCTCCGTCCGTGCTCGCTGGCGCCGTGGCGGCTTCTGCGCCGACGGCGCACGGCGCCTCTGCGCCGCGTCGATGATGGTGCAAGCATTCCATGCGCACCACGCTTAATAAGCTGACCGGGTCGCCAAACTACACATTGGGAGTATTGGCCGGCTTTTTCATTCTTTTGATCGGGAAGCTGTTTTTCGCCGATCTGAGGAGCCGGCATCAAGCCGCTATCGACGGAGCAAAGCAGTCCGCGCTCAATTTTGCCGAGATATTGGCCGAGCATACGGCACGCACCTTCGACGGGGTGGATCGCGCTCTGCGCGAGGTCGAGATCGTCCGCCAACAAAAGGAGTCAGGGCGATACGCATCGGACCAGACGGTCGGCGACGCACTGCGCCATCTGCAGCAGGCATCGCCGCTCCTGGTAGCGGTGGGCTGGACCAATGCGGCCGGCGAGATGCAGGCCAACTCTTACGATTTCGACCAACCTCGCGGCAGTATCGCCGAGGCTCCGCACTTCGTCGCTCAGCTCAACAAGCGTGACGGCAAGCTGTTCGTTTCTGCTCCCTTTCACTCGTTGCTCGCCGACAAGTGGCTGCTCGCCGCCTCGCGGCGATTGAACAATGCCGACAGCACATTTGCCGGCATTGTCAATGCGCGGATCGACCAAAGTTATTTCTCCGCGATCTTCCGCTCAATTCACCTCGGCAAGAACGGCTCCGTCATGCTGCTGCATCGCGATGGCCAGATTCTCGTGCGCGAGCCGTTCATTAGAGGCGCCGTCGGCAAATCCGTTGTCGATCGTTCGCTGCTAGGGCTGCTGCCGGCGGCGGATGCGGGATCATACGAAGCGCGCAGCCCCTACGATGGAGTGGACCGCATCGGCGCCTACAAGGCCGTGCCTGATCTGCCGGTCGTGGTGGCGGTGACTTACGATCGGGGCGAGGTGCTGGGGCCTTGGCGCAAGCATCTCTACACATTCGGATCGATGACCGCCCTGGTCATCGCTATTATTCTGTTCGGCACCCGGCGCCTCATGCGCCAGACGAGAAAGCTGGCCGAGGAGACAGATTTGCTGGAGCTCAGCCTCGGCAACACGCCGCAGGGCCTATGCATGTTCGACAAGTCGGCGCGAATTTCCGTTTGCAATCAAAATTACCTGCAAATGTACAACCTTTCGCCGGAAGTGGTGCGACCGGGCTGCACGCTGCGCCAACTTATCCATCACAGAAAGGAAGTGGGATTGCTTACTCGGGATCCCGAGCAATATTACCGTGAGATTCTCGCCGCCGTTGCCGAGGGGAAAATGACGAGCTCACGGGTCGAAACGTGTGATGGGCGGGTCATCCATGTGATCAACCGCCCGATACAAGGAGGCGGATGGGTCACGACCCATGAGGACATTTCCGAGCAGCGGAAGGCGGTGCGCGAGCTTGAGGAAACGCGGAACTTCTTCAAGACCGTGATCGACCACGTGCCGGCCGCGATCTTTGTGAAAAGGGCGCAGGACTTCCGCTACGTGCTCATCAACGGCGCCGCCGAGAAATTCTTCGGGCTGCAAGCGGACAAAGTCATCGGCAAGTCTGCGCATGACTTCTTCAGGAAAGAGGAAGCTGATGTGTTATTGGCGCGCGACAAGGCGCTGCTTAAAACCGGGTATCAGCGCTTTGACGATGATCAGCCTATCCATGTCAATTCCGGTGCGATGCGGCATGTCACGACCGAGCGACTAATCGTGCGCGGAGCCGATGGCCAACCGAAATACCTCTTGGCCGTCGTCGTCGACATCACCGAGCAGAAGCGCACGGAGGCGCAGATCGCCTTCATGGCGCACCATGATTTATTGACCGGCCTCGCCAATCGCGCTCTGTTCATGCAGAAAATCGAGGAAGCGGGCGCCCGGCTTCGACGATCGGGAGAGGCATTCACCGTCCTCATACTGGACCTCGACAGATTCAAGAACGTGAACGACTCGCTCGGGCACCCGGCGGGAGACGCTCTGCTGAAGAAAATCGCGCAGCGGCTGAAACCCTTGCTGCGCGAAACCGACGTGCTGTCGCGGATCGGCGGCGACGAATTTGCGATCATCCAAGTCGGCGAAGCGAACCCGCGGGAACGGGCGATCGCGCTCGCCGGCAAGATTGTCGATGTCATCACCCAACCGCATGAGATCAACGGAAACCGGGTGACCATCGGCACGAGCATCGGTATCGCCATGGCTCCGAAGGATGGAAGCGACCCGGACGAGCTGATCAAGAAGGCGGACCTGGCGCTCTACCGGGCGAAATCGCAAGGCAGGAACGGCTATTGCTTCTTCGATCTGCAGATCACCAAGGACGCGGATGCGCGTCGCCAGATGGAGAACGACTTGCGCAGAGCGCTGGCGCGCCACGAGTTGGAGCTTCATTATCAGCCGATCATCGACGTGAAGACACGCAAGCCATGCGGCGCCGAGGCGTTAGTTCGCTGGCGCCACCCGGAGAAGGGGTACATTTTTCCAGATCAGTTCATTCCGCTGGCCGAGGAGACTGGCCTGATCATACCGCTCGGACAGTGGGTGCTGCAGCGGGCCTGCGCCGACGCGGCAGCATGGCCGGCGGACATCAAGCTTGCGGTCAATCTGTCGCCGGTGCAGTTCGTGAAGGGCAATCTGTTCGACGTAATATCGGGCGCGCTCGCCGCGTCCGGCTTGCCGCCTCAACGATTGGAGTTGGAGATCACCGAATCAGTGCTGCTCGAGGGTGACGCCGATGTTCCCGCCGTCATCAGCCAGTTGAAGAATATCGGGGTGTCCATCGCGCTCGACGATTTCGGCACCGGGTATTCCTCACTCAAATACTTGACGGTCTTTCAATTCGACAAGATCAAGATCGACAAATCGTTCACTCAGAACATCACGGAGCGCCCCGAGTGCGCAGCCATCGTCTCGTCGGTGCTCACCCTGGCGTACGGCCTCGATATCGCGACCACCGCGGAGGGTGTCGAGACCGAGGAGCAGTTCAGGCTGCTGCGGATCGCGGGCGTTCATTCGGTTCAAGGGTACCTGTTCGGGCGGCCTTGCCCGCTTTCCGAGCTCGACTTACTCCGCGTCTATTTGGATCAACCGGCGGAGGACGCGGCTTAAAAAACCGCCAAAAGGGCGATCGAGTTCCATCGATTGCGAGAGCGCAGCGCGGCCTCGACCGAACTGAGCCCAGGCCGCGGTTCCGGTCTGGCTGGCCGACGGTCATCCCGGTAAGCTGATCAGGGCGTCTTGACTCGCCAACGCGGGCGAACCGTGCCCGCGGCGCCGATGCGGGGAAGGGGAGCGAATTGACGGGGCTCCGTGCCATTATCCGAGCGCGGACCGGCGAGGCGAAGAATGACGGACCCTATCGAGCATACTTCGGTCATCATTGCGGGCGCGGGACCGGTTGGCCTGGCGCTTGCCTGCGAGCTCGGCCTGCGCGGCATCGACTGCGCGCTCCTCGAGAAGCGCGACGGCTCGATCAGCGTTCCGAAAATGAGCGCGGTGAGCGCACGCAGCATGGAGTTCTGCCGCCGCTGGGGGATTGCCGAGACGGTGCGAAATGCCGTCTGGCCTGCAAGCCACGGCATGGATTTCCTCTATCTCGACGCTCTGCGCGGGCGCGAGCTTGCGCGGGTCAAACGGCCTCCGATGGCGCAGTGGGGCAAGCTCGATTTCACCCCAGAGGGCGTCTGTCATTGCCCGCAGATCTATTTCGATCCGATTCTTGCCCGGCGGGTGCAGACGTTTGCCCGCGTCAAGCTGCGCTATAACACACGGCTCGATGCTCTTACCCAGGACGAGGTTGGCGTGCGCGCCTCGGTGGCCGATGTTCATTCCGGCATCGCGCGGACCGTCGCGGCCCGCTATCTGGTGGGCTGCGACGGACCGGCGGGCTGCGTTCGCGATGCCCTCGGCATCAAGCTTGACGGCCTCGGGGTGGTCGCCAACAGCATCAACATTTTCTTCCGCTCGGGCGAGCTCGCGTCACTGCACGACAAAGGCTGGGCGCGCATTTATCGGCTGGTGGACCCGACGGGCTGCTGGGCGGAGCTGATCCCGATCGACGGGGACGAGCTGTGGCGGCTCACCGTTTTCGACGACGCGGCAGCGGCGGACGATCCGCACGCGGCGCTCATGCGGATGGCCGGCGGCGCGTTTTCCTACACCATCCTGTCGGTGACGCTCTGGGAGCGTCGCGACGTCGTGGCGGAAAGCTACGGGCAGGGGCGCGTCCTCATTGCCGGCGATGCGGCGCACGAATGCTCGCCGACCGGCGGGCTCGGCATGCATACGGGGATCGAGGAGGCCGTGAACCTCGCTTGGAAGCTCGCCGCCATGATCGACGGCTGGGGCGGTCGAGGCTTGATCGCTTCCTACGGGCAGGAGCGGCGTCCGGTCGCGCTTCGCAACGTCGCCCTCGCCACGCGGATTTTCAAGGGGATCAGGAGCATCCCCGGTGGACCGATTGCGCCCGCTGCTGCGGCCGGAGGCTCACCCGACTGGCGCGCGGACCTCGAGAGCCTGTCGGGTGGTGAGACGCACAAGATGGAGTACGCCTACGACGGCTCGCCGATCTGCGTGCCGGAGCGGGCGCCGCAAGCCGCGCCGGCGGCCCGTCCCGGCACGCGCGCGCCGCATGCCTGGCTCGCGGACAACCGCTCGACCCTCGACCTTTTCGGCGACGGGTTCACCCTGCTGTGCCTCGGCGATGGTGCTCCCGATCCCGCTCCCTTGCGCAACGCGGCGCGGGCCCGCGGCGTACCGCTGCGCGAGGCCACGATCGGCGATCAGGCCATTGCAGCGCTGTACGGTAAGCGGTTTGTTCTGGTGCGGCCGGACGGTCATGTGGGCTGGCGCGGCGACGACTGCGCGGAAGGCGAGGCTATTGTCGAGTGCGTGCGCGGCGCGCTACCAGAATAGCATGACGCCGGCGTAGGATCGTTCGACAGTAGGGCGAGGCATAGCGATGAGCACAGCGAATATGCAATCGGCGGGCGCGGAAGGTCCGACCGAGGCGATGCGCAAGGCCTGGCGTGACGCGCATGTGCGGCCCTTATGGGAAAACCCGATCGCGCACAAAGCGAGTGGGGGCGGACCGAAGGCGCATCTTTGGCCGTGGCGCGTGCTGGGGCCGATTGTGGCCGATGCGATGCGGATCGCCTCCGTCGCGAGCATCGAGCGGCGCGTCTTGACCTTGGTCGATCCAGAGGCGGAGGAAGATGCCGCCGGAACGACGACCAATCTCACCGCCGCGCTGCAAATTCTCCTGCCGGGAGAGTCGGCGCGGCCGCACCGTCATTCGATGAACGCGCTGCGGTTCGTCATCGATGGCAGCGGCGCATCGACCAAGGTCGACGGCAAGAGCTGCCCGATGTCGGAAGGCGACCTCGTCATCACGCCGGGCGGATGCTGGCACGAGCACATCCACACCGGCACCGCGCCCATCGTTTGGATGGATGCGCTTGACGTCCCGCTGCACCGCCATCTCGGGACCGATGCCTTCGAGCCCGGCCCGCCGCACGACGTGCCGGATCACGCGCACGATGCCGCTTTCGCGGTCCCGAACATCGTGCCCGAACTCGGCGAGCCTGCGGCCATTTCTCCGGTTTTTCGCTATGCCTGGGCGGATGCGGCACGCGCGGTCGCGGCGGCTCCGGTGTGGAGGGACGGCACCCGTCGCGTGCGCTACGTGAACCCGCTCACCGGCGGTCCCGCGATGTCGCTCCTGGACTGTTATCTGACGCAGCTCGAAGGGCCGACGATACCCTACCGGACGACCAGCAACGCCGTCTGCCTGGTAGTCGAGGGCAGCGGCACAAGCGACATCGGCGGCGAGACGCTGACGTGGGGACCCAAGGACATCTTCAGCATGCCGCACGGCAACTGGATCACGCATCGCGCCGACGGCAAGGCGAAGCTGTTCGTGGTCACCGACCGCGATGTCCTGCGCCGTCTCGACCTCCTCAAGGAGGAGCTCGGCAACGAGCGGGGGTAGTTTATGCGTTCCATAAGGCGTTCGTGAAGGTGATCGATTTATGAAGCTCTGCCGCTATAACGACGACAAGATCGGCCTCGTGCGCGCGGGGAACGTGCACGATGTGACGGGCATCCTCGAGGTGCTGCCGCCGCTGCGCTATCCGGTGCCGTTCGGCGACCACCTGATCGCCAACCTCGATTTGCTACGGCCGCGCATGGAGCATTTGGCCGACAAAGCAGCTGGGCAGCCGATCGAGCAGATCCGGTTCCTGAGCCCGGTGGCCAATCCGTCGAAGATCATTGGCACGCCGGTGAACTACCGGGCGCACGTCGAGGAGGCGCGTCTTGACGCCGAGATCGCGGTCTACAATGCCGGCCAGTCGCGCAGCATCGAGGAGCAAGGCCTGTTTCTGAAAGCGTCGAGCTCGCTCGTGGGACCCTCCGAAGGTGTCGCCATAAGATTCCCGGACCGCCGCACCGATCACGAAGCCGAACTCGGCGTCGTCATCGGACGCAGGACCGGTCCTATCTCCGAGCAAGAGGCACTCGGTGTCGTCGCCGGCTATGCGATCGCCCTCGATATGGTGGTGCGAGGCAAGGAGGATCGCAGCTACCGTAAATCGCCGGACAGTTATGCGGTGCTCGGACCCTGGCTGGTCACCGCCGACGAAATGGGGGATCCCGGCGCGCTCGATTTTTCGCTGCGGGTCAACGGTGAGCTCCGACAGGCCGCCAATACCCGCGAAATGATCATCAGCATCGCCCGCCAGATCGCCTGGGCGTCCTCCGTTTATACGCTCTATCCGGGGGACATCATCATGTCCGGCACCTGCCAAGGGGTCGGACCTGTGCAAGCGGGTGATGTCATGTCGGTCACGTTCGAGCGCATCGGCCAAATGACCGTTGCGGTGCGCTGACCGCGCGGCGGCGCTTCCCGATCAGCTTGAATCGGGAAGCGTTCTAGTTCTTTAACATTTGGTCGCGTTTGGTGCGGAAAACTGGTGTCCACCTGTAGGGTCAAGCCGAGGGCAGGCTCTTCCGGGAAATGCGCTAGTTCTGCCCCATCAACAACGGCGTGATCCGGCGGATCGCCACGCGGCGGTTCGCCCGCTCCGGGCCGTCCGTCGGGATCTTGAGAAACTCCTTGCCATAGCCCTGGGTCGAAAGATTCTCC
This sequence comes from Xanthobacteraceae bacterium, assembly GCA_052148715.1. Taxonomy (GTDB): domain Bacteria; phylum Pseudomonadota; class Alphaproteobacteria; order Rhizobiales; family Xanthobacteraceae; genus JBKQHQ01. The sequence goes on along the minus strand of JBKQHQ010000101.1, from coordinate 7,591 downwards.
GGCGGCACCTGAAACTGATTGGTGAGGACCACGGCCACCGATTCGGCTCGGCGATCCGAGAGGGACAGGTTGTCAACGTCGGATCCGACGGCGTCGGTGTATCCCTCCACCAAAAAGGTCTCGCCCGGGTTGCGCGCAATCAAACGGTTGATGCTGTCGGCGATCGGGGCCAGACGGTCGAACTGATCGGGCGTTACCTCCCACGAGCCGGACTCAAAGTTCACAGTATCGATGTCAATGCGCGGCATGCGATCGCGCAGGCTATCGCTGTAGCGGATCTCGTCGAGCGAATAGCGCCGCTCAAGCACCTCGACCGGAGGCTCTTCGAGAATTGCGAAGATATCGGCGGCGACCGCGCCCGCGGTTGCCAGGATATACCGCTCGCGCGGGATGCGGATCACCGGCGGGGCCAACTCGACGAAGAAGTTGTCGGGCTGCCAATTCGGCCCGGGACGGTTGTCGATGAGTATGATCTCGCGCCCTTGCGCATCCCGCCGCACGCGGCGAATGAGACGTCCATCGAGATCGACCACGGTGATGATCTGTATTCCGCCCGGTCGTTCGACGATTGTCAGGTTGTTGTTGCCTTCGCGGCGAACCGTGACATTCTTCGCGTTGAAGGTGAAGCGGTCGACCTCACTGTGCTGAATGATCGTCTGACCGTTTTCCCGAATGATGGTGCGGTCAGGCTCGCGGATGATCGTGCGCCCGCCCTCGACCACCTCTTTGCGCTCCTTGCGAATGTCGTCGACCCGCCGCAACGGCTGGCCGCCTGCGCCGACGGGCGCCGGAGCCGCATTGCCGACCAATGCGACCGGGTGCGGCGGGGCCACCTGCGGCGGCGGAGGCAGCGCTCCGATGCGACCGGGACGCGGCCCGCTGGGCGGCTGGCCTTGCACGGCGGCCGCGGGAGCTTGGCCCGGCACGGTCAAACGCTGCGGGGGCGGCCCGGCTTGGGTCGGCGGATGCGGCTGACCGGGCGTTCCCGGGCCCGGCTGGCCGACGGCCGCCGGGCGTTGCGGCGGACCGGACCCAGCAGGGCCTGGGTGGGTCGATGCGGGTCCTGGTTGGCCTTGCGCCGCGGCCGGCGGAGCTTGGACGGGCGTGTGCGGTGGGGTCGGCGTCGCTTGTGACGGCGGGTGCGGCTGGGTGGGAGGGGGCGGTGTCTGCGCCTGACTTGGCTGTCCCTGATGCGGCTGACCCGGGGGAGGCGTGACCGGCTTTGCCGTCGGGGCAGGCGCGGGCGGCTTGGCGCCGGGCGGCGGTTTTGTGTCCTTGCCGGGCGGTTTTTTCGATTCAGGCTCCTGTTGGGCCACCTGAATGGCCGAACCGGCGCTTTGGGCAAATGCCGCAAATTGCCAGAGCATCGCGCCGGCAAGAATGGTGCAGCCAAGAAAGATTTGTTTTTTCACCGGATCGGCCCCCTAGGATCGGTCGCCAGACGTCCCACGACCTCAAGCCCCATTTCAGCGCCACAAGGGTTCTTTTTTGAGGCACGGCATCGCCGACCTGCGTTTTATGTGGCGCGATAACGGCCGCTGCGACGAATTCCACGCCGATTCCGACGCGCCGCGCGCCCGCGACCTTCATCGCGCGCTCGAGCCGTTATCTTCCTGGCTCGGGGTGGAGGATCAGCTTCTGCACGCGCCAGTTCAGCAATTCGGCGACATAGAGTTCGTTCTCGGACGGGCAGGCGATTTCGTGGATCCACCCGAACTGTTTGAGCTGCTTGCCGGATTCCCCGAGGACGCCCAGCACCTTGCCGTCGAGGCTGAGCTTGTACACCCGCCCCGGAAAGGCGTCCGAGGTGTAGAGGACCGGATACGGTCCCGGCGTGATGCAGAGCGTCCAGGGAGCACCGGGAGACATCGTGCCGATGGTGCCGGGGCTCGGCCTGCTGCCGATCGCGGGCCGAGCATTGGGATCGTAAGGCACGTCAATGGTGATGACCCGCAGGAACGTGCCCTCGCCGTCGAATACCTGAATCCGGCGGTTACCGCGGTCGGCCACATAGACGTTGCCCTGTGGGTCCGTGGCGATGCTGTGCGGCGTGTTGAACTGGCCGGGCTCCTTGCCGCGCTCGCCCCATGACTTGATCCAATTGCCGTTCTTGTCGATCTTGGCGACGCGCGAATTGATGTATCCGTCGCTGATGAAGGCATTGCCGGCCCGATCCCACGCGACATCGGTCACCTGCCGGAACCGTCCGTCCTCGGCCGGCAGCGGCGGATTGGGGTGCTTCAACGGCCCGGTGTCCTCGTCGGAAGCTTCCTGCTTGCGCCCGAACACCATCGCGACGCGGCCATCCGGACTGAACTTGATGACCATGTCGGAGCCTTTGTCGGCCACCCAGATGTTGTCGGTCGGGTCGACGCGTACGGAATGCGCGAATGACCAGGCGTAGAGATGCTTGCCGATCTCGCGAATGAATTTGCCGCGCGGACCGAATTCCAGCAATTGCGCCGCCGCGGCCGCGTAGGCGGGGCCATCGGTGTTGCCGCGCTGCAAGACGAAAATGTGGTGCTTGGAGTTCACCGCCACGCCGGAGACCTCGCCGAGATACATGCCGGGTGGAAGCCTCAACGGATTGGCCGCCGACTCGAAGGCGATCGTGGGCACCGGCTGCTGCGCGAATGCCGGCGAGCTCAGCAGCATGAGCCCTGCGGCGAGCCAATACCTCATGAAAACCTCCATCAATCTCCCCCGATCGAAGGCTTACGGCGCCGCGGTATCGGGCAGGTCGTCCGGGAAAGGTCCGAATTCATCAAAAATCTTCTCGCTGTGCCGGCAGCCTTCCACCGCCGCGACAAGCTCGTAGTAGAGGCTCTTGTAGGTCAGGAAAACGGCGCCTTCGGCTTTCATTCGGGCGATCGCCGCGCCGACATTCGGCGACGAGGAAAACAGGAGATCCTCCACCACGTAAACCTCATAGCCAAGACCGAGAAGACCGAGGCAGGACTGAAGGACACAGACGTCGGTTTCGCATCCGGCAATGACGGCCTGCTTCTTCTTGAGCTGCCGCAGGTAGTCCTTGATCGCCTTTTCTCTGGTCAAGTCGAAGAAGTTTTTTTCGAAAGTAACCGCCAGTTCACTCAAGTGCTTGCCGATCTCCTTGGGCAAGGCGCCCTTTTGATCGACCGGCTTCTCCAGGGTTACGACCATCGGAACTCTGAAATAGCCCAGCAGGCGCGCAAGGTTGATGGTATTCGCCTTGATCTTCGGGCGCAGACGCTTGTCCGTCTGGCCTATGAAAAATTCTTGGACGTCGATGATGACGCCCAGGCAGTGACCGGGGATGATGCGCTTAACCGTCGGCATGTTGTGTGCGTGCCGCCGCGCGGCGATCGGCGGTCATGGCCGGATCTCGACCGTCCAGCCCATCTTGGCGACGGAGAATATCTCGGACAATGCCTTGTTGAACGGCGCGAAGACCTGGTGAAACTGGTTCTTGGCGATCAGCATATCGTGCAGGGCGAGATAGTCGATGCCGGTATTGAGGAAGCAGGCGAGCGCGTGGCCCGGCGTCTCGACGATTGGTTCGCCCTTGACGTTGAGCGACGTGTTCAGCAGCACTGGAACGCCGGTGATCGCTTCGAATTCCTTGAGCAATCTGTAGAGGCGTTCGTTCTGGTCCTGCCTGACCGTTTGCACCCGCGCCGTGCCGTCGACGTGGACGATCGCCGGAATCTTGTCCTTCCATTCCGGGCGGACCCGCTTGACCACCAGCATGAACGGGGATTCGCCCTCGCCCTCGAAGATCTCGTCTGCCCTCTCGGCAAGGACGATGGGCGCGAACGGCCGAAAAGCCTGCCTATGCTTGACCCGTTTGTTCAGGATGTCCTTCATCTCCGGTTTGCGCGGGTCCGCCAAAATGCTGCGGTTGCCGAGCGCGCGCGGCCCGAACTCGGATCGGCCCTGAAACCAGGCGAACACGTGGCCTTCGGACAAGAGCTTGGCCGAATCGGCAAAGATGTTTTGACTCGGAGTGTTGGTCGTCTGCAGACGGACCAGCCACTTGCCGGCATCGGCGCGCGCGCGCTCATCCGTATACTGAACGCCGAGATACGAGTGCTGCATGACGAACGCGCGCGGCTTTTTCAGGATCTCCAGATAGCCGTAATACGCGCAGCCGATCGCAATTCCGTCGTCGCCGGCCGCCGGCTGAATCCAGACATTGTCGAACCCCGTTTCCCGCACGATCCGCCCGTTGGCGACGCAGTTCAGGGCGACGCCGCCCGCCATGCACAGATTCTTGGCGCCGGTCGTTTCGCGCAGCCAGGTTGCGCGTTTGAGCAGCACTTTCTCGGTGTCGTCCTGGACGCGCCAGGCCAAGTCCTTCCAATGCTCCATGGACGGACTGGCTTCCCAGTCGCGCTCGCGCTCGGGAGAATGCGGCTTGTTGAACTCCAAGCCCCAATCGCGGATGTCGAGCTCTCCGTCGTCCCGGATCTCGAGCAGCGGCTTGATCGCGTCGGGGCGTCCGTACGGCGCGAGGCCCATCACCTCGCCGCATTTGTTCCAGTCCGCGAACATGTAGTACGAGACCCGGCTGTACAGCGCTCCGAGACCCGGCATGTAGAAGAACTCATCGCTCAAGAATCCGCGAACCGGCTTGAGCCAGATCTTCTTCAGCGGCTCGAGCCGGGAGCCGCTGAACCGGTAGTAGCTCTCCGATTCGCGCGCCAGCGGATTGACGTTCGCGGTCGGCTGGCCGGGCTCGGTGATGTCGGCGCAGTAATTGCCCACGCCGTCGACGACCATCACGACGCCTTCGTCGAACGGGCTTGCCGCAAAGGCGCTGTATGCGTGTGCCAGGTGATGCGATACGGTGACGACCTTGTTGGATTTGGTAAGGTAGAGAGGGTTGGTTTTCGCTTGCTCGCGTCCCTTCTCGTCCATGACCTCGGGCATGTCCTGAGACACTAAGCGCAGCTCGAGGTCCTCGACCGGCATGACGTAGCAGTTGCGCACCACCAGATCGACATCGTCCAGCGAGATCCCTTCCGCCGCGAGGCAGTAGTCGACCACTTCCTGAAAAAAGCCGGTGTCGTGCTTCTTGCGGGTGATCCGCTCCTTGGTGATCGCGACCGCGATCTCGCCGTCACGCAGCAGGCAGGCGCTGACGTCGTGGTCGTATGCATTGATCCCGAGAACATAAACGTGGTTGGCGGACATTGGCCCTCTTCTGACAGGCGGGTGCTGAACCGGCAATCTCAGACCGGTGGTTCGCCGGGGAAGATGCCTATTTCCGTCGCCGGCAACAAGCGCGGGACGGCATCGCCAATGACGCCGCACGCGGACGCGGTCAAGGACGCCGTCCCTCCGCCGTTTTCACCAGTTCTGCCTTTGCCGAAGGTCGATGGCGGCCGGCAACCGGCGCGCTGCTGGTGCGCGGGATCGCGGCGGTCTTTGTCTGCTCATTGCGTGTGCATTGGCCTTGACCCCGGGTTGCCGCAGGCATAGTGTTGGATTCCCTTCCAAACGATGGTGACAGCATGACAAGATCTCTTCTCGCCGGCATGACTTCACTTGCTCACGGCTTGTCTCACTACGTCGTCCGCGGCATGGCGGTTATCGCCCTGCTCGTGGTGTGGTCCGTGGCTCACATCGGGACCTATACTCTCAGCCTCGCCGGTGTGACCGGTATCGTGATGGGCACGATCGCCGCTACGCCCGCCGATGCAGGCTACCGTCGCCGTTGGCGCCGCTGGCGTCGCCGTTGGTGACCTGAGGCGTCCGAAAGGCTGCTGAAGAGCTCGCCTCGCGGCGAGCTTTTTGGTTTGGATTTCTCCCTATGGCGTGGGATTATCACCAGCGCGCGAGCCGCAAATAGGGCTCGCGCGCTGGTTTTTTGTGTTGCGGTGTGTCGAGCGTTTTCCGTTGCCGCACTCGATCTCTGCGACCTTTGAATTGCAACAGCGGCGGCATCCCCAAAAGCAATTTTTGCGGCGCACAAAATCGGCGCATTGAGGGCGTCCCAGGACGCTCGATCGGCGGGCGAGACGGCGCGTCACTGAGTGCTTGGCGATTTTTCGCCGCCGCCATCCGCGTCGTACTTCGGCCAGGCCGGTCTGCATCGGAGAACCGCGGTGTGAGCCGCCGCACATGATGGGAGTGGTTCCGGCGGTATTTTTCCCGAGCTGCATCCAGACTGAGGCCAGCACCCGGGAGAAGACGAGCCATGAACACGCTCAGCGGATTCTCAAGCGATATCCCCCGACAGACGCCCATCTCCGACGACTTCAGCTTTGCCTGCCTGTGGGCGAGCCTCGGCCTCGTGCCGCTCGTCGACCTGACCCGACAGGATACTGACGACACTGATCAGCATCATGGCGAAGGTCAAAGCAGCCACAAGGCGCGCGGTTGAGGCCCCGAGCCGGAAATGCCCACGGCGGTCTCGGGCAGGCGAGCAAACAGCTCGTTCGACCGGGCCGACGTTGACGATCTGACAGAAAGCCTTCCGAGGGCTTAAATTTACGTGGTGCCGGAACTGTGCAGCGCGCGCAGAGATTCGTCGGCGAGCTGCCCGGTTCGCGCATAATTTCAGTCAAATTGATGTTGTGGAGTTCACGATGGTTTCATGCGGATACCGCAATTCTGCCGCAGCCCCGCGTCACGCCAGACGAAGGGGATACGGAGGGATTCGCCGTGACTTTCTCGCTGACAATGCCGATGAGTTATGCCCACGACGAGTATCTCGGGCGGCCGTCTTGTCCGAAGTGCGGCGCACTGATTGCAGCGCCGGAAGTCTCCACTTACGTGACCGGCTCGCAAATCCGCCACAAGTGGTCGTGTGACGACTGCGATTATGATTTTCACACGCTCATCCAATTGTCCGAGCCGGACGTCTGCGCCTGACGCAGGTTCGCTTTGCGGCATCGCCCTCGGCCACAACGTGGTTGCCGCCAGCGATAGGCATGGAACAGCGAGCGCTCAATCTTCAACGGCTCACGGCGTGCTTGCTGTCAGACAAAAGCGAATTCAGTTGCCCAGCGAAATGGATTGAGCGCCTTCATCGGACCGCGGCAGGAAATCGATAGGCTTCTGAAGAATAGGCGGCGCACATCACTTCCCGGCAACGAGAGTGATCAAAAATCTAACGACTTTACTTGTTTCCCCAGATCTCCATTAATCGCGCCTGACTGGTGCCCATCGTGTAGGTCTGTTTGTTTCCGCATTTATCGCATTTGAAGGTGTGACGTTCGTATCTGTGCCTCCGAGCGAGGCATGGCGTGCGAGATGCAAGTTCCATCTTGGTCGCGCAGTGGACACACGCCGGCTGGAACAAGGACGGCGGATGCGGCTTGCGCCCCTTTAGTTTGTCAGGCTCGCTACGACCGAGTGCCCTCTGAACGCCTACCGAATGCACATCTCTCATTACTTACCCCATGCAACAATAAGCAACGCTACGTCGCTTGGTGCTCGCACAGTCGCGTATGCGGAGACGGTGCGTCAATAGTATTGCTCCGCTAGCGGCCGTCTTGCGGAAGACTCGCTGATCGTGCCTGTTGCCTTGCACTGATGCAAATGACGTCATTTGCACTGCTGCAAGAGATAGTGCGATGTCGAGGGTTGAAGTAATCACGGGGCC
>JBKQHQ010000100.1:0-2744 GCA_052148715.1 Xanthobacteraceae bacterium | reverse complement strand
GTTGCGGCGCCTTCGGCAAGAGTCTTCTCGAAGGGAATGAGCGGCATGACCATGGGATGATGTGACCTCTGCCCTCGACGGTAAACTCCAGGGGGGTGCTTGTCTCATCATCATTGGCACGGAGGGGGCCTCGCCTGATCCCGGATAAAGACCATCGCCATATCCAGCCTTATCCCAAGGCCCAAGCGCTGCCACTCGAATGCTTCGATCGAGCAACCGGCGAGGCCATCCAGACGCATCTCGAGCGACACGGGTTCCGGGGCAATATCAAGGCGCACGAGACTGTGGCGCGCAGCATGCGCGCCCGCTTTCTGGAACGGGGCGAATTGGACTTCGCCGACGCTCGCGAAATAGCGCTCGCCCGATTGCGCGATCCGATCTCCTCACCCGTATTGGCGCGCGCGCTCGGTGCGCGTTTCCAGGAACTGATCGTTGACGAGGCGCAGGATTGCAACCCGGCAGACCTCGAAATCATCAACTGGTTTCGCGCCGCCCGCATCTCGGTGAAGGTCATCTGCGATCCACACCAGGCGATCTATGGCTTTCGCGGCGGTGTGACCGAGCAGCTCTTTGCATTTGGCCGGACCTTTGCGGAAGACGAGCAATTGCCAATGACCGGAAATTTTCGGTCGAGCGGCCACATCACCAAGGCGATCGTGGCGCTGCGTGCGCCAGATGCGCGCGCCATTATCGACGAGGCACTCGGCGACCATCGTGACGAGCCGACTCCGGTGCATATCTTGGCCTATCATGGGAACAGCGTGCCCCCCAGCGTCGGGGCCAAGTTCCGCGAATTGACCGAAGCGCTCGGCCTCAGCCCTAGCGATTGTCCGGTCGTAGCTGCGACGCGGCTCGGCGGCGCCAACGCGCTCGGCCACCCGACTGATGGCGGCGTCAAGGATCTGAGCTATAGGCTGGCCGTCGCCATCAGCGATTATCATTTCTCGTTCGAACTAGGCGGTCGCAGGGAAGCGCTCGAAGCGGTCCACAAGATCATGTTGGAGCTCGAAGGCCACACTGCCGACAAGACCTATCATCAGCACATCACGGACGCGGGAATTGAGCCGGGCACCTGGCGACCGCGGGCGCTCGGCTTGGTTGATGCGCTCCGGTATGACCCGGGACGTTTCGCGACGGCCGACGCATGGCACGACCACGCGCGCGGACTGCTCGCACCGTTGTTACCGACCGGCGGGCGGTCGATCAATCAGCGGTTCCGTCGCAATGCCGATCTCGCTAAGGCGCTATCCTGGGCACCGCCGAGTGGGCACTGCGCCCGCACCATCCATAGCGTGAAGGGCAGGGAGTTTCCGGCGGTTTGCGTGGTGATGTCGTCGCGCACAGCCAAGGGTATTCTCGACTATCTGATGACGGGCGTTCCCGCCGCCAGCAGCGAGGAGGCCAGAAAGATCTACGTCGGCGCCACGCGCGCGCAACGGCTGCTGGTGATCGCCGCGCCGAAGTCTCAGGCGGCACGCTTGGTGAGCCTTTTCCAGGCGACAGGCGCGACGGTCTTGCCTGTCGCTCTGTAGCGGCGTTGATGGTGGCGCACACTCGTTCAATGGAGCCCTGGGACGAGGATCGGCGCTGGTCAGACGCCACAGCATCACGGGCCTGGACCCGACGTCATGTCGGCCGGCCTGGACATCTCTGCTCCTGACGGTAAAATTGTCAGAGTGGGAGGCAAATTGCTGTATGTCGTCGCCGCAGCTTGAATAACACATTGATTCTACACGATTTTTTGAGTTTATGACGGTATTTTCGTCGTCCTTCGGCGCTTCATCTCGTCATCGATAGACGCGCGAGGTTTGCCCCGAAAGGACGATAGTTGGCGATTGAATGCGATAGGAGGATTTTGCGGAAAGCCGGATTTTCCCAATGAAAACAACAGCCAGAATTTTTGACGGTATGGCTGACGGGAAATGTGCGGTGTCTGGACTGGTTTTCCAAACAAAAACAGACCCTTACGGGTCTGTTGAACAATTGAGTGGGAGTGAAGGGCTCCCATCAGCATGAGCCAAGCCCAATCGCGCTGCTCCCATTCGACTTGAGCGCTTCGACGTCGACTTCAATGGGCACATCAACCTGGCACTGACCGTCCGGTTTTACCCAGATAAAGATTGAAAACGGCCATAGCAGCCGCGCGGGGTGGCGATTGAGCGCGAGAAACTCCTCATAGGACTCCCATCTTCCGCGCCGATTCCAGAGATAAGCCAAATCGCGTCTGTAATCCATGAACCAAGCGTGCAACTCGAGCGTTCTTACCTTGAGCTCCAGCGTTGCTGCTCCCTCGAAGGGGGCTCGCTCTGCTCCATCCGCATGGCCGAGCAAGCTGGCAGCGTGCTCTAAAATAAACGCAATCCTCGGCAAAACCGCACCCAACAGTCTATCGATATCGCCGTGTTTTCGGTACGCAAGCCTAGCCCTCGGTATTTCGGCGAACGCTTCTTCTAGAGCAATTAGAAAGACGTCCTGGGCGAGTTGAAACCCGATCTCGTCAAGTGCAGCCGCGGCCCTGGACCCAAAGTACGCATTCCAACCTGGCACACTGCATGGCTGGAGGAGCGCATCGAACGTGCTGGCTACAGGAGTTAAAAAGGCATCGGGCAGGGTTTCGTCAAAGACTTGGGTGAAGCCGACATGAGCGAGCTGATTGGCGATAACGGAGGCGGCAGTCCTTCGGTTCTTGTTGTCTTGACTGACGAGCATCCCTCCGTGCCAATGATGATGAGACAAGCACCCCC
>JBKQHQ010000099.1:0-36001 GCA_052148715.1 Xanthobacteraceae bacterium | reverse complement strand
CAATGGGGCAACATCGTCAACGGCATCGATCTCGGTCGCCGGCTGATGAACGCGCAGCTGTTCGCGCTCACCTCGCCGCTCATCACCACTGCCTCCGGCGCCAAGATGGGCAAGACCGCGGCCGGCGCGGTTTGGCTCAATGCTGATATGGTCAGCCCCTATGAGTATTGGCAATTCTGGCGCAACACCGAGGACGGCGACGTCGGGCGTTTCCTAAAACTGTTCACGCTGCTGCCGCTTGCGGAGATCGACCGCCTCGCAGCGCTGCCGGGCCAGGAGATCAACGAGGCCAAGAAGGTGCTGGCCACCGAGGCCACGGCCATGGTGCATGGGCGGCAAGCCGCAGAGCAGGCGGCCGAGACGGCGCGGCGCACATTCGAGGACGGTGCCCTTGCCGCAACCCTTCCTTCGATCGATATCCCGCGCGAGGAGATTGAGAAAGGATTGGGCGTTCTAACCGCCGCGGTCCGCGCCGGCCTCGTCGCATCAACCAGCGAGGCGCGCCGCCAGATCAAGGCCGGCGGCTTGAAGGTTAACGACGCAACCGTCACGGACGACCGCGCCATGGTGACGCAAAGCGATTGCACGTCGGAGGGCCTGATCAAGCTCTCGCTCGGTAAGAAGCGGCACGTGCTGCTGAAGCCTACGTGAAGGTAGCTATCAGCCCCTTTGGGCAGGCAACCGCACTGCAGTCAGAAGTCAGGGTTGCGCTTGCCCGAAATGGTTCTTAGCGGTGGGTGGGGTCGGCGAATGAATTGCTCGTCGGGGGCGCTGTCATGGTGGGGGCACTGAGGATCTGCTTGAACACGCCGGGCACAAACACCGTCCCCGGATAGAAACGCAGGTTCGGGTGGCTCGGCGGCCCCACCACATCGAACGAGACAGCGACCAGCCCGCTATTCTTGCCGCCGAGCAATCCGCCTAACACATCACCGAAAACCGGAACTTCCCCGATGATGGCATTGGGCAAGTTGTTGAGGCCGTAGACCGGAATGATAGTCCCGCGCAGATGCATATCATTTTGCACGTAATCGATGATGCCGCCGCTCTCAATTTCCCCTCCGATCGCCGTCCCCTTTACGACGCCACCGTTGATGGTAAGTCTGCCCGGCGCCCGGTTGAAGTCGACGTGGATAAGAGAGAATTCAACCCCGCTATGGGGCGAGCCCGGGGCGCCCGACGCCACGCTATCAAGCGCCGCTTCGCCGCGAACCGCGAAGTCGCGAACCTCCAAAACGCCGTCCGCACCCTGTTGGTCGGAGCTTGTTGAATCGAGGGACGCTTGGAACCGTCCGCCGTAAACGCGCGGATAAAAGTCCGTGAACCGGAACAGCGCGCCGGCATCGTTGGTGTCGAAACTGATCATTTGACGGCCGGCGCGGCCTTGCAGATCGCCGGTAAACGGCGTGTCGCGACCGAGCTTGGCTTTAAGAGAAAAACTGCGAATCTCGCCAGCTCGGCGCGACATCCGCAAGTCCAAGCCGCGTATGAGCTCCCCGTTGAATCCCACAACCGCGCCGAGCTTGATGTCGAGGTCGAGATCGTCGCCGTGCGGCTTCTTCTTCGCCTCCGCGGCGGACCCTCCGCCAAGCGCCGATTTGATGAAGCCGCGCCCGTCATACGAGTCGCCGCGCATAGTCACGCGCAACGTGCCGTCCGTTGCCCGCTCCGCTTTGAGACTAGCCCGGTCGTTCGCCTTCTCGTTGTCCGACACGCTGTAGACTGGAAAGTTGGCGTTGAGCAGGTCGCCGGACGAATCAAGCTCGATTGCTCCCTTGACGGCGACGCCGCTCCCGTCGATGACGAGATCATCAATTCTTGTCGTGGATTGCGACTTGCTGACCATCGTGAAATTGGCCCGCGCCGACTTGCCGGCCGCCTTCTGCCACCCAGGCAGCAGATTGTCGATCTTGGCCTGCGTCAGATCCGCCTCGATGGCGAACCTGTTCTCGCCATTGGCGGCGAGGCGGCCGGTGACCTTGGTTGAAATCGGGCCCGCGACCGCGGCACCCAAATCGAAGCCAAGACGCTTGCGCGCGGCGTCGTCAAGGTTCGCTTGAATGCGAACATCGGCGTCCTCGCCGTTGGCCTTGTGATAGTCGAGCACTGCCGGTGAGCCATTGATCTTGGCGTCACCCTTCATCTCGAACCCCTTCGAGGTCGCGAGCACCTTCAAGGCTTGTGCCTCGATCTTTTGGCCCATCACCATCTTGTCGGCGGCAAAATTGGAAAGATCGATCGTCACGCCGTAATCAACGGGCGCCCCTTTGGGCAGCTCGTCGCCAAGCGGTATTCCGAGCGCGACCTGCGCCGAAAAGGTGCCGCGGCTTGTGGCCGGATCCACCGGGGTGGCGCTGGCCGAGTCGCGCAAAAAGTCCATGGCCAGCAGCTCCGCCGCCGCGGGAACCGGGCCCTCCAGGCGAAATCGCGTGCGTGAGGCGATCGGGCGCAAAAGATTGTCCGGCACCTCAAATGTGCCGCCCGACATCGTCAGCTTGCGCCCAGAGGGCAGATTGATGCTTCCACGTCCGAGCTTCACGATAGCGGTTCTGCCTGTGGCGTGAATCTCGAGATCAGCTTCTTCGATGCCGGGCAATTCCTCAAACGGACGGAGCGACGCGCCCGTCGCCTTGAGGTCGAGCAAGGTGCCGCTGTCCTCCATCGGGGGCCCGCCCGGGATCATCGCGCGCACCGGCGCGTTGCTGGCAAGGGTGATCGTTTCGATGGCACCACCCGAAATATGCTCAATCACCCAAGCGCGCAGCTCCGGTTGTACAAAGATAGGCCAAAGCCGCTTCATCGCACCCGCCGTCATCCGCGAGCCGGCCATCTGAACCGCAAGGCGCGGATCGCCCGAGTAGTCGAAGGCGCCCTTGGCAAAAATCCCCATTTCCATGTTGCCCACGTCTGCATCATCGATCCACAGCTGGCGCTTGTCGGGATCGCAATGCATGCGGACGAGAATGCGGTTGAGAACCAGCGGCGGATCATCGGCCTTGCCGCTGCCCGCGAGAAAGACCGTTCCTCCAGTCAGCGCCGCTCGCCAGGCCGGATCGGATTCGCGCGGGGCATCGACTTGCGCGACCAACGTCAGCCGATTGCCGCCGGCGACAATTTGGAACGGTACCGTGAGGGTACGGCGGTTGGCATCCCACTGCACATTAAACTCGGCGCGCTCGAGCGCCATTCGTGCCACCGACGAGTGCGGATCGAAGATCTCGCCATTCTCGGCGACGACCTTGCCCTCGACCACTTCAAGGGTGCCGTCCGGACCGATCTCGGCCCGCAACGCCGCGGAGATCGGCACATCGGCCTCGATCTGCGGCTCGCCTACGCGCGCGGCCAGCAGGATATCCTTGGTGGATACCTTGCTTGCATCGATCTGAATGACGCGGCGTCCGGAATCGGTCGGCGTCACCGCGGCCGTCAGCGACCACGGGCGCTGGCGATTGTCGGAGCTCACCCGGAACGCTATTCCGCCGTGGTGCGGATGGGTTAGGCTTACGTCGATATTGTCGAACACCCACCGCTTGCCGCTGCGTTGGTCGTCGACCGTTAGGCTGCCGCCCTTCAAGCCAAGCTCCCGCAACTCGTAGCCGTCGAGTCCGCTAGCGCTGAGCCCGTCGATCCAGCCGAGGAGCGCGGCAATGTTGTTTGGTCCCGCCGGGATCCCAGCGTCGGCCGTCCTGACCGGCGCTGAAGCCCCACCCTGCGCCGCTGGCGCCGAAGACGGCGCTGCGGTCGTTTTAGCTGCGGCGGTAGCCAACGGCTGGCTATCCCCGCCGGCGAACACGGTTGCGCGACCATCAGGCTCGATGCGTACCTTCAAGGTGGCGCCAACAAGGCTCAGCCGCTCGGCGCGCATGTGGCCGGTGAGAAGGCTTGATCCGGACAATGCGACTTCCGCCTTCGGCGCGCTCGCCACCACCCGGCCGCCACTGTCGCGCACGACGATGTCGCGGATACGCACAGCGGTGCGGCCAGACTCATCGCGCTCGATCTGGGTGCCGCCTACCTCGACCCGATGTCCGCTGCCGAAGTTCTCCTCAATCGCGGCGGTAAGCCAAGGCGTAGCGACATCAAGCGCGATCGGGCCACTGCCGAGACGCCACCACAAGGCCCCGAATCCGACGACCGCGATACCGGCTGCCGCACCGGCGTAAAGCGCAATCCTGCGCAGCAGACGATGCGGGCGTCGCAACCAGCCGCGCCAGAACGACGTACGTTTCGCGCCTTTCGTCGATGGGCGATCTGAGCGGGCGTTCAAATGCGAGTTGACGCTCGCCTCGACCTTTCGGAGCGCCGCAACAGTCGGATTGATGTTTTTTGTTGCCCTCATGCCCTACCGGGGGCGCGTCCCCTCTACCCCATTCTGAGTGTACCCCACCCAATCCCGAACTGGTAGGCTGTCGCCCCCGCTCACGTGCTTTCGCACAAAAACCCGTCGGTTTGCTAGCGTCCCTTCGCTATTATTGCAGCCACCATAGAGCTTTGTGAAAGCGACGAAAGGAAGGCGCATGGCCACAGACTTATCCGTTGGAGCAAAAGCCCCTGAATTCAGCCTGCCCCGGGATGGTGGCGGCACCACATCGCTCAAGGAGTTCCGCAATCGGAAGCTTGTCCTATACTTCTATCCGAAGGCCGACACGCCGGGCTGCACTAAGGAATCCATCGCCTTTTCGAAGCTGCAAGGCGCCTTTGCGAAGGCGAATACGGACATTCTCGGCGTCTCTGCTGATTCGGTTAAGGCGCAGGACGCGTTCAAAGCCAAGCACGACCTGTCAATTCCGTTAGCGTCCGACGAAAAGCGCGAGATGCTCAAAGCATACGGCGTGTGGGGCGAAAAATCCATGTATGGCAAGACCTACATGGGCATTACGCGGACGACGTTCCTGATCGGGCCGGACGGTCGCATCGCGCGAGTCTGGAACAACGTCAAGGTGAACGGGCACGCCGAGGAGGTATTAGAAGCCGCGCGGTCGTTATGAGCAACGGCCCCCGGTTCTCGAAAAATTAACCATGCGAGAGTGATATGGCGCATTGATCGTCGGGCTTGCCGCATCGGGCCCGGCCAGGACGGGTCAATGCACCGAGCTGGTGTTCACCATTACCGCGATGCCGCAAACCGCACGGCCGACCAGGGCCGGCCGCGGCCCGATCGGCAGCCCCATCACGCGCGCGGGTCGCGCCCCAGCGGCGACGACTACATGCTCGCTCACGCGGGACGACAGGTTCGGCTCGGCCCTGTAGCGTTTTGGATCGGGGTTGGGACCCTCGTCGTCATGGGCGTGTGGTCGATCGGAACCGCGACATACTTTGCTTTTCACGACGACGTTCTGACGCGCCTCATCGCGCACCAAGCTGAGATGCAGTTTGCGTACGAGGATCGCATCAGCGATCTGCGCGCGCAGGTCGATCGCATTGTCAGCCGGCAACTGCTCGATCAGGAGCAGTTCGAGCAGAAGCTTGAGCAAATCGTGCGGCGGCAGACGACGCTCGAGCAGCGCGCCTCCACGCTCAACTCCCTGACTGATCCGACCATAACCGGCTCGATCAAGCCCGGCGGACGGATCAATCCATCAAACGAAAGTCCGGCCACCGCACCAAGACCGTCGCCGATCAGCGACACCGTCACTTACGTCGCGCCGCCCGATCGAGAGGCGCGGCTGGAATCGCGCGCTCCCGCGACATTGAGCCGTACCGCGGCCAACCACCGGGGTGTCGGGGTCGATGGCGCACTTGCTCGCCTGCAGTCCTCGCTCGACCGGATCGAGGTCCGCCAGTCCGCGACCCTCAACGCGATCGAAGAGAGCTTCGACAGCCGCGCGCACAGAATGCGCCGCGTCATCACGGATCTCGGCCTCGAATTGGACAAGACCGCTATCCCGGCCGGCAGCCCAGGCCCAATGGGCGGACCATTCGTGGCCGTGAAGCTGCGCGCCGACAGCAGCGGCTTCGAACGCCAGCTCTATCGGATCAGTCTCGCGCGGGCGCAGGTCGAACGCCTGAGCCGCAGCTTGGTCTTTGTGCCGGTGCGCAAGCCGCTCGTCGGCGAGATTGATACCACGTCGACGTTCGGCATGCGGGCCGACCCGTTTCTGCATGCACTTGCCATGCATACAGGCCTCGACTTTCGCGGCAACATGGGCGATCCGATCCATGCCACGGCGGCCGGAACCGTGACGCAGGCGGGCTGGAGCGGTGGGTACGGCAAGATGGTGGAGGTCGACCACGGCAACGGCTTGGCCACGCGCTACGGACATCTGTCGGCAATCGACGTAGTGGTGGGGCAAAAGGTGCAAATCGGGCAGACCGTGGGCCGCCTCGGCTCGACCGGCCGTTCGACCGGACCGCATCTTCACTATGAGACGCGGATCGACGGCGAAGCGGTCGACCCGCAGAAATTCTTGCGCGCGGGCCTTCGCCTGAGCGGCGCGGCGAGCTGAAGCTTCCGCAACCGAACCCGCTTCACCTTTATGACAGTTTCTGGATGGAAAACCGGATGCCGCATTTCATAAAAAGTGCCCTACTCGACGTCCTCGACTGCATCCGGTCCGCCGCCGAACGCCTTCTGTGCCAACGCCGCTTGCATGAACGAATCTAGGTCGCCATCGAGGACGCCTCCGGTGTTGGACGTGGAAACGCCGGTTCGCAGGTCCTTCACCATCTGATACGGCTGCAGAACATAAGAACGGATCTGGTGCCCCCAACCGATGTCGGTCTTGGCGGCATGCTCGGCGGCGGCCTTCTCTTCCCGGTGCTTCAGCTCCCGCTCGTAAAGCCTGGCGCGGAGCATCGACCAGGCCTGGGCCCGGTTGCGGTGCTGCGACCGATCGTTTTGGCTCATGACCATGATACCGGTCGGAATATGCGTCAGGCGGACCGCCGATTCGGTCTTGTTGACGTGCTGGCCGCCGGCGCCACCCGAGCGCAGCGTGTCGACGCGCACATCGGACTCCTTGAGGTCGATATCGATGCGGTCGTCGATCACCGGGTAGACGTCGACGCTGGCAAATGAGGTATGCCGGCGAGCATTGGAGTCGAATGGCGAGATCCGCACCAGTCGATGCACGCCTGATTCCGATTTTAGCCAGCCAAAGGCGTTGCGACCCTTGATCTGAATGGTCGCCGACTTGAGGCCGGCCTCCTCGCCGGGCGTCTCTTCGAGATATTCGACCTTGAAGCCGTGCTGCTCGGCCCAGCGAACGTACATTCGCAGCAGCATGTTCGCCCAGTCCTGACTTTCGGTCCCTCCCGCGCCGGCATGCACTTCCAGATACGAATCGTTGGGGTCGGCCTCACCGGAGAGCAACGCCTCCAGCTCACGCCGCGCGGCCTCAGCCCGCCGCCTGCGCAACGCGTCCTCGGCTTCGGCAACGACCTTTTGATCGCCCTCGGCTTCGCCAAGCTCGATCATCATGGTCTGGTCGGCAATATCCTGCTCGATGCGACCAATGGACGTGAGCTGATCTTCGAGCGCGGTGCGCTCCTGCATCACCTTGCTGGCGCGCTCCCGGTCGTTCCAAAGATCGGGATTTTCGGCCTCGCGATTCAGTTCGGCAAGGCGCGCCTTCGACTTGTCGAAGTCAAAGATGCCTCCTCAGCAGTCCGACCGACCGCTTGATGTCTTCGACAATCGCTTGAATTTCCGCGCGCATGAA
This sequence comes from Xanthobacteraceae bacterium, assembly GCA_052148715.1. Classification (GTDB taxonomy): domain Bacteria; phylum Pseudomonadota; class Alphaproteobacteria; order Rhizobiales; family Xanthobacteraceae; genus JBKQHQ01. The sequence goes on along the minus strand of JBKQHQ010000099.1, from coordinate 28,340 downwards.
TCAATCCGCTTGTAGTCGATGCTTCATTGACCAGCAGACGCGCATTTAGCGAGAGTCGGAGCAGGAAGCAACCGACGCTGCATCCGACACGCGCGCAAGACCGGATCGCATCGAACCAAATATGGCGACACAATCAACTGCGATCACTGGCCTCTGGCGGTGAGATACCCGCGCAGCCTGAGTGCGCTAATATAGCCCGCCGGTGCCGGTGCGCGCCGCCCGGTCGGCGTCCGGCGAGACCGCCATGGTGCGGCCATCGACGCCATTGGGGCTGCTGGCCGCGAAATCACCTTGGTAGGCGTCAGGCGGTGCAGTGCCAGGCTTGAACGCTTCAAGTATCACGTTACCCGTCGTGCCCGGCCCGGCCCGTAACCCGGTTCGTGCCTCCACGCGAATGAGCTTGATGTTGGCGGGAACGCGGAACGGAACGGCCGGCTTGTTGACGAGCGCGAGCTTGAAGAAATCTCTCGCGATCGGCGCCGACAGATGTCCGCCGGTAGCGTCCTTGCCGAGGTGGCGTGGCTTGTCATATCCGACATACAGGCCGACCGCGAGGTCGGGCGAAAAGGCCACGAACCACGCGTCTTTTTCCTCGTTGGTGGTACCGGTCTTGCCGGCAATCGGCTTGCCGACTTCCTTCACCACCGTCGCCGTGCCGCGCTGGACAACGCCCTCCATCAATTCGGTGATCTGATACGCGGTCAGCGGGTCGAGCACTTGCCCGCGCCGATCGACCAAGGTCGGCTCAGATTGGTTGCTCCACTTGGCAGCGTCGCAGCCGCGGCATTCACGCTCATCATGCTTGAAGATCGTATGGCCGTAGCGATCCTGGATTCGGTCGATCAGCGTGGGCTTGATGCGCCGGCCGCCGTTGGCGAACATCGAATAGGCGCCCACCATCCGCAGCACCGTCGTCTCACCGGCGCCGAGTGCGTAGGACAGATAGGGCGGCAGGTCATCGTAGACGTTGAAGCGCTTGGCATATTCGGCAATCAGCGGCATGCCCAAGTCTTGCGCGAGCCGCACCGTCATCACGTTGCGCGATTGCTCGAGGCCGAACCGAAGGGTCGAGGGGCCATAGAACTTGCCGCCATAGTTTTCCGGGCGCCAAGCTTGCTGCCCGGTGCCCTGCTCGATCTCGATCGGTGCATCCAGGACGAGGCTTGAGGGAGTGTAGCCGTTGTCGAGCGCCGCCGCATAAACGATGGGCTTGAACGATGAGCCGGGCTGGCGCAGGGCTTGTGTCGCTCTGTTGAACTGGCTCTCGTCAAAGGAGAACCCGCCGACCATGGCGAGCACGCGGCCGGTCCACGGGTCCATCACCACGAGGCCGCCGGAAACCTCCGGGACCTGGTGCAAGCGGAATTGACCGTCCTTGCCGGCGAGGGGCTCGACGTAGACCACGTCGCCCGCCTCAAGCACCTGCGAGACCTTGGTCGGCGTCTTGTTCCGGTTCGGTCCCGTAGTCGGCTTCGCCCACTTCACGCCATCAAGCGGAACGCTGCCGATCAAGCGTTCCTTGACGACCGCGCCGCCTGGTTCGCGGGCAGGTTGGAAGCCGATTCTCGCCGCTTGATCGCCGGTTTCGGTGACGACCGCCATACGCCAGGGCGCGATGTCGGCGAGCGCCTTCACGTCCGCGAGCTTGACGCCCCAATCGCCGCTGATGTCGATCTTGGTGACGGGTCCGCGATAGCCCTGCTGCTCATCAAAGCGGACCAGACCGTCGACGAGAGCTTTGCGGGCCATGACCTGCATTTTGGGGTCGAGGGTCGTGCGCACCGAAAGGCCGCCCTCGTACAGTTTCTTCTCGCCGTACTTCTCGTTGACCCAACGGCGCACTTCTTCGGCGAAATACTCGGCGGCAAAGATGTGCGCGCCAGCCGGCCGCTGCGCCACGTTGAGCGGCTCCTTCTTAGCCTTCTCGCCCTCGCGCGCGTTGATGTAGCCGTTCTCGACCAAGCGCTCGATCACATAGTTGCGCCGCTCGATCGCGCGCTCGCGCTGGCGGAATGGATGCAGGGAGCTCGGCGCCTTCGGCAAGGCCGCGAGATAGGCCGCTTCCGCGATGGTCAGCTCGTGCACGGACTTGTCGAAGTACAATAGGGAGGCGGCCGCGACGCCATAGGCCCCGAAGCCGAGGTAGATTTCGTTGAGGTAGAGCTCGAGAATTTTCTCCTTCGAATAGGCCTGCTCGATCTTCACCGCCAGCAGCGCCTCCTTGATCTTGCGCGTGAACGACACTTCGTTCGTCAGCAGAAAGTTCTTGGCGACCTGCTGGGTGATGGTCGAGGCGCCCTGCGGGCGGCGGTTCTTGCCGAAGTTTTGCAGGTAAAGCATTCCCGCACGGACGATGCCGTTGAAATCGAGACCATTGTGCTCGTAGAAGTTCTTGTCCTCGGCGGAAACGAAAGAGTTGATCACAAGCTTCGGGATCGCCTGGATCGGAAGATAAAGGCGGCGCTCACGCGCATATTCGGCCACGAGCGAACCGTCAGCCGCGTGCACGCGGGTCATCACCGGCGGCTCGTAGTCGCGCAATTGCGAATAATCCGGCAGGTCCTTGTCGTAATGCCACAGCAGACCCGCGACGCCGACCGCGGCAAGAAGGAACACGACCGTGCCGGCCGCGAAGATCCAACCCAAAAACCGCAACAAGAGCTTCATTGCCCGAGGTCCCACACGTGGCCACCGGTCGATGAAGACGGCCCCGCCGCTTTCACCCCCTCGACCTCACTTAAGTTACGCCGACAATAGCTTTACCCGCAATGTTCGAGGCCGCGAAATTCGTTCGTCGCGCCGTTTTATGTTGAAACTGAGGCCAAGGCGTTGCCGCGCCTCAATTGGGACCGCCGTTCAATCCGGCACCCGCATACTGCTTAGCGAAGAAGGTATCGACGGCCTGGACCATGGCGCTGACCGTACGGACGCGCCAGGCGTCGGAGCTCATGAGCTTGAGATCCTGCCGGTTTGACACATAGCCGAGCTCGACCAGGACCGAGGGCACATCCGGAGACTTAAGCACCTTGAATCCCGCAGATTTCAAAGGATTCTTATGCAGCCGCGCGGCACTCTTGAGCTCGGCCACGAGAATCCGGGCGAATTGGGCGGAAAAGCTCTTGGTCTCCCGTTGCGCCAGATCGATGAGGATATCGGCAACATCGTCCGGCTCGGCGGTCAGATCGACCCCCGCGATCACGTCGGCCTTGTTCTCGACGTCAGCCAGCCGCGCCGCCTCGGCGTCCGAGGCCGTATCAGACAAAGTGTAGACGCTCGCGCCTTGCGCATCGCCCTCGCTGGCCGCGAGCGCGTCAGCGTGAATTGAAATGAACAGGGCAGCGTGTTGCGCACGCGCCAGCCTCACGCGGTCGGCCAGTGGCACATAACGATCGTCGGTCCGCGTCATCACCGTTCGAAACTTGCCGGTCCTTTCGAGATTATCCCGCAGGAGCATCGCAAACTCGAGCACGATTGTCTTCTCAGCTTCGCCGCTCGAGGCGTGCGTGCCGTTATCAATACCGCCGTGACCCGGATCGATGACGATGAGTGGCCGGGAGTCGGCACTGGAGCCGTGCGCGGCATTGCGCAGGGGAGCACGCGGCTCGGACGGCTCGGCGCCCTTATTGAGTGCAAGCCCACGCAAGAAACTCTCGCGATCGGTAGCCGACAATTCCAGCACGATGCGAGCCGGTTGGCCCTCGACCGGATCGAGCACGAAGGCCCTGTCGATGCGAGCCGGATGCGCGAGGTCAAGAACGATGCGTGAGCCGCCTTGCATGACGAGACCGTAGCGGAACGCCTTCACCAAGCCCCTGCCCGCCTCGCCGGTCTTTGGCGGAAGCTGAAACGAGACCTGCGGCAGGTCGAGAATCACCCGCAACGGGTCTGCCAGCGTGAAGACGCGCAGATCGATCTTGCGGCTGAGATCGACGACGAAGCGGGTTTGCGTATCGTCACCGCCAACGCGGGCGTTTGTCGCAACGGGATACCCCTCGCTAGCCGAGGTAGGGTAAGCTGCGGCGCATAATGCACCGAGGCCCGCGAGGAGTGCCCCGCCGGCGACCAAGAACCTCAAGGGCTTCACGCTAATGAGCACAGAATCCACCCCCCTGGCGCCACCTTACCGCATTAGGAGGGCAGCGTTAACGGCATCTTAGGCGTACCGGGGTGAATCACCCGTAAGGTGTGGCCCGACGGCGACGGTCCTTGCCAAGGGTCCGGGAGCGCCGTAAGAAAGATGCGCTGACGGTTTATATAATCCGGTTGTGCTGAATTCGCGCCTTCCGGCAAGCCCGAAAATGGCTTCTGGTTAACACCGAGGCGAGACATCGGGCATCGGAATACCCGCGCCAGGCGGCGGTGACAACAAGTGGCCCCCCTGGTACTAGGACAACCGGACCGCGCGCGGCGGAGCTTCGCGCACCTGCAGGAGAATCCCTGCCGGCAGGCCGTAAGCAAGAAGAACATGCGGTGACGCCCCGGCGTTGCCGCCCCGTTACGGTCGGAGGTCATGCGGACGGCATCCCAAAAGCTAGGCTCGCGGCATTGCTGCACCAAGATAGCAGCAGTCCGGCGTGCTCTGCTGACGGATGCAAATTCGTCGCGTGCGTCCGACGCCGACCGCTTCTATCAACCGATCAGGCCGCGCGCGCTCTGCGCCACCCGAAGCCGTTCTTACCGCGCTTACCGGGGACGCGAGCCGGCCCGCATAGAGATCCAATATGGCCAACAAAATGCTTATCGACGCCACGCATCCCGAGGAGACCCGAGTCGTGGTCGTCCGCGGCAACCGCGTCGAGGAATTCGACTTCGAATCGGCTGACCGCAAGCAGCTGCGCGGAAACATCTACCTCGCAAAGGTGACACGCGTTGAGCCGTCGCTACAGGCGGCCTTCGTCGATTACGGCGGCAACCGCCACGGCTTCCTCGCCTTCAGCGAAATCCACCCGGACTATTACCAAATCCCGGTCGCCGACCGGCAAGCCCTGATCGATGAGGAGGAGCGCGCCCATCGAGCCGAGGAGGATGAAGCGGACAACCGGGCGCGGGGAAGGCATGGACACCGTTCGCGCAACGCCGGACGTTCGCGCGAGGCGGTGCGCAGCCAGCCGTTAGAGGCCGGGCACGCCAACGGGGAGTTCTCCGAGCCCGCGAGCGAAGGCGAACCCAACGAGACCGACAGCGCCGGGCAGACGCTGGTACCGGACGAGATGATCTTGCCGTCGGCAGCCGAAGGCTTCGCTGCGCAGGAGAGCACCGAGCCGAGCGCAGAGGCGGAGGCCTTTCCGGCAGAGCCCATGCCGGACGAAACTTTGCCCCGAGAGGACACGTCGACTGCGGTAGCCTACGCCGCTGAAGCGGGCGGCACGCACGACGATACCACTTCTTTTCTCACCGAGACGCAGCCGGAGCATGAGCTCGGCAGCGATGGTGCACCGACCAACGGTAATGGCATCGACGAGACGGCCGACGAAGAGGAAGTGGTCGAGTCGGTTGGCGGTGCCGATGCCATGGAGGAGGTGCCCGAGCGCATGCCGCGGTTGCGCCGCCAATACAAGATCCAAGAGGTGATCAAGCGTCGGCAAGTGATGCTGGTGCAGGTGGTCAAGGAGGAGCGCGGGACCAAGGGTGCCGCCCTCACCACGTATCTATCGCTTGCCGGGCGCTATTCGGTGCTGATGCCGAACACCGCCCGCGGCGGCGGCATCAGCCGCAAGATCACGAATGCGCTTGACCGCAAGCGGCTCAAGGAGACTGCGGAAGCGCTCGAGGTGCCGGAGGGCATGGGCGTGATCCTGCGCACCGCCGGCGCAAACCGTACCAAGACCGAGATCAAGCGCGATTTCGAGTACCTGCTGCGACTCTGGGAGACGGTGCGTGACCTGACGCTGAAATCGACTGCGCCCAAGCTCGTTTACGAGGAAGGATCGCTGGTCAAACGCTCGATTCGCGACCTCTACAACAAGGACATCGACGAGGTCATCGTCGCCGGCGACGACGCCTACCGGGACGCCAAGGACTTCATGCGCATGCTCATGCCGAGCCATGCTAAAAACGTGAAGCCCTACAAGGACACCCAGCCGCTTCTCGCCCGCTATGGCATCGAGAGTCAGCTCGACGCGATGTTCTCGCCGGTGGTTCAGCTGCGATCGGGCGGCTACATCGTGCTCAATCAGGCCGAGGCGCTGGTCGCAATCGACGTCAATTCAGGCCGCGCCACGCGCGAACACCATATCGAAGATACCGCGCTGAAGACCAATATGGAGGCGGCAGAGGAGGTTGCCCGCCAATTGCGCCTGCGTGATCTCGCCGGCCTCATCGTCATCGACTTCATCGACATGGACGAGAAGCGCAACAACCGCTCCGTCGAACGTCGCCTCAAGGAATGTCTCAAGCACGACCGGGCGCGCATTCAGGTGGGCCGCATCTCGCATTTCGGCTTGTTAGAGATGTCGCGCCAGCGCATTCGCACCGGCGTGCTGGAAAGCTCGACCGAGAAATGCCCGCACTGCGGCGGCACGGGTCACGTGCGCTCGGTATCCTCGGTCGCACTGCAGCTCTTGCGCTCGATCGAGGATATGCTGATCAAGGGCGCCACCCACAACCTCATAACGCGCACCCGTGCGGAGGTCGCTCTCTATGTGCTCAACCAAAAACGCGCGCATCTGCGCGAACTCGAAGAGCGGTTCCGTGTGACGCTGTCGATCACTGCCGACGAGAGCATCGGCGGTGCCCAGTCCTTCGTGATCGAAAAGGGCGAGCAAGTGCATTCGCCGGAGGAGGCACGGGCGCTGGCGATCCAGCCGGACAGCATCGTTCCGATCAGCGAAGTGGATGAAGAGGAAGAAGAAGAGACGGAAGAAGGCGAAGAACTGGTCGAGGCCGGCGAAGGCGAGGAAGCCAATGGTGAATCATCGCCGGACGGGGAGCACGAGGAGAGTGGCGACCCGAGCCGGCGGCGCCGCCGGCGGCGCCGGCGCGGACGGCGCGGCGGTGAAGGGCGAGAGCCCGGCGCGTTCACTCAGGAGACCGTCGTCGAGCATGGCGCTTCACAAGCCGACAATTTCGAGCTTGGCGCCGTAGAGGGCGACCAGGAGACGGCCACGGAGCACGAGCCCGCCGGCGCGGCCGAGGCAAGCGAGGAGGCGCGCGCCAACAACGGCGAACGGCGCCGACGGCGGCGAGGCCGGCGGGGTGGTCGCCGCAACCGCCCCGGCCACGAGGAAGGCGCGCCGGCGCAGAGCCACGAGCCCTGGGGCGAGCGCGACTTTGCTTCGGCCGTTCCGGCCGAAGCAGCCGAACCGACATTCCCGTCGGCAGCCTCGGAAGGACCGTCGGCGCCAGCTCACCCGCACAGCCCTTACCCGAACGCCGAGCGATTGATCGAGGCCGCGCTACCGCAGCACGGGGCTGCCGCATCAAGCTCGCATGCCGAAGAAGCTCCGCCGGCATCAACGGAGGCCCCACGACGCGGATCGACCGTGCGCGAACCCGCGCCGACCTTGGCTAATGGCCCTGTGCAACCGCCTGATCAGCCGCAACATCCCGCGGAGCCGCCTGCTCCCGTCATCATCGGCCGAGAGGAGAGCGGCGACGCCAAGCCCCGGCGCACCGGCTGGTGGGCGCGCCGGCTCCTGGGCGACAAAGGCTAGCGCATTGCAAAGCCATTGGTCTGATCGTGACGCCGAAGCGATGGTGGGGCGGTACGCCGACCAAGCTATCGGGCGCGATCTTGCCTTGCGCGTCTACTCGACGCGACTGCTCGGGCAAGAGCGAAAGCTCGCGCTGCACGGCGGCGGCAATACATCGGTCAAGACGCGGCTGCGGGATCTCCTTGGCGAAGCAGTTGGCGTGCTGTGCGTCAAGGGATCGGGTTGGGACATGGCGACCATCGAGCCGCCGGGCCTGCCCGCCGTCCGGCTCGAGCCGTTACGCAAGCTACGTACCCTCGATGCGCTGGCCGACGCCGACATGGTGCGGATCCAACGCGCCAATCTTCTCGACCCGATGGCGCCGACCCCGTCGGTCGAAACTTTGCTGCACGCCTTCGTGCCGGCGAAGTTCGTCGATCACACGCACGCGACCGCGGTGCTTAGCCTGGTCGACCAGCCGGACGGTGAAAAACTCTGTGCCGAGGTCTACGACGGCCGCACGGGAGTTGTGCCCTACATCATGCCCGGCTTCGGGCTCGCTAAGAAGGCGGCTGAGATCTATGCGGCCGCGCCCAATGTCGAAGGCCTGATCCTCATCAAGCACGGCATCTTCACCTTCGGCGAAACTGCGCGCGAAGCCTATGAGCGGATGGTCGACCTGGTCAGCCGCGGCGAAGAGCGGCTGCAGCGCAATCGCAAGGCCGTTTTCATCACTGCGCAATTGCCGCAGCGTGCCGCTTCTCTCTCTGAGGTCGCGCCGATTCTGCGCGGTGCCTGCAGTCTCAAGGACGACGGTGTCGAAGGGGCCTACCGCCGCCTTATCCTCGACTTCCGCTGCAATCCGGCCATTCTGAATTTCGTCAACGGCGCCGAGCTCGGCCGCTACAGCCAAGCCGGCCCAGTCACACCGGACCACACGATCCGGACCAAGAATTGGCCACTGGTGACGGCGGCGCCGCAGGCCGATGACCTGGCGGCGTTCCGAAACACTGCGCGCGCGTCTGCCGCGGCCTTTGCCGAGCATTACCTCGCCTATTTCGCGCGGAACAACGCGCGCTGTGGCGGCGGCAAGACCATGCTCGATCCGCTACCGCGGGTCGTTCTGGTCCCGAGCCTCGGATTGCTGGGCCTCGGGCGATCGAAGAAGGAGGCGCGCGTCGCCGCCGATCTCGCGGAAGCGGCGATCGAAGGCATCACCGACGCGGAGGCGATCGGGCGCTTCGAGTCGATCGGCGAAGCCGAGATGTTCGACATGGAATACTGGTCGCTCGAACAGGCGAAGCTCGGGCAGGCTCCCGAAAAGCCGCTTGCCGGGCAGATCGCGGTGATCACCGGCGCCGCCGGGGCGATCGGTGCGGCGACCGCCAAGGCTTTCGCGGCACAAGGCAGCGAGGTGGCGCTCCTCGATATTGACGGGGATCGCGCCGCGGCCTGCGCGGGAAGGATCGGCGGCGCGGCGCTGCCGCTGCGCTGTGACGTGACCGACGCGCAATCCGTGCGCGCGGCCTTCGACCGCGTGGTCGAGACCTTCGGTGGCGTGGATATCGTGGTGTCGAACGCCGGCGCGGCGTGGCAGGGCCGCATCGGCGAAGTCGATGAGGCCGTGCTTCGGCAAAGCTTTGAGCTGAATTTCTACGGGCACCAGCGCGTTGCCCAAAACGCCGTACGCATCATGCTGGCCCAGGGCACCGGTGGCTGCCTTCTGTTCAACGTCTCGAAGCAAGCGGTCAATCCGGGACCAAATTTTGGCCCTTACGGATTGCCGAAGGCGGCGACCTTCCTGCTGATGCGCCAATACGCGCTCGACTATGGCACCGACGGCATCCGTGCCAATGCGGTGAATGCCGACCGCATCCGCTCCGGGCTCCTGACCGACGAAATGATTGCCTCGCGCGCGCGGGCGCGCGGCGTCAGCGCAAACGACTACATGAGCGGGAATCTGCTCGGCCGCGAGGTCACGGCCGATGATGTGGCGCAAGCGTTCCTGCACCATGCGCTTGCGCTTAAGACCACCGGTGACGTGACAACGGTGGATGGCGGCAATATTGCCGCCGCTCTGCGCTGACGCGTGAATGGCGTTCCGCGCGAAAGCCGAACTTCAAGGTCGTCAACCCACGTGTGATCCGCCGACCTCAGCTAAATTAAATGGCGACGCCGTTGCGCCCCGTCCGGGCTGCCCAAAGCGCAAGCCCGGCGAGCAAGGTGATCGCCAACCATACGCATGAGAGTCCCGCCGTCGCATAAGCGAGCGCGCCCACCCCGGTGCCGATGAAGAATCCGAGCGCAATCGGCAACAAGACCAAGATTCCATTTCCGGCGCGCTGGTGGCGCGCATAACAATCCCGATCGCTTCGCCCAAAGCGGAGCTTGATCCAGCTAAGCAGCCATTCGGCCGCGTCGATCGCGAGCTGAGTGGTGTTCGTGGTCATGACATTCGTCGACGGCACCCCGCGCGTGAGCAGCCGTACCATCGCGCTCTGCACCCCCATGGCGGCCATCCCGAAGGCCAAGGCTAGGAGGGCCGCGGGCGCGTCGGCGTCCCGCATCGGTGCGCCGGCCAAGCCTGTCACCAAAAATCCGATCAACAGAACGCATTCAACGACCACACTCCAATGGATGATGCGGGCTGATGAGCTTCGGTCATACGATCGACCGTGTCACGCCAACCACGCTGTGATGCGTTCGACGGCCTCGAGCATATCCGCGGTCGAGCCGGCGTAGCAGAAGCGCAAGAATTCAGCGCCATGAATCGGATCAAAATCGATGCCTGGCGTCGCCGCCACGCCGGCCTGCTCCAACATTTCCTTGGCGAAAGTGAAACTGTCGCGCGAGAAGCGCGACACGTCGGCGTAAAGGTAAAACGCCCCGTCCGCCGGCAAGAATGCCGCAAGGCCCGCCCGCGGCAGTCCCTCGAGCAGGAGCTGACGATTGCTTTGGTAGCCGTGTTTCACAGCTTCCATCTCGGCGCGGCCGTCGAAGGCTGCAGTCGCGGCGATCTGGGACAGGGTCGGCACGGAAATGGCGAGATTCTGCTGCAGCCGCTCGATCGGGCGCACCATTTGCTCCGGCAACACCATCCAACCGATGCGCCAACCGGTCATGCAGAAATATTTCGAGAACGAATTGATGATCACGGCCTGATCGGAGAAGCGCGCCGCCGTTTCGGCCGCAAACGCGTAGTCAAGACCGTGATAAATCTCATCGGATATGAAGCGGATGCCCTCCGCTTGCGCGGTTTGCATGAGCTCGGATAGCGCGTCCGCGGTGATCATGGTGCCGGTTGGATTGGCAGGGCTTGCGACGAGCACTCCGTTGAGCCGGCGGCGCCGGTGAGCATCGATGAGTAACGGTCCGGTGATCTCGAAGCGGGTCGCGGCCGATGTCTCGATTAGCACCGGCTCGCAGCCGAGCGCCGTGAGAATGTGCCGGTATGGCGGATAGCCGGGGTTGGCGATCGCGACCCGATCGCCGGGCTCGAAGAGGGCCAAGAAGGCGAGCATGAATCCCGCGGACGAGCCGGTCGTCACCACGACCCGACCCGGATCGATCGGCAGCTGATATGTGGCGTGGTAGTGCTCGGCGATGCGAGCTCGCAGCATCGGGATGCCGAGCGCCTCCGTATAGCCGAGTTGCGCCGTGGTCAGCGCCGCCCGCGCGGCCGCGATGGCTGTCGCTGGCGCCGACGCTGCCGGCTGGCCAACCTCCATATGGATGACGCGCCCGCCGCCCGCCTCGATCCGCGCCGCCGCCGCCATCACGTCCATCACCATGAACGGCGGCACTTCGCTGCGCGCCGAAGGGGTCAGCAGAGGTTTGGCGTCTGTCCACATGGGTTCCCGTCCACACCCGCCCCCGCCCCGTTCCCGCCGCATTCGGACGGCTTGGTGGACCAGTGGATTTCGCACGCATTTGACCGCAACCCGCGTTGACCCCGTCCAGCCCGGTCAATAGGTTGGCTTGGAATCTTAAGAGCTTGAGCAGAGATGATTCCGGCCTTGACACCTAGCAAGGCGCGTTGGCGGACGCCAGCATCCCGCCTGGTCGCGCTCGTGACCGCGGGTGCCCTTATGACACCCGCGGTGCCCGCGCGGGCGCAAGAGCACGGCCTGCCGCTGATTCGCGACGCCGAGATCGAGCAATTGCTGCGCGAATACACCCAGCCGATCCTGCGCGTGGCCGGCCTCGCCAAGCAGAATATCCAGGTCGTCATTATTAACGACAAGGCATTCAACGCCTTCGTGGCCGACGGCCGCCGTATCTTCGTCAATACCGGCGCCTTGATGGAAGCGCAGACGCCCAATCAGATCATCGGGGTTCTTGCCCACGAAACCGGCCACCTCGCCGGCGGTCACTTGGCGCGCATGCGCGAGCAAATCGCCGCGGCGCAGACCGGGGCGATCGTGGCCATGCTGCTGGGGCTCGGCGCCGTGGTCGCAGGCGCCCGCTCGGGCAGCGTCAATATGGGGCAAGTCGGGGCCGCGGCGATGTCCGCGCCCCAGCAGGCAATCATGAATTCGCTGATGGCCTATGCACGTCAGCAGGAAGAGCAGGCGGATCGGGCGGGGGTGAAATTTCTCAATGCCACCGGCCAATCCGCCAAAGGCATGTACGAGACCTTCAAACGCTTTGCCGATCAAAGTCTCTTCTCGGCGCGCTTTGTAAACCCCTACATGCAATCTCACCCTATGCCTGCTGAACGTGTAGCAGCGCTGGAGATCCTTGCGAAGACAAGCCCGAACTGGGACAAGAAGGACCCTCCGGAGCTGCAACTGCGGCATGACATGATGCGCGCCAAGCTTTCGGGCTTCATCGACCGTCCGGAAACTGTGATGCGCCGCTACCCGCCGAGCGATACAAGCCTGCCGGCGCGCTATGCTCGCGCGATATCCGCCTATCGCTTTGCCGGGTTACAAACCGCTTTGCCGCAGATCGAATCGCTGTTGCAAACCCAGCCCAACAATCCCTATTTCTACGAGCTGAAAGGTCAGGCGCTGTTGGAAGGCGGCAGGCCGGCCGAGGCCATTGCCCCGCTGCACCGTGCCATTGCGCTGGCGCCCAATCCGACGCTGATGCAGGTGCTGCTGGGGCAGGCGCTCGTTGCCACCAATAGCAAGACGTACGCGGAGGAGGCCGTCACGACGTTGCGCGTCGCGCTCGCCAAAGATCCGGACTCGCCGGAGGGTTACAGCGCGCTAGCCATGGCGTATGGACGCAAGGGCGACCTCGCCGAAGCCGACCTCGCCTCCGCCCAGGCAGCCTTTACGCGCGGCGACGTGAAAACCGCACGCGAGCTTGCCGCCCGTGCCAAGACTCGATTTGCAATTGGATCGCCGGGCTGGGTGCAGGCCGACGACATCGTGAGCGCCAAGATGGCCGCCAAGTTCCATTGAAAGGACGAGCCGTATGAGTGTCAGGATCCGCTTGGTTGCATCCGCTGCGTTGGTTGTCGTTCTCGCCGCAGGGGCGCTTCTCGTCCTCGCCATTCGACCGAGCGGCAGCCAGACCCAAAAGCCCGTCGCCTCGGCGCCCGAGACGACAACCGCCGAAACCTTCTCGCCGTCGCAGCGCGGTGAGATCGAGCGCATTATGAAGAACTACCTGATCGCGCATCCCGAGGTGCTGCAGGAAGCGATTACCGAGCTCGAGAAACGCCAAGCCGCCGCCGATGCGGAGAAGAAGGAAGCTGCGGTCAAGGACAACGCCAAGGATCTGTTCAGCTCGACCCGGCAGGTCGTGCTCGGCAATGCGGCCGGTGACGCCACGATGGTCGAATTCTTCGACTACAATTGCGGTTACTGCAAGCGCGCGATGGCCGATATGTTCGATCTGCTGCACAACGATCCCAAGCTCAAGATCGTGCTGAAGGAGTTCCCCGTGCTCGGTCCGGGCTCGCTGGAAGCAGCGCAGGTCGCCGTGGCGGTGCGCATGCAGGATCTGGACGGCAAGAAATACCTGGAGTTCCACCAGAAACTCCTCGGCGGCCGTGGTCAGGCCGACCGCGCGCGGGCTTTGGCGGTCGCCAAGGAGGTCGGTCTCGATATGGCGCGCCTCGACAAGGATCTTCAGAGCGATGAGGTGAAGACCACGATCGAGGAGAATCTCCGCTTGGCGGACACGCTCGGAATCAGTGGCACACCGACCTACGTCGTCGGTCATGAGGTCGTGGTCGGCGCGGTGGGCCTGGCGGCACTGAAGGAAAAGGTAAACGCCGCGCGCTGCGGCAAAGCCGAGTGTTGAACCACCGTCAAGCCCGCGCATACGAAATGCGGCGGACGCCGGCCCGGCGAAGCAATGCCGATCGACCGGCCTGACCATTCAGGCTTCCCCTACCGCGGCCGGCCACCTATAAACGCGGACGCTCGGTCGCGCGCGGCATATTGCTGCGCGAGCCGAGAGCTAGTTCTTTGAGCGCTCGATGGCCAACGTTTACGTGCTCAACGGCCCCAATCTCGATCTGCTCGGAACCCGCGAGCCGGAGATATATGGTCATGCGACGCTGCAAGATGTGGAAGCCCTGTGCCGCGCGACCGCGAGCCGCCACAAACTCGAGGTTCAATTCCGACAATCCAATCACGAAGGTGAACTCATCGAGTGGATTCACGAAGCGGCCACCGGTGATACGGCCGGTATTGTGATTAACGCAGGCGCCTATACCCACAGCTCGATTGCCATCCATGATGCCTTGCGGGCGGCAAAGCTCCCTGTGGTTGAAGTGCACCTCTCCAACGTTTTTGCGCGCGAGAGCTTTCGCCATCATTCCTATATCGCGCCGGTCGCAAGCGCGTGCCTATGCGGGTTCGGAATCGAGGGCTATGCGCTGGCCATCATGGGACTGGTAACCATCAATGAGAGTCTCGCGGCGAAACGCGGCTAAAGGCGTACCGCAGGAAGTGTCGATGTCGAAGCAAAAGCCGGCGATCGATCAGGACTTGATTCGCGCGCTCGCCAAGTTGCTCGAGGAGACGGGCCTGTCCGAGATTGAGATCGAGCAGGACCAGTTGCGCGTGCGCGTCGCCCGTCACGCCCATGGCACGTCCGCCTTGGCTATCGATCACGCAGTCTCGGCCGCGCCGCAAATCGCGCCGGCGCCGGTCGGCATGTCGGTGTCGGGCCCGACCGACCCGGCCAAGCACCCGGGCGTGGTGACCTCGCCTATGGTGGGCACGGTCTATTTCGCGCCCAATCCCGGCGCGCGCGCGTTCGTCGAGCTCGGAAGCACGGTCGCGCCCGGCGACACTCTGCTGATTATCGAAGCGATGAAAACGATGAACCAAATTCCTGCCCCCCATGCCGGGACGGTAAAGCAGATCCTGGTCGAAGACGGTCAGCCGGTGGAGTTCGGCGAGCCGTTGATGGTTATCGAGTAGGCGGAGGTGAAGTCAGTATCCGCGATGTTCGACAAGATCCTGATCGCCAATCGCGGAGAAATCGCGTTGCGGGTGTTGCGGGCCTGCAAGGAGCTCGGGATTCCGACGGTCGCGGTGCATTCTACCGCGGACGCGGATGCCATGCATGTGCGGCTCGCGGAGGAGAGCGTCTGCATAGGGCCCCCGCCGGCCAAAGACAGCTACCTGAACATTCCGGCGTTGTTGGCCGCATGCGAGATCACTGGCGCCGACGCCGTGCATCCGGGCTACGGCTTCCTTTCGGAGAACGCGCGCTTTGCCGAAATCCTCGCCGAGCACAACGTGCATTTCATTGGGCCCAGGCCCGAGCACATCCGGCTGATGGGCGACAAGATCGAAGCCAAGCGCACTGCCCAGCGCCTCGGCATTCCGGTGGTGCCGGGTTCTGATCGGGCTATCACCTCGGATGGCGAGGCCGTCGCGATCGCCCGCGAGATCGGCTTTCCGGTGCTGATCAAGGCCTCGGCCGGCGGCGGCGGACGCGGCATGAAGCTGGTTCGGTCGGCAAATGATCTCGAGGGCGCGCTGGCGACCACACGCGCCGAAGCCGCCGCCGCATTTGGCGACGGCGCGGTCTACCTGGAGAGATATCTCGAGCGGCCGCGCCACATCGAGATCCAGGTGCTGGGCGACGGACGCGGGCAGGCCATTCACCTCGGCGAACGCGACTGCTCGCTGCAGCGCCGGCATCAAAAGGTGTGGGAGGAGGGCCCCTCCCCTGCTCTCAACGCCTCGACGCGCGACGGGATCGGCGAGCGGGTCGCACGGGCGATGGGCGAGCTCAGCTATGCCGGCGTTGGCACCGTGGAGTTCCTCTACGAGGACGGGCGCTTCTACTTCATCGAGATGAACACCCGCATCCAGGTCGAGCATCCGGTCACCGAGATGATCACCGACATCGATCTCGTCCTCGAGCAGATCCGCGTCGCTGCAGGCGGCGAGCTCGCCATCACGCAGAAGGACGTGCGCTTCCATGGCCACGCCATCGAATGCCGGATCAATGCGGAGAATCCGGTCTCCTTCCGCCCGTCACCCGGCAAGATTCTGCATTTCCACTCGCCGGGCGGCCTCGGCGTGCGCATCGATTCGGCGGTCTATCAGGGCTACACGATCCCGCCCTACTACGACTCGTTGGTAGGCAAGCTGATCGTGCACGGCAAGACCCGCCAAGAATGTCTGATGCGGCTGAAACGGGCGCTCGACGAGATCGTCGTCGACGGAATCGAGACGACACTGCCGCTGTTCCGCGCCCTGGTGCGCGAACCCGACATCATCGACGGCGACTATCACATCCACTGGCTCGAGCAGTTTTTGGCCGACGGCCGGATCCAGCAATAAAAAGCGCACTCCTGGCTGACCCAAGAGTTCGCTCGTTCATGCGAAAACCGGCCTCCGGGCTTCCGGGAGATGCTCAGGGAATTCCTGCGCGCGAAAATCCCGCGGCGATAGCGCCGTTTGGTGCGATGCTGCAACCAGCTCGTTCAGCAGCGAGCAAATCTTGAGCGGGCTATAGGGCTTCGGCACGAACCGCGAGCCCGGAACGGCACGCGCATGGTCGAGCCCGCGCCCCGAGACGTACACGACCGGCAATGTCGGGCGCAGCTCGCGCGCGCGTAGCGCAAGCGCCGACCCGTCGAGCCCGCCCGGCAAGTCCACGTCGGTAAAGAGGAGGTCGATCCCGCGATCCGACGCCAGATAGCGCAAGGCATCGTTCGCGTTGGAGCAAGCATGAACCTCGAAGCCACTTTCGATCAGCACGACCGTCATCATTTCACTGATCAGGGCTTCGTCCTCCACGAGCAGGATGTTCGCCCGATGCATATCGCCGTTCATGACGTCATATCCCCTGCGAGGGTCAAAACAACCGACCAACACCCTCGTTGCCGTAAAGCAACGCGCACTGGACGGTTTGTTTTCAAAGTTGCCTAAACTTAGTCCGATCATGGCTAGCGAAAGGTTAACGCCGACGCGTCGGTGCATTTCGCGCGCGGTTGCTGTCTACCGTAGCCACGACAAGCATTATCGAAAGGGCGCCCAGCGCGCGCGCCCTTGCAATGGTCGATGCAGGCCGGCAACATCAACCCCCGGATTCCGCAATTCTTCCATGGCTAGTCGAGAAACCGCGCTCGTCGACATTACTCCTGAGGTGCTGCTCAAGGCCTATGCCTGCGGCATCTTTCCCATGGCGGAAAGCGCCGATGATCCGGCGCTTTATTGGATCGAGCCGGAGCGGCGCGGAATTATTCCGCTCGATCGCTTCCATGTTCCGGCTCGGTTGGCGCGCACGGTTCGCTCCGACCGGTTTGCCGTCTACGTCAACCGCGATTTCGATGCTGTGATCGAGGGGTGCGCCGAGCCGCAGCAGGACCGCGCGCGCACCTGGATCAATGATCGCATCCGCTCGCTTTACCGTAAGCTTTACGACCGCGGCCATTGCCACAGCGTGGAAGTCTATGCGGAGGAGGAGTTGGTCGGGGGCCTCTACGGCGTCAGCCTCGGGCGCGCGTTCTTCGGCGAGAGCATGTTCCACCGCGCCCGCGATGCCTCGAAGGTTGCGCTCGTGCACCTGGTCGCCCGCCTCAACGCCGGCGGTTTCCAGCTACTCGACACCCAGTTCGTGACCGACCATCTCAAGACATTCGGTGCTGTCGAAGTCTCGCGGCGGATGTATCACAAGCAGCTCGAAGCAGCCGTCGGGGGGGTGGGTAATTTTGCAGCACTGCCTCTCGATCGGCCGGTGGCCGGCGCCGACGCCATACGGTACGCGGCCGCTCCAGCAAGCTCCGCTTAGCGCCAAAGTTTAGTCGTAACGCGCGCGGGGTGGCCGAAGCCCTTGAGATGGGGCGCGCCACACCTGCGCCTCCTTACGATCAGAATTCGGCCCAAAGCGTTACACAAAATTAGGACGTGTGGTAATCTATTTCGCGGAAACCCATCATGAGTGCGTTGCTTGTTGGCCTGCGTAAGGTGGGGCGTGCGCTTGCCCCGTCTCGATCCGCGCTCGCATGTGCCGTATTTGTGGCACTGGCGCTTGGTCCCGCCCTCGCCCAATCCGACCAAAGCTCCACCGGAGACGAGTTCCGCCGCCAGCTCGAGGATTTCAAGAGGACGGCGCCGGACCTCAACGCCAAGATCGAGAACAGCGCCAAGACGATCGACGAGCTTACCGATGCGCGCAAAGCGCGCGAGGAAATCGAGCAGCTGCGGGGCGTGATCGCGGAATTGCTCGGGCGTGTTTCCGACAACGGCGAGCTTGGGAAGCTTGGCGCCAAGGCGCTGACCCAGTTCCGCGAGAAGCTGCAGTCGCTCTCGCAGGACACGCGTTTCGCGCCGGAGGAGAAGCAATATCTCGTCGACCAATGGCGCCAACTGATCAAGGAAACAGAGCGCGCCGCCGACGATCTCGAGCACGCGCGCTCGGAATTCGCCGACCTCCTGCGAACGCTGCAGAACCGGCAAGACTACGTCGATGAGCTGATCCTGCTGCAGCGTGCCGCCGAGGCGATCAATGTCATTCGACAGCTCACCCGGGAAATCCGTGAGGCCAAGGTGAAACTTGATAGTCTGATCAGCGGGATCAAGCCGCCGGGGGTCTGATCATGTCGCCGCTTCGCGCTGTCATGATTGGCGCTTTGCCTGCGCTGCTGGCGTTGTGGGCCTGTGTTCCGAGCGGCGACGTGGGCTACGTCGAAATCAAGACCGTGCCGGCCTCCACCGTCGGCTCACCTTCGCTGTTCCTTGACTCGGTGAAACTTGAGCCATCGCGCAAGGGCACGGCCGTGCTGCGCCAAGGCGTCGGCACGTGGAAGCTGCAGGCCAGCGGTGCCGGCCCGATGGCTGGCTTGTGCGACGTCGTCGTGCGCAAGAACCGCATCACCAGCGTCACGGTTTCGGTGTTGGAGCGGCCGCCGCGTTGCCTCTGCCGCAATCTCGGCGCCGCCGACCGGACGTGTGTCAGTTAGATTCGTATCAGTTAGATTAGCGAGGGGGCGGCGGGAGCGGCGGCGGCAGAGCCTGCGGCGGCGGAAGCGGCTGTGCCTGCTGTTGCGCCGGCGGAGTCCGGCGCGGCGGCGGCGGTGGGCGAGCGGGCCGTTGTTGCGACGTTGCCGGGGCGCCTTCGGCCGGTGCCTCGGCGGTGACCGTCGGCGCTCCGCCTTTGCAATCGGTCAGCCACACGTCATAGACCGGATGCTCGACCGCGTGCAGGCCGGGGCTTGCCGCGAACATCCAGCCCGAGAAGATCGACTTCACCTCGCCCTTCAGCGTCACCTCGGCCACTTCGACGAAGCCGTCGGTATTTGCATTCTCGGTGGGCGGTCGCGTGTAGCAGGCCCGTGGCGTCACCTGCAGCGCGCCGAACTGAACGGTCTCGCCGATCTTGACGTCGAAGCTGATGATCCGGCCCGTGATCTTGTCGAGCCCGGCGAACACCGCCGTCGGGTTGACGATCTTCACCGCCGGCGGCTCGATCACCACCTCGTCGGTCGGTGGCGTCACCGGGGCGGTGGCGGGCTGCGATCCGCCCGGCTGGCCAGGCGCGCCGGGGAGCGCTAGCCCGGCAGCGCCCGGTTGAGCGGGCGCCGTAGCGGCACCGGGCGGCGGTGGCAACGGCTGCGACTGGATTGCACTCGACTGTGGGGGCGGTGCAGGGCTAGGTGCCATACCGGGCGGCGGCAGGCTGGACGGATACTGAAAGGTCGGCCGATCGAAATCCGAGCTTGGCCGACCCGGCACATCACCGGGCGGGCGCGGGGGCGGGTTGTTGCCGAAAATCGCGCCGAGCTGCGCAGCTGCCGGAACGAGCGCGCCGGCTAGGAGGACGGCCGCGAGGGCGATGCTGGAAATTCGGGCCATGTTGCTTGATTGCCGAACGGCAGAAACCCTTACCATTCAAAGGATTCTCCGCCAATTTATCCATTCGAATGCGGCGCGGTCAGGGCGACGGCAATGCCCGCCGACCCGACTATCTATTCGCCCGGCTGCCAGGGACGGTAATCACCGGTGGCGCTAGGACGGCGGCTTTGCGCCAAGATCGATCCAGGTGGCCGATAGGCTCCCCGCGAGCCGGTGAGATTGGGCCGGTGCGGCTTCTCCCATTCGCGCGGCTGGTAGCTTTCCTGGGTCGGGGGTACATCCACGATGTGATGCATCCAGCCGTGCCAGGCCGGCGGGATCGAGGTCGCTTCGGTGTAGCCGCGGTAGATCACCCAGCGCCGCTCGAAACCGAGGGTCGGATCAATCCTGCCGCCGCGCGTGCGGTAATACCGGTTGCCGAACTCATCTTCCCCCACAACCTCCCCGAAACGCCAAGTCCACAGCTCGGTGCCGAAGGTCTGACCGTTCCACCAGGTGAAGAAGCGCAGCAGAAAGTTTTTCATGCGTGTGCTGGGACTTTCGCTCGACGGCCGTTCATGCCACCCCCATGGGCGCCTGTCCAGCATGTGTGCAGGCCGGGATGACCGCCATGTTGAACGACGCACGAGACCTCTTCTTCACAATCGCCAACGCCTTGGAATTCATGCCCACGAGCGTGACGGCAATCCTCGTCCTCTTGCTCGCCGCCGCACTCGCGCTCGTGCTGCACGAAATCCTTGCCTGGCTTGCGCGCCGCATCCTGGCGCGTGACGGCTCGTATCTGCTCGCGTTTCTGCATGAGGCGCGCGGACAGATCCGGCTTGCCCTGCTGCTCGTGGCGCTGAGCCTCGCACTGCCCGCCGCGCCGCTTTCGGCCGGCGCCAGCGCCGTCGTCGGGCGCTTGCTGCTGCTCGTGACCATCGTATTGCTCGGCTGGCTTGCGCTCACCGCCCTCAACCTCGCATCGGAAATCTACTTGCGCCGGTTCACGCTCGACGTGGCCGATAATTCCATTGCCCGCAAGCATGTCACGCAGGTGCGCATTCTACGCCGCGCGACCGCCACCCTGGTCGTGATAATCACGGCCGGTGCCGCCTTGATGACATTCGATGCGGTACGCCAGTTCGGTGTGAGCCTGTTCGCCTCCGCCGGCGTGGCCGGCATCGTCGTTGGCCTCGCCGCGCGCCCGTTATTGACCAATCTGATCGCCGGCGTGCAGCTCGCCATCACCCAACCGGTCCGCTTGGACGATGCAGTGACCGTGGAGAACGAATTCGGCTTCATCGAGGAAATCACCTCCACCTATGTGGTGATCCGTATCTGGGATTTGCGCCGCATGGTCGTGCCCCTCACCTATTTCATCGAAAAGCCGTTCATCAACTGGACCCGCGACGGCTCCGCGCTCCTCGGCAGCGTCACACTGTTTCTGGACTATACGGCGCCGATCGAACGCGTTCGCGCCAAGGCAAAGGAGCTCGCGTCACAATCCAGACTGTGGAACGGCAAGGTTTTCAATCTGCAGGTGACGGACGCGACGAGGGATGCGATCGCGGTGCGCGTCCTCGTCAGCGTCGATTCAGCGGGCGCGGCGAGTGATCTCGGAGCGGACCTGCGAGAGAAGCTGATCCAATTCCTGCTGCAGGAGCATCCGCACGCATTGCCTCGCCGGCGCAACCAGATCCTGACCGCCGACGTTGATCCGTTGTCACAGCGTCCATCGGCATCGGACCGGCGCGCCGACGGCGCGCCAGCCTAGGATCCCGCGGCGGTTGCCGAGGCCGCGCCGCGAAGTCTATCCTTCGCCGGGGTCCCGAATTCAACAATAGTCGATAACATTCGGCCTCGACCGCGAGAGAGGGAGAGCATTTGATGACTGTTTCCGTCCGAAGCCTGAGCGTGATCGCCTCGGTGGCACTTTTGGGCGCGCTGGCTTCCGCCCTTGCCCAAGCTCCAGTGGGCAATCCGACCGCGGCCAATCCATGGGTGACGCTCGCCCCCTTTCCGGAGCCTTCCGAGGAGCTGTTGGGCGCGACCGCGAACGGTAAGCTTTACATCTTCTGCGGCCTCGCACCGGGGTGGAAGCCGAAGGCACTCGTCTACGAATATGATCCGGCGACCAACAAATGGACGCAGAGGAAGCCGATGGCATTGCCCTCCCATCACGTCGCGTTCGCCACCTTGAACGACAAGATCTATGCCTTCGGCGGGTTCAAGTATCCGGATGCGGGCCCGCCGGCTTGGCAGCCGATCGACAATACGTGGGAATACGACCCGGTCGCGGATTCCTGGAAATCGCTGGCGCCGATGCCGGGGAAACGCGGCGCGGCAACGGCGGCCGTCGCCAACGGCAAGATCTACGTCACAGGGGGAGCGACCACGCTCGCCGGCGTCAGCGAGAACGGCCTTCATCCGAGCCGGCCGCACCAGGTGCTGGCAACGGTCGAGGAATACGATCCGGCAACCAACAGCTGGCGCGAACGTCGCTCCATGCTGGTGCCGCGCAATCATCACGCCGTGGCGAGCGTGAACGACAAGGTCTACGCGGTCGGCGGGCGCATCAGTGGCGCCTTCATCGGAATCAGCGACGTCATCGATCTCTTGGAAATCTACGATCCGGCAACCGATCTATGGACGCGCGGCGAAAAGATGCCGACGCCGCGCAGCGCGATCACTGCCGCTGTCTGGAACAGCAAGATCTTCGTCCCCGGCGGGGAGGCGCAGGATCGCCGCGCGCTGGCGGCGTTCCGCGCCGTCGAAATGTACGATCCGGCGGTCAATCGGTGGCAGATCATGCCGTCCATGCCGCATCCGCGGCACGGCCTCGGCGTCGGCGTGATCGGCGACCGCCTCTACGCCGTCAGCGGCGACGGCCAATCGGCGGGCAGCGGCATTGCCGAGTCCGACGTGGGGTTCAATGAGGCGCTGCAGCTCAACCTGGTGGCTAAGTAGGGCTGGCCGGTCCGCGATGGACTCGAGTCGAACGGTTGCGCCGACAACCCACGGGCTGCGAGTGAAGCGGCGTGCTTCCCTTGAGTGTCGGCGTCGGCCGGAACGGGCCACCGGGTTGTGCACGAAAACCACAGTGACGGATGAGTAGGTACCGAAATTCACAGTAAGGGGTGATACCGACCCCTGCTTTGCGCCGAAAAATCGAGGGCCGGAACCCGGCCGTGGGTTTTGGAATCACCTTCGGATTCCCGATACTTGCCGCATCGCTACTTGATTCGTTTACCATGCCATCCCCATTTCTTACCAGATTTAGTGTTTGATTCAGACTCCGGCACTAGTTCTTGACGGCGGCGGCGGAGTCGGCCTAGCTTCGAACGGTCCGGCGCCGGGGGTTGTGAAGTCCCGCCGGATGCTTCCTGAACCAGGCTCTCGAAGCCGTCTGCCATCCGCCTAGCGGAATGGCTGCGGGCTTTCGCGCGCCCAAGGGAAGCGGTGGCCAACGGCAACGATCCGGGGCGGAAGCCGCTCCGGACAGTGGACGGAGGACGGCAGACGGAGCCGGGTCTACCGGCAGACGACGCGGATGGGGCAGATCCGCGCGAGGCATAGGCGTCAGCACCAGGCTTGCTTAAGTAAGTAGCAAGCACGGCGCTGACCCGAACTAAGGGGCAAAGATATGCGGATCGAGCGGCGCAATACCAAGGAAGGCCAGTCACCCTATGCAGGCATCGCGTTCCACCTAACCACCAGCGAGATTCGCAACCCGGACGGTTCGGTCGTGTTCCGGGCCGACGACGTGGAGGTGCCCACGTCCTGGTCGCAGGTCGCCGCCGACGTGCTGGCGCAGAAATACTTCCGCAAGGCTGGCGTCGCGGCGCGGCTCAAGAAGGTGGAGGAGCATTCCGTCCCCTCCTGGCTTTGGCGCTCGGTGCCCGACGATGCGGCGCTCGCCGCGCTGCCGGAGGGCGAGCGCGTGGTCGGCGAGCATTCGTCCAAGCAGGTGTTCGACCGGCTCGCCGGCACGTGGACCTATTGGGGTTGGAAGGGCGGCTATTTCGACAGCGAGGCCGACGCGCAAGCCTTCTTCGACGAGTTGCGCTACATGCTCGCGATGCAGATGGTGGCGCCGAACTCGCCGCAATGGTTCAACACCGGCTTGCATTGGGCCTACGGCATCGACGGCCCGAGCCAGGGCCACTTCTACGTCGATTTCCAGACCGGCAAGCTCGTCAAATCGAAGACCGCCTACGAGCATCCGCAGCCGCACGCCTGCTTCATCCAGTCGATCCACGACGACCTCGTCAACGAGGGCGGGATCATGGATCTGTGGGTGCGCGAGGCGCGCCTGTTCAAATACGGCTCCGGCACCGGCACCAATTTTTCGCGCCTGCGCGGCGAAGGTGAACGGCTTTCCGGCGGCGGCAAATCGTCGGGGCTGATGAGCTTCCTCAAGATCGGCGACCGCGCCGCCGGCGCCATCAAGTCGGGCGGGACGACCCGGCGCGCGGCGAAGATGGTGATCGTCGATACCGATCACCCGGACATCGAGCAGTTCATCGACTGGAAGGTGACGGAGGAGCAGAAGGTCGCGGCCCTCGTCACCGGCTCGAAGATCAATCAGAAGCACCTGAAGGCCATCATGAAGGCCTGCGTGAATTGCGAGGGCTCGGGCGACGACTGCTTCGATCCGGACAAGAACCCGGTGCTTCGCCGCGAGATCAAGGCGGCGCGGCGCAATGGGGTGCAGGACAACATCATCAAGCGGGTCATTCAGTTTGCCCGGCAGGGCTACAAGGACATCGATTTCCCGATCTACGACACCGATTGGGATTCGGAGGCCTATCTCACGGTCTCGGGCCAGAATTCGAACAATTCGGTCCGCGTCACCGACGAGTTCCTGAAAGCCGTCGAATCCGACGCCAATTGGGACCTGCGGTGGCGGACCAAGGGCGGCAAGATCGCCAAGACGCTGAAGGCGCGCGACCTTTGGGAGAAGATCGGCTACGCGGCATGGTCCTGCGCCGATCCCGGCCTGCAGTTCCACACGACGATCAACGATTGGCACACCTGCCCGGCCTCGGGGCCGATCCGGGCGTCCAATCCGTGCTCCGAGTACATGTTCCTCGACGACACGGCCTGCAACTTGGCGTCCCTCAACCTGCTCGCGTTCCGTAACGCGCAGAGCCGAGAGTTCGACGTCGGGGGCTACGAGCACGCCGTGCGTCTGTGGACCATCGTGCTCGAAATCTCGGTGCTGATGGCGCAGTTCCCGTCGCGGGAGATCGCGCAGCTCTCCTACGAGTTCCGCACGCTCGGGCTCGGCTATGCCAATCTCGGCGGCCTGTTGATGTCGTCGGGCATTCCCTACGGCAGCGACGGCGGCCGCGCGTTGTGCGGCGCGCTCACCGCCATCATGACCGGCATCGCCTATGCGACCTCGGCCGAGATGGCGGGCTTCCTCGGCACCTTCCCGGGTTATAAGAAGAATCGCGAGGCGATGTTGCGGGTGATGCGCAATCACCGCCGCGCCGCCTACGGTGAGCGCACCGGCTATGAGAAGGTCGCAACCCCGCCGGTACCGCTCGACCAAAAAACTTGTCCCGATGCACGGCTGATCGAGCACGCTCAGCGCGCCTGGGATCTGGCGCTCAGGCTCGGCGAAGAGCACGGCTATCGCAATGCGCAGACGTCCGTGATCGCGCCGACCGGCACGATCGGCCTCGTCATGGACTGCGACACGACCGGCATCGAGCCTGACTTTGCGCTGGTGAAGTTCAAGAAGCTCGCCGGCGGCGGCTACTTCAAGATCATCAACCGCGCGGTGCCGGAGGCGTTGCGCGTGCTCGGCTACGGCGAGACGGAGGTTGCCGAGATCGAGGCCTACGCGGTCGGTCACGGCTCGCTCGCCCATGCGCCCGGCATCAATCACACGACGCTCAAGGCCAAGGGCTTCACCGAGGAGGCGATGGCGCTTGCCGAAAGGGCATTGCCGACCGCCTTCGACATCAAGTTCGCGTTCAACAAGTGGACGCTCGGCGAAGATTTTTGCGTGCGCGAGCTCGGCATCGACGCAGCGACGCTGGCCTCGCCGAGCTTCGACCTCCTCGCGCATTTGGGCTTCACCAAGCGCGAGATCGAGGCGGCCAACATTCACGTCTGCGGCGCCATGACGGTCGAAGGCGCGCCGCATCTCAAGGCCGAGCACTATCCGGTGTTCGATTGCGCCAATGCCTGCGGACGCACCGGCAAGCGCTATCTCTCGGTCGAGAGCCACATCCGCATGCTGGCGGCGGCGCAGCCGTTCATCTCCGGCGCCATCTCCAAGACCATCAACATGCCCAACGACGCCACGGTCGCGGACTGCAAGGCGGCCTATCTTCTCTCCTGGAAGCTCGCGCTCAAGGCCAATGCGCTCTATCGCGACGGCTCGAAGCTCTCGCAGCCGCTCTCGTCCCAGCTCATTGCCGACGAGGAGGAGGACGAGGAGATCGAGGCGTTCTTGGAACGTCCGGCGGCCGCGCGCGCCGCGGGGCTGGCCGAAAAGATCGTCGAGAAGGTGGTCGAGCGCATCGTCGTCATGCGGGAGCGCGAGCGCATGCCCGACCGGCGCAAGGGCTATACGCAGAAGGCCGTCGTCGGCGGCCACAAGGTCTACCTGCGCACCGGCGAATACGACGACGGCCGGCTCGGCGAGATCTTCATCGACATGCACAAGGAGGGCGCGGCGCTTCGTTCGCTCCTCAACAACTTCGCCATCGCGGTGTCGCTCGGCCTGCAATACGGCGTGCCGCTCGAGGAATATGTCGACGCCTTCACCTTCACCCGCTTCGAGCCGTCGGGCCCGGTGCAAGGCAACGACTCGATCAAATACGCCACCTCGATCCTCGACTACGTCTTCCGCGAGCTCGCGGTGTCATATCTCTCGCGCTTCGACCTTGCCCACGTTGATCCGACCGAGACGAACTTCGATGCCCTCGGCCGCGGCGTCGATGAAGGCAGGCCGTCGGGAGGCGCGTCGAAATACGTCTCCAAGGGCTTGACCCGCTCGCGCTCCGACAAGCTCGTGGTGATGCCGGGCGGCGTCACCCCCGAGGGGCGCGGCAGCGGCAAGATCACGTCGCTGCACGGCCATGGCAGTGCCCGCGGTGAAGGCCGCAGCGACACCGCGCGCGGCGAGATCTCCGGCGCGACCGCGCTGAAGGCGGAAGCGGCCGAGCCGCGCAGCCTGGCGCGCGCCGAGCCCCAAGCCGACCTCGCCCTCGATCATCTCGAATGGCGCGAGGCCAACGAGCGCGCCGCCAACGCCCCCGAAGCCCGCGCGCACGCGCGCGCCGCCGCCGCCGAGAAGCGGGCCGAAGCCAAGGCCAAGGGCTACGAAGGCGAAGCCTGCGGCGAATGCGGCAACTTCACCCTGGTGCGCAACGGCACCTGCATGAAGTGCGACACCTGCGGGTCAACGACGGGATGCTCGTAGCGGCACCTATTCGATGGAGAAATTCAACATGTCTAAAAAGTCGTGCCACACAGGACTCGATGACCGATGCCGCGACGTCAATGGGGAGATTCGACGCAAGAACGGAAATACCCGCGTTGACACCTTACGTGAAACGTATGGTGATGATTTCGGAAAGGGTTTTCGCGGTGACATGAAACTCGGCACACTTTTGAATCGCACTCAGTCAAACTCTCTTGCCGACTACCTTAAGCATGGTCGGTGATTATTACCTCAGTTTAAGGGGGCCTTCCTCGGAGCCGCACCATGACACACGCGCTAACAAGGTTCGGACGACATTGTCGCGATCTACGTCTGGCTCGCGACAAGACAATGGGCGATCAAGCCGATGTGCTGAGATGTGAAATTAATTACATTTCGTCGGTCGAAACTGGCAGACTTCTGCCAACGGAGCAGTACCTTCGGGCATTACGAAGTTGGCTCAACTTGAGTGCGCAGGAGTATACCGAACTGCTCAAAAGAACCCGCGCTAGCGTTATTCAATTTCCAACGTCCAAACACGTGGCAAAAAACAGTAGTTCTATGCGGCTGTTTCGAAAAATCAGCAGAATGAATCCTGGAGAGATCCGGAACATTCGCAAGAAGCAGCCGGATGAGGCAAAGACAGATGGACGACCATGAGGTAAAGCCCCGCTCCACAAAAGACATTGAACTGATCACGCTCGCTTGGCGAGATACCCTTGCGGTGTCCGATCGATGGGTACCGGATGTCATTCGTATCCTAGAGATTGATTTACCCAAAATCATTAGTCAATTCGCCCTGCTCGTCCGCCCAGGGCGCCGAGGTCAGGTTAACGCGGATTTTGGGTTGACGGAGGGTGATGGCTTCTTCCGGCGGCCGGCCGGGGATGATTCTGTGGGACCATCCGATTCGGGAGGGTCTGATGGAAGTTTGGTCGGCGAAGCCGCAGTTGGGTGTGCTGCTCGATCACTTGGCAGCGATCAAGGATACGCGACAATCGTGGA
>JBKQHQ010000098.1:0-22142 GCA_052148715.1 Xanthobacteraceae bacterium | reverse complement strand
CCCGACTTCGGCAAATCATAATTGGCGCAAGTCGGAAACATCCGACTTGCGCCGCGCCCTCGCAATGATACAGCCCGTGTAGCTATCGCTTCGCGCCGCCGACCGCGCGCGCAATCGGTCGCCGCGGCACGCATTATTTGCTTGGGGGCGGCAACAGCGGAGTCGCTCCAGCGGGCGGCATCACTTGCGCGACGTTCAAGGTCATTGCCACGACGTCGTAGTAGCCGTTGACGGCAATCAGATCCATCACGCCCTGCTCGCCGAGTCTTGCGATCGCGGCCTGGTAGGTGGCGTCGTCCACATTCTTGTTCCGATGCAACTGCGTGGAGAAATCGTAGACGATCGCCTCGTCCTCCTGCATGCCCGACGGCCGCTTCCCCTGGGCAAGCTCGGCCGCCACCTCTGGCTTCAGCCCAGCCTTGATGGCCAGCGGATAGTGCGCATACCACTCGTATTGACAGCTCCAAAACTGTCCCGTGATCAGGATGGCGAACTCGTTGAGCCGATGATCGAGCGAGGTGTTGAAACGCAGAAATTCGCCCACGCGCTGCAGGCGGTCCGCAAGCTCGGGGCTGCGCAGCCAGGCATTGAACGGACCCGACAACGTCTTGCGCGGGCCGGACACGATCGCGTCGGCAACCCGTTTTTGCTCCGGGGTCATCTGCTCGAGCGGTATAGGCTGCATGCGATCGCCGGCACGCGCGCCCGCGGCGAAGACGAGGGCGGCCAATGCCGAAAGAAGAGCGCGATGCATGGGTGTCCTCCGAAGGGTACAAACTGCGCGTTATCAATCAATAGGCCTGATGCGATGAACACCGGCCCGGCTTCTCGCTCCCTCCCCTTGAAAAGGGGAGGGTCGGGGTGGGGATCGCCCTCCGCATCGTAAGGCTCTAATCTGCGGCACGCGACCCCCTCCTAGCCTCCCCCTTTCAGGGGGAGGAATCTATCGACCGAGCGGAAAATGCGCCATGAATATCCTGCTCACTCCGGGGCGCATCGGCAGCGTCGAGACGTGCAACCGCATCGTCATGCCGCCGATGACGACGCGATTGGCCGACCCGGAAGGGACCGTGACCGACGCGACGATTGCCTACTACATGGCCCGGGTGAACGGCGGGGTCGGCCTCCTCACGGTGGAGATGGCCTCGCCGCAGAGATCGGGCCGCCATCGCCATCGCGAGCTCGGCATCTATGACGATCGCTTCCTGCCCGGCCTTACACGTCTCGTCGCGGCCGTTCACGGCGGCGGCGCCAAGGCCTCGATCCAGCTCGGCCACGGCGGCGGTCACACGCGCCGCGACATCTGCGGAGAAGCGCCGATCGCACCTTCGGCGATCCCGCATCCCGTGTTCGAGATCACGAACGAGACGATCGTCCCGCAAGAAATGACGCTTGCGGATATCCAAGCGACGGTCGCGGCGTTCACGGCGGCGGCGTTGCGCGCCCAGCAAGCCGGGTTCGACTGCGTCGAAATCCATGCCGCGCACGGCTATCTGATTTCGCAGTTCCTCACGCCGTTCGAGAACCGGCGCAGCGATCAATATGGCGGCTCGCTGGAAAACCGGGCGCGTTTCGGGCTGGAGATTCTACGCAGCGTCAAGGCCGCGGTCAGCATTCCTGTGATCTACCGCGTTTCCGTCGACGACTATTTTCCCGCAGGGATTCCCTATGCGGAAGGCAAGCAGGTTGCGATTTGGGCGGCACAGGCGGGTGCCGACGCGCTGCACATCGCCGCCGGCCACTACCGCTCGCTGCCGAACGCGGCGCGGATGATCCCGCCGATGGAGTATCCGGAAGCGACCTTCCTCGACTACGCGGCCGATATCAAAAAGTCCGTCGGCGTTCCGGTGATTGCCGTGGGACGGCTCGGCGATCCCGCGACGGCGACGCAGGCGGTCGCGAGCGGCAAGGCCGATTTCATCGCGCTCGGCCGCACCCTGATCGCCGATCCGCAATGGGTCGAAAAGCTCGCGCGCGGCGAGCCGATCCGGCGGTGCTTGGCCTGCAACACCTGCGTCAATGAGATGCGCGGCGGGTCGCCGCTGCGCTGCGTCGTGAATGCAGCCGCCGGCCAAGAGACGCGGTTTAGCGAGCCTCGGCCGCCGCGCAACGAGCGCATCGCCATCATCGGGGCCGGTCCCGCCGGCCTCACCTACGCCTCCCTCGTTGCCGACAAAAATACCGTGACGATCTTTGAGCGGGACGATCGCGCCGGCGGCGCCTTCCGCTACGCCGGCAAGGCGCCGCTGTTCCAGGAGGTTGTTGCGAACCAAAACTCGTTCGACAACTACTTGCGCGACCTTGCTGCGGCGTGCTCGCGAATGGGGGTGACGTTTCAGTATGGAACCGATGTCCTAAGAACACCCGGCTTGCTGGCGCCGTTCGACCGGATTGTCGTGGCAACTGGCGCTCGGTATCGCTACGGCCTCGGCCATGTGGTTGCGAGGATGCTCGATCTCGGCGCCGGACGATGGCCGGGCCTGCGGCAAATTTTGTCACAGCCGCGTTTGCGCGACTGGTTCTACCACCAAGCTCGCGTGGCAACCGGCAGCGACTTTCGGGCGCTGGCGACGCCCGGGCAGAAGGTCGTTATCATCGGCGACGCTATCGCGGCGGGCAAAAGCCGGCCTGCCATTGCCAGCGCGTTCGAGCACGCGCTCCTTTCCGAATGAAGGATTGAGCTTTTATGGAATTCGACAATTCGTTCGAGGTGCCGCTGCCGCCCGCGCAGGCATGGCCCGTGCTGATGGACATCAAACGGATCGCGCCTTGCATGCCGGGAGCAGAGCTCACCGAAGTGGTCGATCCGACGACTTACAAGGGCAAGATCTCGGTCCGCCTCGGCCCGGTGTCGCTGGCCTTCGCGGGCCTAGTCCGTTTCGAGGAAATCAACGATCAAGACCACACAGCGCGTGTCAAGGCACAGGGAACCGACGCCAAGGGCCGCGGCGGCGCCAACGCCATTGCCTCCTTTCGGCTCGAGCCGACGCCGGGCGGCTCCAAGGTGATGGTGCACACCGATCTCACCTTGTCGGGCCTCGTGGCCCAATACGGCCGCGGCGTCGGCGTGGTGCAAACCACCGCTGGAAAACTGATGCAGCAATTCGCCGACGCATTGAAGGTCGAGCTCGCGCGGCGCGAGCCCGGCGCCGCACCGGCGGGCCCGGCCGCGCCAAGTATTACGCAGGAACCGCAGATTGCGGCGCCGACGAAGCCTATTTCCGGCTTTTCACTGCTGTTTCAGGTTCTATGGGAGAGCATCAGGCGGCTCTTCGCCGGAGGCGGATCGAACGCGTGACGGCGCCAAGACGTGTCGTTGGTATCACCGGTCGACCGCAAGGATGAAGCCAAACACGCTCGAAATCATTTCACCGCCGGAAGGTTATGACGATCGACCCTGATCGACCTGTCCTCCATGAGCGTGATCTCAAGCAACTCGTTGATCGGCTCGCGGTCGCCGAGGCGCTCGAGAGCTAGGGCGAACAACCGCTTCTGCGCCTCAAGGCTCATCAATCCAGGCGCCACGTTAAGGCATACCAAGCCGGCGTGCATCTTCTCGCGACGAAGCAGCGACGTGAAATCCGTCTTGTCGTTGGTGACGAGGACGTAGCCGTCGTCGATGGCGCGCCGCACGATCGACCAATCCTTGCGCGAGCGCAAACCAAGCCACGTGACATGCGTCGACTCTCCGTGACCGCGTGCACGCGCGATCGCGACGAGATCTGGACTCAAGCATTCGTCGACCAGGAATTTCACGCGCGCGCGAGGTCGTCGAAAGCCAGGGTGTCCGAAGCCTTGGGCGGCCGTACTCGCCGCGGCGATTTCGTCCGCGGGCGGCCCCGCGGCGGGTAGGCCAGCGCATAAATCGCAGCGAGGCGAACTCGATCCTCATCGAGCGGGGGATAGGCCTTCACGATCGCCGCCGGCTTATCGCCGTTGGCCAGCATGTCCGCAATATCGTGCACGGGGATGCGCGTTCCCTTGAAGACCGGCGTTCCGCCGAGCACGCCGGGCGCGCTAGACACGATGCCGCGCGCTTTGCTCAACTGGCTTAGCCCTGAACGAACCGCTCGGGCCGCCGGCCGCACATCCACCGCAACCAAGTCGGTGCGAATCATGGACTGCCGCGGCCGACGGATCGATGCAGCAATGACTGCGCGTCGGCTGTGAAGTGTGAGCACGTCGGCCGTCTGGTGGGCCAGCTTGAGCGCGACGAGGGCGTTTGGTACGAGGAGCCTGGCCTTGTCGCGTCGCTTCACCGCTCCGCCCAGGAGGCCCGCATCGATGATCCGGTGCACTTGGCGCAGCGGCACGCCCGTGACGGATGCCGCTTCATTCGCTGTCATGAGCGTCCTTTGGCTTGCAGACACCGAAACCTCCAAAATCCTTCCAAACTGCTGGAAACATATATCGCATATGTAAGCATTCTTCCAGCGCGTTCGCTTCTTCGCCGGTCGGATCGAGTTCGGCGCGGCCTAGAGCCTGCTCCCGCGCGGCGCGCGAAATTTCCGTTCGGGAGGAAATTGGGACAGGCGCTGGGGCTGTTGATCGGCGCATGTCCGCGTCGGCGAACCGGCATCTACCCTCCGGTCAAAGCTCGAGGGCAGGCTGTCGCCGGAGTAAGCGCTAATCGGTCATCGCCGCTCGTGCGTTACTTTTTCCCGTAGGCCGCCATGAAGGCTTTCACGGCGATCGTCACCACGTGCTCGATCCGCTCCAGCGGCGGCGGCGGCGCGAAGTTGAACAGCACGGGCTTGAACAGCGTGGCGTGAAAGCACTCGATGAGCTGCGCCGCGGCGATCTCGCAATCCTCGATCACTAAGCGTCCGGCAGCGGCCTGCGCCTCAAGATAGGCGCGCAGCTTGGCAATGCCGACTGCCGGACCGGTTTCGTAGAAAGTCCGGCCGAGGCTCGGCATGCGATCGGCAATGGCGATGACGGCGCGCACCGGGGATTGGCGGCCAGGCGCGCACAGAGCTTGCACGAAGGCGATGCCCAAACGGCGCAGCGTGCCCGCGATATCCGGATCGGCCACGTCGAACTCGAAAATACCCTCGGCTTGGATCCGGCACTCCATTTGGACGATGGCTTTGAACAGCTCGTCCTTATCCTTGAAGTAAACGTAGAGCGTGCCCTTGGACACGCCGGCGGCCTTGGCGATCTCACCCATGCTGGCGGCATCGAATCCGTGCGCCATGAAGACCGTGCGTGCGCCCTCGACGATCTGGCGCCGCTTGGCGCTGTCTTCAATCTCATTGGCCGGACGGTCGAGGACGAGGGGGGCGCTCATTGCGGCAATGCTCCTTCTGTCGGGCGTGACATTAGACCTTTGGACCCGACGCACTGGATATGGATATGGGCGATCTCCAATAATTTTTCAATGACCGAACCGTTCGGTCATTGACTATCCGTGCGTCGCGCCCTAACTTGACCGAACCGTTCGGTCAATGGAGACAAAAATGCTGCAACGCACAAAAAGTGGAGAGGCCGCTCGTCTTTCGGTAGTAACGGCCGACGTGCCGGTATTAACGGACGCAAAGTTGGCTCCGGTCGGTCCGACTGAGGATCGGCTGCCGTCAGAGCCCATTGTTGCACCCACCAAGGCTTCCGCGATGGGCGCCCTCAAGGCGAACCGCAAACGCATCCTCATGGGCGCGGCGGTCGCCGTGCTGATCGGCGCCGGCTGGCTCGGTTTCGACTATATGACCGCCGGCCGCTTCATGGTTTCGACCGACGACGCCTATGTCCGCGCCAACAACACGACATTGGGTGCAAAGGTCTCCGGCTATGTCGCGCAGTTTCTGGTCGAGGATAATTCAAGGGTTCGCGCCGGCGACGTGATCGCCCGCATCGACGACGGCGACTATCGTCTGGCCGCCAGCTCCGCGCGTGACAAGGTCGCGACTCAGCAAGCCACGCTCGAACGCTTCGACCGGCAGATCGACGCGCAGCGTGCGGCCGTCGAGCAGGCCCAGGCTCAGCTGGTTTCGGCGCAGGCCGCGCGCACGCGGATGCAATCCGAATTCGAGCGGCAACAAGCGTTGGCCGGCAAGGCTTTCGCCAGCAAGCAGACGGTGGAGCAATCCATCGCCAACCGTGACCAGGCCAATGCATCGGTGCAGGGCGCGCAGGCCGCGCTCGACGGTGCTATTGCCAATGTCGGAGTGTTGCAGGCGCAAAAGAAGGAAGCCGCGCGCACGCTTGAAGAGCTGCAGACGGCGCTCGCCAAGGCGGAACGCGACCTGTCATTCACTGAGATCCGCGCCCCGGTCGATGGCATGATCGGAAACCGAGCGGCGCAGGTGGGAGATTTTATGCAGACGGGACAGCGCATCGCGGCGCTGGTGCCGCTGTCCGATGTCTTCATCGACGCCAATTTCAAAGAAACGCAGCTCGCACGTCTACAGCCCGGACAACCGGTCTCGATCAAGGTCGACGCCTTGCCCGACGAGAAGATCGACGGCGTGGTCGCGAGCGTCTCGCCGGCGTCGGGCTCGGTGTTCACGCTGCTGCCACCCGACAACGCGACCGGCAATTTCACCAAGATCGTTCAGCGCCTTGCCGTACGCATCCGCGTTTCTGCCGAGGTCGCCGAGCGTGGCGCGCTGCGACCAGGCATGTCGGTCGTCGTCGCCGTCAACACCAAGCCTGGTGCGGCTACGTTCCTCGCCGCACGCACACGCACTGTCGCGAACTGACGGAGGCGCCGGCCATGGACTCCCCCGCTCAAGACGCAGTAGACCGCATCGATCCGCGCCGAATGATCGCCTTCATGGCGATGTGCGTCGGCATGTTCATGGCCTTTCTCGACATCCAGATCGTCTCGGCGTCGTTGTCGGAGATTCAGGCAGGGCTTGCGGCTTCAAGCGACGAAATCCCCTGGGTTCAGACGGCGTATTTGATTGCCGAGGTGGTGGCGATCCCGCTCTCCGGTTTCCTCTCCCGAGCGCTCGGGACGCGTACGCTGTTCGCCATCTCATGCGCGGGGTTCACGTTCGCGAGCTTCATGTGCGGCACAACGTCGTCGATCGACAGCATGATCGTCTGGCGCGCCGTGCAAGGCTTCATCGGCGGCGGCATGATCCCGACCGTTTTCGCCGCGGCCTTCACGGTCTTTCCGAAGTCGCGCCAGGCCGCCGTAACGCCCATCATCGGCTTGATTGCAACGCTGGCGCCGACGATCGGCCCGACGGTCGGCGGCTATCTCACCGAAGCCTTGTCGTGGCATTGGCTGTTCTTCATCAATGTCATTCCTGGGATCGCCATCACCGTTGCGGCCCTGGCATTGATCGATTTCGACAAGCCGGACTATTCCCTGCTCGATCACTTCGATTGGTGGGGCCTGATAGCGATGGCCGGCTTTCTCGGCGCGCTCGAATATGCGCTCGAGGAGGGCCCGCGCCATGATTGGCTGCAGGACGAAGCCATCGCCTATGCGGCGATCATCTCGGCGGTATCGGCGGTGGCGTTCTTCTACCGCGCCTTCACGGCGCGCGTGCCCATCGTCGATCTGCGTGCCTTCGGCAACCGCAATTTTGCGATCGGCAGCATGTTCTCGTTCGTGCTCGGGATCGGACTTTACGGGCTGACCTACCTCTATCCGCTCTATCTGGCGCAAGTGCGCGGCTATAACTCGCTGATGATCGGCGAGACGATGTTCGTCTCGGGGCTCGCAATGTTTTTCACTGCACCCCTCGTCGGTCGGCTGGTCACGAAATTTGATCCGCGCTTCATGCTGATCGGCGGGTTCTTGCTGTTCGCTCTCGGCACCTTCGACGTGCACTATATGACGAAGGATTGGGATTTCTGGGAGCTGTTTTGGCCGCAGGTTCTGCGCGGCATCGGACTGATGTGCGCGATGGTCCCGGTCACCAATGCCGCGCTCGGCACGCTGCCGCCGGACCGGGTGAAAAACGCCTCCGGCCTGTTCAATCTCACGCGCAACCTTGGCGGCGCCATCGGGCTCGCAGCGCTCAACACCCTCCTCAATAACCGGATGGACCTGCATCTCGCGCGCCTGCATGAGGCAGTGAATTGGTCGAGCGTCGCCGCGACCGAGATGCTCGCCAATCTCACCGCGCGCTTCCAAGACTTCGGCAGCAACGCGCAGCTGATGGCGCTCAAGCAGATGTCGCTCTTGGCGCGGCGTGAGGCGACGGTGATGAGCTTCTCCGATGTGTTTCTGTTGCTGACGATCTTGTTCGTTGCGCTCGCCGCGCTCGGCATTGTCATGCAACGTCCGGCCGTTCCGGCGGGCGCCGCCTCGGGTGCGCACTAGCTGAGCTGACATTCAACCGAGCGCCAGCACGAGTAGCGCTACGCCGGCCGCGCCCAGGCCGGCGATCTTCCGGGCCGTCAGGGCTTCCTTGAAAAATACCACGCCGAGCACGGCGGCGATGCCGAAGCCCATCTGGGCGATCGGGACGACGACACTGGCGTCGCCATGGCGCATGCCGTGCAGCAGGAACAAGAACGCCGCCATGAGCACGAAAGCGGCCGCGGCCGAATGCCCGGCAACGCCGGCCGGCAACCGGATCGTGCCGTTCATCGCATAGGCCATCGCCGTCACGAGCACGCTGAATACGATGGCTTGGGCCGCTAGCATGGTCTCCGGCGTTGCCCCGCCGACGAGGCCGAGCTTGTGGCAAAAATTCGCCACCCCCATCGCGACGGTCGCTACGACGACCTGCACCAGCGAGCGGCGTGCGGCAGCCGGATCGGTGACGCGGCCGGGCTCCGGTTCGCCCAACAGGAGCCAGCCGGCGATCAGCGCCAACACGAAGCCGCTGATCTTGCTTACCGTCACCGGCTCGCCGAGCCATCCGATCGCGAGCGCTGCGGTGACAATGAAGTTCAGACGGAACACCGGCGCAATGATGCTGACTGAGCCGGACCGCAGGCTGCGGACGTAATTGAAGAAGCCGATCAGGAGGAACAGGCCGGCAAGGCCTCCCCAGCAAGCAGGCGGTCCAAAATCAAGCGTCCTGGTGACCCACGCATAGCCAAT
The DNA here is from genome assembly GCA_052148715.1 of Xanthobacteraceae bacterium. Lineage (GTDB taxonomy): Bacteria > Pseudomonadota > Alphaproteobacteria > Rhizobiales > Xanthobacteraceae > JBKQHQ01. The sequence continues at coordinate 13,135 of JBKQHQ010000098.1, read as the reverse complement.
CACCGCGGGGCAGAAGAACCACGCCTGCCCCATGAGAAAGTGCTCGGCCGCGATGCCGGCACTCGCGGCGCGCTTGTAGATGAAATCGCCGAGGCCGTAGGAGACCAGTGCGGCAAGCGCGTAGGCAATTTCGCTGGTCATTCACCGGCCGCGCTGGTCATCACGACGACGGGCAACACGGCCGCCATGCGGCGATCAGTGCGGAAGTGTGAGACCGAGATTCGAGCGCAAGGTATTGCCGGCATACTCCCGGCGAAAAACGCCACGCCGCTGCAGCAACGGGATCACTTGCTCGACGAAATCGCGCAGTCCGGACGGCAATACGTCAATCATCAGATTGAAGCCGTCGACCGCTCCTTCCCGATGCCAGGTCTCGATCAGATCGGCGACCTGCTCGGGGGTGCCGACCACCTGCTTGTGCCCGCCGCCGTTGCGGTAAAGAATTTCTCGCACGGTCAGTCCTTCCTCAACCCCGAGCCGCACCACCGCCGAGCGGAATCCCTCGGACGCCCGGAAATTGCCGTTCGCCTTGATCCGCTCGAGCGGCAGCGGCGCGTCGAGCTTGAGATCCTCGACCTTCACGCCGACTCGAAGGGCGAGCTTCTTCAGCTCGGCCTGTCCGCTCAGCTCGTCGAGTTCGTCCTTGCGGGCCCGCGCCTGCGCCTCGGTGCCGCCGAGAATCGGCAGGAAGCCCGGAAGAATTTTTATCTCGTCGGGGCTGCGGCCGAATTTCTCGCAGCGGCGCCGCACGTCGGCGCGGAATTCCTTTGCCGCGGCGATCGTGTTTTGCGGCGTGAAGACCGCATTGGCGAAACGCGCCGCGAGATCGCGTCCCGTCTCGGATGAGCCGGACTGAAAGAGCACGGGCCAGCCTTGCGGCGAGCGCGGCAGCGTGAGCGGGCCGCGCACGGAGTAGTGCGGACCTTTGTGGTTGATCGCATGCACCCGCGCAGCGTCGGCGAACTTTCCGGACGCCTTATCGCCGATCAGCGCGTCGTCCTCCCAGCTCTCCCACAGCCGGATCACGATATCGACGAACTCCTCGGCGCGCTCGTAGCGGTCGTCGTGGTTCGGCAACTGCGCCGTGCCGAAATTTGCCGCAACATCCGGTACGAACGTCGTCACGATGTTCCAGGCGGCCCGCCCGTGGCTGAGATGGTCGAGGGTGGCAAACCGGCGGGCGAGATTGTACGGCTCGTTGTAGGTGGTCGATGCGGTTGCGACCAACCCGACGTGCTCGGTAGCGGTTGCAACCGCGGCGAGGGCAAGGGTCGGATCCATGGCGCCGAGGTTCGGGCGCTCGAAATTCTCCTCGGCGCAGGCGAGCGTATCGGCCAGAAAGACCGCATGCAGGCGGCCGATCTCGGCCAGTCTTGCGATCTCCTGATAGTACCCAACGTCCGTAAAGGCGAAGGGATCACCGTCGCCGTAGCGCCAAGCGCCGAGGTGCATGCCGAGGCCCAGCACGGCGACATTGAGAATGAGCGACGGTGGTTCGGTCTCGGTCACTGCGGTACCCTTTCGAGAGCTGCGGTAGCTGACGGCAAAAGTGATCCGTGGAACATTAATCTATCGTCTATCCAACGGCAAAGCCTTCCATAAGGACCTCGGATTTGCTCTCGCTCTTGAGCCAATCGTATTTCGCAACCCTGAGCAGAAGGAACGGCCAGTCCTTCCGGCGCTCCCAAGGAACGTTATAGGGAACGCCGTGGATTTCATTACTGTACGAAGAAAAAATCTTCGCTCGGCAACGAGCCGTAGACGAACGGCTCCTGCTTACGTGCGGTCGCCGTCAGGACCTCGTCGCGGACGAGGCGAAAAAATTTGTTGATCTCCACGCCGGGTGTCGGCAGGTGCCGGATCAGAGCCGTCACGAACGGGCTGTTGGTGCCGTCCCCGTCGAGCGCGATCTCGCCGTGCTTGGCCGAATAGGCGACGAGCGTCCCGCCTTCAGGTTCGATCCGGCCGAGACCCCGGCTGATCGACCGGGACGCAACGGTACGCTTCATCTGCTGCGCGAATGGGTTCTCGCGGCAGGCGTCGATGATGACGAGCCGCATTTTCTTCGCCGCTTCCACGGCGCCGACGACCTGCTCCAAGGAGACCGCATCGTATTGCGCGTCGCGATCAGAGACGAGTTTGGCATCGACCGGGACGAGATAATTGACGCCGCCGATCTCGATACCGTGCCCGGCGAAATAGACCACCGCCCAGTCGGCCTTCTCGGCCTCCGCGGCGAAGGAGCGCAAGGCGTCAACGAACTTTTCCCGGGTCAGGTCGCTCGCGACCGTGACCGTCTGGAATCCGACCGCGCGCAATGCGGCTGCGAAAGCCGCAGCGTCGCGGCGAGGATTAGGGAGTGTCGCGACGGCCTTGTAGCTCGAGTTGCCGATCACGAGAGCGATGCGGGTCTCCTTCACCGGCCGAGCGCCGGTCTGCAGCGACGTCGCCGGCGCAGGCCTCGCCGCCAGCACGCGGCGCGCCTGGTCCAGGGCGGTCAAGGCAGCCGCGTTTTTCTCGTCGAGGCGGATCGCCTCATTGTAGTCAGCAACTGCGCGGTCAAGGTCGCCCTTGGCGCTCCAGGCGTTGCCGCGATTGAGCAAGCTGGCGGTGATCGGGGTGCCTAACTCGATGGTCGCGAGGGGCGGATCGCCGGATTGGACGAGGCTGCCGGGATCGACCTCCAGCTTGCCGACGCGCCCGGTCACAGGCGCACGGATCTCAGTGTCGAGGAGATTCGTCAAGGCGGATTGGCGCACAGCCTGGGCGGTACGCAGGTTGGCCTCGGCCTCGCGTTGCGCGTTGCGGCGCGTGTCAAGGTCAGCTAGAGAGGTGCCGCGCTGCTGGCCGCGATCCAACTCCTGCTTGGCAAGCGACATGCGCGCTTGCGCGGCGGACACCTGGGCTTCGGCCTGCTGGACTTGGGCCCGAAACAGGCGCTGATCAACGGTGACGAGCAAATCCCCGGCCCGGACGGACGCGCCTTCACGAACGTGAACCGCCTGCACATAGCCCGCGACGCGCGAGCGGACCTCCACACGCTCGACTCCGCGCGCAATCATCGCGGTGCAGGCGGCGATCCTCGCATCCGGCGGCGTATCGTTGCCATCGCATAGCGTTCGGTCGTCGGCCGCCGCGCGCACGGGCAACAACGCGCTTAGGGCGAGCAGCACCGTTGCAGCCAACGCCCAAGCGACAAACCCGCCTCGCATGATTCGATCCGCCAGCCATGAAGCCCATACGGAAACTAGCATCGACGGTCCGACGTCGTCATCCTTTCCTTGGGATTTCCACCTTGTGCAGACGGTCTCGACGCGGCTGGTGAATTGCCAGTCATCCAGGGGGCGCAAAGCTCATGCGGTCCTCCTCATTAGCCGCGCAAGGGCAAGAACCGATCAACGCGAAAGGGCGACAAGTCGACGCCGGGCGTGCGGCCAACTATTGCATCGGCGACGAGCCGCCCGGTGACGGCGGCAGTGGTCAAACCAAGCTGGCCGTGGCCGAAAGCAAACCAGATCGCCGGCCATTGAGGAACGGGACCGATCATCGGCAGGCTGTCCGGCAGGCCCGGCCGGTGCCCCATCCAGCGGATCGCATGCCTGCCGTCGAGCGCCGGCAGCATGGCCTTCGCCAGCCGCAACAGCATATCCGCGCGGCGCCAATTCGGCGGTGCGTGCAGGCCGGCAAGCTCGATGGTGCCGGCGAGGCGCACGCCTTTCGCCATCGGCGTCACGCCGAAATTCATCGCGCCCTCGATCACCGGCCCGTTTAGCCTTACGCCGGAGGAAGGCAGATCGAGGTGATAGCCGCGCAAGGTCTCGAGCGGCACGTCGACCCCCGCTTGCCGCGCGAGCGGCCTGGAATAGGCGCCGGCCGCGATGACGAGCCGGTCGCACGTCAAAGTCGGACCGGTCGTCTCGACAACGACGCCGCGATCCCTGCGGCCAACGCCGCGCACATGCGCGCGCAACAGCTCCCCACCCTCGTCAACGAAGCCCGCGGCAAGCGCGCGCGTCAAGGCGCGCGGATCGACCGTATAGGCGCTGCCGGGCAGATGATATCCGCGCGCGTACGCGCTCGACAGGGCCGGCTCCCGTTCGCGCAACGCGGCAGCGCCGAGCTCGACGGCGGCAATGCCGTGCCTCTGGTAAAGCGCGAGCTTGTCGGCAATCGCGGAACCGGCGGCCTCGCCACGAAAGACATAGAGCTCGCCCTGATCCTTGAACAGATGATGGATCCGCACGCGGGGGATGAACGTCCGATACGCCTCCATCGCGCCGCGCAAGAGGGTAGTCAGCGCGCGCGACGTCGCCTCGATGCGGGCGGGCGCGGCGCTACGCGCGAGATGCAGTACCCAGGGCAACAGCGCCGGGAGGTAGCGCCAGCGGATGAGCAGCGGCCCTTCCGGATCGACGAGCATGCCGGGAACCCGGCGTAGGATTCCGGGCGTCGCGAGCGGCAAGATCGAGCCTGAATGAATGATCCCGGCATTCCCGGCGGAGCAGCCGCTGCCGGGCTCGTCGTGGTCCATGAGGGTCACACGAAAGCCTTCGCGCTGCAGAAAGAGCGCGCAGCATGTACCGACGATGCCGGCACCAACAACAATAACGCGGCCGTTCGACGGCGCGACTTGCGGACCCATGCCCGGAACATGCAGCCCGAACCCGCGCACCGCAAATCGCCGTCTCTTGAGCCTCTCGTCGCGACCTCCTCTCCATTGGCGGATGCGCAAGATGTGCTAGGCTATTCCCAGATCCGAGACAGCATCGGCAATTTCGAGAGGACTAAGACCATGGCCAAGCTCCGCCACGTCGCCATGCAGGTGCCCGACCTGGAAAAAGCCGCGGCGTTCTACGAAAAGTGCTTCGAGCTCAAGCGCGTGGTGAAGGCCGAGACCGAGATCGGCAATGCGATCATGCTCTCGGACGGGGTGATGAACCTGACCCTGCTGCATTTCCCCAAAGGCACGACGGGCGGCGTCAACGGACCCGATTGGGCCGGCCTGCACCATTTCGGCTTCATCGTCGACGACTACAACGAGACCAAGAAGATGATCGAGGAAGAGGGCGGAAAATTTTTTCTAAAACTTCCCTCGCTGCCCGGCGTCGACGCCGAGAACAAATTCAAGGACCCGAACGGCGTGGTGTTCGACGTCTCCGAGCACGACTGGCGACAAGCCCGCGACTGACGCCGCAAAACGGCGGCGCGCCGGTTATTGCTCGTCGCGATACTCTTTACGTCATGGCCGTGCTCGTCACGGCCATCCACGTCTTGCTTCGTCGCCCACAGAGACATGGATGCCCGCGACGAGCGCGGGCATGACGATCCGTGGGTTCGGACAACCCAAACTCCCGCTTCCATCAGACTTAACAAAAAGGCCGTGCCGAGAGCCGCATGCCGTACGACATCCTGATCCGCAACGGCATGGTGCTCGACGGCAGCGGAAGCGCCGGCGCAGTTGCCGACCTCGCCGTCGCCAACGGGCGGATCGCCGCCATCGGCCAAGATCTTATGGACGACGCGGCGCGGATGATCGACGCCCGCGGCCTCACGGTTGCTCCCGGCTTCATCGACATCAAGACCCATTCCGACTTCACGCTGCCGATCAACCCGAAGGCCGAGAGCAAGGTGCGGCAGGGCGTCACGACGGAGATCATCGGGCATTGCGGATTCTCCGTCGCGCCGGTGTTGCCGGGCAAGCTCGAGCTGCTGCGCGACTATCTGAACCCGAGCGCGCCGTGGCTGCCGTTCCGCGAGATGAGCTTTGCGGAATATTTGGCGAGCTTTCCCGCAACCGCGGTCAATGCGGGAATGCTGGTCGGACACAACACGCTGCGGCTGATGGTGATGGGCATGGACGCCCGGCCGCCGAGCCCGGCCGAGCTTACCCGCATGACCGAGCTGTTGGAGGAGGCGTTCGACGCCGGCGCGCTCGGCCTGTCATCCGGCCTGTTCACGACGCCGGGGTGCTATGCCGATGCGGCCGAGATGACGGCGCTGTGCCACATCGTTGCCCGCTACAACGCCGGCTACTTCACCCATATCCGCGATGAGTCGAATCGGGTTCTGGAAGCCGTCGACGAAGCCATCGCAATCGCAAGAGCCTGCCGCATCCATGTCGAGATCGTGCATCTCAAATGCTCCGGGCTCGACAATTTTGGCAAGGTCGCAGCGGTGCTCGCGCGGATCGCCGCCGCGCGCGCCGACGGGCTCGACGTCGACTGCGACGCCTATCCCTACACGTCCGGCAGCAATCCGCTGAAGAACCTTTTGCCGCAATGGGTGCAGGCGGGCGGCGTCGGACAAATGCTCGAACGGCTGGCGCAAAAGGCCACGCGCGAGCGCATCCGCGGCGACATCGCGCGCGCGGGCCTCAACAATTGGGGCCGCATCGCTTCCTGGGACTGCGTGCAGATTTCCGTCTCGCCACGACTGCCGCAGCATGCCGGGCGCACCATCGCCGAGCTCGCAGCGGAATGGGGCGCCGATCCGGTCGACGCGGTCTGCGATTGCGTCCAGGAGGATCAGGGCGCAACCCGCGTGCTGGTGACCGCCATGGCCGAGGACGACGTGCGCGCGCTCATTCGCTCGCCCTTGGCGCTGGTCGGATCCGACGGCAATTGCGTCGCCACCGAGGGGGTCGTCAGCCAAGGCCTGCCGCACCCGCGTTTCTACGGCACCTTTCCGCGCATCATCGACCACTATGTGCGCGAGCTGAAATTGCTGCCGCTCGAACGGGCCATTCATAAGATGACCGGCGCGAGCGCGCGGGCGCTGCGTTTGGCTGATCGCGGATTGTTGCGGGAAGGACACCGGGCCGACATCACGCTGTTCGATCCGGAAGATTTTAGGGAGCGCGCAACCTACGCCAGGCCCCATCAATACCCGTCGGGCGACCGTACGACGGTCATCGTCAACGGCACGATCGTGGTCGACAACGCCACCCACACCGGCGCGCTCCCGGGCCGCGTGCTGCGCCGTGAAGCGAATGGCGGGGTTGGTTGAGAAGCGCCGTGACGCCGGCGCCGTGGGAGAGACCCGCACCGCGCGACGCTGACTTTAGCCATCGTCTTCTGGGGTACGATCACGCCAACGCTTCAAGTCGATCTGCATCGGTGCTAACGTCACGTCAGAGCCTCAGCTCAGCCTACCGACGATTAAGTCGGAGCGCAATCAACCGGAGGAAAAGCAAATGCTAAAGTCACATCGGACGTCCGTTGTTGCCGTGGCGCTGTTCGCCGCCGTCGCCGTGCTCGTTCCCCTGCGCAGTCCGAACGTGGCGGCAGAATCGGCTCCGTCGTATGTCAACGCCGTCGACCTCGATATCGTCCCGGCCGAAATGCAAAACTATTTGGCCGCGATCAAGGAGAACGGAGCGGCGGCCATCAAGGAGCCGGGCTGCCGCCAGTTCGACATCATGGTGCTGGCAAGCAATCCGAACCACATCTTCCTCTATGAGGTGTATGACAACGAGGCCGCCTTCCAGGCGCATCGGGCCACCGATCATTTCAAGAAATATGCGGCGACGACCGGCAGCATGGTCGCCCAACGCAACGCCAGGCCGATGACGCCGATCGCGTTCCATTCGAAGGGACAATAACCCCCGACGCCGAAGCGCCCCAAAAGCGCGGCGGCGTCCGCGCTACTCGCCGGGCTTGATGCCGGCGGCCTTGATCACCGCCGCCCATTGCGGGATCTCGGCCTTGATGACGGCGGAAAATTCGGCGGGCGAATTGCCGATCGTGTCGAGGCCAAGCTCGTTGAGGCGCTGGCGCACTTTCGGCAGAGCCAGACTGCGCGCGGTCTCGCGATAGACCTTCTCGATGATGGCGGGCGGCGTGCCGGCGGGTGCCAGGAGCCCAAACCACGGCACCGCCTCGAAGCCGGGAAAACCTTCCTCGGCCATCGTCGGCAGATCGGGGGCTGCCGCCGAACGCTTGAGCGAGGTCACGGCGAAGGCGCGAAGCTTGCCCTCGCGGATGAGCGGCAGCGCGTTGGCGATGTTGGCGAAGGACAGGCTGAGGCGCCCGGCGAGCAGATCGGGCAGCACCGCGGTCGTGCCGCGATAGGCCACCGGTTGCAGATCGACATGCGCCATCGACTTGAACAGCTCGCCGGCGAGGTGCTGCGAAGTGCCGACGCCGGCGTGTCCGTAGGTGAGCTTGCCGGGCGCGGCGCGCGCCAGCGCCACGAGCTCGGGCAGCGTTCTTGCCGGCACGTCGGGATTGGCCACCAGAATGTTGGCGGCGACGAAGACTTGCGAGATCGGCGCAAAATCCTTGATCGGATCGTAGGGGAGCTTGTCGTAGAGGCTCGGGCTGAAGACGAGCGCCGAATTGCCGCCCATCAGCAAGGTGTAGCCGTCGGGCGCCGCCTTGGCGACCCGATCGGTCGCGATGTTGCTGCCGGCGCCGGTCACGTTCTCGACGAAGAACGTCTTGCCGAACGCCGCTGAAAATTTGTCCGCCAGCAGGCGGGCGGCGAGATCGGGAGCAACACCGGGCGGAAAGCCGACGACGATCTTGACCGGCTGCTCGGGATAGTTCTCTGCAATCGCTTCACCTGCGCCCAGCAAGGCAGCCAGCACGGCGCAGACGTGAACGGCCGGGTTCATCCGCCTACCCCTATCGCGCCGGAATGCGGTGGGCGAGCCGATAGGCGTCCCGTCGATTTGTTTGCAGGCGCGCTTGTGTCAGCGCACCGAAGCCGGGTTGCCGGCAGGCTTCCCGTCACCGCTTGCCGGATAAGCTGTTGGCGGCGGTCCTGACCTCCTCTTGCTCGCTCTGATCCTTGAGCAGGTCAGCCCGCGTGGCGATGGTGGTTTGCTGCACGTCGGCCACGTAGCCGCGGGTTTGGCTGCGGGTCAGATTGGCATAGTCGATCCAGTTGATCTGCAGCACCTTCACCATTTCTCGATCGAGCTCGACATCGGGCAGCGAAGCGCCCGGGCTGGCGTCGGCTGCCGGCAGCAATTCGCTGTAACGCAGCGGGAAATCGCTCAATCCGTGCCGCTCCAGGCACCATTCCGTGGCAATGGCCGCGAGCGGACTGTATTGTAGGTACCGGGCCGTATGCGCCTCGAGCCGCGAGACCTCATCGTTGATCTGCTGCCGTCCTGCCTCGGGATTAGGGCCGCTCCAGGCCGCTTTGTAATCTTGCGCGAGGGCCTCCAGCGCCTTTTGCGGCCCCTGCTGGTAGTAGATGTTTTCGATGCGGACCGCGGCATCCTCCCCCGGCACGGCCGCATGCGCCGGCCCCGCGCTGAGCGTGGCCAACAGCATGGCCGCCGCGAAGACCCACGTCGCCCGCATCGGCGGTTCTTCTGGCGCGCGCATTGATGACGACAGGTGCATAAGAATGTCCGCGAAGGCATCGGCGGCGGGTTCGGCCGTCGCCGCAGTGCCATGGCACAGGTTAGCGCATGTCCCGCCCAAGTGGATACCGGTTCGCCGACAAGAACATGCACCATCAACAGTTCTAGCCCTGTCCCGATCCCAAAGGGACGTAGTGGAGCGGCGCTGGGCAAGTCGCAATCTGGAAAATTTGGCGCATCATCCCCAAATAGCGGCCACGGCAGCGAAAAAGGTGAGGTCATGTCTATTCGACCGGTCAAGCGGATCGTCACATCCACGCCCACGATGGAAGGCGCCGGCGTCAAATTGCGCCGGGCTTTCGGTTTCGGCGACACGGGGGAGTTCGATCCGTTCCTGCTGCTCGATGATTTCCGCAACGATCGGCCCCAGGATTACCTCGCCGGGTTCCCCTGGCATCCGCACCGGGGCATCGAGACCATCACCTACGTGCTTGCCGGCACCGTGGACCACGGCGACAGCCTGGGCAACCGCGGCACGCTGGGGGCCGGCGACGTCCAATGGATGACGGCCGGGAGCGGAATCATGCATCAGGAGATGCCGCAGGGCGATCCGCGCGGGCGCATGCACGGCTTCCAGCTCTGGGCGAACCTGCCCTCCTCGCTCAAGATGACCAAGCCCCGCTACCAGGACATTCCGGCGCTGGAGATCCCCGAGGTCGTCGATGACGACGGCACCCGCGTTCGCGTCGTTTGCGGTGATTTCTTCGGCAAGCGCGGCCCGGTCGACGGGGTCGCGGCCGACCCGCGCTATCTGGACATTTCAGTGCCCGCAGGCCGGCGAAAGACCTTGCCGGTCGAGACCGAACGGCACGCCTTCGCCTATGTCTTCGAGGGATCGGGGACCTTTCGCGATGCCTCGCAGCCGTTCGGCGTATTGACCGAGAAGGAGAGCTCGGACGGCGAAACTTTGGTGCGCGAGCGCACGGGAAACCGCTCGCTGGTGTTGTTCGATCGGGGCGACGAGATCACGGTGCAGGCGGGCGCAGAGGGAATCCGATTCCTCCTCGTCTCCGGCAAGCCGATCGAGGAGCCGGTTGCGTGGTACGGACCCATCGTGATGAACACCCAGGCGGAGCTCGCGCAAGCGACCGCCGAGCTGCGCAACGGCACGTTCATCAAGAGCCGCTGAGCATCAAACGCGGCGCCCCGAATATCCTCGGCGTCATCCCGGGCCTCGTGCTCGGGACCTATTGCCCAACTGGCTCGGGCGTCCAAGTTTGCTGCCGCGAGCACCGCAGTGAGCTGCCGAGTTTTCCGCACAATAGGTCCCGGGCAGGAGGCCCGGGATGACGCCGGTGCGTGGATCGACGGCCGTGGCACGAGCACGCTAGTTTCGGCCGCGTGGCCGGTCCAGACCTACACATCGGCAATGGTCGGCATCCAAGGTCTGATCCGGACCGGGACAGACCAGCGCGCACGGCGGGCGCCGCCGCGGCGCTTCGCACGCGCACGTTTTCCGATTGAGCACCGTATCGGGCGGGCAAACGACCGCACAGCGTCCCGTTGTTTGCCCATCGGCCGCGGGCTGCGCTTGTGCGGGCCCTGATAACCCCGCCACGGCCACAAGAAGCGCGCGGGCTAAGAATCTCAATCGCATCGCAACTTTCCCGGTCGGTTGCGCAATCGCTTAACCTAACAAATATGCCGCCGCGTGGACAAGTGTTTGAAGGCGGGAACACCCGGCGCCACAGGATAGTTCGGAACCGTAGCGCTTCCGGATGGAAATCATGTATGGGTAGGTCGATACAACGACCGGCAAGGACCGCGCGCAATGAAGAACTATCTCGATGGCGGCGAGGCAATCCTCGAAGCATTCCGCAAGCTGAAGATCGACTACATCATGTCCTCGCCGGGGTCCGAATGGTCGCCGCTGTGGGAGGCCCTGGCGCGGCAGAAACTCGGCAATAAGCCCGGGCCGACCTTCGTGGAGTCCTGGCACGAGACGTTAGCCGTGAACATGGCGACCGGATACACGCTCGTCACCGGCCGGCCGCAGGCGGTGCTGCTGCACGCCGGCGTCGGCATGCTCCAGGGCAGCATGGGCGTGCACGGCGCCTTGCAGGGCGAAATCCCCATGCTCGTGCTCTCCGGAGAGTCGCAGTCGCTTGGCGAGGATCCCGATCTCCCGATCGAGCCGCAATGGTATGGCGGACTCAGCGTCGGCGGCATCGAGCGCTTCATCGAGCCCGTCACCAAATGGGCGCGCGCAGTCACGAGCCCGTTCACGCTGCACGAAAGCGTCATCCGCGCCGGCGAGCTGGCGCAACGCCAGCCGATGGGTCCGGTCTACCTCAACGTCGCGCTCGAGCACATGCTGCACGCCTGGACGCCGCCGGAGCACCCGCGCGAGGTCCCGTTTGCACCCAAGCTGCAGGCGCTGGGCGATGACATCGCCAAGGTCGCCGAGCGGTTACGCGCGGCCAAGAATCCCGTCATCGTCACTGAAGCGTCCGGACGCGATCCGCAGGCCTTCGCGGCCTTGGTGCAGCTCGCCGATCTCCTCGCCATCCCGGTGATCGGCGGACGCAGCGCGACCTTTGCGAATTTCCCGACCGATCATCCGCTGTATCTGGGGTTCGGCAATTACGCGGCCCTTCCCGACGCCGATCTCGTTCTCTTGGTGAGCGGTCGCGCGCCCTGGTATCCGCCGCACAGCCGGCCGACCAAGGGCATGATCGTGTCGATCAACGAGAGCCCGATCAAGGACCATATGGCCTATCAGAATCTGCACGCCGATGCCTACCTCGAAGGCGACGTGGCGGCTTCGCTAAAACTCCTTGCCACGGCGGTGCAGTCGGCGCCCATCGATGCCAAGGCGGTCGCGGAGCGGCGGCAGCGGTGGACACGGGCGCACGAAAGCTACATCGCCGGCCTGCGCACCGCGCAGGAGCAGGCGCGCAAGGCCAAGGAGATCGATCCGCTGGCGCTCGTGAGCATCGTCGCCGAGGTGATGCCGCCGGACACGATCTATGTGGACGAAACGATCACCCACTCGACCATGCTGCGCGAGCACCTGCCGCTCACCCAGCCGCAGAGCTTCTTCCGCGGCTCCGGCGGGCTCGGCCAGGGGATCGGGACGGCGCTCGGGGTCAAGCTCGCCGCGCGCAACCGTCCGGTGGTGCTGCTCGTCGGCGACGGCTCGTTTCTCTATAATCCGATCGTCCAGGCGCTTGGCGCCTCGAAACGGCACGACCTGCCGGTGCTGATCATCGTCTTCAACAACAAAAAATATCAGGCGATGAAAGGCGGCCACATCCATCACTACCCCGACGGCGCCTCGGCCAGCGCCGATCTGTATTACGGGGTGACGATCGACGGCCCCAACTACGACGAGCTCGGCTCGCATTTCGGCTTCCACGGCCGCCGCGTCGAAAACCCGGAGCACTTGAAGGGCGCGCTGCAAGACGCGCTCGCCGCGGTCAAGAACGGGAAGACCGCGATCCTCAACGTCATCCTCAGCCGCTGAGCTGTTGCTCGACTGCAGCCCTGTACGGGATCTTTACCTCCGCCGCGAGGCAAGGCAATCGCATGTGGATCGCAAGGAATCTTCACCTCCCCCTCGTGGGGGAGGTCGATCGCAGCGCCGTTGCGCTGCGATCGGGAGAGGGGATTTCTTCGAATAACTCCCACTTGATTAGCGTTCAGTTTGAGAGGCGATCGACCTGAATCGGCGCAGACAAAATAGAATTTTGAAAAGAATTTTTGCGAAGAGACCCCCTCTCCCGACACATGCAGGCGAGCCTGCATGTGTCGACCTCCCCC
>JBKQHQ010000097.1:0-3063 GCA_052148715.1 Xanthobacteraceae bacterium | reverse complement strand
TCGCCCGAGGCATATCCGGTCGTGTAACTGATAAACCTGACTTCTCCGGCCGCCGCTCGTCCTGGAGCGGGAGCCGGACGTTGAATCTCAACGGGAGGCGGCGGAGGCAGCGTGTCCATGATGGGGGCCGTTGCAATGAAGGGATCTACTGTGGCGGCATGCGGGTATCATGCTCCGCAAGAGTTGGCAACGCCGACTGTCCGGTCTTTTTGTTCGAAGCTGTGCATGAATGCGCGGTGTCATCAAAGGGACACAAATTGTCGATCGGCGCGAGCGGTGTTTTCGATGCTGGGCGGGATGCGATATGCCAACAAATGCCGCAAAAAGAGGCACATCAGGGCGGATTAGAGCCTGTTGCGATCAGGATTATCTATAACCAATAAAACACTTGTGGAATCTCTTGCCTGACTCGCGCCGGCGTTTGTGCCGCTAAAAGTTTTTTTAATCTTGCGCTGTAGCCGGCGAGGAATATCGACGCGCGCCGCGGCGCGTCCGGCAGACCTTCCTAGAATCCCGCGCCATCGCTCGTGTCGGCGCGATCCGTCGGCGTTTCCCGATCGCCCCCTCTCTGCTCGGCGCTCAAGGTTTGTCACAGCCGAGCAAATCAGGCGGGGGAATTTTGTGATGAGAGGGCCGACGTTATCCAGGCTTTCGCAAGGCCGCCCGTGGATCGTGCATCTGTTGCACGCAGAGGCTACGGTTCGCAGGCCACAAGGTCGAGGCCCCCTCGGCAGCGCGCACGCGATCCGTCTAGCCTTGCCGTTCAGGGGGAACGCCTCGAAGCCAATCTCGGCGCGTGATCAATGGCAGGTGCCGGTGGCGTTCCAGCTCTCGACCGTCCAATCGGCGAGCGTCGTCGCGCGCGCGTGCATCCGCGCCGGCGTGGCGGTGACCGCGATGACGCATTGGGACGGGGAAGCTTGTGGGGGGGCGTCCATCAATGTCAGGCCGAAGGGTCGCTCCACGCCGGCGGTTTGATAGGTTCCGTAGCGCTCCCAGCGGAACGCCGCCTTGCCGCCACCCGCGTTGGCGTGGCTCGCCGCCGGCCCCAGAATGATCGCCACCTCGGACACCGGATGTCCGACCAGCCGATCCATGGTCATCGTCAGCTCGTCGCCGCGAGATAGCGCGCAGCTCGTCAGGGCCGAAAGAGCGGCGATCAAGGCCGACAGCCTGCGTATCATGGGCGCCCCCCAGGGCGGCGACGAAGCATAAAAATACCGCTCGCCCAAACGTCGCGCCAGCGTTATCGCGCGGTCATCAACAGGCGGGCTTTTGAGTACAGATCACGGTCAGCAGCCTCACTGCGCCCCGGGGTCAGCGCCGTTAGCCGCGAAATCCGGTCCAGTGCGATCCATCCGATTTTGATCAAAGACTCTCACCGGAACATACCCGGAGGTCCGTTTCGGAGTAGCCCGTCTACGGCCGCACGTGGGTCAGGAGATTTCCCCATCACTTGAACAACGACGCTGAATGCCCTGCTCACGTGCTCCGCTGTTGCCTTCGCCAGGCTAAAACCGTGGCCCCTTTCACCTTCGCCTTTGCCGATATTCAGCCGCTTAAACTCATATCCGATGCGGTTCGTCGATCCAGCAAATACGCGCAAATTGCCGCTTCGATGAAAGAGGTCGGGATTATCGAGCCCCCGGTTGTGGCGCGAGATCAAGCGGAGCCCGACAAATACATCCTGCTCGACGGCCACATGCGGATCGACATTCTCAAGGAGACGGGTGCGGTTCAGGCCTTATGCCTGGTCGCGACCGACGACGAGGCGTACTGCTACAACAAGTACGTCAACCGCCTTGCCACCGTTCAGGAACATTTGATGATCCGCAGGGCGGTCGAACGCGGTGTCCCGGAGGAGCGGATTGCCAGGGCGCTCAATGTCAACGTGCGCTACGTTGTGCGTAAGCGGAATCTGCTTGAAGGGATTTGTACTGAGGCTGCCGAACTTCTTCGCGACAAGCATATCCCGATGAATGCCTTCATCGAGTTGCGAAAGATGAATCCCCTTCGGCAAATCGAGGCCGCGCAGCTGATGATTGCGATGAACAAGTACACGCTGGTCTGTGTCAAGTCTCTTCTGGCGGCGACACCCGCAGAACAGCTTGTCGAGCAACAGCCCAAGTCCAGGCAAGTCAAAGGTCTCTCCGAGGAGCAGATCGCCTTGATGCAGAAAGAATCCGTCAGTCTCGAGCGAGAGTTCGCGCTCGCCGAGAAATCCTACGGCAACGACCAGCTCGATCTTGTTATTATCAATAGATACGTGGCAAGATTAGTCGCCAACGCTCGGGTGGTCAGCTTCCTGGCCGCAAACTACCGGGAAATTCTGATTGAGTTCCGCAAGCCTGCCGAGGCGGGAGCCGTTGCCGCCTAGGCCATGCGGCCTACGCGCGGCGTGCCCACGGCTTACCACCAGCCCTGTCGCACCTGGCCGCCGCGCCGACGCGTATTGCCGGATTGGGAGTCCCAATTGCGTTGGAAAAAGTCGCCCCAGACATTGCCGATCGCAACGAAGGCATCAGTCGAAGGCCGGCGCGTCACAAAGCCGCCCTGGGGCTGGTTGTTCAGCACCGCGACGAACTCGGTGCGATAGTTGGTCTCGCGGCTCAGAGGCTCGTCCGATACGATGATCGAGGATCGTGGCAATGCAGTCGGCGCGATGCGATCGAGTACATCCTGCGGGATGGTGACGCGGTCGAGCGCGTCCTTGGCGTCGTCCCCGTTGTCGATCGTGACCGCGGTCCAACGCAGGCCCGCGCCGTCGCGCGCGACCGCCGTGAACACATGCGTGCCGATCGGCTTGTTAGGATCGCGGATCGTGACCGGAACCTCAATGGTCGCATCGAACACCTCGCCGCCGTCCGACCACGGCTTATGCGTGTTGCGCCGCACGTAAAGCTTCTGCGTCGCGCGGCTGATGTAGACCGAGACCGGCTCGAGCGCGAGCTTTGCGTCGTTCGCCGCTTTCGCGGCGTCGGCCTTCTTCGTCTCGGCCGCCTTTGCGGCGTCCTTCGCGGCGGCGGCGGCGGCGAGCTTCGACGCGGCGCTCGCCTTGGCGGC
>JBKQHQ010000096.1:0-107199 GCA_052148715.1 Xanthobacteraceae bacterium | reverse complement strand
GATTAGCGTCAGCGTAATCCGCCGCCGTGGTGCCCGCAGGCGGATTACGCTGCGCTAATCCGCCCTACCGCTAATCTGCCGCGCGAGCACGGCCAGACGGTCGAGCGCGCCTTGCAGGATATAGACGGCAGCGTGCTCGTCGATGACGGCCGCGCGTTTCTTGCGGCTTGCATCGGCGGCGATCAGCGCGCGCTCGACCGCGGCAGTCGACAACCGCTCGTCCCAGAACGCGATCGGCAGATCGGTGCGATTGCCGAGGTTGCGGGCGAACGCCCGCGTCGACTGCGCGCGGGGGCCCTCGGACCCGTCCATGTTGATCGGCAAGCCGAGCACGATCCCGACGGCGCGCCGCTCGGCCGCAAGGCTCAGGAGACGCGCCACATCGGCGGACAGGTTCTTGCGCCTGATTGTTTCGACCCCGGCCGCAAGCCGCCGGTCGGGGTCCGACACCGCAACGCCGATCGTCTTGGTGCCGAGGTCGAGGCCGATCAAGGCACCGCGCGCCGGAAGATGCTCGGCGGCCTCGACAAGGGGGAGGGCGAGAGGCATGGCGAAGCATGCCGGTTGATCGGGCATTCGTACAGCCTATCCCGGTGGGCGCGGCCGATCCGCGAAGCCTTCATCAACACGGACTGATCAGCGTGATCGGCCGGTTCCGGCGCCGGCCGTGCATAGTTGCGCCCGCACAGCCGCACACCAATATTAGATGGCATGGACGCGCCTAATCCTTCTGCTGCGCCCGGCTTGGCCACCGCAGCGCCGTTGCATATCGCCGCCGTCGGGCTGAACGTCCGCGATCTCGACCGGACCACGGCCTACTACCGCGATGTCATCGGTCTCACTCTGCTGGAGCGCACCGACGTGTTGGCGCGGCTCGGCGTGGGCGGCGTTCCCTTGCTCGAGCTGACGCTGCGCGAAGACTTCCAGGCCGACGATGCGCGGTCGGCCGGCCTCTATCACACGGCCTATCTGATGCCGACCCGCGCCGATCTTGCGCGATGGGTGATGCACGCCGCCGAGATGCGCGCGCCGATCGTCGGCGCTTCCGATCACGGGGTCAGCGAGGCCTTCTATCTCGACGATCCGGAGGGCAATGGCGTCGAGGTGTACTCCGACCGGCCCCCCGATGCGTGGGACTGGCGCGACGGCATGGTCGCCATGCCGACCAAGGCGCTCGATATCGAGGACATCATCGCCGATATCGATCCGCCAACCGCGGGCTTCACGGCGCCGGAAGGCTTGCGCATCGGCCATATCCACCTGCGCGTCGGTGATCTCGATCAAGCCGAGCAATTCTATCGCGGCGGCATCGGCCTCGATTTGACGCGCCGCCGGCACGGCGCCGCGTTCATGTCGTCGGGGCATTACCACCACCACGTCGGCGCGAATGTCTGGCAGAGCGCCGGCGCCGGCCCGCGCGATCCGACCCGCGCCGGCCTCGCCTGGTTTGCGATCGCGGCGAGTGATGCGGCGAGCTTCGCTGCCGTTCGCGGGCGGCTCGCTGCGGTCGGCGCCGACACGGCGTCGACGGCCGAGGGGATCGAAACCGCCGACCCCTGGGGCACGCGCATACGCCTCCTACGCGCGAGCTAGGGCGTCTGTCCTCCGTGGTCTGATTCTGCTATAGGGTTGGTCCTAGAGGGCCGCGGGCCCGCCCTGTGAGGGTTTCATGCCGGTCGATGTCCGCCGCATTGCGCATCTTGCCCGTATCGCCGTGGCCGACGACGAGGTCGAGCACCTCGAAGGCGAGCTCAATGCAATGCTGGCCTTTGTCGAGCAACTGTCCGAAGTGAACGTCGAGGGTGTCGAGCCGATGACGTCGGTCATTCCCATGGCGATGAAACAACGGCCGGACGTGGTCACCGAGGGCGGCATTGCCGACGACATCGTCGGCAACGCTCCGGCGAGCGAAAACCATTTCTTCCTCGTGCCGAAGGTGGTCGAGTGATGTGCCTCGCATGTGAACAAGAGGCGCTCTACTACGCCTACCTGAAACAGATGGCGGCGCGGGCGGCGGCGCAAGATCCGCTGGCCAAGGCGAAGCAGTTCTCCGCCGATGCGGTGGAGGAGGACACGGACCCGGTGATCAAGCCCGGCGCCGACGAACCGCTCTGAGCCCTGCGTGCGTGATCTAACGGCCCTGACCCTTGCGGAGGCGCGCGATGCGCTGCGCAATCGCGCGGTCTCCGCCGTCGAGCTTGCCGAAGCGCATATTGCCGCCATCGCGCAGGCGCGCGGCCTCAATGCCTTCGTGCTCGAAACTCCCGATGCGGCGCGCGCGACGGCGCAGGAGGCCGACCGGCGCATCGCCGGCAATGCGGCGCGGCCGCTTGAAGGCATCCCGATCGCCGTCAAGGACATGTTCGCCACCAAGGGCGTGCGCACCACGGCGTGCTCGCACATTTTGGAGAACTTCATCCCCGCCTACGAATCGACCGTCACCGCTCAGCTGTGGCGCGACGGCGCCGTGCTGCTCGGCAAGACCAACAATGACGAGTTTGCCATGGGTTCGTCGAACGAGAGTTCCTATTTCGGCCCGGTCATCTCGCCGTGGCGGCGTCAGGGTTCCAACACGCCGCTCGTGCCGGGCGGCTCCTCCGGCGGCTCGGCGGCCGCGGTGGCGGCGAATTTGTGCCTGGGCGCGACCGGCACCGATACGGGCGGCTCGATCCGGCAGCCGGCCGCCTTCACCGGCACCGTCGGCATCAAGCCGACTTACGGGCGCTGCTCGCGCTTTGGCATCGTCGCCTTCGCCTCCTCGCTCGATCAGGCCGGACCGTTTGCACGCAGCGTGCGCGACGCAGCGATCCTGCTGCGCTCGATGGCCGGCCACGATGCCAAGGACACGACCTCGGTCGACCGCCCCGTGCCCGACTACGAGGCGGCGGTCGGCAGCTCGGTCAAGGGCATGAAGATCGGCATCCCGAAGGAGTATCGGCTCGACGGCATGCCGCCCGAGATCGAGAAGCTGTGGCTCAACGGCGCGCAATGGCTCATGCAAGCAGGCGCGGAGGTCGTCGACGTCTCGCTCCCGCACACCAAATATGCGCTGCCGGCCTATTATATCGTTGCCCCGGCGGAGGCCTCGTCGAACCTCGCCCGCTATGACGGCGTGCGCTATGGGCTGCGCGTCGCCGGCCGCGACATCACCGACATGTACGAGCGTACTCGGGCGGAAGGTTTTGGCGCCGAGGTGCGCCGGCGCGTGATGATCGGCACCTATGTGCTGTCGGCCGGCTATTACGATGCGTATTATCTGCAAGCGCAACGGGTGCGCACGCTGATCAAGCGCGACTTTGAGGAATGCTTTGCGCGCGGCGTCGACGCCATCTTGACCCCCGTGACGCCCTCGCCAGCATTCGGCATCGGCGAAAAGTCCTCCGATGATCCCGTCGAGATGTATCTCAACGACGTCTTCACTGTGACGGTAAATATGGCAGGGCTGCCCGGCATTGCGGTGCCCGCCGGCCTCGATGGTCAGGGGCTGCCGCTCGCGCTGCAGCTGATCGGCCGGCCGTTCGAGGAGGAGACGCTCTTCGCGCTCGCCCATGTGATCGAGCGGGAAGCGGGAAGCTTTAAGGTTCCCGATGCGTGGTGGGTAACGTCCTGAAGGGCCGCGCGAATGAATCTCGCGCAGTTCAAACGTTCGCTCGACCGCGCGGCGCCTCCTCGACTGGCGGTGCCGCCGCGCGCCCTTTGGTTTGCCGCCAAGGGTGACTGGGACAAGGCGCATGCGCTCGTGATGGATGAGGCGGGCGAGGACGCAGCCTGGGTGCACGCCTATCTGCATCGTGTCGAAGGCGACCTCGACAATGCCCGCTATTGGTATCGGCAAGCGAGGCGCCCGGCCGCCACGGGCGCGCTCGATGCCGAGTGGGACGAGATCGTTGCGGCGCTGTTGTCGTTGCGGTAGCCCCCGGATCGACGAGCGGTGAGGAGCGCGCGATGAATGAAGCCGTGCGGAATGGAAGCAAAGCCAAGCTGATCCAGGGCGCAAGCGGCGATTGGGAAGTCGTCATCGGCATGGAGGTCCATGCCCAGGTGACGTCCAAATCCAAGCTCTTTTCCGGCGCCTCGACCGAGTTTGGCGGCGAGCCGAATTCGCATGTCTCGCTCGTCGACGCCGCAATGCCCGGCATGCTGCCCGTGATCAACGCGGAATGCGTGAGGCAAGCAATCCGCACCGGGCTCGGCCTCAAGGCACGGATCAATCGCAAGTCTGTGTTCGACCGCAAGAACTATTTCTATCCCGACTTGCCGCAAGGCTATCAGATCAGCCAGTACAAATCGCCGATCGTGGGCGAGGGCGAGGTCATCGTCGCGCCGCCGGACGGTGAGACGGTCACGGTGCGCATCGAGCGCCTGCATCTCGAGCAGGACGCCGGCAAGTCGCTGCATGACCAGCATCCGTCGATGTCGTTCGTCGACCTCAATCGCTCCGGCGTCGCCTTGATGGAGATCGTCTCGAAGCCGGATCTGCGCTCGTCCGAGGAAGCAATGGCCTTCGTGGCCAAGCTGCGCGAGATCCTGCGCGACCTCGGCACCTGCGACGGCGACATGGAGAAGGGCTCGCTGCGTGCCGACGTCAACGTCTCGGTGCGCCGGCCGGGTGCGCCGCTCGGCACCCGCTGCGAGATCAAGAACGTGAACTCGATCCGCTTCATCGGCCAGGCGATCGAGCACGAAGCGCGGCGCCAGATCGCCATCTTGGAGGACGGCGGCGCGATCGAGCAGGAAACGCGGTTGTTCGACCCCGACAAAGGCGAGACGCGCTCGATGCGCAACAAGGAAGAGGCGCACGACTATCGCTATTTCCCCGACCCCGACCTGCTGCCGCTCGAGATCGCCGACGATGAGATCGAGCGGCTTAAGCGCGAATTGCCGGAACTGCGCGACGCGAAGAAGGCGCGCTTCATGCAAGTCTATGGTTCACCTTCGTACGGAGCGCATGCGTTGATCGCGGAACTAGCAGATGTGTTGGTCGCGGAACGCGAGCGCGCGGATTATTTCGAAATCATGGTGGCCGACGGCGCGCCGCCCAGGCCCGCTGCAAATTGGTTGATCAATAAATACTTAGGCCGACTAAACCGTACTGGTCCCCGCGGGCCAACCGGCCCCGCAGGTCCTCCGACGGGCCCCAAGACGACGGGGCCTGCGGGTCCGACCGGCCCTGCGGGTCCTTCGGCGCGTCCCAATACAACGGGCCCGACGGGCCCTGCGGGTCCTCCGAGGGGCCCCAGCACAACGGGTCTTGCGGGTCTACCGACGGGTCCCATTACAACGGGTCCGACCGGCCCTGCGGGTCCTGCGACGGGCCCCAAGACAGAGGGTCCAACAGGACCAGCGGGTCCTCAAAGAGTTTTCATGACGATGGGTCCGACCGGCCCGTCTGCCAACAGCGTAATCGTGCAAATGACGGTGCGCGGCATTATCTCCGCAAAGACCGCGGAAGAAGTCTTGGATTACACAATGATTTATCCAGAGACCGATATCGAAGAGTTCGTCGAAGAGCACGGGCTGAGGCAGGAAAGCGATGTCGGCGCCATCGAGCAGGTGGTCGACGACATCATCGCCAAGCATCCCGACAAGGTCGAGCAGGCGAGGGCGAAGCCGACCCTGATGGGTTGGTTCGTCGGTCAGGTGATGCGGGCCTCCGGCGGCAAGGCAAACCCGCAGGCCGTGAACGAGCTGCTGAAGCAAAAGCTGGGGATCTGAGGGAGGCGAGCGTCGGACGCGCCGCGCGCGGCTACGCATCAACGCGTCTCGACCATCTTTCCCGGATTGGCACAGCTCGCCAGGATCCCATGCGCGGGCCGGACGTGCAGCGATCGAGGCCCTTGCGGATCAAGACGTTCGGCCTGCGCCCCGTGCGCGCACCATCACGTCGCCGTCGCCGGACATCGCATGGCGGTTTCGGTGAGCTTGAGCGCGTCACGCTCGCCCGACGTCCTAACAACGACGACCTGCATCGGCACCCGCCTTGCGGGATAGCTTGGTCGCTCGTCGAGACATGCAAATTGCATCGGGAGGAAGCGAGCACCGCGAATCGTTGACGCGTGATTCGCGCCGACGCCGTCGTTTTGGCAGCCTCGCCGGCGCGCCGTGAGCAAATTTCGTGGAAAAGTGGTCGGACGCCGCAGCGCGCGCAGCCGGCCTCCACGACGCTTGCGGCGCGCGCGATGGAGTCACCTCGACCGTTCGCAATGCGGTCGGCGCAGGTCAGCAATGATGAAGGTAAGCCTTGCCGAATGGGCATTTCTTGAATCTAACAGAATTCGGAAATCTGGTCTTCGTGTGTGAGCTCACACCGCTTGCGCGGATGACCTGCTCGCCTTTCGCCGCTCGCGAGCCGCGACCCGTGTGGTTGCCGCGTACACCAATCCTTAAGCCGAGTCGCTGTTTTTTTCATTGTGTTGTAGTAATCGGAATTGCAGTGCATCTCGATTCGCGAATGCACTGATGCGTCGCCATCTCACTATGCTAGGAGGGCAGCAATGGCGAAGAAGGCCAAATCGAAGACGAAGTCAGCGGCGAAAAAGACGGCTACCAAAAGGACTGCAAAGCGGAAGACTTCGAAGAAGTGAGCCGTCATCGACTTCGAGCTTCGAAGCCGATGTCACAGGAGCCGGCGAGGTCGAGGGACTTGCGCACCGCGATCGCCTAAGACGATCACCGGCTCAGTCGACAGAAGGGCGTCGGCGAGACAGGAGTTTAAGCTCCACCGAAGCGTTCGCGCCACGCGGACGCTTCGGTGGAGGAGGGGCAGGGGGGTTCTGCTTCTCGAGATCAGTAGCGAGTACCGCTGCCGATCGGTTTTAGATCTCCCGATCTGGCCGACGCCCTACTTCCGGTGCCGCACCCGCGGCCCGCGACGGGCGCAGGTAAAGCCTCCCACACCGACGCCGTCATCCGCGAAGCCATTTCGCGCACGGGAAACGCGGTCGCCGCCGGCACGCCCTCGCCATCACGTGTCATTTCGGGCTACGATCGCGCCATGACGCGATCGAAAACCAAACCGATCGATCTCTATTTCTGGCCGACGCCGAACGGCTGGAAGATTTCGATCATGCTGGAGGAGTGCAGGCTTCCCTACATCGTGCATCCGGTGAACATCGCCGAAGGCGAGCAGTTCAGGCCGGAATTTTTGGCGATCTCGCCCAACAATCGCATGCCCGCCATCGTCGATCATGACGGACCGGGCGGCAGGCCGCTGTCGGTGTTCGAGTCGGGCGCGATCCTGCAATATCTCGGCCGCAAGACCGGCCGGTTCTATCCGGCCAATGAGCGCGCGCGCGTCAGGGTCGACGAGTGGCTGTTCTGGCAGATGGCGGGGCTAGGCCCGATGGCCGGCCAGGCGCACCACTTCCGCCTCTACACGCTCGAGCCGGTTGCTTACGCCATCGAGCGCTATACCAAGGAATGCAACCGCCTTTACGGCGTCATGGACCGGCGCCTGAGCGAGCATGAATTCCTGGCCGGCAGATATTCGATCGCCGACATGGCGTGCGTCGGCTGGGTGAGCCGGTGGAAGCTGCAAGGGCAGGACATCGAACAGTTCCCGCATCTCAAGCGATGGCTCGCGACCATGCGTGAGCGTCCCGCGGTCAAGCGCGGCCTTGCCTTGCGCGTCGAAGCGGCCCGGCATGTCGACATCCGCGATCCGAAAGTTCGGGCCACGCTGTTCGAGCAGACGGCACAAGTTAGTGCATCCTCCGATTAGGCCGGTCATGGCGCCGCCGCACCGGCGTTATCCCCGGCCGGGGCGGGGATGACGCTGGTGAAGCGTGGATTGTTAACCAGGCTGATCCGCCCGTCGGGCGTCTTTTGTTAAGGTTCGATTCATCAGATTGCTTAAATCACTGTTCAAATTTTTTGCGGATGCTCCGCGTCGCCGGCGGGAAGCTGCCGGGGAGACAAGCGCGCGAAGCCCGCATAAGGATCGGGCAAGCGCGAAACAGGGGAGAGGCCGTCATGGCTCGTTTCGAGATGGCTGATGGGGCGACGCTCGGCGAGGCGAATGCCGACGTGTTCTATGAGCTGGGTATGACGTATTCGATCGGACATTCGGTGCCGACCGATTTCGTGTCCGCGCACAAATGGTTCAACATCGCGGCGATGAAGGGGAACACGGATGCGATCCGCCTGCGCCGCGAGATCGCGGTGCAAATGTCGGAGTCGGAGGTCGCCGCCGCGCAGCGCGCCGCGCGCGATTGGCTGCGGACGGACCACCGGCAGGCTTCGGTCGCCAAGATGGAGCGCGGCGAAGCGCGGGTCAGCTGACGGCCGGCGCGGCGCGATCTCCCATCTGCGCGGACCGGGTCGCGCACCGTTGTGCTCCGCCTCCGTTGACCGCAAAGCGGCGATTCTCTAAGCGTCTAGCGACGGAGACGTGGCCGAGTGGCTGAAGGCGGCGGTTTGCTAAACCGTTATACGCTCCAAAGGCGTATCGAGGGTTCGAATCCCTCCGTCTCCGCCAACTCGACGCCAATCTATCGGGTACAGCAGGAGCGGGGCTGTCGCTGACAGCTGCTCCGTTTGGCCGCGCGAATTTCGTGAGATCGGCTTCGCCGCTGACGTTGATTCGGGGACCGGCCAAGCCCCTCCGAGGCGAATCCGGCGGCGTCAAGAGGCTCCGGAATTGGCTACCGGAGCAGTGGAAAGGTGCCACGATCCGATCACTGGTTCCTTCATCACCCATTTGATTTTGTTACATAATCTATCTCTTCAGCAAGCTAGGATCCGTTGTGGAAAAGTCGTGTTTTTTGCGCAACACGTGCCGGGAAAACAGACTGAAAAAGCGGCAGCCTACAATCCTACAGCGGGTATATCCGCCATCACCAGTACCTTGGCACTACGACGGAGGGGAAATCTCCCAGTCGTCTCTTTCGGCTCTTCGAAATTTTGCCGGGCGGTTGCCGCGAGGCGAAATGGTGGAAGGCCGGAGGTTCGAGGAACCAGGGGAACGCTTCAGGGTGCATCCACCCGGCGGAGACGCAGCCCCTCACTAGTCGTAGGAGAGGGACCATGACGCGACTGATAAGGACGGCGCTTGGCAGCACGGTAGCATTGGCGTTAATTACGGTGGCCGAGCGAGGCTTCGCCGAAGAGTCGGGTGACTTCAACGCTACCTTGCGGGGCGCCACGATCGGCGAGCCGGTTGCTGCGGCTCCGCCTCCCGGGATCTATGCAGACTTGCTCAGCTTCTCCGGGGTCGACGGCAAGGGACAGGGGCAAAATAACGGGCTCACCGTGTATGGCCAAGCCCTTTCACCCGCCGTCATTTTCTCGCCGGGCTGGAAATTCCTGGGCGGCAGCTATGTGGCCTCGGTGGTCCAGCCGTTCTTCGTGGTGGCCGGATTCCCGAGCGGCCCAAGTGGGGCTGGGCCCCTCGAATTCCAGAACGCCTCGTTCTTTGAGAATATGCACAACACCATCTTCACGCAAAAGCTGGCGTGGAATTTGGGCCAAGGTTGGTTCTTCTCGGCTGGCGTGAATTTCCAGGGCCCGGACGGCTCGACATACAATGGGACGCTCAACCAGGATTACTGGACCGTTTCACCGCGGGCGGCCATCGCCTATCTCGACAAGGATTGGAAGTTTGCGGTGAATGGTTATTATGACATCCATTCAGCCTCCGAGGGGCACACCGGCACCTATGCCGCGCTCGCGTCGGCAGGCTTGTTGCCGGCGGTGCTTGCGAACCAGATCGGCGACGGCTTCGTGAGCGGCCAACAGCTGTTTATCGATTGGACGCTCACGCACAAGTTCGGCAAATGGGAGGTCGGTCCGGTCGGATACTTCAAGTTCCAGACGACCGCTGACTCGCCCGGCGGCACCTGGACTTGCGCCCAGTTGGTGACCGCAGGCCTACCCACGTGCGGCCATGACACCGACATCGCCCTTGGCGGGTTGGTCGGCTACGATTTTGGCCCCGTCGATTTGCAGGCCTACGTAACCAAAAGCGTCTACACCAGGGATGATTTCGGAACCGGCGGCTTGAGCGCGTGGTTCAGGACATCGTTCAAGATTTGGGGGCCGGACGCTCCTCCTGCCCGTCCTATGTACACGAAGTAGCATTGATCGCGAAGATCCCGGCGCACACAAAAAATGGACCCCCGGAGGATCTTCTCCGGGGGTTCGGCGTTTTCAGGCACTGCTTCTTGGCACAAACCAATGCCCACCCCGGATAAAATCCGAGGTGGGCAGTCGCTCGAAAATCGCGGCTTTAGAGCCTGATGCGGAAACCGGTCATCGTGGAAATGGTGTCAACACTCGTTCCCGTGCCGGCAAATCCGAACTTAGCACCGGGCGTGCCCGGGAATTGCGAGGCGAGACCATTCTGAACAATGCCGTAGGTAATACCGGAGTAAAGATCGAGGTGCTTCGTCAACGCGTAATCAGCGACGAACGAAACCTGGTCGAACGTTCCGGCGCAGTCCGGCTTGCTCGCACCTCCCGCGATGCAAGCGGCACCGTCAGCGATATAGGAATTCTGGTTCACGTGATAATAGGCGGCGGTAAAGCTCAGGCCCGAGGGCAGCTCATATTTCGCGCCCGCCCAGTAGAATTGCAGAACCTTGGGGGTGGTGAACGCGTTGTTGTCTATCGTGCCGGCACCCCCGGGAGGCGCCGCAATGGAGGTTAGCTCATATCCACCGGCGGCGTTACCGAAGGTAACCGGAGTGCTCGGATTTGCCTGGCTGATGTTGGAGTATCCGGCGAAAAATGTGAGCTGGTCGCCCACAAGCTTCGATGCCTTGGTCGGATACGCGTCCGCGTGATGCCCGCCGAATCCGAGGGTATATTTACCCATGACAGACCAGGATGTGTTGTCCGAAATGTTGGCGGCCAACGTGTTGGTGCCGGCTACGTCGTTGACCGCGGTCTGCAGATTTACCGCGGCATGCTCCTTTTCATAAACCCCCTGCACGGAGAAACCCGCGTATGTTGCGCCGACGGTGGCGCCATAACCGGTGCCGAACATGCCGGTGTTCGTGCCGCCGTCGGAATACATCACGCCGGCGTTGAAAGGTCCTAATTCGTAGACATATTTCGCCGCGTTATCCCAGCGGGCCGATTGTGTGCTGCCCATGCCGCCGTCCGTGCCAGAGTAGCCCAGCAGCGAGAAGGCATAAGAGAGAGCCAGCGGATCGTAGGCCGCAATACCGTCGAGTTGGAACGACTGCTGCCGGCCGACCGTCAGCGTGCCGAATTGCTTGTTGCTGAGACCGCCATAAAGCACACCGTTGAACGCCTGACCGCAGCGACCGCTGTCGGCGTTCGAGGTTTGTTGGGTGTAAACGACACCGGCGTTCTGGATGAACGAGCTGCAACCGTCCGAGAGTTGTCCTGTGAGCGGATCGATACCGGTGTCCGCCTTGGCGATGAAGGTCCAGCCGTAACCGAGCGGTTCATCGAGCTTCACACCGATCTTCGTTTGCTCAAGACCACTGTGGGCGATCGTGGAAACTGCCTGTCCGGTGTAGTTACGGGTGGTCGTGAACGGGATGAACTCAAGACCCGAGACCACGTTTCCGAGCGGGGTGCCGTTCGTCTGGTAGGCATAGCCGAGGTCGAGCGTGCTGTAAAAGGTGACGCCGTACCAGCTCAAACTGTCGGGAAGCGGGTCTTTGAACTGCGGCGGGGCGCCAAACGGAAGCATGTCCGCGGCACGCGCATTAGCCATCAGGCTCGCCATGGCGAGCGCAAATACGAGCGTTCTTCTCATCTCGATAACCCCCGGTTTATTCATTTTCGCCTCCTACACATTGTATCCATCTGTATACAACGACCCCGCGGATGTGGTGCTGCTGCGACTCGTTATCGACGAAACTGGTGATGC
Organism: Xanthobacteraceae bacterium; assembly: GCA_052148715.1. Lineage (GTDB taxonomy): Bacteria > Pseudomonadota > Alphaproteobacteria > Rhizobiales > Xanthobacteraceae > JBKQHQ01. The sequence goes on along the minus strand of JBKQHQ010000096.1, from coordinate 95,357 downwards.
AGACGCGCTGCTTTCCGCGTGCCGCCTGGCTACGCGCCGCTACAGGACTGGACGGAACTGTTGATGCAGACGCGCTCGCCGAGTTACCAACCACAGCACACGGAACTGTCCGCGTGCCGGAAAGCTACGCGCCGGAGCAAGACGAGATATACAGATTAGCATAACGGTGAGTCGGCGCGATGAGTCAATACGAAATTACCGCCCTTTGGCCGTCTGACGTCCAGGTGCGGCAAGAACATCGAGTGCTGCCGCGCGATCGGCGGCGGTGCGATCAACATCCGCGCCGGCCGAACCATGGCGGCAAAGGCTTCGGCGCGACGATGCGTTGTTCGGCGCGCCGAACCGGAAAGATTGCGCACCGAGCACTTTCAGACCTGACGGCCGCAAAGGTCGACAAGTGACCGCACCCGGTGCCGATTTAGGATCTATTGGACGTCACGATATTGGTTCTCGCAGGTGCTCGTCGGCAAGTTGCAAGCTTCGCCGAGAATGCCCTTGCCCGGCACGAAGACGTAACCAGGACCTTGATACGCGCCTTCGGCCCATCCCGCCCCGACCGTCGATCGGTTCCGCGCGACATCGCGCCCCGGGGCGCGCGCGAATGCATTGCCGACGGCATGGTGCGGCACCCGATGTGTTTTCCAACCTTGCTCCGACGCATGCGCCGTAGCGCCGGTCACTAGGAAGAACGACGCGACGATAGCTAACGAGGCTCCTGAAAAACGCTTTGCGCGCATGATGCGACTCCTCTTGCGTTTCCTGATTGTCGTCGTCGCCCCTACGTCACAAAACGCTTCGCGCGTGCACACGTTGCGTCACAGAACTGTCAAATACTTGCGACCGCACTGTGCACCGCACACTCGACCGGTGGCGACGGTAGACGTTTTGCGGAGGCGCCAAATCCGCGCCGGCGGCGGTCTGCCGGTATTAGGCTCTGCCGGCGCCCGCGCGCCGAGCTGAAACGAGTTGCGCTGAGCGCTTTTGAACTTGACGGCCGCGGATGATCGGGCCGCGACCGCCCCTCGTGTTCCAACGACCGGATCTATCGGACGTCGCGGTATTGGTTCTCGCAGGTGCTGGTCGGTAGGTTACAGGCTTCGCCGAGGATGCCGTGGCCCGGCACGAAGACATAGCCGTAGGGTCCCCGATAGCCTGCGACGCCGCGCGCGTATTCCTCTTGCGTATAATGGAATTCACCGCGCGTATAATGGTGGTGTCGCCGGGGCCCTTGCCGCCCCTGCTCCGACGCCTGGGCCGTGCCGGTCACGAGGAGGCACGACGCGACGCAGGCCAACACACATCCCGAAAGATGACTTACGTTCATGATACGATTCCTTTGCGTTTGCTGATTGCGATATTCGCCGCCGCCTGAAAACGTTCGGCGGGTACACTGGTTGCGTGGCGGCCAATCAACTCATCGTTCGCGTCCGCATCGGCTTTGCGAGCCGGCGCGCACGCGCCCTGGAGGGTTCGGCATGGCCGAGACCAGCACGTCCGTGACGGCTTGGGGAGTGTGATGCCTCGGTCAAATTACACACAAAGCAGCAATCCGCGGGTGTCTGGCTCAAGTCGTTGGCGATGCGGACGGCCTGAACACCAAGCCGTCCGCACTGCACACAACAAGGAAGCGCTGCTGCGGCGCGCGCGGATGTGATCCATTCGGATCCGAGGGTTCCTGGATTAGGCGTCAGCGAACCAATTGGATGCCGCCAAGGCCGACATAGACGTTACTCCAGTCGTCATTCGAACCCAAGGGCCCTACGACACGAGCCCCGCCTGAATACCCCAGCCTGTCGCTCCTGGACAGGCCGAGGTATAGGCTGACGTGATGCCCCGGCTGGCGCTCCTTATATCGGGCGGTTCGGTATTGAACTGTCTGTATTTCGGCCGCGTGGCTGGTGGTCACCGGCGTACCGGCGGGAAACGCCGAGGCTTGGCCCGCCAGCACCATTACCGTAGCGCCGGCCAAGCCGGCAACAATGGCCAACTTGCGCATGGTACGATTCCTTCTGATGGGACGGCGGCCGTGCCACGGAGCAACGATCTCTTATTAGTTCGACCTCGCGCTACCGCGGTTCGGTCACTGTCTGTCGCCCGTCTTTGCGCAACGCCGATCGCCGACAAGAGTTCCGACTAGTCTTTCGGTTTGATGCAGCGCCCACGACTTATTGCATTGCAGCATGGGCGGGAAACTTCGATCCTAAAATTTGAAAAGCCGCTTCGCTTCCGCAAGTGCGCTTGCGCACTCGGTTGAACGGCCCTCGGAGTCCAGCTTCTTGGCGCGCCTCAACGCCGCGTCAAATATCGCGTTGGCCTCTTCCTCGCCATGGGCGATCGAGGCGGGCGTCGGTTGGTGATGGAGCTGGGAATCGACCGATTGGCGCCCGATCGGCCCCGCATCGGATTTGGCTTGCGTTGCTTGGCGGACGACGTCTTCGAACTGCGCGATGTCTTCGGTGCAAGGTCCGGCGGAGGCGCCTGCGGAGGTCAGGCACAGCGAGAACGCGGCAGCGGCAAAAACGGGAGGAAGGCGGTTCATCCGGCATTCCCCAACGGACTTTTACATTGGCAGCTTAGCAAATTGGCTGGTTTGCTCAAGCCTCCGTCGCCGGTGAACCGATGAGACCGACCCCCGGTCCGAATGCGGTACCGTCCGTGTCAAGTGAAGAAAACTTCATGCAAATTCGCCGAATTCCCAGGTTGAGCCCATTGATCCGCAGTAGAATTTTCCTCTACAAAAGCACCGGTGGAATGATCATTTCTTACCCGCCGGGCACAGCGCAAGTGCCGGCGAGAAAGTGCAGTGGCGGGCGTCGACATTGTATCGCTCGATGAGCGGGCGCGTGAGGTAAGCTCTTGATCCGACATGCATTCGGCCTACGTTTAGGATTGATCCTGACGCTGGAACGGATGTCGGCGCGCGAATGCACCGCGCGCGTATGGTCCTCAGGTGAGGAGGCCGCACGCGCATGAACGACGTGGCCGGCTTCGCGCTGAGGCGGCCCTACACGGTCGTCGCCCTCATGATGCTCGTCTGCCTGCTGGCCGTGGGTGCGGTGCAGCGGATGCCGATGGACATCTTTCCGGAGATCGACATTCCGGTCGTCAGCGTCGTTTGGACCTATAACGGCATGAGCGCGGAGAATATGCAGAACCGCATTCTGCAGCTGCATGAGCGCCAGCTGGCCTCATTGGTGGACGACATCGCGCGGATCGAGGCCAACGCCTATCAAGGCGTAGGCGTCATCAAGGTCTACCTGCACGAGGGCGCCAATGTAAGCCGAGCGGTGTCGCAGCTCGCAAGCAGCGCGCTGGTGGTGTTGAAATACATGCCGCCCAACATCACTCCGCCGCTGATCCTGCGCTACGGCGCAACCGACGTCCCGATCATTCAGATCAGCATCGCCAGCAACTCGCTCTCGGACACGCGGCTCAACGATCTCGGCCAGAACATCATCCGCCCGGACCTCGCGGTGGTGCGTGGTGCGTCGGTTCCCTATCCGTATGGGGGCAAACCGCGCGTCATAATGGTCGACCTCGACCCGGACGCCTTGCAGGCGCGCGGCTTGTCGCCGTCCGATGTCTCGGCCGCGCTGCTCGAGCAGAACGTCATCCTGCCTGCGGGCGACGTGAAGATGGGCAGCAAGGACTACTCGGTGGCGATGAACAATAGCCCGGATGTCATCGCCGTGATCAATCGCTTTCCGATCAAGCCGATCGACGGCAGGATGGTGTTCGTCGGCGATGTCGCCCATGTGCACGACGGCTTTCAGGTGCAGACGAACTCCGTCAGCATCGATGGCAAGCCGGGCAGCCTCATGCTGGTGCGCAAGACCGGCGGCGTGTCGACCCTGGCGGTCATCGACGGCATCAAGGAGGCGTTGCCGGACATTCAGAAGCTGATGCCTGCGGGCGTCTCGCTGAAGCCGATCTTTGATCAATCGATCTTCGTCAAGGCGGCGCTCAACAGTGTGTTGATGGGCGGGACGATGGCCGCCGGGCTCACCGGCCTGATGATTCTGCTGTTCCTGGGGAACTGGCGGCTGACCGTGATCATTCTGGTATCGATCCCGCTATCGGTCGTCACGGCCCTGTTGATCATGTATTTCTTCAAGCAGACGCTGAACACGATGACGCTCGGCGGTTTCGCGCTCGCCACCGGGATTCTCGTCGACGACGCCACCGTGGTCATTGAGAACATCGAACGCCATGTCGGGTTAGGCAAGCGCACCGAGGCCGCGATCATCGACGGCGTCGCCGAGATTCTGCTGCCGACGTTCTTATCCACCCTGTCGATCTGCATCGTCTTCATACCGGTGTTCCTGTTGCAGGGAACCGCAAAATATCTGTTCTCGCCGTTCTCGCTTTCAGTGGTCCTTTCGCTGCTGGCGAGCTTGGTACTGTCCCGCACCCTGGTGCCGGTCATGTTCTTCTACCTCATGCGCTCGTCCGTCGAGCAGCACCTGCAGCACGCGACCGGTCATGGAACGCGCCGGACATCCCCTCTCGCGCGGCCCTTCGCGGCGATTCATTATGGCTTCGAAGCGGGCTTCAACGGGTTTCGCGAGCGCTATCGAACCGCACTGTCCTGGGTATGTGCCAAGCCGCTCTCGACGGTGATTTTCTTCGTGCTTCTGATGGGCGTCTCGATCCTGCTCTTCCCTCGGTTGGGGATGGACTTTTTTCCGCAGGTCGACGCCGGGCAGATGCGGCTGCACGTGCGCGCTCCGGCGGGGACCCGAATTGAGCAGACGCAGCAATACTTTACGGCGGTCGAGGCGGCGATCCGCGAGATCGTCGGCGAGGATCAGGTTGACGTCATTCTCGATAATATCGGCTTGCCATATAGCGGCATCAACATCGCCCTGAGCGATTCGGCTACCGTCGGCCCGATGGACGGCGAGATCCTCGTCTCGCTGAAGGAGAAGCACACGTCGACCCCGGCGCACGTCGCCGAGCTGCGGCGCGACCTTCCGGGGCGCTTCCCTGGGCTCGAATTCTTTTTTCAACCCGCCGACATCGTCAATCAAGTCCTGAACTTCGGCCAGCCGGCGCCGATCGACATCCGGGTCTCCGGCCCCAACGCGGACGAGACCTACGAGCTCGCCGCCACGCTGGCGCGCGATCTGCGGAAGGTGCCCGGCGTTGTCGATTCGCATGTCTTCCAGGTCCCGGACGCCCCCTCGCTCAACGTCGACGTCGATCGCACTATGGCCTTTCAAATCGGCATGGACCAGCGCAGCACGGCCGACAATCTGCTGGTGATGCTCAATTCGAGCGCGCAGATTGCGCCGAATTTCTGGGTCAACCCGCAGAACAGCGTCAGCTATCCGCTGGTCGTGCAGGTGCCGACCTATCAAATCAATTCAGCGCAGAACTTGTGGACCATGCCGATGACGGTCCCGGAGGCCGACCAAGGCCAAATCCTGATGAATGTCGCGAAGTTCGGCCGCGGCAAGGTGCCGCTGGTCATGTCGCAGCTCAATATTCGGCCGGTATTCGACGTGAACGCCGACGTGCAGGGACGCGATCTGAATTCGGCGGCCAAGGCGATCGACGCTGTGATCGCTGCCAACCGGCCCGATCCGGCCAAGTCGATCTCGGTGACGCTGAGCGGCCAGGTCGAGACGATGCGCGACAGCTATGCGGGACTGTTCTCCGGTATGGCGCTGGCGGTGATCCTGGTGTTCCTGCTGCAGGTCATCAATTTCCAGAGCTGGATCGACCCGGTGATTGTCTTGATGGCGGTGCCGTTCGCCCTGGCCGGCGTGATGTGGATGCTCTTTCTCTCGCAGACCCACATCAGCGTCCCGGCCCTGATGGGCACCTTGATGTGCATCGGCGTGGCGACCGCGAACAGCATTCTGGTGGTAACCTTCGCCAATCAGCGCATGGCGCTCGGGGACGACGCCTGGACGGCCGCGGTCGTGGCCGGTTACACGCGGCTGCGGCCGGTGATGATGACGGCCGGCGCGATGGTGCTTGGGATGATCCCGATGTCGCTCGGCGTGGGCGAAGGCGGCGAGCAGAACGCGCCATTGGCCCGGGCCGTGATCGGCGGCTTGCTGTTTGCCACTTTCGCGACGCTGGTGTTCGTGCCGGCCATGTACCGGCTGCTGCGTCGGCAGGCGCCGACGCCGGCCGTCGAGGAGGGGTCCCTTGCTTCCGCATGACGGCTACATGCCTCGCCTGGGCAAGGCGCCGCCCACCGGCCGCCGTTGCGGTCGCGATGAAACGCGCTGCAGCGCCCCCGGGGGGGCGCAGTCGAACATCTTGGGGCTGCACTGATGTCACTTGCGGGTTTTGCGCTCCGGCGACCCTACACAATCGCGGCGATGCTGATCCTGGTTTGCCTGCTCGGGGTCGGCGCCGGCCTGCGGATGCCGACCGACATCTTTCCGGAGATCGATATTCCGGTGGTCAGCGTCGTGTGGACGTACAACGGCATGAGCGCGTCGGACATGCAGAACCGCATTCTGCAACTGCATGAGCGCCAGCTCGCCTCGCTGGTGGACGACATCGCGCGCATCGAGGCAAACGCCTATCAGGGGGTGGGCATCATCAAGGTCTATCTGCACGAAGGCGCGGACGTGAGCCGGGCGGTATCGCAGCTCGCGAGTAGCGCGCTGGTGGTGCTGAAATACATGCCACCAAACATCACCCCGCCGCTGATCCTACGCTACGGCGCAACCGACGTCCCGATCATCCAGATCAGCATGTCGAGCAATTCGCTGTCGGATACAGCCTTGAACGATCTCGGCCAGAACATCATCCGTCCCGACCTGGCGGTGGTGCGCGGAGCGTCCGTGCCTTACCCCTACGGCGGCAAGCCGCGCGTCATCATGGCCGATCTCGATCCGGACGCCCTGCAGGCGCGCGGCCTGACCCCGGCCGACGTGACGGAGGCGATGTTGCGTCAGAACGTCATCCTTCCGTCCGGCGACGTGAAGATCGGCAGCAAGGACTACACTGTGGCGATGAACAACAGCCCCGACCTGATCGCCGCCATGAACGCATTCCCGGTCAAGGAGGTCAACGGCAGGACGGTATTCGTGCGCGACGTGGCGCACGTGCACGACGGCTACCAGGTCCAAACCAATTCGGTCAGCCAGAACGGTCTGCCGGGAGCGTTGATGCTGGTCCGCAAGACCGGCGGCGTGTCGACCTTGGCGGTCATCGACGGGGTCAAGGAGGTCCTGCCGGACATTCGCAAGCTGATCCCCCCAAGCGTGACCCTCACGCCGATCTTCGATCAGTCGATCTTCGTCAAAGCCGCGTTGAACAGCGTGATGATGGGCGGGCTGATGGCGGCCGGACTGACCGCGCTGATGATCCTACTTTTTCTCGGCAATTGGCGGCTGACGCTGATCATTCTGGCCTCGATTCCCCTGTCGATCATTACCGCGGTCCTGGTGCTCTATGTCGGCGGCCAGACGTTGAATACCATGACCTTGGGCGGGTTCGCCTTGGCGGTCGGCATCCTGGTCGATAACGCCACGGTGGTGATCGAGAACATCGAACGCCATGTCGGGCTGGGCGAGCCGCTCGAGCAGGCGATCCTGGATGGGGCGGCCGAGGTTGGCGTCCCCACCTTCCTCTCCACGCTGTCGATCAGCGTGGTTTTCGTGCCGGTGTTCCTGCTGACGGGGACGGCCAAATACTTGTTCTCCCCGTTGTCCCTTTCGGTGATCATTTCGCTGGCCGCGAGCCTGATCCTCTCTTTCACCCTGGTACCCGTGCTCTTCAAATATCTTATGCGCTCGCAGACAGCGGCGCATCAGCACGGCAGTGGGGCACCGGCGCCACACCAGGCGGAGGGCCGGTCGCTGAATCCGTTGCGGATCATTCACAGCCGCTTCGAGCAGGGGTTCGAGCGCTTTCGCGAGGTCCATCGCAACACGCTCTCTTGGGCGGTCGATCGGCCGATTGCCACGAGCGCCTTCTTCGTGCTGCTGATCATCGTCTCGTCCCTGCTGTTCCCGCGGCTCGGGATGGACTTCTTTCCGCAGATCGATGCCGGGCAGATGCGCTTGCACGTCCGCGCGCCGCCCGGGACGCGGCTGGAGGATACCCAGAAATATTTTGCCGGGGTCGAGGCAGCCATTCGGGAGATCGTCGGCAACGATCAGATCGAGGTCATTCTCGACAATATCGGCCTGCCCTATAGCGGCATCAACGTCGCGCTCAGCGATTCGGCGACAGTCGGCCCGATGGACGGCGAGATTCTGATTTCACTGAAGGAAAAGCACACGCCGACACCGGCGCATGTCGCCGATTTGCGCCGCGAGCTGCCGCAGCGGTTCGTGCAGCTGCAGTTCTTCTTTCAGCCGGCCGATATCGTCAACCAAGTGCTGAATTTCGGTCAACCGGCGCCGATCGACATCCGCGTATCGGGACCCAACAGCGACGAATCCTACGCGGTCGCCGCCAAATTGGCCCGCGATCTCAAGAGCGTGCCCGGCGTGGTCGACTCGCATGTGTTCCAGGTGCCGGATGCTCCCGCGCTGAAGGTCGACGTCGACCGGACGTTGGCCCGCGAGGTCGGCCTCGGGCAGCGCAGTCTCGCCGACAATCTCCTGGTGTCGCTGAACAACAGCGCGCAGGTGGCGCCGAACTTCTGGGTCAATCCTCGCAACAGCGTCAGTTATCCGCTCGTGGTGCAAATTCCGACCTATCGGATCAGCTCGGCGCAAGATCTGTGGACGGTCCCGGTGACGGCGCCGAATACCGCGAGATCTCAGGTATTGGAGAGCCCGCAGGTATTGATGAATGTTGCGCAATTCGGGCGCGGCAAGGTGCCGATGATCGTGTCGCAGCTCAATATCAGGCCGGTGTTCGATGTGCATGCCGACGTGCAGGGGCGGGATCTGAACTCCGCGGCGGGGGCCATCGACAAGGTGATCGACGCCGACCGGCCGGAGCCGTCCAAGGCGATTACGGTGACGCTGAGCGGTCAGGTCGAGACCATGCGGGAAAGCTATTCCGGGCTGTTCTCCGGAATGGCTCTGGCGGTCGTTCTGGTCTTCCTCCTGCTGGTCATCAATTTTCAAAGCTGGATCGACCCGCTGATCGTGCTGTTCGCGGTTCCCTTCGCGCTCGCCGGGGTGATGTGGATGCTCTTCGTGTCACAGACCCATGTCAGTGTGCCGGCCTTGATGGGTACGCTAATGTGCATCGGGCTCACGACCGCGAACAGCATTCTGGTCGTCACCTTCGCCAATCAGCGCATGGCGCAGGGCTTCGATCCGCGGACCGCGGCCATCGAGGCGGGATATACGCGATTGCGCCCGGTCCTCATGACCGCCGGCGCGATGATCCTCGGGATGATTCCGATGGCGCTCGGCGTCGGCGAGGGCGGCGAGCAGAATGCTCCGCTCGCGCGCGCGGTCATCGGCGGACTGCTGTTCGCCACCGCGGCAACGCTGGTTTTCGTGCCCACCATGTACCGACTGCTGAGACGCGCACCCAAGCGTTCGCCTGCAAAAGGGAGGCAAACCCTTGCATCCGCCTGACAAACCAAAGTCGCCCGACACGGGCGACAAGAACGAGGCCGCCTTCGATTCGTTCGACGAGACGGCGCGGGAAGGGGAGCCGACGCATGAAAGCGAGGGCAACGCCCCCGTTCACGGCGCCAGCCACGCGTCGGACGGGAAAAAAGTGGGGCCGGACAGCCATGGCCATGTTCCGGTGGCGACCACCTACGATCCGGGGACGGCGCGGCGGCTGCAAATTTTTGCCGGGGCGTTCGCCGTCATATTGGCGATCGCATTCTTCGTCGTGCATCACATCAGGGGACGCGATCAAGAAGCGCTCGCCATGACGACCGCGGAGCGCGCCGGGCAACCTGCGCCTGTCGAGGTCGTGAAGGTTGATAATGCCCCGGCGACGCAGGTTCTGACTTTGCCTGGTGGGGCCAAGGGCTGGTACACCTCGACGATTTACGCGCGGGTCAACGGGTATTTGGCCAATTGGGTTGCCGACATCGGCGATCGGGTGAAGAAGGATCAGGTTCTGGCGACGATCGATACACCGGATCTCGATGCTCAGCTCTCCGCTTCGCAAGCCCAGCTCAACGCCGAGGAGGCCGAGGTCAAGGTCAGGGAGGCGGAAGCCAGGTTCGCCAAGAGCACGTACGACCGCTGGCGTGAATCGCCGGTCGGCGTGGTGTCCAAGCAGGAAACCGAAGCGAAGATGGCGAATTACGATACCAGCGTGGCTCAATTGAACGCCGCGCGCGCCAAGGTCAACCTCGATCAGGCCAATGTCGACCGGCTCACATTTTTGACGAAATTCAAGCAGGTGACCGCGCCTTTCGATGGGGTGATCACCCAGCGTCAGGTCGACATCGGCGATCTCGTGACTGCCGGCAGCACCGCCAATACGAGCCCGCTTTACGGGATCACCCAATCCGACAAGATTCGCGTCTTCGTCGACGTTCCGCAATCGGCCAGCGTGCAGATCGGCGACGGAACCACGGCTCAAGTCACCGCCAGCGAGTTTCAGGGTCGGAAATTCGACGGCAAGGTCGCCAGGACGAGCCGATCGATCGATCTGCATGCGCGCACGCTACGCGTCGAGGTGGACCTCGACAACAGCTATGGCGCCCTGCTTCCCGGGATGTACGTTCAGGTGACCTTTCACCTCGAGCCGACGACCTTCGTGCAGGTCCCGGCCAGCGCGCTGATCTTCCGGGCTTCCGGCCCGCAGGTTGCCGTCGTTGACGACAATGATACAGTGACGTTCAAGAACGTGAGCATCGCCCGCGACGACGGCAGCGCGGTATTGCTTGCGTCCGGGGTCTCGAAGGGCGACCGGGTTGCGCTCAATATCAGCAACCAGATCGGCAACGGCGACAAGGTGATAGTGACGAACGATACGGCGGCGGCCGCTACGAAGCAGCTCGGCGCGAATTGACGGGACCGTGGCGGTAAGGCGTTGCGTTTAGTGTACGTGGCAAGCGTGGGGTTGTAGCGTGGGGTTTATCCGATGTCGGTATGTAAGTTTGCGTCGATTGTTGGCGCCGCCGCCTGCATTTCGGGATGCGCCGTTGGTCCTGATTACACCACGCCGGACTTTCCGCTGCCGATCAGCCTGACGGGGCCGTCATCGCCCTCGCCGCAGAGAACCGGGTCGAAGGGGGTACGGACCGACGCGACCTCCGTCAGGGACGTCACGCGCTGGTGGCTTGCGCTGCACGATTCGGAGCTCGACTCGCTGGTCCAACGCGCAGTTGTTGCCAATCCGGACATCGAGATTGCGCTGACGCGCATTCAGGCGGCGAGAGAGCAAGAAATTGTGGTGCTGGGGGCCGCATTGCCGGAGGCCGGCGCCGGCGCGGGAGGAGCCCTCGGCACGGGAACCAATAGAATCAAGGGACGCGTGCCCAATTCCCTCAATTCCGCGGTCAATGGAACCGGGTTGAGCAGTGTCGTCAGCGTCGCCGGCTTCGACGCCAGCTGGGAGCTCGATCTGTTCGGCAAATATCGCCGAGAGATCGAGGCGGCGCACGACGCCACCGAAGCCTACATCGAGGATCGCAACGCGGTGATCGTAACGGTCATTGCCGACGTCGCCCGCAATTACATCGAGCTGCGCGGACTGCAAGCCCAACTGGCCATCATTCGCGACAATATTGCTCGCGCCGAAAAGACGGTTGATCTGGTGCAGACGCGGTTCGATCGGGGCTTGACGAATGAACTCGACGTCACCCTGGCGAAGCGGCAAGCGGCGACCCTGCAAGCGCAGCTGCCCCCGTTCATCGCGAGCATCGCCGAGGCCGAGAGCCGGATCGCGCTGCTGCTCGGGACCTATTCAGAGAACATCGCGAGCGAGCTTCGGCGCCCGCGCAAGATTCCGCATACGCCCGAACGCATTCGGCCGGGACAGCCGGTCGAGTTGTTGCGGCGGCGGCCGGACATCCGGCGGGCCGAGCGCGAGCTCGCGTCCGCGACCGCGCTCATCGGGGTTGCCGTCGCCGACCTGTTCCCGCGGGTCGGGCTCACCGCCGGCGTCGGTCTCCAAGGCACGGCAGGAGACACGAGCAACGCGTTTCGCGGACCGATCTGGTCAGTCGGCCCTGGCGCCTACTGGCCGCTGCTCGACTTCGGGCGGCTGGATGCGCTGGTTGATATCCGAGAGTTCGGCGCGCACGAGCTCCTGGTGAATTACCAGAAAACCATATTGACGGCGGTCGCGGACGTCGACGAGGCGATCAAGCGGTATCGGGCCGATCTCGATCAGCTGCATAGCCTCGACAACGCATTGGCCCAGGCCAGGCACGCCGTGGAGCTTGCGACCGAACGGTATGAGCGCGGCGTCACGGACTTTCTGTATGTGCTGGACGCTCAGCGTCAGGAATACGAGCTCAGAAGCCAATACGGCGCCGCCCAATCAGCTGCGGCCGTCCAGTTCGTCGCACTCTATAAGGCGCTCGGCGGGGGCTGGGAGCTGTACCAGGCGCTTCCGCCGATTCCGGAGCCACAGCCGGCAGTGCTGGCTGCGTTGCGGCGGCTCGCCGTGCCGCAGCAAGCGGACCGGTGATTCGAGCGACCGATCGTTCCGGTTTCGGATGCCGCGCGCTGATTCGCTGAATCCGCGGAGCGTCGAACCGGCGACCCTTATAACCATCGCGAGTATTAAATTATTTACTCAATCAAAAACAATGCAAGGAACTATCAAATCGGGCGTTGCGGGATAGAGGCGGGTCTTGGCCGGCCAGGGGTGATCCGCATTTGAGCAGAGCAGGACCAGCCGCTGGAGTATCATTTTTGCCACAACAGGTTTGAATTGGCGGGTGCTGCCCTGTCCGTAGGCCGCGGGGCTTGTGGTGTCACCGAACCGTCATGTAGGACTTCTAGATTGCTCAACAGATCGGGTCCACGTGAAGCGATCGGTCGTTGAGTAGCGAGAAACAGGCGTTTGCGGTAAGCCGCAGTAGCGTTGTATCAGCGCGATCGTAGCGTCTATGGGCGTCGCAGTAGCGTCGTCTGATGCTGGTAAAGCCTGTTTTGGTCTTCGCCTCTCGTAAGCGTATCTCCTCTGAAAAAGTGTCAAGCGGTAGCGGCCCAGTCTGATTCCAATCAGTCGTGTGACGTCGATTTGTAGTTGCACCAGCCGGCAACCGCGTTCATCGGTCCGCAGCACGTCGAGCTCAAGTTTGTCGAACGCCTCGTGCGTCAAGCAAGCATGGAGCTTCGTCGGCCGGAAGTGTTTTTGGCGAGCCTCCAGTATCTCGTCGTATCTAATCAGTCGGGTCGTATCTGATCAGTCGGTCAGTACCTGAAACAGTTGCGATGTAGAGCGAAAGTCTCAGGTTGCTTCCGATAAGCAGCGTATCCCTCATATACTGGTCTTCCGTCAGCATACGCGTCGAGCGGCGTAGTAAAATCTAGCTTGTTCTCGTGACGCGACACCCTGGCCATTCTAACCGGTGGCTAGCAGCCGCGACATGCAGACGATCGTACGTAATACGGGAGTACGTAAGCAGTCGACCGTTAGGTAACACCCAAGAATACCTAAACAAATACAGTCAATAATGCGTAAACGCGCCCGCTCAATCATCCGTACGCAGTCCATCAAAGGATAACGACTCATGACACGCCAAGAGATAGAACCGAAGACCAGGGGGCTACAGGTTTCTGTTATCGAGATGCCGCGCGCCAAGAACCGGCTGCGGACTCTCATGCTCAGTGCGTTGGCGGGCGCGGCCTTCATTCCGGCCAGTGCCGCTCTTGCCGATGACGCGCAGACGCAAAAGCTGCAGCAGCAAGTCGACCAGCTGCAGCAACAGCTGCAGGCGTTCGAACAGGACGTTAAGGCGGCCAAGCGTCAAACCGTGACGTTGCCGGCCAATGCCTACGCCGCCGATATGCCGCTCTTCAAGGCTTTGCCCGGCGTCAAGCTGACGTGGGGAGGCTTCATCGAAGCCGCGGCCGTCTGGCGTCAACGCAACGAGGTGTCTGACGGCGCCAGCGATCCGGGCTTCAGCACGATTCCGTTCCCGAACTCACCGCTCTACAACGAGAACGAGACGCGCTTCAGCGCCCGCCAGAGCCGTCTCTCGCTCCTCGCCACCGGGGACATCAGCCCGGCCCAGCATCTGGCTGCCTATTACGAGATGGACTTCCTCGGTGCCGGCGTGACCCCGAACAACCGGGAGAGCAACAGCTACAACCTGCGCGTTCGTAATGCCTACGCGACATGGGACAATGACGAGTGGCACACGCATTTCCTCGCCGGTCAAAGCTGGAGCCTTCTGACCCAGAACCGGGTCGGAATCACTCCGCGTACGGAAAACACTCCGCTCTCGATCGACGCGCAGTACGTCGCCGGCTTCAACTGGGCGCGGCAGGACCAGTTCCGCATGGCCTGGGACTGGAAAAAGACCCTCTGGTTGGCGGTCTCGGCTGAGTCGCCACAGACCAGCGTTACAGGCTCCAACGCTCCGGGCGTGGTGAGCAATGTTGCCAACCCCGGTACGGGCAGCGGCCTCTTCAACAGCACGACCTCATACAGCAACGACACGATCCCTGACATCATCGAAAAAGCCGCGCTCGATCCGGGCTGGGGTCACTACGAAGTCGTCGGCATTGAACGCTGGTTCAACGACCGGGTATGGGGCACTCCCAACGGCGCGGCGCCCGTCGCCGGGGCGCCTGGCACGAACGATACGACAATGGGGTATGGCATCGGCGGCTCCGTTTTGTTGCCCGTGTTCCCTAAATTCGTCGACTTCCAGGCCAGCGTGCTGACGGGCAAAGGTCTCGGTCGCTACGGTTCGGCGCAATTGCCCGAAAACGTAATCGCGGCGGATGGCTCGCTTAGCCCGCTCCAAACCACCCAGTTCCTGCTCGGGTTGGTGGCGCATGCGACGCCCGACATCGACGTGTATGCGTACTACGGTCAGGAGCAAGTGAACTCCAATTACTGGACGACCGCCGCCGGGAGCCAGGGTGGCTACGGCAATCCGGCCTTCGCCAACGGTGGATGCTTGTTGGAGGTTCCGGCTAATAGCGTCGGCTTCAACACCCCCGCCGCGGGACAAAGCTGTCAAGCCCAAATCCAGAAGTCGCAGGAGTTTACCATCGGCTTCTGGAAAAATCTGTACAAGGGCCCCGTGGGGCGGGTCGCCTTCGGTGCGCAGTATGAATACATCAGGGATACCGCTTTCGCTGGCTCGCCGACCGCTGGGGCAACCCCCAACCAGGGCCTGAACCCCAACAACAACATCGTCTACGTCTCGCTGCGTTACTATCCCTTCTGATACTCGACGTCGCAATTCTGTGCTGTGAGCCGCCGCCACGGGGTACCCCGTTGCGCCGTCTTCCTTTTGCCGATGCGCCGCGTCGCGTTGCTGCGTTTGCGTGCCGATTGACATGTGACTGGTCAAATCCTCAAATGGCGCAAACGCCGAGTTGCAAGTCGAGTTAAATCGCTGAGCGCAGGGTGAGCCGGGCGGTAGCACTCGTTGCGGAATGGTGAGAAAGTGAACATGGAAGGACAATCAACAACGTCCCATGGCGACTTCAAGCAGGCGCTAACGTTCCACCAAGCCGGGCGGTTGGCGGAGGCGGAACAGATCTATCGGCAGATCTTGCGAGCGCAGCCGAGACATTTCGATTGCCTGCATCTGTTAGGGATCATCTACGCCCAACGCGGCAACCACGCAGAGGCGGTCGGCCAAATCGACGTTGCCTTGCAGATAAATCCTAGGGTTGCGGTCGCGCACAACAATCGTGCGAATGCGCTGTGGCAGCTGCGGCGTCCGGATGAGGCGCTGGCGAGCTGCGAGCGGGCGATCGCCCTCAAGCCGGATTACCCGGAAGCTTTTAACAATCGAGGGAATGCGCTTCGGGAGCTGAAGCGTCCGCAGGAGGCTTTGGCGAGCTACGATCGAGCGATTGCCCTCAAGCCGAATTACGTCGAAGCCTTTAATAACCGAAGCATTGCGCTTCGGGAGCTGAAGCGTCCGGAGGAGGCGCTGGCCAGTTGCGAGCGGGCGATCGCCCTCAAGCCGGATTACGCGGAAGCCTTTTATAGCCGAGGGAATGCGCTTCGGGAGCTGAAGCGTCCGGAGGAGGCTTTGGCGAGCTACGATCGAGCCATCGCGTTGAAGCCGAATTACGTCGAAGCCTTTAACAACCGCGGCGTTGCGCTCGGGGAACTGCAGCGGGTCGAGGAGTCCTTGGCGAGCTACGACAGGGCCGTTACGCTCAAGCCCGACTATGCAGAAGCCTTCGACAACCGCGGGAATGCGCTTCGAAAGCTGCAGCGCTTGGATGAGGCTTTGGCAAGCTGTGACCGGGCGCTTGCGCTCAAGCCCGACCAAGCGGACACCCTCAACAGCCGTGGCGTTGTGCTTCGGCAGCTCAAGCGTCCTGATGAGGCGCTGGGGAGCTACGATCGGGCGATCGCCCTCAAGCCGGACTACGCCGACGCCTTTCATAACCGAGGCGCTGCGCTTCGCGACCTGGCGCGTTTGGATGAGGCTTTGGCAAGTTTTGACCAAGCGGTGGCTGCGGAGGCGGACCATGCGCATGCGTTCGGCGGAGCCGCGGACTGTGTGATCAAGCTCTGCAACTGGGACCGGCGGGCACGGATCGCCGCGGATTTGAGGGCAAACGTCTCCGGCAAGAGGTCGGTCATTCCTCCTTTCGTGCTGCTCGGTTACAGCGATGATCCCGGGCTGCAACTGCAATGTGCCAGGAACTACATCGAGAGCAGCGTTCCGTCGCCTCAGCAGCCACTGTTGACCGGCGAGACGTCACGCAGTGCGACTCGCCGCCACGACAAGGTGCGGGTCGCCTATTTGTCGGCAGATTTCCGCCAGCATCCAATGATGCAGCTGATGGCGGGCCTATTTGAGCGGCACGACCGCTCGCGATTCGAGATCATCGGCGTGTCATTCGGTGTGGATGACGCAAGCGAGCTGCGCAAGCGGGTCGTCGCCGCGTTTGATCGGTTTTGCGATGTCCGCCGAAAGAGCGATGAGGAAGTCGCCAGGCTCCTGCACGATCTACAGGTCGACATTGCTATCGATCTAATGGGACACACCCTGGATTCGCGGCCCGGCATTCTAGCGCATCGTCCGGCGCCAATTCAGGCGAGCTATCTCGGCTATGCGGGCACGACGGGGGCCGAGTTCATCGACTACATCATCGCCGACAAGACCGTGGCGCCGTTTGAGCATCAGCGGTTCTATACGGAGAGGATCGTCCACCTGCCGGACTGCTATCTGGTCAACGACGCCAAGCGGAATATCGTGGGACAGACGCCATCGCGGCAGGAAGCCGGGCTGCCTGAGCAGGGCTTCGTCTTTTGTTGCTTCAACAACAACTGGAAGATCACCCCTGACGTGTTCAGTGCGTGGATGAGGATCTTGCGTGCTGTCGACGGCAGCGTGTTGTGGCTGTCACGCGGCAACCACGTTACGGAGCGGAACCTGCGCAGGGAAGCGCAGGCGCGCGGCATCGATGCCGACCGGCTCGTGTTCGCCGGCCATTTGCCGCTTTATGACGACCACCTGGCGCGCCACCGTCTGGCCGACCTGTTCCTCGACACGCTACCCTACAACGCCCACGCGACGGCGAGCGACGCGCTATGGATGGGCCTTCCGGTGCTGACCAACGAAGGGAGCGCCTTTGCGGGGCGGGTCGCGGCAAGCTTGCTGTACGCCGTGGGATTGCCCGAGCTCGTGACCCACGGCTTGGACGAATATGAAGCCCTCGCCTTGAAACTGGGCACTGACCCGCCGACTCTCCGATCCATTCGGCGCAAGCTTGAGGTGAACCGATTGACTCACCCGCTTTTCGATACCGACCGATTTCGACGCCACATCGAAGCGGCGTACGCGACCATGTGGGAAACGTGGCAGCGCGGCGAATCTCCCGCGAGCTTCGCGGTCGAGCAGCTTGGGCGCTTTAGACCTTGAAGCTGGTTCACTGTATCCGCCTGTATCTAACTTCAGCTCGTGTTGGCGTCGTCCTCAGCATCTGCCGTCGGCGCAACGCTAAAGCTTCGTGGACTTTCGCCGCGCTGGCATATTTCCCTCATCGTGGTGTAGGCCGCTTCGAGGTGGCCGGTAAACCGTTTGCTTTTGAAGAGCGGGTAGGTGTCGCGATGACGTGCTAGCTTGTCCTTGATGCCGGAAAGCAAAGGAGCGTTCCGCGCCAGCTCCAAGGCCAGCGCTTCGTATTCCTCAAGGTTGGAGGTTACGAGTTCAGGAAGGCCGATAGCATTGAGCAAGCTGGCCGCAACCCGACCCGCAAATGATTCTCCGCAGCACGTCAGCAAGGGTAGGCCCGCCCACAGAGCGTCACTTGCTGTAGTGTGGGCATTGCAAGGCAACGTATCCAGGAAAAGGTCGGCTAGCCGATGGCGCGCTAAGTGATCCTCCAACGGCATTCGGTTGCCGAACACGAGGCGCGCCGGATCGATCCCGCGCGCCGCCGCTTCCTTGCAAAGGTTTGTTTCAGCGCCGTTATTATCCCGCAACAGCCACAGAACGCTTCCGTTGATGGCCCTCAGGAGCCGCATCCACACATCGAACACGCGGGCAGTAATTTTATAGCTGTTGTTAAAACAGCAAAATACGAAGCCTTCGTCTGGCAATCCAACCTCCCGATGCATAAACACGCGAGGCGAGATACCCGTCTTCGAGTCAGTGACCCAATAGGAATCCGGAAGGTGAACGATTTTCTCGGTCCAAAATGGCTGTTGGTCAAGCGGCAAAACCGTTCCGTCAGCAATTACATAATCGATAAACTTAGCTCCCATTGTTCCTGGATAGCCCATATAGCTCACTTGTATGGGCGCAGGGCGATGAGTCAAGATACCAGGTCGGCTATTTGCAGTGTAGCCAGTCAAATCAACGGCTATATCAACGTCAAGATCGTTCAACCGCCTCGCCGCATCATGATCGCTTTTCAACTTCACGTCCAAGAACTGATCGAATGAATTGATAAGGCGCAAGCGCATGTCACTTCCGTCGTCGGGGCCAAAGGAAATGCCCAAGATCTCAAAGCGTCTCCTGTCGTGGGCCTCAAACAATTCAGCCGTTAAATATGCGAGGGAATGGCGACGAAAATCAGCTGATAGATAGGCAACTCGTATCTTGTCGCGGTGCTTGACCATCCCGTTTGAAAGCGATGGCGGCGCTTTCGCTATTTTACTCTCTATGTAGGTTCGAGCGCATTTTAGCTGCAGAGCCGCATCACCGCTGTAGGCGAGAAACACGAAGGGCGAGACGATTGATTTTTGCTCCTCAACATGAGCTTCTATTTCGCCAAGAAATTTCGCTGTTCGCGTCCAATCACAGAGGTTCAGCGCGGAAAAAGCCATTCCGCTAAACGCATGGGGATGATCGGGTTGTAGAGTGATCGCATTTTCGTAGCTCGCCAGTGCCTCATCGAAGCGCTTGAGTTCCTGCAGGGTGTTGCCACGATTGGATAGCGCCTCGGCAAAGTTCGGGCGCACCTTGAGGGCACTGTCGTAGCTGGCCAGCGCCGCATCGAAGAGCTTGAGTTCCTGCAGGATATTGCCGCGATTGGACAGCGCCTCGGCAAAGTCCGGGCGCAATTTGAGCGCGCGGTCGTAGCTCGCCAGCGCCTCGTCAAACCGCTTCAGCTCTTTCAGGGTATTGGCGCGATTGAACAACGCCGCGAGATAGGCCGGCCGCACTTTGAGCGCGCGGTCGTAGCTCGCTAGCGCCTCGTCAAACCGCTTCAGCTCTTTCAAGGCATTGCCGCGATTGGACAGTGCCTCGGCAAAGTCCGGGCGCAATTTGAGCGCGCTGTCGTAGCTCGCCAACGCTTCCTCGAACCGCTCCAGCTCATGCAGGGTAACCCCGCGATTGAACAGCGCTTCCACATAGTCCGGTCGCACCTTCAGCGCGCGGTCGTAGCTCACCAGTGCCTTGTCTCTTTTGCCCAGCCTTGATTGAACGACAGCCAACAGATGAAGCGCATCAAGGTCGTTATGTTTGGCGGCGACGAGTCTTTCACATAGCTCCTCAGCCTCAATGAGTCGTCCTGAGTTGAAGGCGGAAATGGCGCGGTTGAGCATGAGTGCTGGAGCAGCCATTCAAGGACACCGCGGCGTTTTGCTGAAATGTCACCCGGTGATTCCGCGCGCAAATGGACATTATCATTTTGAAAAGTGACGTCAATCGCGACCGATCGCGCAGTCTTCCGCTGGAGCTGTACTCGAAAGTTGGTGATCGCAGGAAGGGATGAGGTTGCGTGTCGTGGTGGTGTTCGGAGTCTACACTTTCCATCGAAGGGAGATAGGCCATGACCGACAGCGCGCGTCCCGTTGCGCAATACCTCGTACCAGCGAACATTAGTCTAGTGTCTTCTTGCGCAAGCGCTGCGATGCCCTTGTCCAAGTGGGTGACGTATTGCTTCCAGAATGCTTGACCGACGCGCTCGGCAAGGGGCGACACAATGGCCTGTCCCCGGCGCAAGATGGCGAGGGCCTCGGCCCGCCGTCCGGTCTTGGCAACCACTGACCAAGCTTATCGTATAAGTAAAGCGCCTTCTCGTAGGCGGCTCGCGCCTCGCGGTGTCGATTGCGGCGACAAGATCTCCGGGTCGACGTCAGCGCTCGGCCGCATTCTCGCTTGCTGAACCGGCGTCCCGCTTCAGGGTTACGATCGCGCCGGCACCGTCGCCGGCCGCGATCGCGCTTCCGCAAGGGTTGCAGGGCTCCGATCCCTCACGATCTCGGCGACAGCTGCGTTTCGGCGCGTACGCTACTCAGTGCTAAGATCCTCTCAGTAACCAGCGATGCGTCCGGTACCCTGTTGCGCCGTGATCTTTCGCAGTGGCCGTATCGGGATAGCTGGGCCTGGGGTTCCAAGAACGGCCTGGGGATAGGTCCCCGGGGATCGTATTGCGCACCGCGGTGTTGCAGTCCCGCTACAGCTTCGAATCGGTTATCGATATAGGTCTATAAGGGCGGAATTGCTGCTTACGAGTTTGCGTCTGGGAGCTTCTAAACCTTAGCAAGTATTCTGTGTGGGTGATTGCTTAGGTTGTGTCCGGCGTCCGAGGCGTAGGAGAAGAAGATTGGGGCTATGAGAAAACTCGCATTCATGCCGGCGGCGGCGGTGCTGTTTTCTTTGAGCTTCGGACCGACGGCGGGAGCCGTTGATCTGGGGTTGGAGCCTCTTTACACCAAAGCGCCGAACGCGCCGACCTGGAGCTGGACCGGCTTCTACCTTGGGGGCCATGTCGGCGGCGGCTGGGCCAATACGACTTGGCTAGAGGATATTACGAAAAGCGGAAGCGGCGGCGTCGGCCCGATTGGGCTCCAGGACGCCTCGCACACCGCCAGTGGCCTCCTTGGCGGCGGCCAGGTTGGGATCAATTACCAGACCGGACGGTGGGTCTTCGGCATCGAAGGCGACGTGAGCGGCGCCAATCTGACCGGCAGCAGCTCCAGCTGCTTCCCGGAAGTTGCCGGGACCACACAGACTTGCTCCTCGAAGGTCGATGCGCTGGGAACCGTCACCGGCCGGGTCGGCGCGACGTTCGATCGTTCACTTGCCTACGTCAAAGGCGGCTTCGGTTGGGTCAACGAATCCTACCTGACCGCGGGCGCGCCGTCCGCCGGGTCTGCCGCCGAGACCCGAGGCGGCTGGACGCTGGGTGCAGGCCTCGAATATTCATTCAAAGGGCCTTGGTCCGGAAAGGTGGAATACGACTATCTGGGCCTCGGCACGCGGAACGTGAAATTCACCAACGCGCCGGGATTTTTCACTGAAGATGTTCGCGACAACGCGCAAGTCGTTAAGTTAGGGATCAACTATCGTTTCGGCTGGGGCGCTCCGGCCGCGCCGAACCACTGAGCATTCCTGCCGATCTTCGATTTTGTAATTGCCGCCTCATCGCTTGGCGATTAGATCCTGACGCGCTGGCAAGCCGCATCACAATCGGCCAAAAACCCGGCGATCCGGTCGATGACGTCCGGCTCGGCGAGCAGCGGCGGATGGCCCTGGTCGGGCACCTCGATCAGCGCAAGGTCGGGCCGGCGCGCCCGCATGGCGGCGACCGTCACCTCCGACAGAATATCGGAATTGACGCCGCGGATCACCAGCAACGGCACGCCGGCGAGCGCATCGAATTGGTCCCAGAGCGGCGGCAAAGGGTTGTCGAGACCGACGTCGTCGAGCGTTGTTGAAAGCTTTTCGTCATAGGTCGGTACCAGCGCTCCGTTGCGCTTCTCCCACATGCGCTGCGCGCCGGTCAGCCAATCGCGCCCGGTCAGACGCGGAAACTGCGCCCCGAACAGCGCCCGCAAGATCTCGGCTCCAGCCGCAAAACTGTCCGGCCGCGGCAATTTGCCGACATAGCTCTTGATCCGCATCACGCCTTCGGTCTCGATCAGGGGCCCAATGTCGTTGAGGATGGCGCCGCCAAAGACCGCCTTGTGGGAGGCGGCGAGCAGCATCGTGAGAATGCCGCCGCGCGAGGTGCCGATGAAGACGGCGCGCTCGACGCCGCACGCCGTCAGTACCGCTCGCAGATCGGCGATCTCGACCGCGACGTTGTAGTTGCGCGGATCGGGGTCGTATTCGGAGCGCCCGCGTCCGCGATAGTCGAGCGCGAGCACCAGGCGCTGGTGCTCGGGGCGGCCGGCCAGCGCCCGCGCCAGCGGATCGAAATCAAGCCCGGTCCGCGCCAACCCCGGCAGGCACACCGCCGGCAATGTGTTAACGCCGCGCTCTCCGTAGGAGCGCACATGCAGCTTGCGCCCGTCCGGCGCGTTCACGAACAAGCTGCGCGGCTCGACGGCGTCAACCGCCGACGCCGGCGCGTCCTGACCCTCGGGCATTTCCTCTCCGCTCTTGACCGCGGCTATTATCGGATTGCGATCGAGCCGATGGCAACAGGGCGTTCGCCGCGCGCAGTCCGCCCGCCACGCAAGGCGTCAACGGGATCAATCTTGCGCCGAGGTGCCGCGCCGCATGTCGGCGTCGATCATGAGGCGGGTGCCGCCGCCGAAGCGGGTGCGATAGACCTGCAGGTTCTCGAGCACGCGCTCGACGTAATTGCGCGTCTCCGAGAACGGGATGCGCTCGACCCAGTCGACCGGGTCGACGCTCGGATCGCGAGGATCGCCGTAGCGAGCCACCCACTCGCGCACGCGTCCGCGCCCGGCATTGTAGCCGACGAAAGCGAGGATATAGGAGCCGCGATAATCCTGGATCAGCTCGCCGAGTTCGGCGGCTCCCATCGCGAGGTTGTAGGGCAAGTCGCTCATCAAGCGTTTCTGGTCGTATTTCGCGTGGAACTTGCTGGCGACATAACGCCCTGCGTCGGGCGTCACCTGCATCAGCCCCATCGCCTTGGCGCTCGAATAATCCTTCGGATTGAACTCGCTCTCCTGGCGAATGATCGAGTAGAGGACGGCGCGCTCCACATTCGGCCCGACCGGGCTGTAGTTCGGGACCCCGCTCGAGGGAAAGGCGTAGAAATCGAAGGCGAGGCCGCGCGCCATGGCGGCCTTGCCGAGCAGCACCATGGCGCGGGCATCTTCATGGCGGCGGGCGATCTCGGCGAGCATGCTCAGCGCCCCGATGTCCTGGGCGCGCTCGGCGAGATCGACCATGAACGGCAGAATGAAATCGCGCTCGTTCAGTGCGTAGAGGAGCTCCACGGCACGCCCCACTTCGAGGCGGGCGAGCTCCGCGTGCTTTTCCGGCGGGGGCTCCGCCGGCGCATGCAGAATGATCTCGGGCAGGCCGAGCCGGCCGCGCGCGAGCTGACCATAGTAGGCGGTGGAGTAGCGCGCCGCCGCCTCGTAATAGGCGCGCGCCTCGTGCGTCCGGCCCAAGGCTTCGGCCGCCCGGCCCTGCCAATAGCCGGCACGTGCGAGCGCGATCGGGTTGGTGATGCCGTCGGCGATGTGCGAGAAATGGACAAGCGCGGTCTCTGGATCGTTGAGGAAGCGCAATGCGATCCAGCCTGACGTAAACTGGTGCTCGGCGCGGTAGTTCTCCTTGGCCGGCGGCGCCGCGTCGCGCGCGATCTGATAGGCGGTCTTGGCGTCGCCGAGGTCGAGGAGCTTGCGGGCCAGCTGGCGGCGCTCGACCCACCATTGATCGGTGTCGTGGATCAGCGCCGGATCGTTCGGCGCGGCGAGCATCAGCTGGACGGCTTCGCCGTACTCCTCCCTGTGATGCAGCCATACGATCCGGCTGAAGATGAGGCCCGGATCCCTGTGCGCCTCGGCCGGAACCGCGTCGAACAATTCTTGCACGTTGGCGGACTTGTGGCTGACCGCGGCGCGGGCTTTGGCAATGGCCACCTCGGTCGGCCCGAGGCGTTGCGCCGCGCGCAGCGCGGCCTCGGTCTCATGGGCGTAGAGCTGGCAATCCATTCTGGCCTTGTGGTCGGCCTTGGTCAGCAGCTCCTCGAAGTTGGCAAGCGCCGTCGTTTCGACATCGTGCGAAAAGGAATCCCTGCGCCACGCATCGCGCGCAAAAGCCGCGGCGCCGGCCCGATCGCCTTGGGCCAGCAGCGCCCGGGCGAGGGCGAATTTCCCCTTGGCCGTGGTCGGCTTCTCGTTGGCAAAGAAGGCGCGGATCGTCGCGCCGTCGCGATGGTCCTCAAACAGCGCGGCTTCGGCCTTGCGGCGCAGCATCGGGATGCTGGGCCAGCTTGGATTCGCGGTCAGGAAGGCGACGTACCGGTCAAAGCTCACCCCGTTGTCCTCGCGGCGCAAGATGATCCATTCGGCGAGCTTGCGGGCGACCGGATCCTCCATCCCGTGCTCGGCCTCCGTGGCTTCGCTCTCCTTGCCGTGGCGCGACAAGTCGATCACGCGCTTCATCGCCGCAAGATCGCCAGGCGGCGTGACGGAGGTCGCAGCCGCCGCAAACACCAGGGCGGGGTGTGCGGAGGCGGGCATCGGCGGGACCGCCGGAATGGGCATCGGTGCAAGGCCGGATGGCGCCGCCGCGGGAGGGGCGTCCGTCGTCACCACCTCCATTGCGAAGGCGGAACTCGCGACCTGCGTGCCGATCATGCGCGGCCGCGGGCGCGGCAGCGGCACCGTCTTGGCCGTGACCTCGGCAACGAGAATCGTCTTCTTTTTGCCGTGCTTGGCTCCCGCGGCGCGGTGCTGAGGGCTCTTGTGCTCGCGAATCTTGTGCTCGACAGTCTTGGCGACCGCCGCGTCAGCGGCCGGAACGAGGGCAACGAGTGCCGCGACGGACCACGCCACGGATACGGCTCGAAACCTTGGGTACAAGAAACTCGAATGCAACGACCGACGTCCCTACTTGCTGTTGATGGCGCCGCAATCCCCGACCCATTGCAGCCGCAGCTTGATCGAACCCTGGCCGACCGAACAGCGATTTATCGACGTCAACGGCGGCAAAAAGGCGGCAGGGCCCGGTCGCCGCCGATCCATCGCCGCAATGGGGGTTTCCTCCATGCTCCCGAGGCGATATCATGACGGCAATCAGAGCCAAATAGATCAGCCCGGAACGCCTGCAACTTCAATACGTTCGTGTTGCGTCACCAACACTGGGGTCGTGATCAAACGTTGGTGAGAGGATGCCCCGCGCCGACGACGCGGTATCGAGATGCGCTCTGCCGGCGGGCCGGCGAAGCGAGCACGAGGATTAGACCATGAGCGCCAATATCAGCGCCAAGACGAGCTTTCGAGGATCTTTCACCGCGCTCGTCACGCCGTTCAAGAACGGCTCGGTCGATGAGGGCGCGTTGCGCGGCCTCGTCGAGTGGCAGATCGCTGAAGGGACCAATGGACTCGTTCCGGTCGGAACGACGGGCGAATCGCCGACGCTGTCGCATGGGGAGCACAACGCCGTGGTCGAGTGCTGCGTCGAGGCCGCCAAGGGCCGCGTCCCGGTCGTTGCCGGCGCCGGCTCGAACTCGACCGCCGAGGCGATCGAATTCGCCAGGCACGCGGAGAAAGCGGGGGCGGACGCGGTGCTGGTCGTCACCCCGTACTATAACAAGCCGACCCAGGAAGGCCTGTATCAGCACTTCAAGGCGATCGACGACGCGATCGGCATTCCGATCCTGATCTACAACATTCCGGGCCGCTCGGTGGTCGATATGTCGGTCGAAACGATGCAACGGCTGTTCGCGCTGAAGAACATCGCCGGCGTGAAGGATGCGACCGCCAATGTGGTGCGGGCGTCGCAGCAGCGCGCCGCGATGGGGCAGGGGTTCAATCAGCTCTCGGGCGAGGACGCGGCCGCGCTCGGCTTCATGGCGCATGGCGGGCACGGTTGCATATCGGTCACCTCCAACGTTGCGCCGCGTCTGTGCGCCGAGTTTCAGCATGCCTGCCTCAAGGGCGATTTCGGCGCGGCGCTGCGGCTGCAGGATATCTTGATGCCGTTGCACAGCGCGCTGTTCGTCGAGGCCAATCCGTCGCCGGCGAAATACGCGCTCTCGATTCTCGGCAAGTGCGCCGACACGGTGCGCCTGCCGATGGTGCCGCTTGCCGAGAGGTCGAAGCAGGTGGTACGCGA
Source organism: Xanthobacteraceae bacterium (assembly GCA_052148715.1). GTDB lineage: Bacteria > Pseudomonadota > Alphaproteobacteria > Rhizobiales > Xanthobacteraceae > JBKQHQ01. Next base: position 68,848 of record JBKQHQ010000096.1, on the reverse strand, counting down.
CGCCATGGTGCACGCGGGCCTGATCAACTAATGACGTTGTCGGAAATTAGCACCAAGGTTAGTCGGCAGTGTTCCAAGTCTTGCAAGGCGTCCATGACGGTTTCAGCAGTCAACTGGAGTAAAAGGGCGTTGCGGCGCGACCAAGTCGACAACAGGTCGCAGATAAGTAGCATCTCGTCCTGCTAGATTTCCATTGGTCGTTACGAAGGGGGGACATGCGGGCCGGAAGTCTTTTAGTCGCCGCGGCATCCCTTTTCGTTACGCCCACATTTGCTGTGGACGAGCGCAATGTTGACCATTGCGCGCAGCATTACTTCACCGAGGATGCCACAGACGCTGATCGCGCCATCGCTGCCTGCACGCGCATCATCGACGCGAGCAACGAAGCGTTATGTCATCGCTTCGTTGCGTACCATAACCGTGGGATGGGGTACTTCGCCAAGGCGGACTACGACCGTGCCATCGCGGATCACACCGAGGCAATAAAGCTCGATCCGACGAACCCCATTTCCTATTGGATGCGTGCCATGGATTGGGGAAAAAAAGGGTGAGGAGACCCGCAAAAGAGCGGATCTGAAAGAGGGATCACGTCTAAATCAAATTCCCGGACCAGGCGGAGGATTCCCCGGACTTTGCAATCGTTCGGGCGAGCCTCCGTGAGGCGAGAGAGCCGGCATTAAAATTGCGCTCTACCTCATCGAATCTGACCCGGCCGCGCGGGACCGCCAATGATAGGTGAGGGGGACAGACCGGCCCCCTCATCGCGACACGGCATTTTCTCATCGTTTGAGCCAGCCCGTGCAGTCGTGCCCTCGGCGCATGCAGGGGCGCACCTCGAGGTTCAGCACGCCCATTGATAGCCGAGCGGCGTCAAGACGTAACAATCACCGCCGTCGTACCCGGCGTATAATCCATAGTCATCGCCCCACCCGTAACCGCCCCACCCGTAACCGTAGCCATAGCCCCGACCGCGCCCGCGGCGCCCGGCCAAACCACGTCCGCCCACAGGGCCCGGACCGGCATGAACACCCGCTAGGGCGCCGCTGCGAAATCCCAACGCGCTTGCGCCAACCCCCCCCGTGCCGCCACCGAAGCCACTAAAATGCCCTCCGCTGAACCCAACCGCGCCGTGGCCTCCGACTCCCCCATGTCCTCCTGCGCCAAAGGCCATGGCCTCGGTGGAGACGGAAGCCGCAGCGAGAGCAACGCTTGCAACGAGCGCGATGGTGCTTCTGCGCAACATGACAGTCCTCCTTGAAAAAGACACGCGGCTTGGACGCGCGGTCTAGGTTTCCTTAAGAGTTCAATTCACCGCGCGAAAGCATGGTTCACCGATCTGAGATTAAGTTTTGGCAATGAGTGGTCGATATCGTCTCAAGACCAACGTGTCGGACAACGATGTCGAGCGTGGACGCGGAGCCGGCCTTGAGGATGGTCACTCGTTGTTAACGACACGCACATCTTGGACGTACGTTTCTCTTTCCTAAGAAGCGCAATTCACGTTACGAAAACATGGTTCACTGGTCTTAGATTAGCTTTTGGCAATGAATGGTTGAAATCGCCGCAAAACGAGCATGTTAGAGGCCCGATGGCCCAAGCAATGAGAGAGAAATAGACGACCACGCAAAAACAGAAATAGCATTTCTTCTCGTGCGCTCTGCAATGAGCCGTGCGTGCTGGACCACCGGTGCTTTAGCCGGTTGTCCTTGCACTCGACCGCAGAATGCCGTTGTAACCAAATACTTACCCGGTGTTCAGCGTAACGTTATTCGGATGATAGCCGTGCGTCGCGTTGATGCTGTCGCACGGATCGAGTCGAAATCCAATCTCAGCGCCGACAGCAACGAATAAACGGAGGCAGCACGGAGGCGCTTCCCGCGTCCGCATATAATCTGGCGGGGAGCGCTCGCCAGGAGAATGACTTCCTAGAAAGATTGTGTGTTCCTATCGTCCCGATCACGAAAGCGCGATGAGGGCGCATGTTGCGGCGCGTCAAAGCAAGCGACTTGTGCCGTTCGAGCCAGTTCCGTATGCCGACTCGTTCCGCATGGCGACTATCGGATCATGCTGGCCTTCACCGTCACCAGCCGTCAAGACCAAGTGCTTTTGGCGGCTCTGGACATCATATTGCCTGCGTCAACATTTCGTTGCCTATCGATGCGTTCGCGAGTCAGCTCCTTATGTCAGGAGTGATTGATTACCGATATTTAACGATACAGCTCCATCCGAACGGTGTAGGTGTAATGTGCCCGTTTCGTAGGCTGGTTCTGGGAGGAATTGATGTCGACGTTAGATAGATCTTTTGACCCCGAGACGCTTGCGATCGTAAGGACGGCGTTTGACGAAGCGTGTGATCAGCTTTCGCCAAATCAACAGACTCAGGAAATGCGGCTGGCCCTTGCGGACCGCATTCTAACGCGTGCAGCGGAAGGTGAGCGCAATCCTGTACGATTGCGTACCTACGCGCTCATGGCAATTGCTTCTCCGGTAGTTGCAGTGCGGGAAGCAAACCGATCTTGAGCGAAGACATTTGGCGAGCAGCGCGTTGGCTCATGCGGCAGCGTTGCGCGCCTGAGCCGCAACCTTTGCCGCACCTTCCGTCTCGCGCTACGCGTGTCGTATGTTGCCCCACAGAAAGCCCGACCGAGCATGCAAGGACGTGTTCGTAATGGTCGATGAGGATCGCGGGAAGGAATGTCGTTGTCGCCAAATCTCGGGCGTCGGCGAAGGAAACGCATCTGTTCACGCACGCGGCTCGCCATACGGCCTCTCGTCGACGAGTTGCCGTTCAACGCGATTGCAAACAAAGGCGGTCACTCGATCATCAACGCGGCTTGGGGCATTTGCACGGCTTGTCGAGCCGGGAGCCCTAATTTCTTCTCGCGAGACACCCTCTCGCTCGGCGTTCTTGGGCCATCGTCATTCCATTGGCCCGAGCCATTGCCCTCGCGGCTTCGAAACCGACTTGGACGACGTAGGTCCTTACGTCAGTGTGTAGTAGCTGTCATCGAGCGGCAGGCTTCGACTTCATAGCGATCAGAGAACCGAGGATGTCGCCCATCCAGACCTCGCCCCTCAGCAATGAGTCGTTCTAGGCCAAGTAGTTCTCCTTCGTCACCCTGGGCCGGACGGCAGGGAGATAGCTTCTTCCGATGTTGCGTTGCCGACACTGGCGGACGCTGATATAGACGGCCCACGGCGCGGGCACGGTGAAAACCCGTTTTCCGCAAGAAAATGCGGCCAAATCAATAAATCCAGAACAAATTCCGATTCAACCTAATCGGAATTTGCCCTGGCAGCTTGTTCGGCGCACAATTCGTCTCCGATCGACCGTTGCTTCGTGCGCGTGAGCGGCGCATCGTAGACGCGATGTCTTGGCATTCCGTGGGGTCCGATACCGATGTTGCGGGAATTTCGTGAATTCGCCATGCGCGGCAATGTTGTCGACCTCGCGGTCGGCATCATCATCGGTGCGGCGTTCAACGGCATCGTGCAGTCGTTGGTCGGCGACATCATCATGCCGGTGGTCGGTGCGGTAACCGGCGGCTTCGATTTTTCCAACTACTTCCTCGCGCTGTCGTCCAAGGTCGACGCCTCGAACCTTGCCGACGCCAAGAAGCAAGGCGCCGTGCTCGCCTGGGGCAGCTTTCTCACGGTCACCATCAATTTCGTGATCGTCGCCTGGGTGATGTTTTTGCTGGTGAAGGGGATCAACCGCTTGCGCGCGGAGCCTGCCAAGCCGGCGGCCCCGACCCGGCAGGAGGTGCTGTTGACCGAGATTCGCGATTTGCTCAAGAGCCAGGTTAAGGCATCGTGACCGCTTGCTCGATGCGACAGTGGTGACGTGCGAGCCATGGCGGCAAAATCGGAAAAACCGTTTCGCGTGATCGCCGACAACCGCAAGGCGCGATTCCATTATGAGATCGGCGAGACGCTGGAAGCGGGCATCGCGCTCTCCGGCACCGAGGTGAAATCGCTGCGCAACGGCAAGGCAACCATCGGCGAATCCTTCGCGGGTCCGCGCGAAGGCGAAATCTGGCTCTACAACGCCAATATTCCTGAATATTTGCAGGCGAGCCGCTTCAATCACACGCCGAAGCGGCCGCGCAAGCTGCTGCTGCACAAGCGGCAGATCAACAAGCTGATCGGGGCGGTCGAGCGTGAGGGCATGACGATCGTGCCGCTGAAGCTCTACTTCAACGACAAGGGGCGCGCGAAAGTCGAGCTCGCCTTGGCGCGCGGCAAGAAGCTGCACGACAAGCGCGAGACCGAAAAGCAGCGATCTTGGGACCGTGAGCGCGGCCGTTTGTTGCGCCAGAAAGGCTAACGCGCACGTCACTGATCAGAGACGACGGCGTGATCGGCTCTATCCGGTGTTTCCACCCGACGCGAGCGCCGGCGATGTGGTCTCCCGGCTGCGCGCATCGAGATGCGTCCGCACGGCCGCGAAGACGGCCCGAAACATCTGCGGCGTCAGCACGCCCGTGTTCGTGTTGTAGCGCGAGCAGTGATAGCTATCGAACAGCATGAGGCCGCCGATCGGTTGGGCGCGGCCATGCCCGAAGACGATGATCGAACGCTTGGCGCCGAGCGCCGCGACCGCGGTGTCGTGGGCAATGCGACCCAGCGCCACGATCGCCTCGAGCTTGGGCATGCCCAACAGGGTCGCCTTGAGGAAGGCGCGGCAGGCGGCAATTTCCGCCCCGATCGGCTTGTTCTCCGGCGGCACGCAGCGCACCGCATTGGTGATGCGGCAATCAACCAGGGTCAGCCCGTCATCGGCGCGCGCCGCGTAGTGACCCCGTGCGAAGCCGAATTCCGTGAGCGTCGCATAGAGCAAGTGGCCGGCGAAATCGCCGGTGAATGGCCGGCCGGTGCGGTTGGCGCCTTGCAGGCCGGGGGCGAGGCCGACGATCACCAGCCGTGCATCGGCAGGCCCGAAAGAAGGGACCGGCGCGTTGAACCACTCCGGCTCACGTGCGCGCCAGCTTTGCCGAAAGCTGACGAGACGCGGGCAGCGCGGGCAATCGCGCGGTGCCTCGCCGCCCTGGCCCGGTTTCGCCACGGACTTCTTGGTCAATCTTCGAATTCATCTTCCTCGGCGCCGGCTCGCTGCGGAGCGGTGCTGCGCTGCAAGAATTGAGGCGTATGCTGCCTCGGCTCGCCGCGGGGCTCGCGCATCTCGCGCGGTTCCCGGGGGGCGCGCTCGGCGGGATCGCGGCCGATCTTCGGCTGCAGCTCGACGATATCGACAAACTGGTCCGCTTGCCGGCGCAGCTCGTCCGCAACCATCGGTGGCTGGGTTGACACCGTCGAGACGACCGTCACGCGGACGCCGCGCCGCTGCATCGCCTCGACCAGCGAGCGAAAGTCGCCGTCACCGGAAAATAGCACCATCTGATCGATATGCTCGGCGATCTCCATGGCGTCGACCGCAAGCTCAATATCCATGTTGCCTTTAACTTTACGGCGGCCGGTCTGGTCCACGAATTCCTTGGTTGCCTTGGTGACGACGGTATAGCCGTTGTAGTCGAGCCAATCGATCAGCGGGCGGATCGACGAATATTCCTGGTCCTCGATTACTGCCGTATAGTAAAAGGCGCGCAGAAGGTACCCGCGTGACTGGAACTCGCGTAGTAACCGCTTGTAATCTATGTCGAAGCCAAGGGATTTGGCGGTCGCGTAAAGGTTAGCACCATCAATGAACAGCGCGATTTTTTCGGTTTGGGGGGCCATGAGTTCTCTCTTGTGATCAAAAACCTAATTTATCCAACGGCGGCCCGACGACTTGCGGCGGGAAAACGTCTCGGATCGTGGTTAAGGGAGCGATCGTCGGCGCGCCGCCTGGGCTCTGCACCAACGTTCGTGCCGCCGCAACCGGTCCCTCAGAGATAATTGGACGGGTTGGAATTCGGTTCCCTGGGTTGCCTAACAGAGCCATCGCGCAACGCCAAGATAAATTTCGCGCTTGCACTTTCATCCCGCCAACGATACCTAACACCTGCTTCCAGAAACCTTTTCGCGTCAGGAGCGGCGAGATTATGGCTCGTGTCACGGTAGAAGATTGCATAGATAAAGTTGAGAACCGCTTTGAGCTAGTGTTGCTAGCGAGCCACCGCGCGCGCATGATTTCTTCCGGATCACCGATTACCGTCGAGCGGGACAACGACAAGAACCCGGTTATTGCGCTGCGGGAGATTGCCGATACGACCATCTCGCCCGGTGATCTCAAGGAAGAGCTCGTTCATTCGTTGCAGAAATACGTGGAAGTGGACGAGCCGGAGCCGGAGACGGTTCCGCTGCTGGGTGCTGCCGGTACGGCCGGTGTCGACGCCGACGACACCGAAATAACCGTCGATCGGATGACTGAAGAAGAGCTGCTGCGCGGCCTCGAAGGCCTCACGCCGCCGGAGGAGCAGCCCGAGGAAGACGAATAGAGCCACTCGGCCGCCGGCAGTTTGGCGGAATCCGACGCATTTTTCGAAAAAAGATAGAAGCTGCGTCTCCGAGAAAGAGACGCCTTTGCAGACATGTTTCGCAGGCGTTTGATGCGCCTTAGTCGCATCTTGCCCCTTGCGGCAGCGATTGCTCGCGGTGATATCATGACCTGAGAACAAGCCGTTCCCGACTCGCCGGGAGCGAGGGATGAGGCATGGCTCCGTCGCGCGCCGATCCGCCGATTGCAACCAGGAAGAGGGACGTCCGCTCCTCGGCGATTTTCGCGCGCGGCGTCAGTGTCCCTCCGGTCGCGGATAACCCGCGGCGGACGGCAAAGTCCCCGATGATGCGGCAATATGACCTCCTCGACCGCGTGCGTCGGTACAATCCGAACACCGACGAGGCGTTGCTCAACCGGGCCTATGTCTACGCCATGAAGGCGCATGGCGAGCAGACGCGGGCCTCGGGCGACCCGTATTTCTCCCATCCGTTGGAAGTAGCGGCGATCCTGACCGACCTGAAGCTCGACGACTCGACCATCGTGGCCGCGCTCCTGCACGACACCATCGAGGACACCGCGACCACCAGGGCCGAGATCGATTCGTTGTTCGGGCGGGATATCGGGAATCTTGTCGAAGGGCTCACCAAGCTGAAAAGGCTTGATCTCGTCACCAAGGAGGCGAAGCAGGCGGAGAACCTGCGCAAGCTGCTTTTGGCGATTGCCGACGACGTGCGCGTCCTCCTCGTCAAGCTCGCCGACCGTCTGCACAACATGCGCACCCTCGAGCACATGCCGGTCGAGCGGCGCCGTCGCACGGCGGAAGAGACGCTCGATATCTATGCGCCGCTGGCTGGTCGCATGGGCATGCACGAAATGCGGGAGGAACTTGAAGATCTCTCGTTCAGGGTGCTGTACGCGGAGGCCTACACGGTGGTCAGCGAGCGGCTCAGTGCGCTGGCCGACCGCAACGAAGACCTCGCTGCTGAAATCGAGCAGCAGCTGACCAAGAAGCTCGCCGACCGCGGCATCACCGCCATGGTCACCGGACGGCGCAAGCGGGCGTATTCGGTTTGGCGCAAGATGGAGCGCAAATCGGTCGGCTTCGAGCAGCTCTCCGACATTCTCGGTTTCCGGGTTGTCGTGGCCACGCTTGCCGAATGCTACCAAGCCTTGGGGATTGTCCACACGACCTGGCCGGTCGTGCCGGGCCGGTTCAAGGACTACGTGTCGACCCCGAAGCAGAACGACTATCGCTCGATCCATACGACCGTGATCGGCCCCGGCAAGCAGCGGGTCGAGCTGCAGATCCGCACCACCGAAATGCACGAGGTCGCCGATTACGGCATCGCGGCGCATGCGCTCTACAAGGACGGCGTCGGTTCGCCGACCGAGATGTTGTCGCGCGAATCAAACGCCTACGGCTGGCTGCGCCGGACCATCGAGCTTTTGGCCGAGGGCTCCAATCCGGAAGAATTCCTCGAGCACACCAAGCTCGAGCTTTTTCACGACCAGGTGTTTTGCTTTACGCCCAAGGGGAAGCTGATCGCGCTGCCGCGCCGGGCGACGCCGATCGACTTCGCCTACGCGGTGCATACCGGGGTCGGCAACATGGCGGTCGGTGCCAAGATCAACGGCAAGATCGCGCCGCTCGTCTCTGAGCTGCAAAATGGTGACGAGGTCGAGATCCTCACCGCCAAGGCGCAGACCGCGCCGCCGGCGGCGTGGGAATCGCTCGTCGTCACCGGCAAGGCGCGCGCCGCCATTCGCCGCGCCACCCGCGCGGCCGTCCGCCACCAATATGCGGGGCTCGGGCAGCGCATAGTCGAACGCTTGTTCCACCGGGCGAAGATCGAATACTCGGACGAGAAGTTAACCGGCGCCCTGCCGCGTCTCGCGCGCGCCTCTATCGAGGAGGTGATGGCGGCGGTGGGACGCGGCGAGATGAAGGCGTCCGACGTCGCGCGCGCCATGTATCCGGACTACAAGGAGGAGCGCGCCGCCTCCGTGGCCGGCCGTCCACGCGCTGAAGGCGGCTGGTTTGGGCTCAAGCGCAGCAAGAGCGTTAAGCTCGTCGTCCCCGAGGGAGGGCAGAACGCGGCGATCCCGATCCGCGGCGTCAACAACGATCTGCCGATCCGCTTTGCGCCCAATGGCGGCGCGGTGCCCGGCGACCGCATCGTCGGGATTCTGACGCCGGGCGAGGCGGTCACGGTTTATCCGATACAATCGCCCGCTCTGAAAGACTTCGAGGAAACGCCGGAGCGGTGGGTCGACTTGCGCTGGGACATCGACGAGACGACCCCGCAGCGCTTTCCCGCGCGGCTGGCGGTGCAGTCGGTGAATGAACCGGGCTCGCTGGCGCAGATCGCGCAAGTCATCGCCGAGCATGACGGAAATATCGACAATATCCGGATGAGCCGCCGCTCGCCTGATTTCACCGAGATGACCATCGATCTCGAGGTTTATGACGTGAAGCATCTCACCGCGATCGTGGCGCAGCTGCGGGCGAAGCCGGTGGTCGCCAAGGTCGAGCGGGTGAACGGGTGAGATGCCGTTCTATTATCGTAAGAGCGGTCTAACAGGCCCAGCGAAGGGGCGATAGCGTGGCGCTTTCTCACCTGCGTCTCGGCGTCAACATCGATCATGTCGCCACCATCCGCAACGCGCGCGGCGGGCGCCACCCCGATCCGGTGCGCGCGGCCGCGATCGCCGCTCGCGCTGGCGCCGACGGCATCACGGCGCATCTGCGTGAGGATCGCCGCCACATCCGCGATGATGATATTGCGCGGCTCAAGGCGGAAATCGAAAAGCCGTTGAACCTGGAGATGGCGGCAACGCGGGAGATGGTCGAGATTGCGCGCAAGACCCGGCCGCATGCGGTCTGTCTCGTGCCTGAGCGGCGACAAGAGCGGACCACCGAGGGAGGGCTCGACGCGGTAGGCCAGCGCGAGCAACTTGCGCAGGTGATTGCCGAGCTGACGCGCGGCGGCATCCGGGTCTCGTTGTTCATTGCGGCGGAGCGCACTCAGATCGAAGCGGCGGCGGCGCTGGGCGCGCCGGTGGTCGAGATCCACACCGGAGCCTGGTGCGACGCGCTCGCCGACGGCAAAAATGACGTGGCGGAACGCGAGTGGCAGCGCATTCGCGACGGCGTGGACTTGGCCGCCGGATTAGGGCTCGAGGTACACGCCGGGCATGGTCTCGACTATGCGAGCGCCGAAGCGATCGCCGCGCTTGCGCCCATCGTCGAGCTGAACATCGGTCATTTCCTCATCGGCGAGGCGACCTTTGTCGGCCTTGCCGAGGCCGTGCACACGATGCGCGCTGCGATGGATCGCGGCTGGGCGCGGGTTAGCGCATGATCATCGGCATCGGCTCCGATCTTGTCGACGTGCGGCGCATCGAGCGGGTGATCGAGCGCCATGGCGAGCGATTCCTGGCGCGGATTTTCACGGAGACGGAACGGGAGAAAGCCGAGCGCCGCGCCAATCGGGTCGAAACCTATGCGAAACGGTTCGCTGCCAAGGAAGCCTGCGCGAAGGCGCTCGGCACCGGACTCAACCGGGGCGTCTTTTGGCGCGACATGGGCGTCGTCAATCTGGCGTCGGGCCAGCCAACGATGCGGTTGACCGGCGGAGCACGGACCAGGCTCGACGCGATGACCCCGAAGGGTTACGAGGCCCGGATCGACCTGACCCTGACGGACGAAGGGCCGTTGGCCCAAGCTTTCGTGATCATCTCCGCGATTGCGCCGGAACGGGCTCCATCGGGCGAACGATGAAGCCACGCATCGAGGCCCAATGTCGAGCATTTGGGCGTGTTGCGCCGGCTTGATTGCACCCCGACGCCTCAAGGGTTAAATAGTCGCGGAGCGTGGCGAGCCATGGAAGAGAAGCCGATGAGCGTGACGACCGGTGCAAAGCGCAAGGAGGGCGGCGTTGCCGAAACCGCCCGGGTGGTCTTTCACGCGCTCATCATCGCGTTCGTCATCCGCACGTTCCTATTCCAGCCGTTCAACATTCCGTCCGGGTCCATGAAGGCGACCCTACTGGTGGGCGATTACCTGTTCGTCTCCAAATATTCGTACGGGATCACGCATTACTCGCTGCCCTTCTCGCCGCCGCTGTTCTCCGGCCGCATTTTTGCTCGGGAGCCGCAGCGAGGCGACGTGGTGGTATTTCGACTGCCTCGAGAGGACTCAACCGACTACATCAAGCGCGTGATCGGGCTACCCGGCGATCGCATCCAAATGATTCACGGCGTGCTGAACATCAACGGCGAGGCGGTCAAGCGGGAGCGCGTGGAGGATTTCGTCGAGACCGACGAGAGCGAACACAACGCCCGCGTCAAGCAATGGCGCGAGACCTTGCCCAATGGGGTCAGCTACAACACGCTCGATCTCGTCGAGAACAGCTCCGCCGATAATACGGAGGTCTACACGGTCCCGCCCGGCCACTACTTTATGATGGGCGATAACCGCGATAACTCCACGGACAGCCGCTTCCTAAGCCAAGTCGGCTATGTTCCGTTCGAGAACATCATTGGGCGCGCGCAAATCATTTTCTTTTCGATCGAAGGCGAGCACGCTTGGATGATTTGGCGTTGGCCCTGGGCGGTCCGCTGGAGCCGGCTGTTCACCCTTGTGCGATGACGCGAAAAGGCAAGGCCGCCGCCGAGCAGCCCGTTGAGAACGGTGCAGTTGGCGACCTTGCGGCAGAAGACTTGGCAAAGGACTCGGGGGCGCCGCCCGAAGCCGGTCCACCGAACGTAACCAAGCGTCGCCGCCGCTCGGCCGGTGATCTTGAGACCCGAATTGGCTACCGCTTCACCGATCCGAAGATCCTCGACCGCGCTCTGACCCATATCTCCGCCCTCGCGAGTGGTCCGCGTCATCGTATCGGCAGCTATCAACGGCTGGAATTCCTCGGTGACCACGTGCTGGGGCTTGCAGTCTCGGAGATGCTGTTTCGCGCGTTTCCCGATGCCGACGAAGGCGAATTGTCGCGACGCCTGGCCGAGTTGGTGCGCAGAGAGACCTGCGCCGACGTGGCGCGGGGCATCGATCTTGGGCCGGCCATTCGGTTGGGGCCGTCGGAAGCGAGCTCCGGCGGCCGGCTGCGGCTTGCCATTCTCGCCGACGTCAGTGAGGCACTGATCGGTGCGATCTTCATCGACGGGGGCTATGCGGCCGCGCATGCGTTCATCGAGCGCTTCTGGCGCGAGCGGATGATGCAACGGCTGCGCCCGCTGCGCGATCCGAAGACGCTGCTGCAGGAATGGGCGCAGGCGCGCGGGCTGCCGACCCCCGCCTATCGCGAGCTCGAGCGCACCGGCCCGCACCACGATCCGGAGTTCCGCGTCGCCGTCGAGCTCCCGGAGCTCGACCCCGCGCAGGGGCTCGGACGCTCCAAGCGCGCCGCCGAGCAGGCCGCCGCCGCCGCCATGCTGGCCCGCGAAGGTGTGACGGCGGATGCGACGGATGGCTGAGGAGACAAGTCCGGACCCGACGCGTTGCGGCTTTGTGGCGCTCATCGGGGCGCCGAATGTCGGGAAGTCGACGCTGCTCAACGCGCTCGTCGGCTCCAAGGTCACCATCGTCTCGCACAAGGTACAGACTACGCGCGCGCTCATTCGCGGCATCGCCATCGACGGCGCGGCGCAACTGGTGTTCGTCGACACGCCGGGGATCTTTCGTCCGAAGCGCAGGCTCGATCGGGCCATGGTGACGAGCGCCTGGGGCGGAGCGCATGACGCCGATCTTGTCGCGGTCCTGATCGATGCGCGCAAAGGCATCGACGAGGAGGCCGACACGATCCTCGCCAGGCTCGCCGAGGTCCGGCATCCTGCGGTGCTGGTCATCAACAAGGTCGACTTGGTCGAGAAAAAGGCGCTGCTCGCGCTGACGCAAGAAGCCAATGCGCGCGCGAAGTTCGCTGCAACCTTCATGATCTCGGCGCTGAAGGGCGACGGCGTCGGCGACGTTAAGGCTTGGCTCGCCGGTCACGTTGCCGAAGGGCCGTGGCTCTATCCGGCCGATCAGATTTCCGACGCGCCGATGCGCAGCTTGGCCGCCGAGATCACGCGCGAAAAGCTTTATGAGCGGTTGCATCAGGAGCTGCCTTATCAATCCACTGTGGAGACTGAGACATGGACACAGCGCAAGGACGGCTCGGTGCGGATAGAGCAAACGATCTACGTGGAGCGCGAAAGCCAGCGCAAGATCGTGTTGGGGAGGGGCGGGCAGACGATCAAGGCGATCGGCGCCGACGCGCGCAAGGAGCTCGCGGCCATCGTCGAGGCGCCGGTCCACCTGTTCTTGTTCGTCAAGGTGCGTGAAGGCTGGGGCGACGACCCGGAGCGCTATCGGCAGATGGGGCTCGAGTTCCCCAAGGAGTGATGATTCTGTTCAATCTGACCGGCGCGCGGTGCAAGGCGTTTGACGGTGTCGAGGAATTGCGGTGAAATCCCGCCGCGCCGTCTGGGGGACGTGCGCACACCCATCTACTGTGAAGCGAGACTGCGGCTATGCAAAGCTTTGCGCGCACGCTTTTGTGGGTTCTCCTCGGGCTCGGATCCGCGCTCGCGAGCGCGGCGGCACAAGAGCCGCAACGGCCGATCCTGCACACCAATGAAGCTTATCTCGATGAGGCGATGCGATCGAGCACGCTCGATATCAACGATCCGAAGGCGGTGTTTGCCTATGTGTTCGCAACCCTCCCGGAGCGGGTCAAAGTCTATCCGACCGAGAATTACTACTACTTCACATTCATTTACGACGGCGTGCCCTACGATGGAAATATCAGGCTCGATGCCAGCAACCGCGACGAAGGCAAGGTGATCTTCGCCTATTCGGAGGACCTTGAGGAATGGCGTGGCGAGACGGACGTGAGCCATATCATTCTGGACGCCTCGATGGGCGTGGCGTTGGAGAAGGTCGAGCCTCTGGTCTATCGGATGACCTTTCAGCAGAAGAGCGTCGTCTTTGCGCTCAACAATCTCTCGCAGGTGCGGCCGTCGGCAAGTGCATTGGCGCCTGACGAAAAATTCATCGGGCCGATCTTCGACGAGTCGGGCATCCGCTTTTTTCTGGTCTACGATTCGAAGTTGAAGCTATTCCTCTACATCCTCGACGAGACCGTGAAAGTTCCTGATCAGTTCGAGCGCACTCGGCGCACGGACCGCATCCTGATCGGCAAGCGGACAGGCTTCGCCTTCTACAAAGACGCTCTGCGTGACCGCAAGATCATGATCGGTGCCTTTGCAACCAATATGCAGGTGAACAATTATTTCGACGGTCCCTTCGACCAGTTGCCCGACAACTTCATCGAAGGCGAGACGTTGCGCCAAGCCATTCTCGAGGTCGATCCTAGCTTGAAGGGCCGCATCGACCGGTTTGGCGGCTCCCCGGACGGATCTGAGCGCTTTGCGATCAACGCCTATATGCCGTATCAATCCGACACTGATCTCTACCCGGTCGACCGTTGCGCAGTCCGGAAGAAGCGCGACGCGGCCGCGTATTATGCATGCTTTGCCATCGAGTTTGACGAGCAGCATCGCCCGCACATCCGCTCCGCCGGATCGTCCAAACATTCGGGAAGGCGTCATAGATCGGGTGCAGCAGAGTGACCGAAACGTTGCGGCAAAGACGACGCACCGGGTTCCGGCTCGCGGGCGGTGGCATTTTTCTGCTCGCCGTAATGCTCGGCCTCGCCGGCGACATTACCGCGGCGCATGCAGCAGCGCTCCATCCGCTCGATCCCCTTAGCGCGGAGGAGCTCGCCGTCGTCGGCTCGGTGTTGCGCAATAGCGGTGAATTCTCGACCAATACCGACTTTGCGTGGACGCAGCTGCAAGAGCCGCCGAAGCAGGTAGTGGAGGACTTCAAGCCGGGCTCGGAGGTCCCGCGTCAGGCCTATGTGGCCGCGATCGATTTCGACAAGCGCAAGGCCTTCGCGGTGATCGTCGACGTGAAGGCAAAGCGGATCGCCGGCGTGACCGAGCTCAAGGATCTGCAGCCCGGATTGGACGATCAGGATAGCGAGCGTGCGCAACGCATCCTCGATGCCGACGAAACGGTGAAGGCGGCCCTCATCAAGCGTGGCCTAAACGTTCCCGGCAAAATCTCGGATTCGGTTGGCATCCAATATGCTCCTATAGGCCACGATCCGACGCTTGAGCAGGAGAGTGGCCGGCTCGTGCGCGCGTTCTTCGCATCCGATCAGCACGCGGTCAGCGATTTCAGTCCGTTTGTCGATGGCCTCATGGCCGTGGTGGATCTGTACGCCGGCCGGGTGATCAGCTTGCGTGACGCGGCGGGAGTGCCGAGCGTTCCTGTCCCGCATGATATTTTCGACCCCAAGGTGCGCGGCGCTAGGCTTCATACGGATCCCATCATGCCGATGCGCAAGGGGCGCCGGAGCTTCACCGTCGCCGGCAATGTCGTCGCCTGGCGGAACTGGCAATTCCGTTTCGGATTCAATTTGCGCGAAGGTCTGGTGCTCTATCAGGTCGCATTCAACGATCATGGTAGGAAACGCTCAATTCTCTATCGCGCTTCCGTGGCCGAGGTCGTCACCGCCTATGGCGACGCGAGCGATTTCTGGTCGTGGCTTGAGCTGTTCGACGAAGGGGTGTTCGGGCTCGGCGGCTCGGCGAATGCGGTTGCGCCCGGACGGGAGGTGCCGGCGAATGCGCTGACGCTCAACCCGGTGGTGCCGGAGCCGACCAAGGCCGGCTTCGCGACGCGGCTGGATCACCGGATCTATGTCTACGAGCGCGACGCCGGCGGCTTGCTCTATTACCAGCAAGGCAACATGACGTTTCACGCCCACGCGACCGAGCTCGTGATCGGATTTCTGGCGTCGCTCGGGAACTACGAATACGGCTTCAACTGGGTGTTCAGGCAGGACGGCTCGTTCGCGTTCGAGGCCGAGCTCGCGGGTCTGATCCTGACCAAGTTCGTCGGCGAGCAGGCGTGCGGCGTGTGCCAGGCGCTGGCCGGTGGGCCGGGTCCGGACGGGGAAAGTCGCACCTACCGTTCAACGGGTGACGATCGATACGGCACGCTCGTCCATCGCAATCTTGTCGGCCCCAACCACCAGCATTGGTTCAATCTGCGCCTCGATTTCGATATCGACGGCCGCAACAACGCGGTGCTGGAGAGCAATTTGGAGCAGGCGAGCGCGCAGCCGCAGCAAGGCGATGCGCAAGGGGGCGAACGCTATTTCGGCTCGAGCCATACCGTGTTCGGCAAGGCCGCGGAGGCGAAGCGCGACATGAACGAGGAGAGCGCACGGACCTGGACGATCTACAACCCGTCCGCTTTGAATCGGATCGGACGCCCGGCTGGCTACACCGTAGTGCCGATGGAGAACACTGCAACCGTATTTCCGCCAGCGCGCGAGAGTGAAGCCGTGGGCTTCACCTTCCATCCATTCTGGGTCACGCCCTACCGGGACGGACAATTTTATCCCGGCGGGGCCTATCCCAACCAAGCGAAACACGATTATGCCGACACGCTTTATCATTACGCCAACCAGGATCCGATTTACGACAAGGACATTGTTGTTTGGTACTCGATGGGCATGACGCATTTTCCGCGACCGGAGGACTACCCGATCATGTCGAATGCGAAGCTTTCCGTGCTCTTTCGCCCCAACGGCTTCTTCGAGCGCAACGCCGCCCTCGGCCTTGGTCAGGTGCACGGCAAATAACGGCGACACGCGGGATTTCTTGCTTGCCGCGCCGCCCCGCATGCGTTGAGGTATGAGAGACGAGGACGGATCAGGAAGCTTGCGCGCGGATGGAATGGACCGACGAGGGCATCGTGCTCGGCACGCGGCGGCACGGGGAGGCGGATGCCATTCTCGAGGTCATGACGCGCGCGCACGGTCGCCATCTCGGCCTGGTGCGCGGTGGGGCTGGCACGCGGATGCGGCCCGCGCTGCAGCCCGGCAACTCCGTGCAAGCGACTTGGCGGGCGCGTCTTGACGAGCATCTTGGGTATTTTACGGTCGAGGGATTGCAGCTGCGAGCGGCTTCGTTCCTGGCGCATGCGCACGCCGTCTACGGCGTCAGCCACCTCGCGGCGCTGTGCCGTCTGCTGCCGGAACGCGACCCGCATCCGAAAGTCCACGACGCGCTCGCCGCAATCCTGCGCGAGCTTGACGATCGCATTACCGTGGCGGTCGGCGTTGCGCGGTTCGAGTTGCAGCTGCTGGCGGAGCTTGGCTTCGGCCTCGATCTCGACCGCTGCGCCGCAACCGGGGAAGAGATTGATCTTATCTACGTGTCGCCAAAGAGCGGCCGCGCCGTGTCGCAGGCGGCGGGGGCGCCGTGGCACGACCGGCTCTTGCGCCTGCCGCTGTTTCTGCGCGCCGGGCAGATGCAGGCGCGCCCGACACCGGATGAACTCACCGAGGCTTTTGCGCTGACCGGCTATTTCTTGCTCCGCCACGTATTCGAGCAGCGGGAATCTCGGATATCGGATGCACGCGAGCAATTCGTCGGGGCCGTCACACGGCCGGCACCGAGCGCGGTGATCTGATCGAGCGGTAAAAAAAGACCGGCTGAACGCCAAGCGTTCTTCGACGTCCCTTGCTTCGGCGCATGTCGGCGCGATACCCGTCTCCCATGGCCAAAGAACCGATTCCCCCTGCAGCTTCCGACGTCCAGGACATTGCGCTGCGCGACGCACTCGAGACGCGGTATCTCGCCTACGCGCTGTCGACCATCATGCATCGGGCGCTGCCCGATGCGCGCGACGGACTGAAACCGGTGCATCGGCGCGTCTTGTACGCCATGCGCCAGCTGCGGCTCGATCCAGGTGCGGCGTTCAAGAAATCCGCGCGCGTCGTCGGCGACGTGATCGGTAAATATCACCCGCATGGCGATGTGGCGGTCTACGATGCCCTGGTGCGGCTCGCCCAGGATTTTGCGCAGCGTTATCCGCTTATCGACGGCCAGGGCAATTTCGGCAATATCGACGGCGATAACCCGGCGGCCATGCGCTATACCGAGGCGCGGCTGACCGACGTTGCGAGCCTGCTGCTCGACGGCATCGACGAGGACGCCGTCGATTTCCGTCCGAACTACGACGGCGGGGAATCCGAGCCGGTGGTGCTCCCCGGCGCCTTTCCCAATCTTCTCGCCAACGGCTCGCTCGGGATCGCCGTCGGCATGGCGACGTCGATCCCGCCGCATAACGCCGCGGAGCTGTGCGATGCGGCGCTGCATCTGATCGAGCATCCGAATACCAAGAGCCGCAATCTGATGCGGTTCGTGCGCGGCCCGGACTTTCCCACCGGCGGCATCATCGTCGACCCGCCGCAAAGCCTTGCGGAAACCTATGAAACCGGCCGCGGCTCGTTCCGCGTGCGCGCGCGCTGGCACAAGGAGGAGGCCGGCCGCGGCACCTATCTAATCGTCATCACCCAGATCCCGTGGCTGGTGCAGAAGTCGCGGCTGGTCGAAAAGCTCGCCGAATTGCTCAACGAGAAGAAGCTGCCGCTCGTCGCCGATCTGCGCGATGAATCGACCGAGGACGTGCGGCTCGTGATCGAGCCGCGCTCGCGCACGGTCGATCCGGAACTGCTGATGGAGAGCCTGTTCAAGCTCACCGAGCTCGAAAGCCGCATCGCGCTCAACATGAATGTCCTGAGCAACGGCCGAGTCCCCAAGGTCTTGGGGCTCGCCGAGGTCATGCGCGAATGGTTGGACTACCGGCGCGATGTGCTGGTGCGGCGCACGCGACACCGGCTGGCGGAGGTCGAGCACCGGTTGGAGGTGCTCGGCGGCTATCTGGTCGCCTATCTGAACCTCGACAAGGTGATCAAGATCATCCGCACGGAGGACGAACCCAAGCCCGTCCTGATGAAGACGTTCAAGCTGTCCGACGTGCAGGCGGACGCGATCCTGAACATGCGGCTGCGCAACTTGCGCAAGCTCGAGGAAATGGAGATACGCGCCGAGGACAAGGCGCTACGCGCCGAGAAGAAGTCGCTGGAGGCGCTGCTGCGCTCCGAGGACGAGCAGTGGAAGAAGGTCGGGGCCGAGATCAAGGCGGTGCGGGAGCGCTTTGGCCCGAAGACGCCGCTCGGCAAGCGCCGCACCGACTTCGCCGAGGCGCCCGAGCACGACGAAGCGGCGATGGAAGCTGCCATGGTCGAGCGCGAGCCGATCACGGTCGTCGTCTCGGAGAAGGGCTGGATCCGCGCCCTCAAAGGCGCGGTCACGGATCTCTCCGGCATCGCGTTCAAGAGCGACGATCGGCTGAAATTCGCGTTCCCGGCCGAGACCACGTCGAAGCTCCTGTTGTTCGCCACCAACGGCCGCTTCTATACGCTTGAAGCAGCAAAGCTTCCGGGCGGGCGCGGGCATGGCGAGCCGACCCGCCTGTTCATCGATCTCGAGCAGGAAGCCGATCTGGTTTCCGTCTTTCCGCACAAGGGCGAGCGAAAATTCCTGGTGGCGAGCCGCGACGGCCGCGGCTTCATCGTCGCCGAGAGCGAGTGCCTCGCCAATACGCGCAAGGGCAAGCAGGTGCTCAACGTCGACGCGCCCGACGAGGCGCGCGCGATCACGACCGTCACCGGCGAGCTCGTCGCCGTGATCGGCGAGAATCGCAAGATGCTGGTCTTCCCGATCGAGCAGGTACCGGAGATGACGCGCGGCCGCGGCGTGCGCCTGCAGCGCTACAAGGACGGCGGCCTATCCGACATTACGACCTTTTTGGCCGAGCAGGGGCTGACCTGGGTCGATACCGCCGATCGAACCTTCACGCTGTCGCTGCGCGAGCTTGCCGACTGGCGCGGCAACCGCGCCGACGCCGGCCGCCTGGCGCCGAAGGGATTTCCGAAGAGCAACCGCTTTGGGCGGACGGCGGAGGGTATGTGATTGGTGCGGCGCTCCAGCTCAATGGAAGACTCCACCGCGAGCTGGACCAAATCCGCACGCTGCGTCGATGAAGAAGCTTTGTGGCGGCATTGTCGACGGCTTCGGCATGCTCACCAGATCCGGGCGCGATCCTCCGGCTTGAGATAGAGCTTGTCGTCGGGCTTGACGCCCCAGGCGTCGTACCAGGCATCGACGTTGCGCATCGGTCCGTCGACGCGGAAACGGGCCGGCGAATGGACGTCGGACGTCACTTGCTGCTTGAGCGCGTCGGGGCGAGTCTTGGCGCGCCAGACCTGCGCCCAGGCGAGAAACACTCGCTGCTCGCCGGTGTAGCCGTCGAGCACGGGAGCGGGCTCGCCGCGCTCCGCGGCTTTATAAGCGTCGAGCGCGAGGAGGATGCCGCCCAGGTCGGCGATGTTCTCCCCCATGGTCAGCGCGCCCCGCACGTTCAGACCTGGCGCGATTGCGTAGGCGTCGTACTGGGCGCCGAGCTTGGCGGCTTCGGCCTGGAATTTGATAGCGTCGGCCGGCTGCCACCAGTCGACAAGCGTGCCATGGCCGTCGGACTTGCGGCCTTGATCGTCGAAGCCGTGCGTCATCTCGTGACCGATCACGCCGCCGATGGCGCCGTAGTTGACGGCCATGTCGGCGTTCGGATCGAAGAACGGCGGCTGGAGGATGGCCGCTGGGAAAACGATCTCGTTGCGGGTCGAAGTGTAGTAGGCATTCACCGTTTGCGGCGTCATGCCCCATTCTTCGCGATCTACCGGCTTGCCGAGCTTGCCGACCTGATAATCCCATTGAAACTCGCTCGAGCGCCGGATGTCGCCCAAAAGATCGGTCGGATCGATCTTGAGCGCCGAATAGTCGCGCCATTTGTTGGGGTAGCCGATCTTGACGCCAAACAAGGATAGCTTTTCGAGCGCCTTGGCCTTGGTCTCCGGCGTCATCCACCACAGGCGCTCGATCCGGCCGCGCAGCGCGACCTTCAGTTGGCCGACCAGATCTTCCATCTTGGCCTTGGAATCCGGGGGGAAGTAGCGGGCGACGTATTCCTTGCCCACCGCTTCGCCGAGCGAGCCATCGACCAGTTGCACACCGCGCTTCCAGCGCGGCCGGTTCTCGGGTTGACCGGCCATCTCCTTGTTGCGGAAATCGAACCGCGCGTCGACAAAGCGCTTGGACAGGTAGGGTGCCGTTTCGTCGACGAGGCGGAAGGCCTCCCATGCCTGCAGGGTCTCGAGGGAGGCGTCGGCAAAGATCTTTGCGAGCTTGGGGAAGGCGGTGTTCTGCCTGACGACGAGGCGATCAGGCTCGCCGATCTGCGCGGCCGCGAGCCATGCCGACCAGGGAAAGCCGGGCGCGTATGTGTCGAGCTCCGCCGGCGCTACCGGGTTATAGGTCTTGTCCCGGTCGCGGCTTTCGGCGCGGCTCCAGCTCGCATCGGCGATCTGCGTTTCGAGGCTGACGATCTCGTCGGCGTGCCTTTGCGCATCCGGCCATCCGGCCATGTCGAGCATGCGCGCGACGTAATCACGATACTTGGCCTTCTTGTCCTTGAAGCTGTCCTTTAGATAATAGTCGCGATCGGGAAGCCCGAGCCCGGACTGATAAGCATAGAGCGTGTGGTGGGTCGGGTCCTTCTCGTCCTCGCCAACGCCGACGATAAAGAAGCTCGAGCCGAACGCCCTGTTCGAGCGTCCCATCAGGACGGCAATGTCGGCCTTGCTCTTGGCGTCGCGGATCTTTGCGAGATCGCCTGCAATCGGCGCGGCGTCGAGTTCCTCGATCCGCGCTTCATCCATGAAGGCGTTATAGAGCGCGCCGATCTTGCCTGCATCGGTATCGGGAGAGGCACTGGACTTGGCGGCGTCCTCGATGATCACGCGGAGCTGTTCCTGTGACTTGTCGCGGAGCATGTCGAACATGCCGAACCGCGTCTTGTCGGCCGGGATGTCCGTCCGCGCCTCCCACCCGCCGTCGGCATAGTCGAAGAAGCTGTCGCCGGGCTTGGCTTTCGGTTCGACACCCGAAATGTCGAAGCCCCAAGGGCCGTACTGGGGTGTGCCGTACGGGGGTGCCTGCGCAACGCTCCGTCCCACGGCCACTGCGGACGTGGCGGATGCCGCAACGTTGGGCGACGGCTTGACTGGTTTTCCCACCTGCAAACTCCTCATCGCGCCGCCGACAACGACGAGCGTTGCGGCCAGCGCGGCGCACGTGAACAGAATGGCCTTCACCGGAACTCCTTCCGAACTTGCCCGAAGGATAGCGATCTAAGCATTGAAGCGGCTCATTCAATCACTCGGCCCGGGTGCGCCGTCAGCGCCGCGAGCAGCCTTGCGATTTCGGCTCCAGGGTCGGGCGCCCACATCACGGCACCCATCACCGCAACTCTACTCCCGGCCAGCGCTGGCCTTTCCGCCGCTTCGGATGGCGCCTTTCCGAAAATATGCAATTGCAAATTAATCGCAAGAAACTATCTTGGCCCTCGGTGTATCTTGTCCACTATGGTTGTCGAATCGTCCCCGATCGCCCGAATTGAGGCGCCTGCAAGTGAAGCATCAGCCGTGAGTGTGGTCGGTCCGAAGAATTCGGTCACCGATCGGACGATATCTGCCGGACGCGAGGTCCTGACCGGACAGCGGCGCGGTTTTCGGGCGTTTTTGCCGTTCGCCGGCCCCGCCATCATCGCCTCCATCGCCTATATGGACCCGGGCAATTTCGCGACCAACGTCCAGGCAGGCGCGAAGTTCGGCTACATGCTGCTGTGGGTCGTGCTTGCGGCCAACCTGATCGCCATGCTGTTCCAGGCGCTGTCGGCCAAGCTCGGCATCGTCACTGGGCACAGCCTCGCCGAGCATTGTCGCGACCAGTTTCCGCGCCCGGTCGTCTACGCGATGTGGCTGATCAGCGAGGTCGGGGCGATGGCCACCGACCTTGCGGAGTTTCTCGGCGGCGCCGTTGGGCTCAGCCTGCTGTTCGGCCTGCCGCTCCTGCTCAGCCTCGCGGTCACCGGTATCGTTACCTGGCTCATGTTGTTGACGCAGGAATCCGGCTTCCGTCCGATCGAGCTTTTGATCAGTGTCTTCGTCGGCATCATCGGCGTCTGTTATCTCGTCGAGGTGGTGATCGCGCCGCCGGACTGGGCGGCGTTCGCCTATCACCTCGTGGTGCCGAAGCTGCAGGGCGCCGAAAGCATCACGTTGGCGGTCGGGATCATCGGGGCGACCGTCATGCCGCATGCGATCTATCTGCACTCGAGCCTCACGCAAAACCGGATGCCCGCCCATACCGACGCGGAGCTGCGCCGCGTCCTCAGTTTTTCCAATCGCGAAGTGCTGCTCGCTTTGACGCTTGCCGGCTTGGTGAATTTGGCGATGGTCGGGATGGCGGCCGTGGTGTTTCACACGAGCGGCCGCTCCGAGGTCGCGGATATCGAGACCGCGTACCACACTCTGATCCCACTCCTTGGCGCCGGCGCCGCCACCGTGTTCCTGCTGTCGCTGCTGGCGTCCGGCTTTTCAAGCTCGGTGGTCGGCACGATGGCGGGTCAGGTGATCATGCAGGACTTCGTCCACTTCCGCATCCCGCTGTGGCTGCGCCGACTGATTACGATGCTCCCGCCTTTCGTTGTTGTTGCGCTCGGCTACGATGCGACGGAGGCGCTCGTTCTGAGCCAAGTCGTGCTGAGCCTGGTGCTGCCGATCCCGATGATTGCGCTGCTGATGATCACGAGCCGCCGCAAGGTCATGGGCGACTTCGTGAACGGCCGCCTCCTCAACGCGGTGGCGATCGCCGCCGCGGCGGTTGTCCTTGGTCTCAACGTCCTGCTGCTGCTGCAGCTCGCCGGCGTCTCGGTCGTGGCCAGCGTGCCGGCGTGACAATCCCGGCGGGGCGCGAGCGCGGCGCTACCGCTCGGCGCGCGTCCAACCGTTTGGCAGCAAGCGTTCCTGCGGCAGGAAACGGCCCTTGTAATCCATCTTCTGCGAGCCGCGCACCCAATAGCCCAAATACACGTAGGGGAGCCCCATGCGGCGGGCGCGCTCGATGTGGTCGAGGATCATGAAGGTGCCGAGCGAGCGGCCGGTTATGTCGGGATCGAAGAACGAATAGACCATTGAGAGGCCGTCGCTGAGCACATCGGTGAGCGCGACGGCGACAAGCTCACCAGTGCCGGGGCGCTCCTCGTCGGTGGCGGAGCCATGGCGCCGGTAGTCGATCAGCCGCGTCTCCACGTGGCTGTCCTCAACCATCATGGCGTAATCTAATACCGTCATATCCGCCATGCCGCCGTCACGATGCCGCGCATCGAGGTAGGCGCGAAAGATGGAATACTGCTCCGAGGTCGGAAGCGCGACCCGCATCTCGCCGCTGATGTCGGCGTTGCGGTCGAAGATGCGGCGCATGCTGCGCGTGGGGTTGAAATCCTCGACCACGACCCGCACCGAGACGCAAGCCTTGCAGGCGTCACAGGCCGGCCGATAAGCGATGGATTGGCTGCGACGAAAGCCGCCGTGGGTGAGAAGATCGTTGAGCTCGCCGGCGCGTTCGCCCACGAGATGGGTGAAGACCTTGCGCTCTTCGTTACCCGGCAGGTACGGGCACGGGGATGGTGCGGTCAGGTAGAACTGGGGAGTGTCGCGGGAATGCTGGGTCACGAGCGGCGGCTGTCCTTACGGGCCAAGGTCCCTTTCATAAGCATGCGCAAGTTGCGGTTTGCCGTCAAACGTGGTTTGCGGCTCCGCCTGCTATGCCCCGCAACGCCTGGGCACGCATGGGATTATTAATGATAACGACGCCGAGCAGCATGTCGTGCAAGAGCTGTTGCCGGCGGTTTAAGAGCCCGATGAGCAGGATAAAGGGGGTCAGGAACGAGATCGTGACCCAGAACACGATCGCATGGACGGCGCCGAGCACAAAATAGGCCGGGGAGCCGTACCAGGTACGCATTTCAATGTCGACGAAGCGCATCCCGATGGTCGCTGAAGCGGGGCTGCCGAGGGTAAATCCGTAATAAAGTAGCGCCCAGAATATGGAGAAGGGCGGCAGCAGCCAAAACAACAGCCAGCCGAGGCCGAATGTCACGAGACCGAAAATGGCAATGAATACCGCCAGCAACAGGATTGGCACCGCCAGGATGAAGAGATCGATGAAAAAGGCGACAATGCGCCGCGCCAGTACCCCGTCGAACAGCTCAGGATTCAAGACGGGATCGAAGGCGTGCGGCGGGATGTCTTCGGAGAGCCCCGCTCGTGCCGGCCCGCTGTCGTTCATGCCTTCGATCTCCGTTGCTTGGCAGGATGGCAGAAGCGCAGCGCGACGCAAGTCACGCCTCCTAGACCACGGAACGGTAGTAGTCCGTGGGAGTCGGTACCGACGGCGGGAGTATTGATGCAGAAGTATGGATAAAGGAGGAGCGAAGGTGACGATATCATTGGCTGACGTCGAGGCGGCGCGACGGGTGGTCCGGAGCGCGGTGCTACGCACGCCGATGTTGTCCGCCCCAAAGCTCTCCGCCCTGACGGGCGCGGAAGTGTTCGTCAAGTACGAAAACCTACAGGTGACGAACTCGTTCAAGGATCGGGGTGCGCTGGTCAAGCTCGCCGCACTGTCGGCGGCCGAACGGCAGCGCGGCGTCATTGCCATGTCGGCGGGCAACCACGCGCAAGCCGTCGCCTATCATGCCAACCGTCTGCATATTCCGGCGACGATCGTGATGCCGGTGACGACGCCGTTCGTGAAGGTGGCGGCGACGCGCGCGCACGGTGCCGAAGTGGTGCTGGATGGGGAGACCGTCGCCGAGGCGCAAGTGCGCGCGCAGCAACTCGCAGCGGAGCGCCACCTCGTCTTCGTGCATCCTTATGACGACCCCGCCGTTATCGCCGGCCAGGGCACGATTGCCCTCGAAATGCTGGAGGAGGTGCCGGATCTCGACATCCTGGTCATTCCGATCGGCGGTGGGGGCCTGATTTCCGGCAACGCCATCGCGGCGCGCGGCGTGCGGCCGCAGATCGAGATCGTCGGCGCGGAGGCGATGCTCTATCCCTCGATGTGGAATGCCATTCACGGAGACAACCTTCCGATCGGCGGACCAACCCTTGCGGAGGGCATCGCGGTGCAGAATGTCGGCGCTTTGACGCTGCCGATCGTGCGGCAATTCGTGCGCGAGATCGTGCTGGTGGACGAGGCCCACCTCGAGCGCGCCGTGAACGCCTATCTCACCTTGCAGAAGACGATGGCGGAAGGCGCGGGCGCTGCCGGCCTTGCGGCCATGCTGGCGCGGCCCGAGCTGTTCCGCCGTAAACGGGTCGGGCTCATTCTTTGCGGCGGCAATATCGATCCGCGCATTCTCGCCTCGATCATGGTGCGCGAGCTTGCGTTCGAGGATCGCATCATTTCATTCCGGCTGACCATCCCGGACCGGCCCGGCGTGCTCGGCCATATCGCCACCACGCTCGGGGAGCTTGGCGCCAACATTCTGACCGTTGACCACAAGCGGCTCTTTCTCGACGTGCCGGCCAAGGGCACCCGCTTGGATGTGACCGTCGAGGCCAGCGATCGCGCCCATGCCGAGCGGATCATGGGTGCGCTCGCGGCCATGGGCTATGCGCCCGTCCGGATCGAAACCGGCGCCGCCATGGACTGATGTTTGTAACGAACCCAGCTTGATCAGACGGGCGATCTTGGCGGCACGGCTCGAGCGCATGGCGCCGATCCGCCCGTCCGCGCCGATGTTACAGACTGCGCCGCAGCATCTGCGCCACCCGCGGCGCAAAATAGGTGAGCACGCCGTCAGCGCCGGCACGCTTGAACGCGATCAGGCTTTCGAGCATGGCCTTGTCGCCGTCGAGCCAGCCGTTCTGCGCCGCCGCCATCAGCATCGCGTACTCGCCCGAGACCTGATAGGCGAAGGTCGGCATGCCGAACGTTTCTTTGATGCGGCGCAGGATGTCCAGATAGGGAAGGCCGGGCTTGACCATGACCATGTCGGCGCCCTCGGCAATGTCGAGCTCGACCTCGCGCAACGCCTCGTCCGAATTTCCGGCATCCATCTGATAGGTGCGCTTGTCGCCGACCAGCGTGGCGCTGGTGCCGACCGCGTCGCGGAAAGGGCCGTAGAAGGCCGAGGCATATTTCGCTGAGTAAGCCATGATCTGCACATCGGCGTAGCCGGCCTGGTCGAGCCCGGCGCGAATGGCGCCGACCCGGCCGTCCATCATGTCGGACGGCGCAATGATGTCGCAGCCGGCCGCCGCCTGCACGAGCGCCTGTTGCACCAGGACCGCAACGGTCTCATCGTTGAGGATGACCCCGTCGCGTAACAGTCCGTCATGGCCATGGCTCGTATAGGGGTCGAGTGCCACATCGCAGAGAAGGCCGACTTCCGGCACTTCCTGCTTGATGGCGCGAACGGCGCGGCAAACAAGATTATCGGCATTGAGAGCTTCGCTGCCATTCGCGTCGCGCAGGGCCGGATCCGTATACGGAAACAGCGCGAGGCACGGGATGTCGAGCTTGACCGCGCGCTCGGCCGCGCGCACCGCCTCGTCAACCGAAAGCCGATCGACACCGGGCATCGACCCGATCGGCGCCGTCGTGCGCGTACCCTCGACGACGAACAGCGGCCAGATCAGATCGTCGCTGGTCAAGACCGTCTCGCGCACCAATCGCCGCGCCCAATCGCTGCGGCGATTGCGGCGGGGACGCATCGGCAGATCGAGCGCCTCCGCGGCCACCTGTGGGGCTTGTGCTTGCGCCGGAGAAAAGCGCACTTTGCTCTCGATCGGCCGGCCGAACTTGATCGCCATGGTTTAGCGCCTCCGCGATCATTCTTTGTAGCCATTCCGGGGCGGCGCGGCCAGAGGCAGCGCTCACCGGTAGTTCAGTCCATTTTTCCAATTGGGAGGGCATGGCGCCGGGCCGATCGTCGGCAGACCGTGGCTTTGTCGGGGTGCTGGCGGTAGCTAAAGGCCTGATCGAAATGGAGTGGAGACTAGACCCAGATCGGGGTACCGATGTGCATCTGCTTTTTCGAATCTCCGGTTTCCGGCAGATAGTTCGGCATTGCTTGACGCGGGGGCAGCCATGGACTTCGAGCTCAGCGAGGAACAGCGCGCGATCCAATCGACGGCGCGCACGTTTGCGCGTGCGGAGATGATGCCGTTCGCGCGCGCCTGGGACGAGGACGAGACTTTTCCCGCCGATACGCTGCGCCAGGCGGCGGCGCTCGGCTTCGGCGGCATCTATGTGCGCGACGATGTGGGCGGCTCCAGCTTGTCGCGGCTCGACGCCACGATCGTCTTTGAGGAATTGGCGCAAGGCTGCACCTCGACCGCGGCCTATATATCGATTCACAACATGGCGGCGTGGATGATCGATGCCTACGGCACGGATGCACAGCGGCGGCGTTTTCTGCCGGCACTTTGCAGCATGCAGCGCTTCGCCAGCTACTGCCTCACCGAGCCGGGCTCTGGGTCGGACGCGGCGAGTCTCACGACGCGCGCCCGGCGCGACGGCGACGACTACGTGCTCGACGGCGCCAAGGCTTTCATCTCCGGCGGGGGCGTGTCGGACGTGTACGTGGTGATGGCGCGGACCGGGGAGGGCGGTCCAAAGGGCATTTCCTGCCTCGTGGTCGAGAAGGGCACCGCGGGCCTGAGCTTCGGCGCCAATGAAAAGAAGCTCGGCTGGCGATCGCAGCCGACCGCCATGGTGCTGTTCGAGAATTGCCGCGTGCCGGTCACCAACCGCATCGGCCGCGAAGGAGACGGGTTTAAGATCGCGATGGCCGGGCTCGACGGCGGCCGGCTCAACATCGCCGCCTGCTCGCTGGGCGGCGCGCAGTTCTGTCTCGATCGCACCATCGCCTACATGAAGGAGCGCAAGCAATTTGGCACGCGCCTCGCCGATTTTCAGGCGCTGCAATTTCGCCTCGCCGATCATGCGACCGAGCTTGAAGCGGCGCGCCTGCTGCTGTACCGGGCGGCGGTCGCGGTGGGCGGCGGGGAGCCCGGCGCGACGCGGCTTGCGGCCATGGCCAAGCGCCTCGCAACCGACGCCGGCTTTGAGATCGTCAATGGCTGCCTGCAGCTCCATGGCGGTTACGGCTATCTGCGCGATCACCCGATCGAGCGTGTGCTGCGTGACGTGCGCGTGCACCAGATCCTCGAAGGCACAAACGAGATCATGCGGCTCATCATCAGCCGCGGCCTGGTCGGAAACTGAGCGATGGCCGAGCCCGAAATCCTGTTCGAGCAACGCGGTGCCGCCGGCATCGTTACGCTGAACCGGCCGCAGGCGCTCAACGCCTTGACGCTCGCTATGGTACGTGCGCTCGCAAGCAAGCTGCGCGATTGGGCGAGCGATCCGGCCATCACCCGCGTCGTCGTAATGGCCGCGGGCGAGCGGGCGTTTTGTGCGGGCGGCGATATTCGCGCCCTCTATGAACTCGGCGTGAGCGGTCGGCATCGGGAGGCGCTCGCCTTCTGGCACGACGAGTACCGCCTCAATGCCTGCATCAAACACTACCCGAAACCGTACATCTCGCTGATCGACGGCGTGGTCATGGGCGGTGGGTTCGGCATTTCGGTGCACGGCTCGCATCGCGTCGCCGGCGACAAGTTCGTGTTCGCCATGCCGGAGGTCGGTATCGGCTTCTTCCCGGACGTGGGCGCGACCTGGTTCTTGCCGCGCATGCCGGGCGAGATCGGCACCTATTGCGCGCTCACCGGTGAGCGGCTGAAAGCCGGCGACGGGCTTGCAGCGGGTGTCGCGACCCATCGCGTGTCATCGGCGCGCTTCCCGGCGCTGCTCGACGGCCTGTGCGGGACGGTTTCCGTCGATGCCCTGCTCGTGGCCTTTGCCGAGCCGGGCGGCGAGGCGCCGGTGATGGCGCGGCGGCCGGCGATCGAGCAGCGCTTTGCGGGAGGACGCGTCGAGACTATCTTGGCCGCGCTCGATGAGCCGAAAGGCTCGCTCGGCGACGACGCCGAATGGGCTCGCGCGACCGCGGCGCTGATGCGTGCAAAATCGCCGACGAGCCTGAAGCTCGCGCTGGCCCAACTGCGCCGCGGCGGGCGGTGGGATTTCGACGAATGCATGCGGGCGGAGTTCCGCGTCGTGTCACGGGTCGTCTATGGTCATGACTTCTACGAGGGGGTGCGGGCGGTGATCATCGACAAGGACAATGCGCCGCAATGGCAGCCGCCGAAACTTGCCGATGTCGTCGACGCCGATGTGGAGCATTATTTTGCCCCGCTTGGCGCCGATGAGCTTGTTCTGGGATGAATGATTCGCCATGAGCGACCAGACGCAACTCGAGCCGGTGCATGCGGGCGAGGCCGCGGAGACCGACGGCCGCTGGACCGAACGGCTCGTGATCTTTCTGCGCGTCATGGCCGGATTGTCCATGCTCAAGGGGCTTTATCACTGGTCGGTCGTTTGCGGCATCGGCGAGGGGCCCGAGACAGGCTTCGGCGCGCCGGACGCGATTGCCTTTCAGACCGCGACCGTGTTCTTCGCGGTGATCGATCTGGTGGCGGCCGTCGGATTGTGGCTTGCCGCCGCCTGGGGTGCGGTGGTTTGGCTTACCTCCGTGATCTCGATGATCGCGGTGGAATTGTTGTTCAGCAATGTCTTCGGCGGAAGATTCTTGATTCTGTTGATCGAGCTTTGCTTGCTCGGCGCCTATCTGTGGCTGGCCTTGCAGGCGGCGCGCGAGCGGCCGCCGTGATACCGAGCATCTGAACGAGCGGGCTTCTTCAGGAGGGGCGCATGGCGCGGATCGGCTTCGTCGGGCTCGGCAATATGGGATTGCCGATGGCGCTGAACCTGATCAAGGCGGGGCATGAGGTCGAAGGCTTCGACCTCAACGGCGCAGCGGTCACCAAGCTGAAGGACGCGGGCGGCGCGGAGCTTTTGTCGATCAAGCTTGCCGCATCGCGCGCCCACGTGCTCATCACCATGCTGCCGTCCGGTAATGAAGTGCGCGAGGTCTATCTCGGGCCGGCGGGCGTGCTGGAGAGCGCCAATCCGGGCACGCTGTTGATCGATTCCTCGACCATCGACGTCGAGACCGCGCGCTTGGTGGCGGCCGCCGCGCAAGGGCGCGGCCTTTCCATGGTCGATGCGCCGGTCTCCGGCGGTGTCGGCGGCGCGCAAGCCGCCACCCTGACCTTCATGGTAGGAGGCTCGGAGGCAGCCTTCATCCGCGCCAAGCCGGTGCTGGAAGGCATGGGCAAGACGATCGTGCATGCGGGCGGGCCCGGCAACGGCCAGGCCGCCAAGATCTGCAACAACATGATCCTCGGTGCCACGATGATCGCCACCGCCGAGGCCTTCGTGCTCGCCGAAAAGCTCGGACTCGATCAGCAAAAGCTGTTCGACATCTCCTCGAAGTCGTCCGGCCAAAGCTGGTCGATGACCACCTATTGCCCGGTGCCTGGCCCCGTGCCGACCTCGCCCGCCAACCGCGACTACCAGGCGGGCTTCACTGCGGCGATGATGCTGAAGGATCTCAAGCTCGCGCAGGACGCCGCGCGCGTGGCGGGCGCCGCGACCCCGCTCGGCGCCGAGGCCGCCGCGCTCTACGCGCTCTATGTCGGCCACGGCGAGGGCGGCAGCGACTTTTCCGGGATTATCCGATTTCTGCGCGGCAAGCGGTAAGTCGCGGACTGCCGTCCGAGCTTGAGAGCCGCCACCCGCGGGAGCACACCCGCGGCCAAGCGTTCGGTCGAGCGATATCGGCGACAGCTCAGTCTAGCCAGCGGTAAACTCGGTCATAGGTGGGTGATATTACGGGAAGCGAGAGGAAAAACTCGCTACTTCTCAGAAAAGTCAAGGTAAACGAAGGATTACTGAGATATTTATGAGTTGTAATTTCAATATTCTATTCACCGCTACGTATAAACCTTATCTTTATGCTGTTATTTAAGCTGATCTTAGACCCGTTTCCGTATGGTGACACCACGGACGAGGAAAACAGGGCCTTGTCAAAGACGAAAAACGGAAGGGGCGTCATCATATGAAAGCCGTCATGAAAACGGCGGAGGTGGCGGATCGCGAAACGCGGTTCGATCACATCCGGCCGCTCTATCTCGAAGCGCTGACACTGGTGGAGCGGCTGCACCGACGGCTCCTCGATGTCATCAAGGACGAGTTCGACCGCCGCGGGCGGGCGGACATCAATTCCGTGCAGGCGCTCCTCCTGTACAATATCGGGGACAAGGAGCTGACCGCGGGAGAGCTGCGCACGCGCGGCTACTATCTGGGGTCGAACGTGTCCTACAATTTGAAGAAGCTCGTGGAGATGGGCTTCCTCGACCATCAGCGCTCGCGTATCGACCGCCGCTCGGTGCGGATCAAGCTCACCGACAAGGGTCGCGACGTTCGCGATATCGTCGAAGCGCTCTACCAGAAGCATGTGCGTACGGTGGAGCATGTCGGCGGCATCAGCTCCGACGAATTCAGCAACTTGAACAAGTCGCTGCACCGGCTGGAGCGGTTCTGGACCGACCAGATTCTGTATCGGCTGTAAGTCGCAACTTTTTGGCATCCTTTGCCGACCCCGGCCGCACGGCCGGGGTTTTTTGCGTCGGTACGGGGCCATAAAAACGCCAAGCGACGCCGCTAAGTTGTATCCTGCATAGCTCGCCGGGGGACGAGCCCGTTGCACAGGCAGCTAGCTGCGATGCGGGCTAAGCCTTTGTCGTCCTGCGGCAATATGCTAGATTTTGGCTTCTTTCGCGTAGCATTGGATTCGATTTTGCGATGAGCGAAACTCGCGACCGCGGCGGCGAGCCGTTCGATCGGCGCAGGTTCCTGCGACAGCTGGCGGGCGGCGCTGCCGCGCTCGCTGGCGCCGGGCACGCGTATGCTCAGAGCAGCGAGGATCCACTGCAGAGCCTGATCGATCAGACGCAACGCAGCGATTTCGGGCAGAATTTCGACTCCACCTCGCGCACCATCCATATGCCGAAGTCGTCGTTGCCGACGCTTTCCCCGTCGACCGTCGCGACGACCGAGCAAGCGATCCCGCAATATGAGTCGATCGTCGCGCGCGGCGGCTGGCCGACCGTGCCGCCGACCGAACGGTTGCGCCTCGGCAATCGCCATCCGAGCGTAACGCCGTTGCGCCAGCGGCTGGCTATGGCGGGTGACCTCGAGTCCAATGCGGGCGTGACGGATATCTTCGATTCCTACGTCGAAGCGGCGGTGAAACGGTTCCAGGTCCGCCACGGCATCACCAGTGACGGCATCGTCCGCGAGCAGACGTTCAGCGCCCTCAACATCCCGGCGCAGCACCGGCTCGATCAGCTAAAGACAAATCTCGTTCGCTTGCGCAGTCTGAGCGGCAACCTCTGGCCGCGCTTCGTGGTTTGCAATATTCCGGCCGCGCAGATCGAGGCGATCGAGGGCGGCGTGGCCGTGTCGCGCCATACCGCCGTGGTGGGCAAGCCGGACCGTCCATCGCCCGACGTCAACAGCAAGATCGTCGAAATCAACTTCAATCCGTTCTGGACGGTGCCGGTCTCGATCGTGCGCAAGGACCTGATCCCGCGCATGCAGGAGCAGCCGGATTATCTGACCAAGAACCGCATCCGCATCCTCGATCAGCGCGGCACCGAGCTCACGCCGGCGGACATCAATTGGTACTCCGAGGACGCGGTCAACTACCGCTTCAAGCAGGATCCCGGTGACTTCAACTCGCTCGGCTCGATCCGCATCAATTTTCCGAGCCCCGATGGCGTCTACATGCACGACACGCCGCTGAAAAATCTATTCGGCGACGATTTCCGCTTTCATTCCTCCGGCTGCGTGCGCGTGCAGAATGTGCGCCAATTGGTGGATTGGCTGCTGGCGGAAACGCCCGGCTGGTCGCCGCAAGTGATCGACGCGATCGTCAAGAACGGCGAGCGCAAGGACGTGCGCCTGAAGAAGCCGGTGCCTCTCCATTGGGTCTATGTCACGGCCTGGGCGACACCGGACGGCATCGCCCAATTCCGCGAGGACATCTATAACCGTGACGGGCTCGGCCAATACGGCCCATCGACCAAGACCTGACGATCTCGGTGGAATGCGCTTATCGGCCAGCCGGCATCTACCCGCGGGTCCGGTCAGTCTCGCCGGAGTATGCGCTAGATATTGCGGGCCGCCGGCTGCTCAAGGCACCAGAGCTTGGCGCTGCGCGGCGGTTGTGCTAATCGCCAGCCGATCCGTTGTCCCTCGGTTTCGCCCCTTGGCGCGAGCGTAACGCCGGCGCCGCGCGCCCGGATCACAAGGAATACAGATGTCCATCACCGATCCATCATCTGCCCGCCCCGCGGCGGAGACGCTGTTTACCGCCGGCCTTGCGCAAACCGATCCGGAAATTGCGCAGGCGATCGGGCTCGAGCTTGGCCGGCAGCGCGATGAGATCGAGCTGATCGCGTCGGAAAACTTCGTCAGCCAGGCGGTGCTCGAGGCGCAGGGCTCGGTCCTGACCAACAAATACGCGGAAGGCCTACCCGGTCGGCGTTATTACGGCGGATGCCAGTTCGTCGACGTCGTCGAGAGCTTGGCGGTCGAACGGGTCAAGCGGCTATTCGGCTGCGGCTTCGCCAATGTGCAGCCGCATTCCGGGGCCTCGGCCAACGCCGCGACCTTCATGGCGCTGATGCAGCCCGGCGACACCTTCATGGGTCTCAACCTGGCGGCCGGAGGGCACCTCACCCACGGGTCGCCGGTGAACATGTCCGGCAAGTGGTTCAAGGTCGTTCCCTATGGGGTGCGGCGCGACGACCAGGCGATCGACCTCGACGAGGTCGGACGGCTGGCGCGCGAGCATCGGCCGAAGCTGATCATCGCCGGCGGGTCGGCTTATCCGCGCGTCATCGATTTTCGCGCCTTTCGGCAGATCGCCGACGAGGTCGGCGCCTATCTGATGGTGGATATGGCGCATTTTGCCGGGCTCGTCGCCGGCGGCGTGCATCCAAGCCCGTTCCCGCACGCTCACGTCGTGACCTCCACCACCCACAAGACGCTGCGCGGTCCGCGCGGCGGCTTTGTTTTGACCAACGACGAGGACGTGGCGAAGAAGATCAATTCGGCGGTTTTTCCCGGTTTGCAGGGCGGCCCGCTGATGCACGTGATCGCCGGCAAGGCAGTGGCGTTCGGCGAAGCGCTGCGCCCGGCCTTTAAGCTTTACGCCAAGCACGTGGTGGAGAATGCCAAGGCGCTGGCCGAGACGCTGAAGGCCGGAGGGCTCGATATCGTCTCCGGCGGCACCGACACGCATCTGATGCTGGTCGATCTACGGCCGAAACGCCTGACCGGCAAGGTCGCCGAAGCCGCGCTTGGACGCGCCCACATCACCTGCAACAAGAACGGCATCCCCTACGACCCGGAAAAGCCCGCGGTGACCTCGGGGGTGCGCCTCGGATCGCCGGCGTGCACCACGCGCGGCTTCGGCATTGCCGAGTTTCGCCAGGTGGGCGAGCTCATCGTCGAGGTGCTCGACGTGCTGTCGCAAAAAGGCGTCGACGCCGACACGCTCGTCGAAACGGCCGTGCGCGAAAAGGTGTCGCGGCTCGTTGCTCGTTTTCCCATCTATCGGGGCTGACCGGAGACGGGGGCATGCGCTGTCCGAACTGCAGCAGCCTTGATACGCAGGTCAAGGACTCGCGCCCGACCGAAGACTCCGCCGTGATCCGACGCCGGCGTTTGTGTCTGGCCTGCAATTTCCGCTTCACCACCTTCGAGCGGGTGCAGCTGCGCGAGCTCTCGGTGATCAAACGCAATGGCAGGCACGTGCCGTTCGACCGTGACAAGCTGATGCGCTCGGTGCAGATCGCGCTGCGCAAGCGTCCGGTCGACCCGGAGCGGGTCGAGCAGGCGGTGTCGAAGATGGTGCGCGAGCTCGAGAGCCAGGGCGAGAACGAGATCTCCTCCGAGACCATCGGCGAGCTCGTCATGGAGCATCTGCGGGCGCTTGACGACGTGGCCTATGTCCGCTTCGCTTCGGTCTATCGCAACTTTCGCGAGGCCAAGGATTTCGAGGCTGTGCTCGACGAGTTGTCGGCGGAGGAGACCGCCGCCGGCGTCCGTAAGTGAGGCGAGTCTGAAGCCCAGCTCCCATGGATGTGAAAGACAACACCGCGCAGAAGAGCTCGCCGGCCTATCGCCTCGCCGCGCTCGATCCCGACTTCTTGCTCGGCGATTCCATGCGCGGCGTGCGCCTGCAGCTCGAATACGAAAAGGTCGAGGAGCGGCTGCAAGCTTGGTTCATCCGCTCGGTCATCGTCGTCTTCGGCAGCGCGCGGGTATTGCCCGGTGGCAGCGCCGATCCCGCACACTCGAGCGCGCCGCTGCCGCACCGCGCCGTCCCGCGTCCCGGCCAACAATCAGGAATCTGGTACGAGGAGGCGCGCAAGTTCGGCCGCATCGCCTCGGAGCGTGGCGGCGCCTTGCTCACGAGTCACGGGGTTCGCGATAACGTCATCGCAACCGGCGGCGGACCCGGCATCATGGAGGCCGCGAACCGCGGCGCGCTCGATGCGGGCGCGCCGTCGATCGGCTTCAACATCGCGCTCCCGCACGAGCAGGAGCCGAATGCCTACACCACCCCCGATCTGACCTTCCGGTTCCACTACTTCGCCGTCCGCAAGATGCACTTCGCGATGCGGGCGAGCGCCTTGGTCGTCTTTCCCGGCGGGTTCGGGACGCTCGACGAACTGTTCGAGCTGCTCACGCTCATTCAGACGCACAAGTCGCCGCGCGTGCCGGTTGTTTTGGTCGACAAGAAGTATTGGGAGCAAGTCATCAATTTCGACACACTGGCGGACCAGGGAATGATCGATCGCGCCGAGCTCGATCTTTTTTCTTATGCGGCCGGCGCCGAGGCGGCGTGGGACTGCATCGTGAAGAGCGGCCTCACGATCGACCGGCCATCGGCGCCGTAGGGCGATATCGGGGCCATGAACAACACCAATCCCGATGCTCCCGAGGACGCTCGCTTCATGGCGCTCGCGCTTTCGCTTGGGCGCCGCAGCTTGGGGCAGACTTGGCCCAATCCGGCGGTCGGCGCCGTGCTGGTTCAATCGAGCGAGCGCGGCCAGCTGATCGTCGGGCGCGGCTGGACGCAGCGCGGCGGCCGCCCGCATGCCGAGACCGAGGCGCTGCGTCACGCCGGCGCGGCCGCCCGCGGCGCCACGCTTTACGTCACGCTCGAGCCCTGCTCGCATCACGGAAAAACCCCCCCTTGCGCCGATGCCATCGTCGCAGCGGGGGTCGCACGCGTCGTATCGGCGCTTGAGGATCCCAATCCGGAAGTGGGCGGTGAGGGCCACGAACGGCTGCGCGCGCATGGCATCGCGGTCGATGTCGGGATCGGCGCCGAGGCGGCGCGCCGGGCGCACGCGGGTCACATCCGCCGCGTCGTCGACGGGAGGCCGCATGTCACGCTCAAGCTCGCGATCTCGGCCGACGGCAAAGTCGGGCTTGCCGGTCGCAAGCCGGTGAAAATCACCGGTGAGCCAGCGAGCGCGCGCGTGCACTTGATACGGGCGATGCACGACGCGGTCCTGATCGGCATCGGCACGGCTTTGGCGGATGATCCCCTGCTGACCTGCCGTTTGCCCGGAATGGCGCAGCGCTCGCCGGTGCGGGTTGTTCTCGACAGCAGTCTCATGCTGCCGCTCGACGCCCAGCTCGTGCGTAGCGCCTGCGCGACGCCGTTGTGGGTGTTCACCACGCTGGCGGCGCCACCCGCCGCGGAGCGGGCCTTGCAGGCGCAAGGAGTGGAGGTGATCCGCGTCGCCGGTGCTGCCGGCGGGCTCGATCTGTCCGGCGTGCTAAAGCATCTTGCCGAGCGCGGGATCACCCGCCTCATGGTCGAGGGCGGCGCAAAAATCGCAGCCGCTTTTGTCGCAGCCGACTTGGTCGACGCGGCGGCTCTCTTCCGGTCGCCGAATGCGGTCGGGAGCGACGGCGTCGACGCATTGGAGGGGCTGCCGCTTGCGGCGCTCACGCATTCGCAGCGTTTGGTTATGCGCAGCGAGGAGAGCTTGGGCGCGGATCGGCTAAAACTGTTCGAGCGGGCCTGAGCTATGGATGGGTCGCGGGGCACGAACTGAAACGGAACCCGATGTTCACCGGTATTGTGACGGATGTTGGAGAGTTGCTCGCGGTCGAGCCGCGGGCAGCGGGGCTGTCGCGGGTCAAGATCGCTTGCAGCTTTGACCCGGCTTCGATTGCCGACGGCGCTTCGATCGCCTGCTCCGGCATCTGCCTCACCGTCGTCGAGACGGGACGGGATGGCAGCCGCGCTTGGTTTGCCGCCGATCTCGCGGCCGAGACCCTCGACGTCACCAGCGCGGTCGGCTGGCAGCCCGGAACGCGCATCAACCTCGAGCGCTCGCTGCGCATCGGCGACGAGCTCGGCGGCCATCTCGTCACCGGCCACGTCGATGGGCTCGCCACTGTGGCCGCCCGCGAGGATCTGACCGATATGGCGCGGTTTTCACTCCGCGCGACGCCGGCGCTCGCGCGTTTCATCGCCCCCAAGGGATCGGTCGCGCTCGACGGGGTTTCGCTGACCGTGAATGCGGTCGAAGGCGACGTGTTTTCGGTGCTGATCATCCCGCACACGCTCAAGGTCACGACGCTGGGTGCGCTGCGCCAACGGGATGCGGTGAACCTCGAAGTCGACCTCATGGCCCGCTACGCCGCGCGGCTGCTGGAAAGCCGATAGCGCCAGGCGCGTGGAACGCCAGCCCGCCGAGGGCCTCACGAAGGTTCGCGCTCAGGCGAGATGGCGCGCAAAGAATTTCAGAATGCGCTGCCGGGCGTCCGCTTCGGTGGGCTCATGATAGAAGGCGCCGACCAGCGGCCCGAACACCCCGTATATGCGCGAATCGTGATTGTTGAAGAACGAGTGCCCGGCGTCGGGATATTCCTTGACGTCATGATCGATGCCCTGCCGAGCGAGGGCCTGCTCGAGGCGCACGGCGGCGCCGCGCGTCGTGCGGTCCTTGGCGCCGAAGCTGCCGATGATCGGGCAGGCGCCCTTGACGATCGCGTCGACATCCTTGGGCACCGGGCCATAGTTCACGCTTGATACGGCAAAGCCGTGGCCCGATGCCGAGTAGAGCGCGAACGCGCCGCCCATGCAGAAGCCGATGATCCCGACCTTTCCCGTGCAGTCGGGCCGTCCCGCGAGCCAGGTGCGCAGCGCCTCGATGTCGTCAAACGCCGTGCCGCGGCGCGCGGCAAGGTCGCGGAAGGTGGATACCAGGCATCGCGGCTTCCCGCCCCACGAATAGAGATCCGGAGCGGCCGCAACGTAGCCGGATGCGGCGAGCCAATCGGCGTGACGGCGCAGGTCTGGGGACATGCCGACGACGTCGTGAATAACCACTACGCCGGGCCATCGTCCGGCGCCGAGCGGCGCGGCCACATACGCCGCCAGCTTGTGGTGTGGCGTGTCGATAGTGAGGTCGGGCACGACTTCGATACTCCGATCACGCCGGCCGCCCGTGACCTGCATGCGTTGGATGATGCGCGTCACTTTATGGCACGGGTGCGACGCCTCCAGCCCTGCGACCCGCCCTACGGTAGCGCCGGCGAGCGACAAGCGAGCTCGCTTGTTCGCCGCCGACCGCCTTGCTAGGACCGCGCGCAGCGGAGATGACGAATGGCCGAGCCACGGCGCGGCGCTAACGACACGTTCGAGGACCTTGCCGGCGCGCGCATCCTGGTGGTCGAGGCGCGCTTCTACGATGACATCGCCGACGCTTTGCTGGACGGGGCCGGCCGTGTGCTCGATGCCGCCGGCGCCGAATGGGACCGCGTCACCGTTCCGGGCTCGCTCGAGATCCCGGCGGCCATCGCCATTGCGGTCGACGCCGCCGAGCGGCGGCAGCGGCCCTATGACGGCGCGGTGGCGCTTGGCTGCGTCATCCGTGGCGATACGATTCACTTCGAGATCGTCTCCATGCAGTCGGCGAAGGGCCTGATGGAGCTATCCGTCGCGCGGCGGCTGCCGCTCGGCAACGGCATCATCACCGTGGACACGCAAGCGCAGGCCTTGGCGCGCGCGCGCAAGGAGGAGCTCGACAAGGGCGGCGACGCGGCCCGCGCGGCGCTCACCATGGTGCGGATCAAGCGGGCCCGGGCCGTCTGAATCATGGCGACCCCGCCTGTTGAAAAGCGAAAGGCCAATCGGCGCGGCGCCGCGCGGCTTGCCGCAGTGCAGGCACTTTATCAGATGGAGTTGGCCGGCACCGGCATCAACGACATCTTCACCGAGTTCGAAAGCAACTGGATCGGCCGCGAGGTCGAAGGGAACGAATATCTGCCGGCCGAGGCCGCCTTTTTTCGCGACGTGGTGGGTGGCGTGGTGCGCGAGCAGCGCAAGCTTGATCCCCTGATCGACGCGGCACTCGCCGGCGGCTGGCCGCTCAAGCGCATCGAAGCGCTGATGCGCGCGGTGCTGGGCGCCGGCGCCTACGAGCTCGATCATCGGCGCGATGTGCCGGCGCGCGTGGTCATTGCCGAATATGTCGACGTGGCGAACGCCTTCGTCGATCGCGACGAGACGGCCATGGTGAATGCCGTGCTCGACCAATTGGCGCGGCAGCTGCGCGATGCGGAATTTTGACCAGCAGCAAGCTGATCGCCGGCACGGAGGTCTGCATGACCCCAGGCGACATTGATGCATCCGAAGAGTCCGCGGAAGACCGCATCATCGCCCGGTATTTCAAGCCGTTGGCGCGTGATCCGGGGGCGTTTGGTCTGAGCGACGACGCCGCGATCCTCACCCCGCCCGCCGGGTACGATCTCGTTCTGAAAACCGATCCCATCATCTGCGGCGTCCATTTTTTTGCCGAGGACCCGCCCGACGCGATTGCGCGCAAGGCGTTGCGGGTCAACCTGTCCGATCTGGCCGCCAAGGGCGCAAGCCCTGCCGGCTTCCTCTTGGCGCTGGCGATCCCTGCGGGCATCGGCGGCGACTGGCTGCAAGCCTTCGCCAAGGGGCTTGGCGAGGATGCGGAGCACTATGGCTGTCCGCTGCTCGGCGGCGATACCGATCGAACCCCGGGTCCGATCACGGTCTCGATTGCCGCCATCGGCACGCTGCCGCACGGAAAAATCGTTCGGCGCAGCGGTGCCAAGGTTGGCGACTACGTGCTGGTGAGCGGGACCATCGGCGACGCCGCGCTCGGGCTGACGCTGCGGCGTGAGGCAGCAGCGGAGCAACGCTGGAAGCTCAGCAGCGACCTGAAGGAGCATCTGACAACGCGCTATCTGCTGCCGCAGCCGCGCAACGCGCTCGCCGAGGCGGTCCGGCTTTACGCTTCGGCGGCGATGGACATCTCCGACGGGCTCGCCGGTGACCTCGCCAAGCTGTGCCGCGCCTCCGGCGTCAGCGCCGAGGTCGAAGCAGGGCAGGTGCCGCTGTCGGCGGCGGCAGCCGCCGCCCTTGCCGCCGAGCCTGCCCTCAGCGAGTGCATCCTCACCGGCGGCGACGACTACGAGATCCTGTGCGCGGTCGGTGCCGACACGCTCGAGCCCTTTCGGCGCGCGGCCGAGGCCTCCGGCGTCGCGGTGACCGCGATCGGCCGCATGACGGCCACCGGGAAAACGGCCCGATTTCTCGATGCTTCCGGACGGTTGCTGGCGTTCAAACGCCCCTCGTACAGCCATTTTTGAAGGACGCTCCGGCAGGGGGCATTGCCAGCCGTGCAGGTCGGACCGGCGCCCGTAGTACTGGACATCTCCCAAACGGGCGCTAAGGAGAATGGACGTTCCAGCGTATCCCATTCCGGAGCACGGATATGTCGGTCGCGGCCGAGCTGGTCGAAGCGGCGCCAGGACTCTCCTCGGTCGAGGCGGGATCTGACGACCGTCTAGCGCGCCGCAACGCGTTCGTCCTTGCGACCGCGCAGGCGCTGGCCGGCGCCAACAACACGGTGATCGTCTCGACGGGCGGCATCATCGGCATGATGCTGGCGCCGGACAAGGCCATGGCGACCCTGCCGATCACGCTGATGATCGTCGGCATGTGGATCGGTACGTTGCCGATAGGCACTGCGGCGCGCGTGTTGGGCCGCCGCGCTGCCCTGCAAATCGGCTCGTTTTTCGGGGTGCTGGGCGGCCTCGTCGGTGCGCTCGCGGTCAGCATCGGATCGTTCAGGCTGTTCTTGCTTGGGGCGTTTTGCTGCGGCCTCTATGCGGCGGCGCACCAGTCGTACCGCTTTGCCGCGGCCGATACTGCGAGCCCGAGTTTTCGGCCCAAGGCCGTCGCCTGGGTGCTCGCCGGCGGGGTTTTCGCCGGCGTGCTTGGACCCCAGCTTGTGATCTTCACCAAGGATCTTTGGGCCCCCTATCTTTTCGCCGCCACCTATGTCGGCCAGGCCGTGGTTGCGGCGCTCGCCGCTGCGGTGCTGATGCTGGTGAAAATCCCGCGCCCGACCGTGCGGGTGGGCGGTGGCAGCAGCCGCCCGCTGGCCGAGATCGCGCGGGCTCCACGTTTCGTGGTCGCCGTCGTCTGCGGCGTCGCAAGCTACGCGATGATGAACCTCGTGATGACATCGGCGCCGGTCGCCATGGTCGCTTGCAACCATTCGATGACCGACGCGACGCTCGGGCTGCAGTGGCATGTGCTCGGCATGTACGTGCCGAGCTTCTTCACCGGCGCGCTCATTGCTCGCTTCGGGGTCGAGCGCATCATCGGTCTCGGCCTCCTCCTGCTGATGGGAAGCGCCGCCATCAATATCACGGGCGTCACCCTCTGGCATTTCTGGATCGGCCTCGCGCTGCTTGGCGTCGGCTGGAATTTCGGCTTCATCGGCGCAACCGCGTTGGTCACCGAATGCTATCGGCCGGCGGAGTGCACCAAGGTCCAGTCCTTCAATGATTTCCTGATCTTCGGCAGCATGGCGGTCGGCTCCGCGGCCTCGGGGCTGCTGCTCGTGAGCGTCGGTTGGACCGCGGTCAACCAGATGGTCTTCCCCGTGGTGATCCTTGCCGGCGCGCTGCTCGCCTGGCTCGCGCTACGCCGGCAACCGCTGCCGGTTTGACCGGATCAACGGTAACTCGTTAACGCACGGGCTGATTCGGCCATTTACGGCGTTGCTTCCGTGACGCCTTTTTGGCTATGTTCGCGCCACTTTATGCCGGGGACCCGTACCGACGCGTGCGGGAACCCTGGCATTCGCGCGCCGGGGAGGGGCCCCGCGCATTTTCCTGCCAAACGGGGTGAGTTTTAATGACGGCTTTGTGGTTGATCGTGCTCTGCGGCCTGCTCGCAATCGTGTACGGCATCTGGGCGATCTGGTCGGTGATGCAGGCTGATCCCGGCAGCGCCAAGATGCAGGAGATCTCGGCCGCCGTGCGCGAAGGGGCGCAGGCCTATCTGAAACGCCAGTACACGACCATTGCGATTGTCGGCGTCGTCATCTTTCTGGTCGTCGGCTATTTTCTCGGCTGGTTGGTTGCTGTCGGCTTCGCGATCGGCGCCGTGTTGTCGGGCGCGGCCGGTTTCATCGGCATGAACGTCTCAGTGCGGGCCAATGTGCGCACCGCCCAGGCGGCGATCAGCTCGCTCGCGGCGGGCCTCGAGATCGCGTTCAAATCCGGCGCCATTACCGGAATGTTCGTGGCCGGTCTCGCGCTGCTCGGCGTGACCGTCTATTTCGCGTTCCTGACCGGCACGCTGAAGCTCGCGCCCAACGACCGCACCGTGATCGACGCCATGGTCGCGCTCGGCTTCGGAGCCTCCCTGATCTCGATCTTCGCGCGGCTCGGCGGCGGCATCTTTACCAAGGGCGCCGATGTGGGCGGTGACCTCGTCGGCAAGGTCGAAGCCGGCATTCCCGAGGACGATCCGCGCAATCCGGCCACCATCGCCGACAACGTCGGCGACAACGTCGGTGACTGCGCCGGCATGGCGGCGGATTTGTTCGAGACCTACGCGGTGACCACGGTTGCCACCATGGTGCTCGCGGCGATCTTCTTCGCCGAGGCGCCCGAGCTCCTGCCGAAGATGATGCTGCTGCCGCTGGCGATCGGCGGCGTCTGCATCATCACCTCGATCATCGGCACGTTCTTCGTGAAGCTTGGCGCCAATCAATCGATCATGGGCGCGCTCTACAAAGGCTTCATCGTCAGTGCGGCGCTTTCCCTGATCGGCATCGGCGGCGTGATCTATCTGCTGATCGGGTTCGACGCGATACCCGGCACGACCTATAGCGGGGCGCGGCTGTTCTACTGTGGGGTGGCGGGGCTGGTGGTGACCGGGCTCATCGTCTGGATCACCGAATATTACACCGGCACCAATTTCCGTCCGGTGCAGTCGATCGCCGCCGCTTCGGTCACCGGCCATGGCACGAATATCATCCAGGGCCTTGCGGTTTCGCTTGAGGCAACCGCGCTTCCGACTCTGGTCATCATCGCCGGCATCCTGGTGACCTACGGCCTTGCCGGCCTGTTCGGCATCGCCATCGCGGTGACCTCGATGCTGGCGCTGGCCGGCATGGTGGTGGCGCTCGACGCCTTTGGGCCGGTTACCGACAACGCGGGCGGCATCGCCGAGATGGCCGGCCTGCCCAAGGACGTGCGCAAGTCGACCGACGCGCTCGATGCGGTCGGCAACACCACGAAGGCGATCACCAAGGGCTATGCGATCGGCTCGGCCGGGCTCGGCGCGCTAGTTTTGTTTGCTGCCTACAATCAGGACCTCGTCTTCTTCTCGCGCGACGCGGCGGACCACCCGTATTTCCAGGGCGTATCCCTCGACTTCTCGCTCACCAATCCCTACGTGGTCGCCGGTCTGCTGTTCGGCGGCTTGTTGCCGTACCTCTTCGCGTCGATGGGGATGACGGCGGTCGGCCGCGCGGCGAGCTCGATCGTCGAGGAGGTGCGACGGCAGTTCCGCGAGAAGCCCGGCATCATGCAGGGCACCGACCGTCCCGACTACAGCCGCGCCGTCGACATGCTGACCAAGGCGGCGATCAAGGAGATGATCATACCCTCGCTGCTGCCGGTGCTCTCGCCGGTCGTGGTCTACTTCGTCGTGTACCTGATCGCCGGCGGCGGCCCGGCGGGCAAGTCGGCGGGTTTC
The DNA here is from genome assembly GCA_052148715.1 of Xanthobacteraceae bacterium. GTDB lineage: Bacteria > Pseudomonadota > Alphaproteobacteria > Rhizobiales > Xanthobacteraceae > JBKQHQ01. The sequence goes on along the minus strand of JBKQHQ010000096.1, from coordinate 24,413 downwards.
TCCGCCGTCGGCGCCATGCTGCTCGGCGTGATCGTCAACGGGCTGTTTGTCGCGATCTCGATGACCTCGGGCGGCGGCGCCTGGGACAACGCCAAGAAATACATCGAGGACGGCCACTACGGCGGCAAGGGCTCCGAAGCGCACAAAGCGGCGGTGACCGGCGACACAGTCGGCGATCCCTATAAGGACACAGCGGGTCCGGCCGTGAATCCGATGATCAAGATCACCAACATCGTGGCGCTGCTATTGCTGGCGGTCTTGGCGCACTAATGGCGTACCTGGCCGAAAGGGATGGAGATGTGGCTGTCGGGCAGAAACCGGCGCGGGCTCACGTTGAGCCCGTGCATGCGCCCTGCAGGGTTCCCCGCATCGTAGCGCCTTAGGTCTCGCAGATCGGCCCCTGGCCCTGCGCCATGGCTAAAACCCGACCACGGTCGATAAGGCCGGTGGCGCGTTGATTCACATCAATGCGTCCGTCGGTCGGGTGCCAATTCAATTCTTTATATCGTCGACAGCCCGAGACCCAGCGAATGCCAACGGTGCCGAAGTTCATCGTGGATGTCCACCAGCATTGGCTGCCGCTGGAACTGATTCCGGGGGGACACCTGCCGGGACTTCGCAGGTTCTTAGCCATGATTTCGGGAGCACCACTGCCCAGGCTTCGGGAGCTCGACGATCACACCCGCGTCGTTGAGGCGATGGGTGTTGTCAGCATGCTGCATGAAGACCTCTGCGACATCGACTTGGCGAACCGGGTCAACGCCGAGGCGGGCGTCGACCTGCGAATTCTACTTCCCAGCATGCAGGTCGTTGCCTTCTCATTGGCATCCGGGCGTCCAATGCTCGAGACATCGAAGCTTGTGCATGACATCTACGCAGAGCTCATCGCCCGGATGCCTGGCCGGTTCGTCACGCTCGCCTCGATCAGCCCGTTCGAGCCGCAAGGACTGAAGGAGGCTGAGCGAGCCATCAACGAGCTGGCGTTCAGGGGTCTGTGCATCGACACGAACTGGGGGGGACGGTTTTACGACACCGAGGACGTTTACCCGTTCTTCGAGTTTGCCGAAGCGAACGGCCACGCGATCTGGGTGCACCCCGCGCAATTGCCGTACGGCTTCGAGATCATGAAGAAATGGCGCCTGGAGGAGGTGGTCGGGCGCCCGTGCGATACCGGCATGAGCGTGGCCCGGATGATCTATTCAGGTCTCCTCGATCGTTTTCCGAAGACGAAAATCGTCCTGGCTCACATGGGCGGCACGACGGTCAGCCTACTGGGCCGGCTGGATTTCGGTTATCGCCTCGGCTACGCCGGCCTGCCACCCGAAATGCACGCGCGCAATGCGCTGCGCCCAAGCGAGTACATGCGACGCAACTTCTACGTCGACACGATGGGCTTCAACTTGCCGATGCTCAAGGCGGCGCTGGACGTGTTTGGGGCAGACCGACTGCTGTTCGGCAGCGATTATGGCCCCGTACCGATCAGTCCGAAGGAGCACATCGACATCGTCAATCAGCTACCGCTGAACGAAACCGAACGCGAGGACGTATTCTGGCGCACGGCGGACAGGCTGTTCCGTTTGAAGCTCGACGAATGCCCAACTCATTGAGTTGGCGCGGCCGTCCCCCGGCGCCAACCTTATGCGCGGGAGGGCTCCTACGTCGAAAACTCAGGCTGCCTCCTTGCCGTCCGGGCCTTCGCGAAGCGGATCGCCGGCGATCAGTGCCGGGCCGATGCCGGGCAGACCCAGCGCGGCATGGAATCGTTGCAGGAGCTGCAACGTGTGCGGCTCCATTTCCTCCACCGCGCCGGCGATGAACTCGACCACCTCTATCGCCTTGCGGCGTTCTTCGGGGTCCGGCAGGAGATCCGGCAGGGTGTCGATCGCGCGGTCCTTCTCGAACTCGGCGATGATCGACTGCTCGCGGATGAGGGCGGCGCGCCGCTCCGCGCCAAGGGATACGAAGGGCTCGTCCCGCGTCAGCACTTTGGCGGAGCGTTCCAGGCGGTCGCGACGGACGGCGCCGCGCGATTCCGCAAGCAGGATGAGCATGCGGATCACCGCTTCCTCGAAGCCGCCTCTGTCGACACCAAGGAGTATCGCCTGCACCTCGGGGAGGAAGCGAAGTTGCTTTGGATCCTTGCGGGTCCGCTCGAAAGCGTGCGAGAGGCCGACCCAGTGCATGAACGGCGATCCGTAGATCGACAGGAAGGCCGCCTCGTGGATGGCGTCACGAACATCGCGCCAAAAATCGAACCCCTGAAGGATGCTCGAGGCCATCAGGCGCTCGACGGCGAGGAACGGATTCTTGCTGTCGGCGGGCTTGCGCTCCTGCGCGACGCGGTTCGCCGCCTCATGCACCACCGGCATGATCGGGTTGCGATCGGAAAAGATCATGCGCCCGACGCGCAAGGGATGGCTATCGCGCATGGCCGTGGCGATCTGGGGCGTAATCATGGCCTGGACGAACGGCCGGAACGCCAGCTCATAAAGCTCGGCGCCCAGCTCGGAGAGCCGAGCGACGGCTGCGAAATCCCTCTCATCCAAGCGATCGTCGTCGATGGCGAGAATGTCGGACATCTTGCGCTCATGGAAGCTGACCACGAAACGCGCATGGACCCCTTCGCCGATCTGCTCATCGATCTTCATTTCGTAGAGGCCGGGCACGAGCGCCTCGATCGTTTTCATGGTCGAGGCGACCTCGGTGTGCTCCTTCTTGGCGATCGAGGAAGATACGAAAATGCCGAGGTGTCCCACCTTTTCGTGCACCATGTAGATGATCCGCTGACCGCGGATTCTGATCTCGTGCTCGTCGGCGTAAGTGTCGACGATCCAGTTCAACGCCTGCTGCGGCGGCGTGATGTTGTCTCCCCAGCTCGAGAAGACGATGATAGGAGAACGGATAGCCTTGAGATCGAGCTGACGTCCATGTTCGAGGCGCGCTTCGCCGCGCGCCAGTCGGTTGCCCACGAAGAGCTGCTCGATGATCCAGCGGATCTCGGCCTCGTTCATGAAGTGAAAGCCGCCCCACCAGCGCTCGAATTCGAGGAACCGCTCGCGGCCGCGATCGACCCCCGCAAAGAGGTCGTAATACTTGCCGAAGTAGTTGCGGCCCGGGTTGAGCAGCTCGAAATTTGCTACGAGATTGGCGCCGTCGAACTCGCCGTGCCCCAAGTCGGACAGAAAGAGCGCGGGCACGACGCCGCCGAGCAGGCCGCCATTATACCGCATCGGGTTTTCGCCGATGCGGCCGGACCAATAGGCCAGAGGCGCGCCATTGATCACGAGCGGCCCGGTAATATCGGGGTTCGCGGCAGCCAGCGCCATGGTGGCCCAGCCTCCCTGGCAATTTCCAACGACGATCGGCTTGGGCGCATTGGGGTGGCGGCGTCCGATCTCGCTCAAGAATTCGGCCTCCGCGCGCATGACGTCGGCCAGAGTCTGGTTTGGCTCCGGATGTGGGCGAAAGACGACGAAATAGACCGGATGGCCGTCATGCAGCGCCACCCCCACCTGGCTGTCGGTATTGAAGCCGCCGATGCCGGCGCCATGGCCGGCGCGCGGATCGATGATCATATACGGGCGCTTCCAGTCGAAGACCGCGACGCCATCGGGAGGGATGATCTTCAGAAGCACGTAGTTGACGGGCCGAGGCAAGGTGTGCCCGTCGACCGCCACCTCGGTCTGGTAGATCAGCGCCGGCGGCGTGCCGGCGGCCTGATGCTTGATGTCGTTGTCGCCGCGCTCGCGGATCGTGTCCAGGGTCAGCACGAGGCGCTGCACAGCGTCGAGCACGTACTCGGCGGCTTGGTCGGCGAGAACGCCCTTGCTCGCCGCGTCGCTGAGACTGCCGTTGAGGGCGCCAGCCTCGCTGAAGAGGCTCTTCAGCCGATTGCCATGGTCGCGGCCGATCGTCTCGATGTGACGGGCGCAGCACTGCGTTAGCCGCTGCACTTGCATCGTGGCGGTAGACGCGTCTTCCCCCAGCCGCGTCGGGAGGTTCACGGGACTGAACGTCGGGGTCATTGGAAAACCTCTGATCTGAATGTCTAACCCATGATGTGGTAACCGGCATCGATATGCAGGACGGAACCGGTGATGTTGCGCGCTTGGTCGCTCGCAAGAAACGCCGCCGCGGCGCCGACGTCCTCGATGGTGGCGAGCCGCCGCATGGGAGCGCGCGCGGTTGCCTCCGACAGCATCTCGTCGAAATGCTTTATTCCGCTCGCCGCACGGGTCGCCATCGGGCCGGGCGACAACGCGTTGACCGTGATGTTTTTCGGGCCAAGCTCGGAGGCGAGCTCGCGCGTGACCGCCTCCAGGGCGGCCTTCACCGGGCCCATGACGCTGTAGGTCGAGACGACTTTCTCCGCCCCGTAGAAGCTCATCGTGAAGCAGGCGCCACCCTTCGTCATGAGCGGTTCAGCACGGCGCACGAGCCGAATGAACGAGTGAACAGAAACGTCCATCGCTTGGGCGAAGCCGCGGGCAGAGCTGTCCGTGACGCGGCCGTGCAGATCGTCCGACGGAGCGAAGGCGATCGAATGGACGACGACATCGAGGCGGCCCCAGACTTCCGCTATGCGGGTAAAGAGCGGTCCCTCGTGCTCGTCATGGCTCACATCGAGGGGCATGACGATAGGTGCGCCGATCGATTGCGCCAGGGGACGCACATGGACTTCGGCCTTTTCGTTCAGATAAGTGATCGCCACTTCGGCGCCGGAGCGATGGAGCGCCTGCGCAACGCCCCAGGCGATCGAGTGTTCATTGGCTATGCCGACAACGAGAGCGCGCTTATCGGTAAGCTCGAACATGAACATCACCTCGCGCGACCTTCGGCGACAAAGTACGCAATGCACGATGACACTAAGGTGACAATTTCATCCGCGCCGAAGAGCAACCTTGATCAATCGGATCTCGAAGAGCCGGCGATGCGGCCGGCCCGAGATCTCCGGCACCGATGACTTTCGCCACTGGCGCTACGCTCGCCGCCGCATCGTTTTTCCGACGGAAATGCAATAATAAAGCCGTCATCTCGGGCTATGCCGCATTGTTGGACGAGATGAAAGCCGATCCGCTGTGCCATGCGAACCAGATGCGCAGGAATAGAAGGAAGCCGCGCGCCGGAGTTGGTGGGGCGTAGACCGATGCCGCCGCGCGCGCGGGCGCAGAAAGCAAACGGAGCTCGAAATGGATAAGGTCGTTCACTTTGAGGTGCCCGCCGATGATCTCGGCCGCGCCAAGAAGTTCTATCAAAGTGTCTTCGGTTGGAAGATCATGGATGTTCCCCATATGGATTACGCCATGGTGGAGACGACCGAAACGGTAAATAACAGACCGAAAGAGCCGGGAGCGATCAACGGCGGCATGTTTCAGCGAAACGAGACGGGCAGGTCACCCGTCATCGTCATCGGCGTTGCATCGATCGACGCCACGATCAAGAAGGTTGAAGGCGCGGGAGGGAAGACGGTGGCGCGGAAGGTTAAGGTCGGCGACATGGGCCACTACGCGCGCGTCGCCGACAGCGAGGGCAATGTGATCGGACTCTGGGAATAAGCATGGCGGCGCGGGCCGGGTAAGCGCGTCCCCCTCGAAGCTTGCCTGGGGCGAGCGGCCTTCGCCGCGGCGGCGGGCGCTGGCGGCGCCAATCGGATGTTTCCAACCTGCGAATAATCAAATAAGGAACTCGGGAACGGCCGACTTCCCTACGGGACTTGCCGTGAGGAAGGTGTGGCCAATAAGCGGTTCCGGCGCCTGTCCCGCTTTCAAGGGAGCGGGGGCAGGCTCGAGGGAGAGGGCGAGATGGCTAAGATCGCAGGAATTCTCGCGCTGGCACTTGCGGCGTGTGCGGGCGGATGTGTCACATCGATCGAGCCATTACTGTCCGACGATGAGCCGATCGTCAGCACGTCGATCGCTGGACTATACGCCTATCGAGGCCTTGGCCCGGACCAAAAGCTCGAACATTTGCGAGTGCGCCTCGACAATGAGGGGAAACAATACAAGCTGGTGCAAGCCGGAGAGGTGATCGCCGTCAGCCTGCACAAATTCGATGATCAATTCATATTGGCGCAAATGAAGGAGGGAAAGAATAAATATGCCTATTGGCTCGTGTATAGAGGGAACGGCGGCTATTTTTTGATCAATATCATTCCTTGTGATCCAGATGTCCTGCGCGAGGCAGGGGTGAGCGAAACACGAGCGGATAGCCCTCCTATCGTCGTATGCACGCTGCAATCGCGCGACGAACTGATGGCGGTTGCGCGGTTGTCCGCCAAAAAATATCTCTCGCAGGGTGAGGCTATCGCGGCGGCCGTGCGGACAAAGGATTAATGATTACCAAAAGGATTGAACCCGATATTCATATTCGAGAACAGACTTTGTAGGTAGCTGGCTTCGCGGCTGCTGGTCGGAGTGGTGCGGCTGACGAAATCGAAAATCCTGCCGTCCTGCAGGCGGTAGTCGGCGAGGCGCTGGACGCGGCGGCCCTTATCGAAATAGACCGCGACCACGCGTTGATCGACCACCTTTTGCGGCATGAATGCCGCGGCGCGCTCGCTACGCTGGGAAATATAATAGAAGGCCTCGCCGCTGACCGTCGCGACAGTGGACGGGGTGCCGAGAACGATCAGCACTTGCTCCTGACTGGCGCCCACCTGTATCTGCTCGAGGGCGCCTTCGGGAACCACGTAGCCCTTCTGAAAAGTCTCCGAAAAGACGCCACAGGCGGCAAGCGGCAAAGCGAGCAAAACCGCGATCGAGACCGCGATGCGCGCCCGGGCGCGGGTTCCGGTCTTTCGGGTGCGGATCGGCATGCGTTCGCTATCCGGCAACGCGTCCGGCGCCCGAGGCGCTGGAGCGGAACCAGCCATTGCAACAATAGCACTTGCAATCGCGATGCGGCCAAGCGACCAAGACCGCGCACGCGAAACCACGAGTGACCAGATGATTTTCCCCCTCATGCGCCGGAGCAGGCGAGTCGATACCATCCCTTCCGTCTATGGCGTCATCGTGGCACAGGCGCGAAGTGCTTTGTTTTACCGGGGTTATTGCGTCCCGGATACGGTTGAAGGCCGGCTCGGGATGATCGTGCTGCATCTCGCGCTTGTGCTGCGGCGGCTCGCAGTCGAAAATGCCGAAACGCGCGAGTTCGGCCAGCGCGTGTTCGATCATTTCTGCCAAGACATGGACGACAACCTGCGGGAGATGGGGGTGGGCGATCTGGCGGTCCCACGACACATGCGCCGGATCGGCGAGGGCTTTTACGGCCAAGTGGCGGCTTATGACCGGGCCCTGGCGAGCGCCGACGCGAAGGATCTCGAACAGGCGCTGCGGCGCAACGTCTTTGGCGGGCGGTCCGCTGCCGGTGTGGAGGAACTCGCCTTATATGTGCGAGAGGCCGCGCGCCGACTGGCGTTGACCGAAACGGTCTCGATTATGAATGGCGAGCTCGGTTTTCCCGATCCGCGAGCTACCCTGAGCCGGTAACCATGGCAACAGAACGATCGAGCAAGCCCCCGTGGAGCCTCAGAGTAGCGACCGCGGACATTCCGCAAGCCGGCCGCCGCTTCGAGCTCCACGCCGACGAGGCGACCCGCGCCGCCGTCGCCTCGCTCACCGGCTTACGTGCCGTTGCGCGCCTGCAGGCCCAATTCGAGGTGCGGCGACACGGCGCCGACGGATTGCACGTAACCGGCACTGTCAGCGCGATTGTCGGCCAGACCTGCGTGGTCAGTCTCGAGCCGATCGAGAACGAGATCGAGGAGGATGTTGATCTCCTGTTCGTGCCGCGAGCGGTATCGCAGGAAGTATCTGGAGACGCCGCCGGCGTGGCCGCAATGGAAGACGGGCCGGAACCGCTCCCGGATGGCCGCATCGACCTTGGGGTGATCGCGACCGAGTTCCTAATCCTCGGCATCGACCCACACCCGCGCAAGCCAGGGGTGGTTTTCGAGCCGCCGGCCATCGAGGACGACCCGGCGGAACACCCGTTTGCGGCGCTTGCTGCGCTGAAAAAGGGCGAGGGCGGTGCCGAATGCTAGCCGGCGATGACGACCGAAATCCTCGACAAGTCTTACCCTCGGCACCATCTGCGCTGGCATCGCGCGATGTTATCATGCGGCCAATCGGCTGGGTAAAACGAGCGCCTACCCCCATTGTTTCTGGCCGTTGACCGGGTATTGTCCTTCCTCCCGCAACCGGTCATCGTTTCGAAGGACCGAGCTTCCGGCGCGCTAGTCAAGGGTTGCCGTCAAGGTCGATCCATGCCCCAGAAGGTTCGCATCGCGCTCGACGCCATGGGCGGCGACCACGGGCCATCGGTCGTCGTGCCGGGAGCCGAGCTGTCGTTGTCGCGGCATCCCGACATCGAATTCGTTCTGTTCGGCGACCAGGCTGCGATCGGGCCGCTCCTCGACGCGCATCCGAGTCTCAAGCCCGCTACGCGCATCGTGCACACGGAGGTGGCGGTCGCGATGGACGCCAAGCCGAGCCAAGCGCTGCGCACGGGCCGCTGGAAGTCGTCCATGTGGCGGGCGATCGACGCGGTCAAGAAGGGCGAGGCCGACGTCGCCGTCTCGGCCGGGAACACCGGCGCGCTGATGGCGATGGCCAAGTTCAATTTGAAGACTATGGCCGGTATTAGCCGTCCGGCCATTGCCGCGCTGTGGCCGACGCTGCGAGGGGAGTCGATCGTGTTGGATGTCGGGGCCTCGATCGGTGCGGACGCGGAACACCTGGTCGATCTCGCTGCAATGGGCAGCGCCATGGCGCGCGTCCTATTCGACCTCGACCGTCCTACCGTCGGGCTCCTCAATATCGGGGTGGAGGAAGTGAAAGGCCTGGAGCCGGTGCGCGAGGCCGCCCGCCTGCTGCGCGAGCGCGCATTGCCGCATATCGAATACTTTGGTTTTGTCGAGGGGGACGATATTGGGAAAGGAACAGTGGACGTGGTGGTGACGGAAGGCTTTGCGGGGAATATTGCGCTCAAGAGCGCGGAAGGAACCGCGCGCCAATTGGCGCAATATCTGCGGAGCGCGATGAGCCGCACCTGGCGCGCCAAGCTCGGCTACCTGCTGGCACGGGAGGCATTCCGCGCGCTCGGTGAGAAGATGGACCCGCGGCGGGCCAATGGCGGGGTGTTCCTCGGGCTCACCGGCATCGTCATCAAGAGCCATGGCGGCACCGATGCCCAGGGTTTCGCGGCGGCGGTTGACCTCGGCTACGACATGGCCCGTTACGACGTTCTTGCCAAGATCAGCGAGACGTTGCGGCGCGACCAGCAGGGCGTGGCAGTGCAGGCGCTTGGAGTGGGTTCGTGACCGTCATTCGTACGGTCGTGCTGGGCTGCGGCAGCTACCTGCCGAGCCGAATTCTCAGCAACGCCGATCTCGCCCGCATGGTGGACACCTCGGACGACTGGATCGTGCAGCGCACCGGGATCAGGCAGCGGCATATCGCGGCGCCGGGGGAACTCACGTCGGATTTGGCGCTGCACGCGGCGCGAGCTGCGCTCGACGACGCGGGCGTCGAGGTATCATCGATCGACCTGATCGTCCTGGCGACTTCGACCCCGGACAATACCTTTCCGGCAACCGCGGTCGCCGTGCAGTGGGGTCTCGGCTCGACCCATGGAGCCGCCTTCGACCTGCAGGCCGTCTGCACCGGGTTCGTCTATGCGCTCGCCACCGTTGATGGCCTGCTCCGGACCGGCAATTTCAAGCGCGCCTTGGTGATCGGTGCCGAAACGTTTTCGCGCATCCTAGACTGGACCGATCGCGGGACCTGCGTGCTGTTCGGCGACGGGGCCGGCGCGCTGGTGGTCGAGGCCCAGGAACAGCCGGGGACGCAGCACGACCGCGGCCTCCTCACCGCACACCTGCGTTCCGACGGGCGCCACAAGATGAAGCTGTATGTCGATGGCGGACCGTCCTCCACCGGAACGGTCGGCCACTTGCGCATGGAGGGGCGGGAGGTATTCAAGCACGCGGTGGCGATGATCACCGATGTCATCGAGGCAACTTTTAGCGCCACAGGCTATTCGGCAGCCGATATCGACTGGTTCGTGCCGCATCAGGCCAATAAACGAATAATCGATGGCTCGGCGCACAAGCTCGGGATCGACCCGGCGAAAGTCGTTACCACCGTGGCGCTCCACGGCAACACGTCGGCCGCCTCGATTCCCCTGGCCCTCAAGGTGGCGCAGGCGGACGGACGCATCAAACGCGGCGATCTCGTGCTGCTGGAGGCGATGGGGGGCGGCTTCACCTGGGGGGCGGGGCTCATTCGCTGGTGATCGCCAGATTACCGCATGCCCCGTTGACCCTGCCGGATCAAGGTCTTATCGTCGTTCCTTCAGCGGCAAGTATCAATCGCCAAAGCGGGGCCGGCGATGACCGGAAAGACAGTCACGCGTGCGGATCTGTGCGAAGCGGTCTACCAGAAGGTCGGCCTCTCGCGCACGGAGTCCGCGACGCTTGTGGAATTGGTGCTGAAGGAAATCACCGATTGTCTTGAACGCGGCGAGACGGTGAAGTTGTCTTCGTTCGGTTCGTTCGTCGTGCGCAAGAAGGGGCAGCGCATCGGCCGCAATCCCAAGACCGGCAAGGAAGTACCGATCTCGCCGCGGCGCGTGATGGTCTTCAAGCCTTCGGCGATCCTGAAGCAGCGGATCAACGCGGAAGCGGGCTCGGACACGAACTCGGACGGTAAATAGACCTCTTGGCGTCAGGGAGCAGCCGCTTTGGAGAAGGCGCCGGACGCATTCCGCACCATCAGCGAGGTCGCAGGCGAGCTCGACGTTCCACAGCATGTGCTGCGGTTCTGGGAAACCCGCTTCGCCCAGATCAAGCCGATGAAACGCGGCGGCGGGCGCCGCTATTACCGACCCGACGATGTGGATTTGCTGCGCGGCATCCGCCATCTCCTTTACGGTGAGGGCTACACGATCCGCGGCGTGCAACGGATTCTGCGCGAGCAGGGCCCGAAATTCGTGCAAGCGGTGTGGCAGGCGGACGCCGAGCAGCCGCAACGCGATCCCGAGGACGACGACGAAGAGGCCGTCCCAAACGGCCGTGCGGCGGAGCCGGAAGCGGCGACGCGCAAGGGCGGCGAGCGCCCGCGCCGGTTGTTCGACCTGCTCCCGTCCCTGTTTGAAAGCGAGGCTCGCGCCAGCCTGCCCGGCGGCGTCGCGCTAGACGAGGAAGAACCCGACCTGCAGCCGGAACCATCGGAAGCGGCGTCAGGCGGGTCGGCACAGGTAACGGCACGGCGCGAGGAGGCACGACCCGAAGCGCCCGTCCGGCGCTCGTCGCCGGCGCCCGAAAACGTCGATGAACGGCGCACCGCGGAGATGGCGAGCTCCTCGAAGCGCCGAGGCGCGGTCGGCATCGCCGACGAGGACCGGCGCAAGCTCGATGCTGCCCTGCATGAGCTCGCCGAATGCCGGCGGCTGCTCGACGCCGCGCTCGAGGACGAAGACTCGCCGGCCGAGGACGATGCCGCCGAGGACGACCCGGCCGAGGACGACGCGGTCGAGGATGACGCGGCCGATGACGATCCCGATTAGACTTGTAGGACGGGTTGCGCAGCGGAACCATCGTGTCGCGTCCTGCGGTGATGGGTTTTGCTGCGCTTATATCCCACGATATTGTTAGGGTCCGAGCGCTTGCGGGATAGAGCAGCGCCCCCCGGTGCCGCCAATGCTTTCGCCGCTGAGGATGACGGCTGAGCTCGCCGCGCGGGCCCCGTGTCCCGGCAGAAGCTGATGCCGATATGTGTCCGGGAAACGATTTGAATTCGCCTGCGAATCATGTTGGCGTTTGCGGAGACCCACCGGCTCCGGCTGCCGGCGGCAGTGCGAACGCGTGCGAGGAACGACCATCGATGGCCCGGTCACTATGTTGAGTTGTATCCTCGCTTGTTTCCGTGTCTCACTCGAGGGGGGCACTCCGGGCAGCCTCGCCGGTTATTTGCCTGTATTTTCAGGCAGCGATACCGACCGGCGCCTTCCGCTCTGGATGCCGGCACCTCGGATGCACTTAGCCCTCCGCCCTCACACCGCTGTGTTGAACTCCCAACCATTTTCTCCCTTAAGGAGGTGACGCAACGAAACGAACCCAATATTCATTAGTAAAATCAATGAGCGATATTCAAGGAAGCGCGCTCAGCGCGCTTCCGGCGACGACACATTCCGCCGCGAGCCAGCGACGGCATGGCAACCCGCGTAGATCAGGTCGATGAGCCCACGACTTCGCCACGGCGCCCGCACGATCTGCTCGGCTTGATCGCGGTCGTGTCGAATTCGGCGCCGTAGGCTTTCAGCGCGTCGGACACGCATTGGCAAATCACACCGGGGGCGCGACAGCGCCCCTTTCCGTGCGGTGAGGGGTTTCGCAAGGACTTCTACCCGTCTGCGGTTGTACGACGCAGCCTACGGCCGCGCGTTGACTTCCTCGGCAAGAATAATAAAGTTACTTAAATAATTCTTGCGAGGCCGCCATGGCTGCGCTGTCCCAGAGCCATCTTCCCCCGCCGGCTGCCAAGGAGCCGCTCGATGCCTCGTTGCGCGGCTTCCTGAAGACCAACGCCGATATCGTCACCCGCATCACCAAGCCGGTCCGCATGGAGGATATCGGCGCCCTGTCGGCGCAGAGCGATCAGCCGATCCTGTTCGAGAACATCGTCGAAAAGCCGGGCTTCCGGCTGTGCGATATGCTGGTGAAGACCCGCGCGTCGCAGGCGCGGGCGCTCGGGGTGCGACCGGAAAATTATCTAAAGACGCTCGCGTATCGCCTGCGTCGGCCGCCGCGCGGCCTCAAGCGCGTCAAGACCGGCCCGGTCAAGGAAGTGATCCGGCTACACAATCAAGCCGATTGGACCGAGCTGCCGATTCCGTTCCACAAGGACAAAGACGAGGCGCCCTACGTGACCGCGATGAACATCATCCGCGATCCGGAAACGGGGTTTTACAATTCCTGCCATGCCGGCACGCAGGCGGTCGGCCCGCGGCGCGGGCTCGTCAGCTTCGTCACCCCGCATTCCCATACGATCATGCGCAAATACCTCGAGCTCGGCATCGACCATATGCCGATCGCCTTCGTCTTCGGTGTGCCGCCTGCCTACGAGATCATGGCCAACTTCTCCGGCCTGCACATGGATATGTGGGGCGAGATGGAGATGGTCGGCACGATCATGGACCGCGAGATCGAGGTGGTGCCGTGCGAGACCATCGAGCTCAACGTACCGGCGGAGGCCGAGATCGTCGTCGAGGGGCGCATCAATCTCAAGGACAGGTTCCGCGTCGGCGAGGTGACATCGCCGTCGATGTACAACCTTCCGCACTATGAGAACGTGCCCGAGGTCGAGATCACCGCGATCACCATGCGCGAGGACCGGCCGATCTATCGCAACCATCAGACCTGTCCCAACACCGACCATCAGGTGCTGCCGCGGCTGTGCCACGAGGCGGTGCTGTTCAATCGGTTGACCGAGATCGGCCTCGACGTGAAAGACGTGCGCTTTCCCACCTGGGGCGCGGCGCTGTCGTGCATCCTTCAGTTCGATTACCCGCGCGAAGGTTTTGTCAATGACGCGCTGATGCTGGCGATGGGCGCGCCTTGGCTTAACACCAAGCTGGTCGTCGCCGTGAGCCCGGATACCGATGTCGAGGATGCGCGCGAGGTCTATCACGCAATCGCGACCCGCTGCGACCCGGCGCGTGACATCATCGTCGTGCCGGGCACCCGCGGCTCGCCCTACGACCCCTCGGCGCGCCCATTGGATGGACAATATCCGTGGCGGATCGTCGGCAAGATGGGCATCGACGCGACGATCAAGGCGCGGCACGACCAGGCTGATTTCGAGCGCGCATGGCCCCGCAACTGGGGCAAGGTGAAACTATCCGATTATCTGTAAGAAGGAGCAACGACCATGGACGCAATCGCGCCGCCAAAACCAAAGGTTCTTTTTGAGGGTGAGCCGTTCATTCCGTATATGCGTGAGGAGGATTTCGCGCCGCAGCTCAAGCCGGTCGTCGAGCCGTACAAGAAGCGCATGGGCTTTCTGCCGAACGCGTTGAAACTCTACGCCTATCGGCCGGAGATCGCCGAGACGCTGTGGAGGCTCAACAGCAATATCATGCGCGACCCGTCGTCCAAGCTTGACCAGTTCCTCAAGCGCCGGCTGGCGGCGATCGCTTGCGCCGTCAACGGCTGCGCCTATTGCACCGCGCATAGCTGCTCGATGCTGAAGAAGCCGCGCGAGGCCGGCTACGAAGGTTGGGGCATGAGCGAGAGCGAGCTGCAGGAGATGATTGCCGGCGACCTCGAGCCGAAGGATGAATTCGAGCGTGCTTGCTTCGACTACGTCCGCGTGGCGTCGGAGGATCCGACCTCGGTGCCGGATGAAATCCTGCAACGCCTGAAGCAACACCTGACGCCGCCGCAAATCGTCGAGCTCGCCTGCGTGGTCGGCTTCTGGAAGTTCTACAACGCGGTGCATGACAGCCTGCACATCCCTGTCGAATCCCAACTGTTGGGCGACACCGGGTATGTCGATCTCTAAGCCGCGCACCGGCGCCGGCTTCGGCCTTGACGGGAAGCGGCGTCGGTCTGCGGCGACGCGCGATGCCGCCGCGGCGGTCTATCGCTCGCCGCTCACCACGTCGCGCGCGCCGCTGCTCGACCACGGCTCGGATGGTCGCTTCCGCGGCCTCATCCACGATCTGTTCACTGTCGCGTCGCGCATGGAGCTCGTAAGGGAGCATCTCGGGCGGCGCATCGGCGTCAGCGGACCGCAATACAGCGTGCTCATGGCGATCGCCCATTTGCAAGGTGCCCACGGCACCAGTGTCGGTACCGTGGCACGGGCGTTGCATGTTTCGAGTGCGTTCATCACGGCCGAAACCGGCAAGCTCGCGCGGCTCGGCCTGGTGCGTAAGCGCACCAATCCCGCCGATCGCCGCGGCGTCCTGCTCAGCTTGGCAACGGCAGGCTGCAGCAAAATCGAGCGCCTGAGCGCCGAGGTCCGCGCGGTCAACGACCGCGTGTTCGGCTTGCTCGATGCGAAATCGTTCGCCGCGCTCTGCGCGGCGGCGGGAAAACTGGTCGAGGGCTCGAATGGCGCGGTTGAATACATCGCGTCCTTCGATGACGATGCGGCGCTCGACGCGGCAAGTTGAACTTTGGGCAGCGGACCGCCACACGGTGAGATCCGCGTGAAATCACAAGGTTGAGGCGGCATCGAGCCGCACCATAGAGGGCGAACATGGTTTCATATTTTGTCAGATACCGGGGCTCCTGTGTCGATCCAGACGGCTTTCAGGATTATTACGAGAAGCATCATGCCGAGGTCTTGCGGAGATTCCCCAAGATCCGCTCGCTCAGTCTGCACCGCTCGGTGGAATGGAACGACCCGTTGCCGGTGCTGCGTGGCGGCACGCTGCTCTTGGCGCAGATGCATTTCGACAGCCAAGCCGATCTCGATGCGGCGTTGCGCTCCGAGGCGAGACGGCAGGCGCGCCAGGATTCGCATCGCTTCCCGCCCTTTGCCGGCGAGATCACGCACGAGGCGATGCTCGACAAGGTGGTCTTCTGATGAGGAGCCAGAAGCCGGGACGGGTTGCATCGCGACGGCTAGCGAGCCGATTTCGGCGGCCATGATCGGAGGAGTGCCATTCTTTCCCAGCAGATCATCAATGGTCTGATGCTCGGCTCGATCTACGCGATGGTCGGCGTCGCGTTGACGCTCAGCATCGGCGTGCTGAAGTTTCTCAATTTCAGCATCCCGGGACTGTTCATGATCAGCGGAATGGCGACCTGGGCGCTGGTCAATGCCGGGCTGCCGTGGCCGCTGGCGGCCGCGCTGGCAGTCATCTGCAGCGCTTTCGCATCGCTGATCGTAGAGCGGTTCACCTGGCGCTGGATGCGCGGCGCCGAGCCGTTCGTGCCGCTGGTGAGCTCGATGGCGTTCCTGATCCTGTTCGAGCATCTTGCGGTCGTCTACTGGGGTTCCGATTTGCGCAGCCTGCCGCGGCTGTTCGGCAGCGCCGATTGGCGCGTCGGTGATTTGTTGATCAGTGTGCCGCAACTGGCGGGTCTCATCATTTCGGTCGCGCTTATCTTTGCCCTGTCGCAAGTGCTGGCGAAGACGCGGCTTGGGCGCGGACTGCGCACCATCGCCGAGGATTCCGAGACCGCGCTCATCCTCGGTGTCGATGTGCGCCGCATCGTGCCTGTCGTGTTCTTGCTCAGCGGCCTGTTCGCCGGGCTCGCCGGCATGCTGTTTGCCCTGAACTATCGCCAGGTGCACCCCTTCATGGGCGAGGCGCTGGGGCTCAAGGGCATTTCGGCGATGGTCCTGGGTGGCATGGGTAATGTCTGGGGCGCCATCGCCGGAGGGCTCATCATCGGGCTGACGGAGGTCCTGGCGATCCAATTCTTCGGTGCCGACGGCGTCGACATCGCCGTTTACGGGCTTCTGCTGCTCCTTCTGATCGTGCGCCCGACCGGCCTGTTCGGCGCGCCCGGGGCGTGGGCCCGAGCATGAGCGGCTATGTCGAAGGAGTGCTGGTGCTGCTGGCGATCAATGTTGTGCTAGCCTACGCCGCGTTCTTGCCGATGGCCGCCGGGCAGCTCAATCTCGGAGTGGCTGGATTTGCCGCGATCGGCGGCTATGTGTCGGCATTCATCAGCAACAATTCCGCGATCCCAGCGGTGCTTGCCATCCCGCTCGGCGGTCTCGCCGCCGGGTTGGTCGCCCTTGTCGTCGCGGTTCCAGTGCTGCGCACGCGCGGCATCTACTTGGCGCTCGCGACCTTCGCGCTCGGCCAGATCGTGCAGGCGACCATCCTCAATCTCGAGGTCGTCGGCGGAGCATCCGGGTATCCAGCCACCGCTTTCATCCGGTTTCCAACGGTTGCCGCCTTCGCCATTGCGGTCGTCGTCCTGGTGGGCTTGTTGTTCTCGACCCGGCTCGGCGTTGCGATCACCGCGGTTCACGACGACGAGCAGGTCGCGGCCGTGATGGGCATGGACGTGCGCGCCCTGCAGGTGACCGCGTTTGCGCTCGGTTCGGTCATCGCCGGCGTCGCCGGCGGACTATACGCGCATCATTTCAGCTATATCGAAGCTCAGTACTTCAACATTTCACTGAGCATCAGCATCGTGCTTTATGTGCTGCTCGGCGGGACGCAGACGGTCGTTGGACCGTTGCTCGGGGCAACAGTGTTCACCTTGCTTCCCGAGCTGCTCCGTGGCAGCGCGCAATGGCGCTACGTCGTGTTCGCGGCGACCCTGATCATCGTGATGGTCGTGCGACCGCAAGGGTTGGTGACCGCTAGCGAGCTGCGTCATCTGGTGGGGCGCGCGTTTTCGCTCGGCCGGGAGCGCGTCGCATGACCGGCAATATTCTCGAGCTCGACGGTGTCAGCAAGCATTTCGGCGGCGTCGGGGTGGTTGAGAATCTCAACTTCGCCGTTTCGGCACGCGCATGCGTGGGCCTGATCGGCCCGAACGGTGCCGGAAAGACCACCGTGTTCAACCTGATTACCGGAATATGCCCGGTCGATGCCGGCCGCATTTTGCTCGATGGGCTCGATATCGCGCGGCTCCCGCCGCATCGCCGCATCCGCCACGGCGTGGCGCGGAATTTTCAGAACATCCGGCTGATGCAGCATTTGAGCACGCTGGAGAACGTACTCGTTGGCCAGCATTGTCGGCATCGCGGCATCTTTGGGATATTGCAGCCGGTTAATCTGTGGCCGGGCAATCGCTGGCGGCAAGAAGCGCGGGCGGCGCTCGCCGATGCGGGCCTCGGAGGCTACGAGCGCGCGACCGTCGGCAACCTCCCGTATGGGATTCAAAAACGGATCGAGCTCGTGCGCGCGCTGATGTCGCGGCCGCGCTTGCTGCTGCTGGACGAGCCGGCGGCTGGTCTCAATCCGGCGGAGACCGACGCGCTGGGTGAGCACCTCCAGGCGATCCGCCGCGCCCATGGCGTCACGGTCCTCGTCGTCGAACACGACATGAATTTTGTCGGCGCGCTGTGCGAACGGCTAGTGGTGCTCAATTTCGGTCGCAAGATTGCCGAGGGTACGCCGGAAGAAGTGCGCGCGCATCCGTTGGTCAAGGAGGCCTATCTGGGAGTCGATACGGACTGCGTTGAGGCGACCTTTGTCGAGGAGCAGCACCGTGTCGCTTGAGGTGCGCGATCTGCGGGTGGCCTATGGCCGCATCGAGGCGGTGCGCGGCGTTTCGTTGCGCGTCGGCGCGGGCGAAATCGTCGCCGTGCTCGGCGCCAACGGCGCCGGAAAATCATCCCTGCTGAAGGCCGTTTTGGGCCTGGTCGCGCCGAGCGGCGGGCAGGTGATCTTCGCGGCGCAAGACATCACCCATTGGCCGCCGAGCCGGCGGGTGCGCCAGCGGCTCGTTCTGGTCCCCGAAGGGCGCCGTATCGTCGGCAGTCTGAGCGTGCACGAGAACTTGCTGATGGGCGCCTTCGCGCGCCCTGTCACGACCGGCATCGAGACCGAGATTGCAGAAATCTACGACCGGTTTCCCAATCTGGCGGCGCGGCGGCATCAGCTGGCCTCGGTCCTATCGGGCGGCGAGCAGCAAATGCTCGCGATCGGTCGCGGCCTGTTGGCCGATCCCACGCTCATGATGCTCGATGAGCCCTCCTTGGGGCTAAGCCCGCGTCTGACCAATGAGGTTTTCGCGCTGATCGAAGAACTTAACCGCAGGCGCGGTTTGGCGATCTTGCTGGTCGAGCAAAACACGCGGCAGGCGCTGCGCATCGCCCATCGCGCATACGTGCTTGAGCTCGGGTGCAAGGTCATGGAGGGAACGCCTGAAATGCTGCTGGCCGATCCGGCTTTGCGCGACGCCTATCTTGGGCGCGATGCTCGGCCGCGCCGCGCGCAGGCCGGATAGGCGGCGGCTTTGCCGACTTGGAATGACGTGGGAAATCAACGAAGGAGATGAGCCGTGAAAGCAAGATTTTTCGGATTGACGACGGTGCTAACGCTGTTGTCGAGCGCACCCGTGTGGTCGCAGGAGCTCCTGCTCGGTTACTTGCCCTCCGGCGCGGGGCCCTTCGCGACGCTATCGCGCACCAACGAGATCGCGGCGCAGATGGCGGTCGATGAAATCAACGCCGCCGGCGGTATTGCGGGCAAGAAGCTCAGAATCGTTACGTTCGACACCGCAGGAAAACCCGACCAAGCCGTGGTCGGCCTGCGCAAGCTCTCCGAAGACGACAAGGTGCTGGCCGTGATCGGCCCGTTCAGCTCGGCGGAATGCCGCGTGGTCTTTCCGGCGGGCGAGCGAGCCGGGATCGTGACCATGTCGATGGCCTCTTCGGCGCCAAAGCTTGCCGAACCCTTCACCTATGGGCTGCGCAACACGTCCGATGAAGGCTACCTCTTTCAGAGGGTGATGAAGACGCTTGCGGACAAGAAATATCCCGCGGCCACGGCGGCGATCGCGTATGCCACCGATGACGTCATCTCGAAGACCATGGGTGAGCTGGTCCTGCCAACCATTCTCAAGCAGTTCGGAACCGACGTGAAGCTCAGCGTCACGTTTCAGACCCAAGCGTTCGATTTGTCCGCGCAGGTGTCGCAGTTGCAGGCGAGCCCGACCGATCTCGTGGGAGTAGGATCCGGTCCTGAGGTCGCGGTGCGTCTGGTGCAGGAATTGCGGCGGCAAGGCGATAAGAGCCGGGTCGTAGCCGGATCGACGATCGCCGATTCCGAGCTTGCGAAGCGGATGGGCGCGGACGGGAACGGCACGGTGATCCCAACGACGTTCTTTTCCGGAGTAAGCGACAAGGCCAAGCAATTCGAGCAGGCTTATATCGCGCGCGCCAAGGCGGCGGGCATCGAGCGCTCCGGCGCCTCCCAATTCGAGGCGGCCACCTACGACATCGTCCAATTTTTCGCCTACGCGATGAACCAGGCGAAAGTGACGGGCGATCCTGCAAAGCTTGCGGAAGAGCGCACCGCCATCCGCGACGCCTTGCGGGCGATGAAGGACTATCCGGCGCTCGAAGGACCGATTTCATTCGGGAAGAACGGTGATGCCCTGAAGCCGGCTTACGTTATCGAGATGGAGAATGGGCACTGGACCTTGATCGGACAGCATCCGGCCGGCTCCTAAGACCGGGCGCCGGAGCGATGCCGAACGACAGAGCAATTGACCTTCGCGCCGTGCGGCAACTCGTCATCGGTGGATGGACGGGCCGCAATACGGCGGCGGTCGAGGCGCACATCAAGGAGCTCGAGGCGCTCGGTGTGCGCCGCCCGAAATCCGTGCCGGTCTTCTACCGGGTAGCCGTATCGCTTCTCACTGTCGACGACTGCATCGAAGTGGTGGGTGAGCATTCGAGCGGTGAAGTGGAACTCGTCCTCTACGCACTCGAGGACGGGATCTGGATCGGCGTCGGATCGGATCATACCGACCGCAAGGCCGAGACTATTGGCGTCACCTTATCCAAGCAGATGTGCGCCAAGCCGGTCGGGCCGCGGCTGTGGCGGTATGACGAAGTCTCGGCGCACTTCGATCGGTTGCTGCTCCGCTCGTTCATTTGGAACGGCAAGGCGCGTACCCTTTATCAGGAAGGCCCGGTGACGACGATGCGCGCGCCGGAGGAGCTGATCCGCCTTTATTCCGGTGGCGGATCGCTCAAAACGGGCACGGCCATGTTTTGCGGCACGCTGGCGGTGCATGGCGGTATCATTCCGGCCGATCGGTTCGATATGGAGCTTGAGGACCCGGTGCTGGGGCGAAAGCTCACTCACAGCTACAGAATCCTGCCGCTTCCGGAGGAAGGCTGAGCGGGCACCGATTTGCGGCGAAGAGTCGAGTAAATCGGGAAAACCAACCGTGCGATCCGCACGTTCAGGAGAAAAGGACCAAACGCATGGCGTACGACAAGGGACATAAGGAATTTCACACGGTGGATATGAATGAGGGCTGGCACGGCTTGCCGGGCTACCCGCCGGGTTTCCGCGAGAAGATCATTGCCGGCGCGCTCGATGAAAGCGGCAAGCAGGGAAACCGCACCCGGTTGCTGCGGATCGAGCCCGGCGCGTTTACGACCAAGCCGTTCGTGCACGAATACTGGGAAGAGGTGTTTCTGCTCAGCGGTGATCTGATCGTCGGCAACGACGCGCAAGGGAAGGGCGGCGAGCAATTTCGCAACTATACCTACGCGGTGCGACCGCCTGGCGTCTACCACGGTCCATTCAAATCAGAGACCGGATGCCTCATGTTGGAAACGCACTACTATCTGAAAAACGGCGATTGACGCCGGTCAAGCCGACGCGGACTGCCCGCGCGGCGCCGCGCATGCTCTTACGGCGCTGCACCGTAGGCAGCCCCTCGCGCTGCCATGGTTACTACCGTTGGCCGCCCGCATGTGGGTGCGGTCGCGGACAAAGGCGCATTGGGCGAACGGGTACGGTTAACCTTATATTCCCATCCCAGTCATGCGGTAATCGCCGAGCAGCCCTCCGCTGTCAGGCGGCCGCTGTTCCCTTATACGTGCCGGTTGTGGCAAGATCAGCGCGGCTAACCAGCCAGGTCGCCGCAGCATGGGTTTGTGACTTCGAGGCTCTCCGGGCTCGGACCGCGGGCTATCCTGCACCTGATGGTTACGGTATCATTGCCTATGTTCCAGTGTGCGGCGACGCAGTGCTTTCGGCTATGCCCGGCAGGCGCCATCGAAACGAGCAATATGACGGAAGGATGAGATGATGGTCGCTCTCAACATCAACGGAAAAGTGCACGAGGTCGATGTCGATCCTGACACGCCGCTCTTGTGGGCGATCAGGGAGAATGTCGGCATGACCGGGACCAAGTACGGGTGCGGCGTGGCGCAATGCGGCGCGTGCACGGTGCATGTCGATGGCGTCGCGATGCGATCGTGCGTCTTCCCGGTGAGTGCGGCGGTCGGCAAGCAAATCACGACGATTGAGGGCGTTGCCCAGAACGGCAAGCTGCACCCGGTGCAGAAGGCCTGGATTGATCTCGATGTGCCGCAATGCGGCTATTGCCAGAGCGGAATGATCATGGCGGTCACCGCGCTGCTCAAGGAGAAGCCGAAGCCGAGCGACGCCGACATCGACGCGGCGATCACCAATATTTGCCGCTGCGGGACGTTCCAGCAGGTGCGCGCGGCGATCCACGCCGCCGTCAGCGCATGAGGGAGAGAGCCATGAATTATGTTCCGCACCTGAATCGGCGCGCGTTCTTCGTCGGTGCTGCCGCTGTCGGCGGCGGCCTTGCGCTCGGCTTCAATCTGCCGTTCGGCCCGGACGTTGTCCGCGCGGCGGACGGCTCGCCCGAGGTCAATGCCTGGGTCGTCATTCGGCCCGACGACACCGTCGTCATTCGCATCGCCCGATCGGAGATGGGCCAAGGCTCGCTGACCGGTCTCGCGCAACTCGTCGCCGAAGAGCTTGAATGCGATTGGTCAAAGGTCGTCACCGAATATCCGACGCCTGGGCAGAGTGTCGCGCGCAAGCGTGCGTGGGGCGACTTTTCGACCGGCGGCAGCCGCGGCATTCGCGATTCTCACGAATACGTCCGCAAAGGCGGGGCGGCGGCCCGCATGATGCTCGTTCAAGCGGCGGCGAATGAGTGGGGCGTGCCGGCGTCCGAATGCAGCGCCGCGAACAGTATCATCACGCACAAGGCCTCGGGCCGCACCACGACCTACGGCAAGGTGGCGGAAGCCGCCGCCAAGATCGAAGCGCCGAAGGACATCACGCTCAAGGACCCCAAGGACTGGAAGCTCATCGGCAAGCCGGTGTTGCGGCTCGACACCGCCGGCAAGGTGACCGGCGCGCAGACCTATGGGATCGACGTCAAGCGGCCCGGCATGCTCAACGCGGCGATCAAGGCTTGTCCCGTGTTCGGCGGCAAGGTGGCGAGCTTCGACGCCGCCAAGGTCGCCGGGATGAAAGGTGTGAAGAAAGTGGTCGCGGTCGACAGCAATGCCGTTGCGGTCGTCGCCGACACCTGGTGGAACGCCAAGACGGCGCTCGACGCGCTCCCGATCGTCTGGGACGAGGGACCCAATGCGAAGGTCTCGAGCGCGACCATCGCCGAGGTGCTCAGGGAAGGTCTCGACGCGCCGCAAGCCTTCATCGGCAATCAGAGAGGCGACGCCAAGGTCGCGATCGCCGGCGCCGCCAAGAAGGTCGAGGCCGTTTACAATTATCCCTATCAGAATCACGCCGCCATGGAGCCGTTGAACGCGACCGCACTCTATACGGACGACAAGTGCGAGGTGTGGACCGGGACGCAGAACGGCGAAGCGGTCCTCGCCGCGGTGATCGAGGCATCCGGACTGCCGGCGGCGAAATGCGACGCGTATAAGCAGCTTTGCGGCGGTGGCTTCGGCCGGCGTGGTCGAACCGACTACGTGCGCCAAGCCGTTCTGATCGCCAAGCAGATGCCCGGAACGCCGGTGAAGCTCTTGTGGTCACGCGAAGAGGACATGACCCAGGGCAGCTACCACCCGATCACCCAGGCAAGAATGACCGCCGGTCTCGACGCCAATGGAAATTTGGTCGGGCTGCATATGCGCATCTCGGGGCAGTCGATTCTTGCCACCCTAATTCCCTCAAGGCTGCAAGACGGCAAGGACCCGGCCACGTTCGCGGGGTTGGCTGAAAAGGGAGACGCGGCGTTCGGGTACACGGTTCCGCACCTGCTGATCGACCACGCCATGCGCAATCCGCACGTCCCGCCCGGATTCTGGCGCGGCGTCAATGTCAACCACAACGCCATCTATGTTGAGTGCTTTATGGATGAGTTGGCGCACGCGACCGGTCAGGATCCGCTCGAGTTCCGGCGCAAGCTGATGGCCGATCATCCGAAGCACCTTGCCGTGCTCAATGCGGTGGCCGAAAGGGCGGGCTGGGGCAAACCCGCGCCGCAAGGAATCCATCGCGGGCTGGCTCAGTTCATGGGCTACGGCAGCTACGTGGCGGCGGTCGCGGAAATCTCCATCGACGCCAAGGGGAATCTGAAGATTCACCGAATCGTCGCCGCCACCGATCCGGGCTATGCAGTCAACCCGGCGCAGATCGAGCGGCAAGTCTCCGGCTCGTTCGTGTATGGTCTCTCCGCGCTGCTCTACGGTGAATGCACCGTCAAAGACGGCCGCATCGAGCAGACGAACTTCGACACCTACAATTCAATGCGCATCAGCGAGGTGCCGAAGGTCGAGACGATCGTGATGGGGTCGGGCGGCTTCTGGGGCGGCGTCGGCGAGCCGACGATTGCAGTCGCCGCGCCGGCGGTGCTCAACGCCATTTTCGCGGCAACGGGCAACCGCATCCGATCGTTCCCGCTGAGCCACCACAACATCCGCACGGCGTGATTACGGGGGCGGCGGTCCACGGGA
>JBKQHQ010000095.1:0-6009 GCA_052148715.1 Xanthobacteraceae bacterium | reverse complement strand
CTTTATCCTCTCGGACATGAGGATACGGCGAAGCCGATGACATTCCTTGATGCATCGGGGAAATCGCTGAACATGCTCCCGCGCTCCGATATCAGCGCCTTTACGCAACTCAAGGCTTTGCTCGATGTCGAAGGACCGTTGCTTGCCGGGCCCGACTGGCTCGGCATGCTCGAGGGCATCAGCATCGCTAAGGATCGCCCGTTCAGTCCGGATGAAAAGAGCCGCGCGATTCTCAATGCCGCTGCAAAAACGGGTTACAAGACCAGCCGTGTGATTGGTCTTGCGGCGGGGACAAAGGGCGATAATTTCCGCGTCTACGACGACCGCAAGTGGCTCAATCCGATCAACAACATGAAGACGCGCTGGCCGAATGCCGGCATCGATCTAAGTTTTGTCACTAACGGGGGCTACCGGGACCTCGACGCTCGACTCTGGTTCTTCACCGACTACTATTCGATCAGCCCGGGCATGGTGTCGATGACGCCCGGCAAGGGCGCTTTCTACATGATCGCCTTCGAAGATGCGGGCGGTCATCCCCTCGAAGGGGAGAACCGCTACAAGCTGCACCTGCCGGCGAACATTCCGGCCAAGCTGTTTTGGTCGGTCACGCTCTATGAGGCCGAGAACGCTTCCGGCCTGAGCAATGGCCGGCCGTTCCCTTCGCTCGGCATGCTCGACAAACGTAAGCGGAGCTCTGACGCCCTTCTTCAACGACCGTCCTGGCGGTGGTTGAGTTGCCACAAGGCATAGGGGCTTCGAGCTATCGTTATGTTTGACGTTAATGATGATGCGAAGGGTGAATTCCGGCGGGTCGAGGTTCTGACGGGACCTGTCCGCCGCCGCCGCTGGTCGGCGGAGGAGAAGGCACGGATTGTCGAGGAGACCCTGGCTCCCGGTGCTCGCGTCTCAGAGGTGGCGCGGCGCTGGCAGGTTTGTTCGCAGCAGGTATTCGGCTGGCGACGTGCGGCATGTCGGGCTGTGACGACTGTGGCCACAACGACGACAGCAGAAGCGCGACCGCCCGACTTCGTTCCGATCATGACCGATGTCAGGCTACCTGCGCCGGTTCAGCGCGCGACGCCGCCGTCTGCGGCGCCTGCGATAGAGGTCAAGCTGGCCGGTGCGGTGGTGCGCGTCGTGTCCGGCATGGACGATGCAACCCGGT
This sequence comes from Xanthobacteraceae bacterium, assembly GCA_052148715.1. Classification (GTDB taxonomy): domain Bacteria; phylum Pseudomonadota; class Alphaproteobacteria; order Rhizobiales; family Xanthobacteraceae; genus JBKQHQ01. Next base: position 4,844 of record JBKQHQ010000095.1, on the reverse strand, counting down.
TGACCTCAGTGTTGCGCGCGGTTCGGGCGTCGGCGTCACGGACATGATCAACGTTCCCGCTGGCGCACGGATTCTACTGGCCACGCGGCCGATCGATTTTCGCAAGGGCGCCCACGGACTCGCCGCACTGGCGCAGGAAGTGCTGGCTGAGGATCCGTTCTCCGGCACAGTCATTGTCTACCGCAGCAAGCGCAGCGACCGCGTCAAGATATTGGTCTGGGACACCAGTGGTCTTGTGCTGATCTGGAAGCAGCTGCAGCAGGGCTCGTTTCGTTGGCCACCAATTATGGACGGCGTCGTGAAGCTCTCAGCGGTGGAATTCACCGCACTGTTTGACGGCATCGATTGGACGCGTGTTCAGTCAATAAAGGGGATTCTCAAGCCGACCGTTGCCGCATAGGATTCGCAGGTGACCGATTCGCCCCCCGACAATGCGCAGAGCCTGCCTGAAACTGTCGAGGCCTTGCGCGCGCTGGTGCTGGCGACATTCGCTGAACGCGATGCAGTGGTCACCGAACGGGACACTTTACTGACGCAGAATGACCGGCTTCGCCATCTGCTGCTGAAGCTGACGCGGATGCATTTCGGCGCCCGGTCGGAGCGTCTGCCGGAAGAGCAGCTGCAGCTGGGCCTGGAAGCGCTCGAGCAGGCGATCGCAAAAGATGAGGCAGAGGCGGAGAAGCAGGATCCCGAGCTGCGCAAGGACAATGCGGCCAAGCGGCGGGCGAGCCGTGGCGCGCTGCCGGCGCACCTGCCGCGGGTCGAAGTGACGCTGGCACCCGAGGATACCGCATGCCCGTGCTGCCGGGCGACGATGACGGTAATCGGCGAGGATACATCCGAGCGGCTCGACGTGATCCCGGCGCAGTTTCGGGTGATCGTGACCCGGCGTCCGAAACTTGCCTGCCGGGCCTGCCCGGGCACCGTGGTGCAAGCTCCCGCACCGACGCGACTGATCGAAGGCGGCATTCCGACCGAAGCGATGGTCGCGCATGTGCTGGTCGCACGGTATGCCGACCATCTGCCGCTGTATCGGCAGGCGCAGATCCTGGAGCGGCAAGGTGTGATCGTCGAACGGTCTACGCTGTCATTCTGGATGGGGTATGCCGCAGCCGAGGTTGCCCCCGTGGTGGCCCGGCTGCGTGAGATGATGCTGACCTCGACGCGGATCTTCGCTGACGAGACCGTGGTGCCGGTGCTCGATCCGGGCCGGGGAAGGACGAAGCAGGGATACTTCTGGGCGATTGGGCGCGACGATCGGCCTTGGGCCGGTGATCAGCCGCCGGCCGTGGTCTACAGCTACGCACCTGGCCGCGGACACATCCACGCCAACGCGCTGCTCGGCGGCTACCGCGGCATCCTCCAGTGCGATGGCTACTCGGCCTACAAGAAGTTCGGCGGGTCCAAGTCCGCCGATCCCGCCGTCACGCTGGCATTTTGTTGGAGCCACGTGCGCCGCGGCTTCTATGACCTGGCCAAAGCCAAGGCGCCGATCGCGATCGAAACCCTGAAGCGGATTGCCGCACTCTACGCGATCGAGGCGGATATCCGGGGCAAAACCGCCACTGAGCGGCGGAACGCCCGTCAGGCCGAGAGCAAGCCGCTGATCGCCGAACTACGTGTCTGGTTCGAGACGCAGCTTGCCAAACTGCCCGCCCGCGGCCCAGCCGCCGAGGCGATCCGTTACGCGCTGAACCATTGGGACGGGTTGAGAAGATTTCTCGACGACGGGCGCATCGAGCTCGACAACAACAGTATCGAGCGAGCCATGAGGCCGGTTTGGACGCCCGGGTCATTGTGCACCTCCTCTTCAAGTGTCTGGAAACATTGGAAGTTGATTCGCGGTGGCGATGTGACACGGACGCCCTTTACGCCCAGCCGCCTCCACCACGGACGGCGCGTCCAAGTCGGCGGCGCGGATCTGGAATGGCGCACCGCGAACGACTTGCTCTGCGGGAAGGATGCCAGCCTTGATCAGCTTGCGGATCCTGTGGCTGGTGACGCCGCATCGCTGAGCTGCCTCGCGCAATGTCAGCCAGACCCCGTCCTTCTCGGCGGACTTGTAGGCATGAATGGCGCGGACACGGCGGATCGAGCCGACCCGGTGCGCTGTCCAGGTCTTGCCTTGCCCGGTTGGCAGAGCCATCCGGTTGAGCGTGGCGGCGATGTCCTGGTCGGACCAGCGGCTCGCCATGCTGCGAATGACTGCCAGGGCGTCGTCGGAGGTGCTGCATGCGTGTTCGCCCGTGCGGGGCTTGCGCAGGCGCAGTTCCGAGTGCTGTCCGCCTTTCCAATGGATAATCAGGACGATCTCCCGCGCCGCCTCGTCGATATCGACGATGATCTCGTTGACAAGGGCCCGCACCAATTGCTGGCGGCAGCGCATGGTGACGTTGGTGTTCTTCCATGCCGCCTCGAGGTCCTCGGCGATGTCAGTCAGATCCGGCATCGGCGGCGTCGGAGCGCTCATCGTTACCGGGTCGAGACGTGCCTCGCAGTCGCGGACGCGGCGTAGGGCCGTCTCCCAGTTCTTCTCCAGCGTCGCGGCGATCAGCCGGTTGTCGGGGTCGCAGGCGGCGTAGCGGCGTTCGGCAAGGGCCGCCTCGTAGCGCGCCTGCTGGAGTTCAAGCTCAAGAAGGCGGTGATGTTCGGCTTGGCGCTCCATCTTCCTCTGTTCCGCCAGTTGCGCTGCCTCGATCGCCATGGGCTCGACGGCGCGAATGAGCTCGCGAGCGAGCGCCGCATCGACGTGAAGGCCGCCGAACATCATACACCGAGGTACGCCGATCGCGGTGTTGCCGCGATCGCATCGATAAACGGGGCTGTTGGAACGTCCGGTGTAAACGACGGCCAGCCGACGGCCGCAGCGGCGGCAAACCAGAAGGCCGCCGAGCAAGGCGCGGCCGCCGCGGCCAGACTTCGCGCCATCCTTGCGACCATAGGCGTTGGCGGCGAGGTGCTTCTGGTTCCGCTCGAACTCCTCCCAGTCGATGTAGCCCTCGTGATGATCCTTCAGCAGGATCTCGCAGTCCCGAAGAGGACGATAGTGCCCGTAGGTCTTACGCGCCCTGCCATCAACGATCTGGGTTCGATTGACGCTTTTGCCGTAGGCGTAGGCACCGGCATAGAATGGGTTCTTCAGCACCGAGATGACATTGCGGTAGCGGATTGGCGTCCAGTCGAATGTCGTCATCCTCTTGCCGTCTGACGGACGCGGAAAGTGGACTTGTTCCGCTTTGAGCGCCAAATGCACCTGCCGGGCGCTGCCAAGTTCGCGGAAGCGCTGGAAGATCCCGCGGGTGACCTCCTGGACACGGCAATCCGGATCGAGGCCGAGACCAACCTCCCGATGCCAGACAAAGCCAATCGGCACGGAAATCCTGAGCTCACCTCTGCGAGCTTTGGACCGCGCGGCGTCCAGCATGCGGGAGCGCAAGACACCCAGCTCGAATTCGCTGATGCTACCCTTCATTCCCAAAAGCAAACGGTCATTCGGGAGGCACGGATTATAGACGCCATCAAGGTCGATGACGCGGGCATCGACGAGACCGCAGAGCTCGAGCAGGTGATGCCAGTCCCGGCCGTTTCGGGCGAGACGGGAGGCGTCGAAGCAAAGCACGGCGCCGACCTCCCCGGCGCAGAGCCCGGCGACGAGCTTCTCGAAGCCCGGGCGTGCTACGGTGCCGCTGGCAGAACGGCCGAGGTCGTCGTCGATGACCTCGACGCTGCGAAATCCGCGCCGGTGGGCTTCGTCAACAAGGTCGTACTGGCGGCGCTGGCTCTCGAGATTGACCTGGACCTGCGTCTGTGTAGACTGACGCACATACACGACTGCCTTGCGGCTCAGCACTGTGGTCGGCAGGGGATCAGCGCTCGTCATCGCCGATCTCCTCGGGCTGCGCGCCGGCGGCTTCCATTAGCAGGCGAGCTAGACGCCGGATCGCAGTGTTGCGCGCGGCGGGCGTTATCCCATCCAACACAGGACGGTCCAGCGATATCGCGAGCTGATGGGGTGGCTTGGTCGAAACAGTCGGAGGCAGTAGCGATCGCATGATGAATCTCCTCGATGGGCGGGAGTTCATCGGAGCATGGTCGTCGGAGGCCGAGGGCCTTCAGCAGCCGATCAAGGTCGGCCAGGCCAGCGACGGCGATCGTCGGAGTGCCGAGTGACATCGTCGCGCAAATGGCAGGATCGAGCATCCAGGCGGCCAGGACGATCGCCACACCCAGTGCAGCCTCAACGACGACAACCTCTCTCCCAGATCGCCGTTCGGCGTAGAGCTGCCGAACCTTGCGGCCATGCAGCGCGTGCCAACGGTAATGAACCTCTACCTCTTGGTTGATATGGGCAGAATGGCCCCTCAATCTGTCTTTCTCGGAAAAATAGCCTCTTTGCGGGTAGCGATGAAGGCGGAGAAAACTGGGCTTGCCTGGCGTCACTGATCGAGACTTGCAAACTCAATCGCGTTAATCCACAGGCCTACTTCGCGGATTTGCTGACACGTCTCGTCAACAGCTGGCCTCAAAAGCGCATCGATGAGCTCATGCCGTGGAATTGGCAGCCCGATCACCCATCCTGAAGTGCTGATGGCCCAAGGGTGGCAGAGCATCGCTTACGAACGAAGTGGCGGATGCCGTGAATGATGCCCCAAACGTTCACGCCGATCACGAACTCCCAGTCGGCCAGAGGCACATCGACCAGCTTCGTGCCGTGCATGGGCACACCGGCGTTGTTGCAGGCGATGTGAAGCTTGCCGAAGTTGCGTTCTGCTTCGGTCAAAGCATCAACAACAGACTGCTCCTGCGTCACATCGATCCGCACCGGCATGACTCGCTTGTTGGTG
>JBKQHQ010000094.1:0-23240 GCA_052148715.1 Xanthobacteraceae bacterium | reverse complement strand
TCCAGGGGACGCTGGCGTCGTCGTTGATCGGGCCCAGCGCCTGCAGCAGCTCCTCGTAGGCGCAGTCATGAAAGACGAAGTCGCCGGCATCGGCGACGATGATCACGTCGGAGCTGACGATGCGGTAACTCGCGTCCTTGCGGAAGCCGGACAGGCACTGCGGATTGAGCGAGCGCTGAATCTGCGCGGCGCGTTCGCGGCCGTAAAAGCCGCGGATTGTTTTGCCGAGATCGCGGTCGCGCACCAGCGTCACCGTGACATTGGCGAGTTTGCGATCCGCGGTGATCTCGATGTCCAGATTCTTGACCCGCGCGCGGATGTCGGAAACGACCGCGGCGATCTCCGCGCGGTGGTCGGTATCGGACCGGTTATCGACATAGACGCGCACCGGCGCTTCATATTTGCGGACGCGATCGGAGCGGCCCGCCACCTGCAACTCTGCCCCGAACGCGATCTTGAAGAAGCCGCTCATGATCTCGGCGTCGGTAAAGTTTTTTCGCTCGGTCATCCGCCGGGCACTGATCTCCGTGCTGTCGGCCCCGAAGGAAGCGCATGGCGCACCGATCAAGAGGACAAGTGCGACCGCGCCTGCGGCGAGACCATGCAAAAGCGGCCAGCGGCCGGATCGCTTCGGTATGCCGGTCGGATCGGTCGAGGTAATGGCTGTCATTAGCCGGCCCTTATTCGTCCCGTAACGAAACTAATGTTGCCGTTATGCAGCAATATTCGTGCCGCCTCCTTCCGGAGGGGTCATGGCGGTTTGCTATGGTTGATTGCCTAGATTTTAGGCGTTTGCCCTGCCGTCGTGCACTCCGGCAGCACGAGTGCCGGGACGGTTGGCCCAACGTCGAGGCCAGAGCATCCGGCGCGTGCGGGGCGGACGTCTAATGCGGCTCCGGCACCACCGCTCTGGCCTGGATCGGCAGGCGCACCACGACGCTCGTCCCGGCGCCTTGGATCGAGCGGATCCACATATTGCCGCCATGCAGTTCGGTCAGCGACTTGGCTATCGCGAGCCCGAGGCCCGAGCCCTGGTGGCTCTTGGTGAGCTGGCTTTCCACCTGCTCGAACGGGCGGCCGAGCTTGCCCAGCGCCGGCTCGGGGATGCCGATACCGGTATCCTCGATCTCGATCACGACCGAAGGCCCCGAGACGCGCCCGCGGACGGTGACCTTGCCGCCCTCGGGGGTGAATTTTACGGCGTTCGAGAGCAGGTTCAGCACGATCTGCTTGACCGCCCGGCGATCGGCATCGAAGCGGATCCCAGGCGCGATCTCGGCGGTCAGCGTCAGGCCCTTCTCCTCGGCGCGACCGAAGACGACCCGCATGGCATCATTGAGCAGCGGCTCGAGCTTCAGCTCCTCGAACTCCAGCCGGATGCGGCCGGCCTCGATCTTCGACATGTCGAGAATGTCGTTGATGACGTCGAGCAGGTAACGCCCGCTCTCGCGGATGTCGCGACAATACTCGCCGTATTTGTCGGCGCCGAGCGGGCCGAACATTGCCGATTCCATGATCTCGGAAAAGCCGATGATGGCGTTGAGCGGCGTGCGCAGCTCATGGCTCATATTGGCCAGGAACTCTGATTTGGCTTGGTTCGCCTCTTGGGCGCGGGTCTTTTCTTCCGCATATTTTTCCGCCAAGTCGGCAAGCTGTTGCGTCTGCTGCTCGAGCGTCTGTTGCGAGGCGCGCAGGTCGGCGATGGTCGCCATCAGCCGCTTCTCGCTGTCGATCAGCTTGCCTTCGTGCTGCTTGATGGCGGTGATGTCGGTGCCAACCGACACATAGCCGCCGTCCTTGGTCCGTCGCTCGCTGATGTGCAGCCACCGGCCATCCTCGAGCTGCGCCTCGAAGGTGCGGGCGCCGGGGGACGCCTGGCCTTCGCTGACCGTGGTGCGCACCATCGGCCTGCTGCCGGCGGCGACGACCGCCTCATACGAGGTGCCGGCCGCCATGGCCTCCTCCGGAAGCCTGTGCAGCGCTTGGAAGTTCGAGTTGCAGAGCACGAGGCGGTTGTCGGCGTCCCACAGGACGAAGGCCTCGGGAATGGTCTCGATCGCGTCGCGCAGTCGCAGATCGGCGGCGGCGGTCTTCTCGACCAGGGTCTTTTGCTCGCTGATGTCGACCGCAATGCCGATCAGATGCAGCCCGGCGTCGTTCGGCTGGCGCACGAGCTCGCAGCGGGTGCGCAGCCATACCCAATGACCATCGGCGTGCCGCATGCGGAACGCCTGATCGATGTGCGTCGCCTTGGCTTCGGCGAGCTGAGCCGCGAGATCGTAAAGCTTGACGTCGTCGCGATGCACCAGGTCGCTGACCTCGCCAAAGGGCAGGAGGTCGTCCTTGGGCTCGAGCCCCAGAATGGCGAACATGGAATGCGACCAGAAAATCCGGCCGCGGGCGAGGTCCCAATCCCATAGACCACAGCGCCCGCGATTGAGCGCGGTATCGATGCGCGTGCGCACCGTCTCATAGATCAGGTCGGCTTCGCGCGCGCGGATCGCCTGCCAGTGAAAGGCAAAGCCCAGAATGAGCACGACGAACCCGGTCGTGGCCGACAGGGTGACGGTGACCGTCGTGTCCGAGCGCCAGCTCGCCAGCACGTCGCTGCGCGGCTGCACCACCGCGATCTGGCCGTTCAAGGCGACCACGTCGCGCACCATGGCGAGAGCCGAGGTTCCGTCGGCCAGCGCGATCTCCAGCACGCCCGCGTCGGCGGCGAAGGTGGTCAGTGGCTGGAAGGGGCCGAGCACGTCAACGAGGTGCCGCCCGATCAGCTCGGCCGCGCGCGGGCTCGCTGCGATGATTTTTCCGTTCGTATCGCTGACGAAAATACGCCGGCCCGGCGCGGCTGCCCATTGCGGCAAGTCCTTGTCGAGCTTGCCTTGGATCAGCTGCGGCAAATCGGACCGCTCCTCGCGCACCGCGCGCTCGATCCGATCCGCCATGAGCTCGGCGACGGCTTCGATCTCGATATTGGTTGCGGCAATCAGCTGCCTGCGGTGCTCGAGGACCTGGACGACGGCGCCGACGCAGATGGTGAGCAGAAAGGCGATGATCAGCACGGGCACCGCGCGTCGCAGCGCAGGTTCGGCGGTCAAAAGCCGCCGGTATGCCGGTTTGGCGATCGACTGAGCCAGGCCCTTGATGGAATCAGAACGTGCAGATGCGCTCGCTGCCTCGGCGCGCGCCATCGCCAACCTCCGCTCGGATCGTCCCCGTCACCCTGTCGGAAGGATGTGCCGCATCTCTCCGAATCATGATCATTGGAATCGATAGCGTTCAGGTTGTCGAGAGTCCGCGAGGCAATAATCTTTTGTGTTGCAAATAGGCCTAGTTGGGCACGCCGGTGCACCCAGATTCTTGAGTTTGCCCGGAATCGCCCGGCGCGAGGCGTGTAAAGACTGAATGCACTTTCGATTCATGGCTTTGGGCGCGTTTGCTCGGAAAACCGGCGGATACCCAGGGTCAAGCCCGCGGACAGCCCGGTTCGAGAAAAACGTCCTAGCCTCCGGCGAGCGTGCGCTCGACGATGTCTTTGACATCGCTCGAGAGGGCAGGCGCGGCTGCGACGCGCCGCAACGCCGCTTCTGCGCGCACGCGCCTATTCTCCTCGAGCGCCCGCCAACTCTTGAACCCGCCAAGGAGACGGGCGGCGACTTGCGGGTTCTTGGCATCGAGATCGAGAATGATATCGACGGCGAACTCGTAACCCAGGCCGTCCGGGCGATTGAACTGGGTCTGATTGGCCTGCATGAACGAGCCGATCAATGCGCGCACCCGGTTCGGATTGGCGAACGAGAAGGCCTTGTGGCGGGTCAGCGCCTGCACGCGTTCGAGCGTTGCCGGCTCCGGGATAGCCGCTTGAAGCGCGAGCCATTTGTCGATGATGAGCGGGTCGTCGGCATAGCGCCGGTAGAAGTCTTCGAGCGCGGCAAGACGCTCGGTAACATCGTGCAGCGATAATGTCGCAAGCGCCGCCATCCGGTCGGTCATGTTGCCCGCTTGGGCATATTGCCCCGCGGCGCGCGCGATCGCCTCCGCTCCGGCGGGAGCAGCCAATAAGTCGAGGCAGACATTCTTGAGCCCGCGCCGCCCGGCGCTGCGCGCGTCAGGGCTGTACGGCCCGCTATCGGTCATCTGGCGATAGGTCTCGGCGAGGAGGGAACCTAACTCCTCGGCAACGCCCACGCGCAGGGCCCGGCGAGCCTGGAAGATTGCGTCCGGATCGACATCGCGGCCGATCTCGCGGGCGATATCAGCCTCGCTCGGCGGTATCAAAGTATTGGCGACGAAAGCCGGCTCGAGCATCTCCTCGCGCAGCACCGCCGCCAAGGCGGCGATCAGCCCGGCATCTGCGCGCATCGTCTGGCGCGATCGTGCCGCGGCTGCATTGTCGAGGAGCAGCCGCGTGCCAAGGGTCTGCACCGCCTGCCAGCGATTGAACGGATCGGCGTCGTGCGCGGCGAGGAAGCGAAGCTCGTCAGCCGAAAGGTTGGCAATGAGCTTGATCGGCGCGGAAAATCCGCGATTGAGCGAGGGCACCGGTCGCTCGTCGACATCGGCGAAGACGAAGGTCTCGGCCGACTTCGTCAGCGTCACCACGCCGCGGTCGCAGCGGCGTCCATCGGCGAGCACAAGCGGCAAGTCGCGCCCGTCACGGCCGAGAAGGCCGAGCGCGAGTGGAATAACCATCGGCTTCTTGTCGGGCTGGCCCGGCGTCGGCGGCACGGTCTGCACCGCCTGCACCCGATAGCTGCGGGTCTTGGCGTCATGATTGGTGGTGACGACGACTTCGGGCGTGCCGGCCTGCGAATACCAGAGCCGGAACTGGGTGAGGTCGATGTCGGCCGCGTCGGCGAAGCATTGGATGAATTGCTCGACGGTCGCCGCCTCGCCGTCATGGCGCTCGAAGTAGAGGTCCATGCCCTTGCGAAACAATTCGGGTCCGAGCAGGACTTTCAGCATGCGAACGATCTCGGAGCCCTTCTCGTAGACCGTCGGCGTGTAGAAGTTGTTGATCTCGTGATAGACCGCGGGCCGCACCGGATGCGCGAGCGGACCCGCGTCCTCGACGAATTGGTGTGAGCGCAGCAGCCGCACATCGGAAATGCGCTTGACCGGCCGCGACCGCTGATCGGATGTGAATTCCTGATCGCGAAAAACGGTCAGGCCCTCCTTCAGGCAGAGCTGGAACCAATCACGGCACGTGATCCGGTTGCCGGTCCAGTTGTGGAAGTATTCGTGCGCGATGACCGTCTCGATGCCGGCGAAGTCGGTGTCGGTCGCGGTCTCGGGCGAGGCGAGCACGAACTTGTCGTTGAAAACATTGAGCCCCTTGTTTTCCATCGCGCCCATGTTGAAGTCGGACACGGCGACGATCATGAATATGTCGAGATCGTATTCGCGGCCGAAAACTTGCTCGTCCCAGCGCATCGCCCGCTTGAGCGCATCCATGGCATAGGCGCAGCGTCCCTCCTTGCCGGGCTCCGCGAAGATTTTCAGCGCCACCTCGCGGCCCGACATCGTGCGGAAGCGCTCGCTCACGCAGGCAAGCGCGCCGCCGACCAGCGCGAACAGATACGATGGTTTCGGGAACGGATCGTGCCACTTCGCGAAGTGGCGGTCGCCGCCCGTGATCTCTCCTGCCTCGACCAGATTGCCGTTGCCGAGCAGCACCGGTGCCTCGGCCTTGTCGGCCTCGATGCGCGTGGTGTAGACGGCCATCACGTCGGGGCGGTCGGGAAAATAGGTGATGCGGCGAAAGCCTTCCGGCTCGCATTGGGTGCAGTAGGTTTGCCCCGAGCGGTAGAGACCCATCAGCTTCGTGTTGGCCGATGGGTTGATGATGGTCTCGATGTCGAGGCGAAACGGCCGGTGCGGCGGCTGCGGCATCAGCAATCGGTCGGCGGTCGCCTCGTAGCGATCCGCGGCGAGCGGTTGCCCGTCGAGCGCAATGGAAGCAAGCGTCAGGCCGTCGCCGTCGAGCACGACCGGCGCTGGCGCGACCGCTGCGGGATTGGGCTTGAGGCGCAGCGTGGCGCGCACGCGCGTTTCCGTCGGATGCAGCGACACGTCAAGCTCGACCGTTTCGACCAGCCAGTCGGGCGGATGGTAATCCTGCAGGCGAATGGGTTTTGGGGTGTCGGTGCGCATGCGCGGTTGTGGCGTGCCGAGGTTGGAGCGTCAAGGCGGTGCCGGGAGACGCGATCGTCCTGAGCATGGCGGCAGATTGGTCATCAAGTTGTCGGAAAATACTGGCCTACATTTCAGTTGGCTTCTTTCCGAGACTTTGCGATGCGTAACCCCGACCCGCGGCCCACCCTGGAAGCGCCCGACGATGACCCGTATCTCTGGCTCGAGGAGATCGACGGTGCGCGCGCGCTTGCCTGGGTCGAAGAGCAGAATGCAACGACATTGCAGCGCTTCGGCGACGCGCGCTTTGCCGCGGATCGCGACACGCTCAAGGCTATTTTCGATCGGCCCGACAATATTCCCGGCATCGGACGGCGCGGCGAACGGTTGTTCAATTTTTGGCAAGATGCCTCCCATCCGCGCGGCCTGTGGCGGACCACTACGCTTGCAAGCTTTCGCACCGCCAATCCCGATTGGGACGTGCTGCTCGACCTCGACACGCTGGCGAGCAAAGAAGGGGAGGACTGGGTCTGGCAAGGGGCCTCGACGCTTCCCGGCACCCACGATCGCGCCATTCTCAGGCTATCGCGCGGCGGCAGCGACGCGGTCGTGCTGCGCGAATTCGACCTTTCGACGCGCGACTTCGTTGTGGACGGTTTTCGCGCGCCGGAAGCCAAGAGCAGCACCGCATGGCTCGACCGCGACACGTTGCTGCTGGCCTCGCCGCTCGGCGGCGGCATGGCGACCCGCTCGGGCTACGCGCGCACCGTTCGAGTGTGGCGGCGGGGCACGGAGGCGGTTGCGGCCCCCGTGATCTTCGAGACGCAGGAAGACTTCGTCCGCGTCGACGCGGGCGTCGACCGTGATGCCGCACCCGAGCGGCTGTGGTTCGTCGAGCAGCAAACCTTCTTCCAGGTGACCAGATGGATCGGCGACCGCACCGGCGCCAAGGCGCGGATCGACGTCCCGGCCGATGCCTGGCTGTCCTGGCAACGCGACTGGCTTGCCGTGAAGCCGCGCACCGCTTGGTCGATTGGCGGCGAGACCTATGCGCCCGATACGATGCTCGGCATATCGTTTCCCGCATTCCTCGCCGGCGACCGGCACTTCAGAAAGCTCTTCGAGCCGGCCGACCGGCGCATCCTACAAACCTTCTTCTGGTGCGGCGGCCGGCTCGTCTTGTCGATCCTCGATGATCTCAGACCGGTGTTCGATGTGTTGACGCCATCGGATGGAGGATGGTCACGCGAGCACATCGGCGGCTTGCCCGACATCGGCACGGCCTATGTTTGGCCGATCGACGTCGAGGCCCATGAGTCGAACGGCGAGCTGCTCGCCAGCGCGCAAGACCCGTTGACGCCGCCTTCGCTGTTTCTCGTCAAGCCGCCTGCGGCGCCGAAGGTCTTGAAACGGGGCCCGCAGGCGTTCGACCCCGCGGGGCTCGTCATGTCGCGCCATGAGGCCGCCTCGAGCGACGGCACACGTATTCCCTATGTGCAGGTTGGGCCGCCGGGAGAGACCGGCGACGCGCCGGTGCACCTCTACGGCTATGGCGGCTATCGGATCCCTGTCCTGCCAAATTACAATTCCGCCGTTGGCAAGCTGTGGCTCGAACGCGGCGGGACCAGCGTGCTCGCCCAGCTGCGCGGCGGCGGCGAGTTCGGTACCGCCTGGCACGAGGCAGGGCGGCGCGCAGGCAAGCGCCTTTCCCACGACGACTTCGCCGCGGTTGCCGCCGATCTGGTCCGGCGCGGCGTGACGCGGCCCGGCCGCATCGCCGCCGAAGGTGGATCGAACGGCGGCATTCTCATCACTAACATGTTGACGCGCTATCCCGAGCGCTTCGGAGCACTGTTCTGCACCATTCCGCTCATCGACATGCGGCGCTACACCAAGCTGCTGGCAGGCGCGTCCTGGATCGACGAGTACGGCGATCCTGACAAGCCGGAGGACTGGGCATACCTCGCCGCCATGTCCGCCTATCACGTCGCCGCGCCCGGCAAGGCCTACCCGCCGATCCTGATCGCGACCAGCCGACGCGATGATCGCGTCCACCCCGGCCACGGCCGGAAGATGGCGGCGAAGCTGCAAGCGATGGGTTACGAGGCCTATTTCTATGAACCACCTGCCGGCGGACACGGCTACGGCAAGGACCACGGCGAGCAGGCGGCGTTCATGTCGCTCGGCTATAATTTCCTACGGCGTACAATCGGTTGGGAGCCCTGAAAGCAAAAAGGAAGAACAAACTGAACACCACCTCACAATGTTGCCGGTTTTGGTGGTTATCAGTTGCACCGGAATGAAGGACGCCCGAGTTATGGACATCTACGTTATGGACATCCGCCGCACCGCGGCTGGCGAGACCGATAAGTAAGAACAACGGCGACAGAACAGGCGCCGCCTGTTCTTGTCTGTCGGGCGCGCCCACCGCGCAATCGAGCGACAAATCAAACAGATAGGGCCGACACCCGGTTCGCTTGAAACGACGTCGGCCGCGCCCGCCGCCGCGGCGGGCCTAGGTTCATTACCGATTATTCGGAGCAAGCAGCTATGCAAACGGCCGAAGAAACACAGGTATTGGGCCGTGACGGGCCCCGGCACGTGCCTAACCACGACGTCGACATCGTGCGGTTCGATCCACGCGCGGCCTCGCGCGCGGATTGGTCGGCGATGCACGCCTACCGGCGCGCGCGAAGCCAAGAAGCCTCGCTCGGCGATCCCGTTCCGTCGGACGAGCAATTCGAGGAGGATGCGCGTGAGCACGATCCGCACGGCGAGCTTTTGCGCTTCGTCGCGAAAACTCCAGGCGCGATTGTCGGCAGTGCGTGGTTGTTCGTGTTCCATCCGGACAGCCCGAACTTTGCGGAGCGGGCGCGATTTCTCGACGCACACTTCGCGGTGCTCGCTCCTTGGCGCGGACGTGGAATCGGGACGAGGCTGCTTGCCGCGGTGCACGCTTTGATGCGGGCGCACGACAAACAGACCCTTACACTCGCGACGCACGAGCCGGACGGGCATGGTTTCTTGCGCCGCCTCGGCGCGGCGGAGAAGACGTGCTCCTTCGAGAGCCGTTTGTCGGTTGATGGCGTCGATTGGGCCCTGCTGGCGCGGTGGGAAAGCGCAGCACATGCTGCTGTGGCGGGCGCGAGATTTGAGTGCTTCGGTCCGCGGGTTCCTTTGGATCTGTATGAATCCATGTCGTCGACGTTTGAGGCGCTCTGGCGGGACATACCGTTCGACCAGCTGGAGCACCCGCCGCTTCGCTTCGAGATGGAGCGGCTCAAGGAGTGGTACCGCCAGCTCGATCGCATGGGCGGCGCTCACGAGCTGATGCTGCTGCGCGATCGCGAAGGTTCAGTCGTCGGCCTGACCGAGGTCGCCTGGATGGCGCGCACGCCCGACCGCGCGCTTCAGATGCTGACGGGAGTCTGCCGGGACTGGCGCGGGCTTGGACTTGCGCGGGGACTGAAAGCCGCGATGCTGCGTCACATCCGTGATCGCTATCCGGCGGTCCGGCTCATAGTGACGTACAATGCCCGCTCGAACGCGGCGATGCTGGCGGTTAACAAGAAGCTCGGTTGCCGCGTCCACCGGCAGAACGGCACCTATCAGATCGATCGCGAAGCGATCGGAGCCTGGCTCGGCCACCGCGTTCGCGGTTGATGTCTCGGCATGCCGCGCTAAGCTCGGCATAGGGAGGACGGATGTCGTCGATGCGCGCCATGGTGCTCGACCAACCGGGAAAACCGCTCGTGCTGCGGGAGCGGCAGCTGCCGCATCCCGGGCCCGGCGAGATCCTCGTCGAAGTCAAAGCCTGTGGCGTCTGCCGCACCGATCTGCATGTGGTCGATGGCGAATTGCCGGACCCGAAGCTGCCGATCGTGCCGGGCCATGAAATCGTCGGTCGGATCGCGGCGTTGGGGCAGGGGGTGTCGGGCCTTTCGCCGGGCGAGCGCGTCGGCGTTCCTTGGCTCGGCCACACCTGCGGCGTCTGCCCCTATTGCCGCGATCAGCGGGAGAATCTGTGCGATGCGCCGCTGTTCACCGGCTATACCCGGGACGGCGGCTTTGCGAGCCACACGGTTGCCGATGCGCGCTTCTGTTTCCCCTTGCCGGAAGGCCCGGACGACGCGGCGATTGCGCCTTGGCTTTGCGCCGGGCTGATCGGCTGGCGCAGTTATCGCATGGCCGGCGAGGGGAAGGCGCTGGGGCTTTATGGCTTCGGGGCCGCCGCGCACATTCTGGCCCAGGTGGCGGCTTGGCAAGGCCGCAGCGTCTATGCGTTCACCCGCGAGGGGGATCAAGCTGCGCAGGATTTCGCCCGTTCGCTCGGCGCGGTCTGGGCCGGCGCGTCCGGAGCGCAGCCGCCGGAGCCGCTCGACGCCGCGATCATCTTTGCGCCGGTCGGAGGGCTGGTTCCGATCGCGCTACGGGCGGTGAAGAAAGGCGGGCGCGTGGTCTGCGGCGGCATTCATATGTCCGACATCCCAAGCTTTCCCTACCGGATCTTGTGGGAAGAACGGCAGCTCGTCTCCGTTGCCAATCTCACCCGCGCGGATGCCCACGAATTCCTGGCCGTTGCGCCGAAGGCGCGTGTGAAAACGCAGATCACGCCTTATCCGCTCGCGCGCGCCAATGAAGCGCTCGCCGATCTGCGCGCGGGACGCCTGCAGGGCGCGGCCGTGCTCATCCCCTGATCAGCAAACTCCCGGACAATTGGAACCTACGCGCTCCTATCGAGCTGGCGCCAGCACTTGGAACGTACCGCATCCTCGCAATACTGGTTTGCCATTGGCGAGGATCACGCCGGTCGAATGCGCCAGTGTCCTTCCCACGCGGTCGACTTGGCCGTGGGCCTCCAACCAATCGCCGGTCTTGGCCGCCGAAAGGTAGTTGAGCGTCAGGCCCGACGTCACGAGGCCCAATGGCGGATCGGCGGACATGGCGCATAACCGCCCAAGATGCACATCCGCCAAGAGCGCCAGCACGGCACCATGGCAGAAGCCCTTGCTGTTGCTGTGCCGCTCATCGACCCGTAGCCCCAGGCGGTACTCCGGGCCCGCACCGCTCTCGAAAAGTGGGCCGAGCAAGTCAAGCAGGTTGCTGCTCCGCTTCGATGTCGTGAAACCGGTCGGTATTGGCTGCTCACTTTCCACCGGGCTTCCTCCTCCCCGTCGGCCGACCGCATCGGCGATCCATTTTCTAAACTCGATGAAAGCTTGAGTAGGCTCACGGCCAGCAACCGTTGCTTATCCTTTGCCCGTGCCGCCGCTCGCCTGCGGCTCGGCGTGACCGATCACCCGCTTGATCGACGGTGAGCGGCGGCGCAGTGCACGCTCGATCTCGTCCACCTTTTCGTGCACGGCCTCGACCGTGAGCAGCGGATCGACGCGGCAGTGAAAGTTGACGATCTCGCCGCCGTCCGTGTCCCGCACACGCACGTCGTGCACCTCGCGGATCGTGCCCAGTTGCTGGGCCAGATCGGCCAGTGTTGCCTGAACCGAATGAACCCGTTCCAGCGTCGCGTCGCGACCTTGCCCGTTTTGGATCTGCAGCGGCTCGATATGCGTCTCGACCTCCGCACCCGGGCCGAGCTCCTCGATGATCGCCGCTTCGAGGCCGCTGGCGATATCATGGGCCGCAACCAGCGTCAGCCCACCGTCGAGCTCGAGATCGAGCGAGATCGAAAGCCGGCCCTCGATGGCGTGAACGGTAACGTGGTGGACGGCGACGGCCCGGTTGCGGGCGATCACCATGACCCGCTCCAGGATCGATTCATTATCAAGCGCGCGCGGCTCGGTGGAGACGGTGACCTCCGCATGCGGCAGTTCCTGCTCGATCGATTGGCGCACCCGCTCCTTCACGGCGGCCACCCGGTCGAGCGGCAGCGCCCGGCTCACCCCGACAGTGAGGTCGACGAACATCGCGTTGCCAGTCGGGCGCGCCCGCACGCGTTCGACGCCGACCACGCCGGGCATACGCTCGGCGAGCGCCTCAATCCGCTCGGCGACGCCGGCCGGCGCCACATCGGTGAGCGTGTCGATCGTGCGCTTGCCTAGCCGCCAGCCGGCCAAGCAGACGAAGGCCGCAACGATCAGCGCTGCCGCGGCATCGGCCCAGGGTAGACCGAGCGCCACGCCGCCAAGCCCGATCAGCACGGCGATCGAGGACCACATGTCGGAGCCGAAATGCAACGCGTCGGCCTCGAGCGCGTCACTAAAGGTCTTCGCCGCCACCCGGTAGAGCAGGCGCGCGCGAAAGAAATCGACGATGATCGACAGCCCGATGACGATGAACGCCGCGGCGGTCGCCTTGACGGCGTCCGCAGGGCGGTTGATGAGGCGCACGACCGCTTCCCAGATCACCGCCGCGGAGAGGACAAACAGCAGCGCCGTCTCCGCCAAAGCCGCGACGCTCTCGATCTTGCCGTGTCCGTACTGGTGTTCCTCGTCGGCGGGTTTGCCGGAAACGCGCACGGCAAAATAGGTGATGATGGTCGCGGCCACGTCGATCAGTGAATGGCCGGCCTCCGACAGGATCGCCAGCGAGCCGGTAAGAACGCCGACAATCGCCTTGGCGATCGTCAGCCCCGCCGAGGCGACAATCGAGCCGAGCGCGGCTTTTTCCTTCTCGCTCATACTGCCGATCCTCTTCGGCGACCCGGTTAGCGAGCGAGGGAAACGGCGTCAATGCACCTTGTTGCGGCCGTAGACTGTCGTGCCCTGAAATCATCAGATATTTCCGCTCGACGCTGCCCGCTGGCCGGAATCCGGCGCGAGCAGGTGCCGAGTCACGCCCGATGCTTGGTCTCGGCAACGATCTCGAGCGGCAGCACCTCAACGCCTCCGCCGGAAACCGCTTTCGTCGCTTCCGTATAGCGCTTGAAAAAATCGCGCTCTTGAAGGGCGCTGATGGCCTGATCGTCGGCGGCCGTAGCGAAATGATAGTAATCGGAGCCCTCCCGGCCCCTCATGCAACGATAAGAGATTTTTCCCTTGAGCGCCGGATCGCCGTCCAGCGCCGAGATGAATTTGACGATCTCCTGATGCCACGCTTCTCTTGTCCCCTTGGTGAGGCGATACTTGATGAGAAACTGCTTCATGGCCTGGTCCTTTTCATGGGCATGCTGATGACGGGCTCCGACGACGGGCGGAGCATCACAGTTTTGGGGCCGGTTGCTCGCCACGGAAAATGGCGGCATGGCGGACGGCAAACTCGTCGAAGCGGGTCGCGCGGCGGCCGAAGACCGTCGTGATGACGGGAGAGACGTTCGCCTCCTTGCCGTTGCGACGCTCGGCAAAGAGCTCCGCCAAGGCGTCGGCGGTGTACGGGGGCACCCCGGCGGCAAGCTGGGCCTTCCTGGCATCCTCGGGCGCGACGTTGATGTACGTAATCTTCTTGCCGACGGCGGCGGAGAGTTTTTCCGCGACCTCGGCCATGGTCAGGGCCTCGGGACCGGTGAGGGGGTAGATTTTCCCCTCGTGCCCATCCTTGGTGAGGACGTCGGCGGCGACTTCGGCGATGTCACCGACGTCGATCGAAGCAATTCTTGCATCCTCCATCGGCAGAAACAGCGCGCCCTTGGCGAGGATCGAAGGCACCTGCCGGAAATACGAGGGCATGAACTCGCCGGCGCGCAAATGCGTGAAGGCGAGGCCCGAGGCCTCCAGCCGGCGCTCGATCTCGCCATGCATGCGCGCGAACCGGAAGGGCGAGTCGGGCTCCGGCATGATCCCGGAAAGCTTGACGACGTGCTTGACGCCCGCGCTCTTGGCAGCATCGATGAAGTTCGATTGGACCTCGAGCATCGCCTCGACCGAGGAGGAGATGAGCATGGCGCGGTCGACGCCGCGCAGCGCCGCCGCAAGCGTCTGCGGGCGCGCCATGTCGCCTTCCACGATCTCGACCTTCGGCAACGCCGCCAGCGCTGCGGCCTTGGCAGGGGCGCGCACCAGCGCGCGTACCGGAACGCCCCGCGCCGACAGCCGGCGTATCAGCTCGCTTCCGTTCAGCCCGGTCGCTCCCGTCACCAGAATCATTGTCCGCTCCCTCCGCCCTGTTGCTGCCGGCCGAAAAGACTAAGGGCCGATTTGCAGCACGCGGGTCATGTAAGGAGGAAAGGATCGAACAAGCAAGTACGGACAAAAATGATACTATGGACTATTTCGATCCTGCGTCGTATACGAGTGCCCATGAAGGACGCATCGGCCGGGACGCGGGAGACGATGTCGAAAGGCCAATCGCCGGCGGCGTGCGGCTGCCCGGTGATGGCGTTTCAGAAGATGATCAGCGGGAAATACAAGATCAGAATCCTGTGGGACCTTAAAGAAGGTCCTCTCCGGTACGGCGAGATCAAGAGTGGTCTGCTGCGAGGGGCGGTCGGAAGCCAAGAAATCGCTCCACGCGTTCTCAGCCGTGAATTGAAGGCGCTGGCAAATATCGGATTGATCGACCGCAAGGACTACGGCGTCGTTCCGCCCAAGGTGGAGTATCGCCTCACGCGGATGGGCCAAAGTTTCATTCCCGTCATATCGGTCATCCAGAAATGGGGCATTCGCCACCTAAGAGGGGCGGGCGGCTGATGTCGTTGCGAGATCATCCACGAACCGGGTGTCATTTGCCCTCTACAAGTTTGGAAAATGCATGTTCTTCATGCATAACGAGCAGATGTCGATCAACCCTTTGGATTCGCGCAACGTGAAGGGCTGCGGCTCTGCCGCCTACACGGGGCAGTCATGAGGGGAGCGGCCGTACCGAAGACCAGTCAGCGACCGTACGTTGCGGGCGACGTGCGGTCCAAGGTCCGCGGCCAAGCCGGCAGCAAAATCCGCGAGCGCAACTGCTCCGTGGCGCGCACCGTAAGCATCCTGTCGGACGCTTGGACTTTCCTGGTGATCCGCGAGGCGTTCTTCGGGGCGCGGCGGTTCGAGTCGTTCCGTTCCGCGCTGGGGCTGCCGCGGGCAACGCTCACGGTACGCCTGAAACGGCTCACCGACCAAGGCATCTTCAGCCAGGTCCGCTACTCGGCGACGTCGAGCCGCGTCGAATATCGCCTCACCAAGGCCGGGCTCGATCTTTATCCAAGCTTCATGGCGCTCATGCAGTTCGGCGACCGCTGGCTCGCCGGCGCCAAGGGGCCGCCGCTGCGGCTCATCCACGCGGGTTGCGGTGGCGAATGCCGGCCGATGGTCGCCTGCTCGGCTTGCCTCGAAAAGGTCACAGCGACACATGCGACCTATCGCGACGGACCGGGCGCCGGCTACACCCCGACGCTGCCGATCAGACGCGCGCGCCGTTCATCCGATCCGTCGCAATTCCTGCGCGGCCGCCCGAGCTCGGTCTCCAATGCGCTGCAAATCATCGGGGATCGGTGGAGCTTCCTCATTATCCGCGAGGCGTTTTTGGGCGCGCGCCGCTTCGACAAGCTGCAGAGCGAGCTGAAGATCGCGTCCAACATCCTGACCGACCGTCTCACCCGCCTCGTCGCCCGGGGAATCTTTGAGCGGCGCAAGTACCAGGATCAGCCCGAGCGGTTCGAGTACCGCCTGACCGAGATGGGCAAGGACCTTTATGGTGCGCTCATCATCATGCTGGCGTGGGGCGACCGCTGGATGGCGCGCGGTGGGCCGCCGATCGTCCTCACGCACAGCGATTGCGGCAAGGATTTCACGCCGGTGGTGATCTGCGACCGCTGCCGCAAGCCGATCGAAGCGCATGCGATGCGCTATCGCATGAACTACGATCCGCGCGATTACGGCGCACCCGAGCTGAGCGACCGGGCGGCGGCGACCGCCGCGCCCGGGCGTCCGAGGCTCCCGCGATAAAATTTCGCGGAAGCTTCGTGAGGCGCGATAGAGCGGCGAGCGCGGCGGCGCCGGCTCACTTCTTGACGAGCGGGCACTTGCTTTCCGCCAGGGGCCGGAACGCTTCGTTGCCCGGGATCACGGCGCGGAGCTTGTAGTAGTCCCACGGTCCCTTGGACTCGGAGGGCTTCTTTACCTCGTACACGTACATGTCGTGGACGAAGCGGCCGTCCTCGCGGATCCTGCCGTCCTTGGCGAAGAAATCGTTGACCGGCATCTCCCGCATCTTGGCCATGACCGTTTTCGCGTCGTCGGTCCCGGCGGCGGCGATGGCCTTGAGGTAGTGCATCGTCGAGGAATAGTCGCCAGCGTCCCCCATGTGCGGCATCCGCCCCAGCTTGGCGAAGAAGCGCTTGGCGAATGCGCGGGTCTCGTCGTCCCGGTCCCAATAGAAGCCGTTGGTTAGAACCAGCCCCTGCGCGGTCTCCAGGCCCAAGGCATGGACGTCGGTGATCCAGACCAACAGGCCGGCAAGCGTCTGCTTGCCGCCGTCAGCCAGGCCGTACTCCTTGGCCGCTTTCACGGCGTTGAGGAAGACCGTGCCCGATCCTGCGATCGCCACCACCTTGGCCTTCGACGCCTGGGCCTGCAGCAGGAAGGCCGAGTGGTCGGACGTGTCGATCGGATAACGAACCGATCCGACGACCGTGCCGCCGCTGGCCTTCACTACCGCCGCGGTGTCGGCCTCCAAGGCATGGCCGAACGCGTAGTCGGCCGTCAAAAAATACCAGCTGTCGAGCTTTTCCTTGATCAGCGCCTTGCCGGTGCCGACCGCGAGCGCATAGGTGTCGTAGGCGTAGTGGATGCTGTTGGGTGTGCACGAGTCGCCGGTGAGGCGCGAGGAGCCCGAGCCGTTCACGATCGCGATCCGGTCCTTCTGCTTGGCGACATCGGTGACCGCGAGCGCTATTGCCGAATTGATCAGGTTCGCGATCATGTCGACCTTGTCGACATCGTACCATTCCCGCGCCTTGGCGATGGCCACCTCGTTGCGATTCTGATGGTCGGCGACGACGACCTCGATCGGTTTGCCGAGGACCGTGCCGCCAAAATCCTCAACCGCCATCTTGACGGCGGTTACCGCACCCTCGCCGGACTCGTGCGAGAACTGCCCCGACATGTCGGTCAAGACACCGATCTTGACGATGTCGTCCGAGATCTTTGCCGTCTGCGCGACGGCGACGTGACCGACGAGAAGGGCGGCCGAAACCGAGACCGCG
Organism: Xanthobacteraceae bacterium; assembly: GCA_052148715.1. Taxonomy (GTDB): domain Bacteria; phylum Pseudomonadota; class Alphaproteobacteria; order Rhizobiales; family Xanthobacteraceae; genus JBKQHQ01. The sequence goes on along the minus strand of JBKQHQ010000094.1, from coordinate 6,022 downwards.
AGGGACAAAACTCTCCCCATTTTCATTTCCTCCGCTAGCGTTATCAGCTTATTCGGCTGCGAGGCCGAGCGAATATTGACTGGGTTTCATAATTAGACTAATTCGGTTGCGAGGTGTCAAGCTTGCGGATAGAGGGAGGCGGGTGCCGATCAATCGGACGCCAAAGAAGCACCCAAGGGAGAATGCGGTGCCGGACCTGCGGTCCTTATCGTGGCGGGCGGGCATTTTCGACCGCCGCTGCACACGGTCGTGAGCGGACCTGTCCCGGATGCGCAGCGACGCGACGTGTTGACGCGCGCGCACGAGGGGCTTGCCGCTGACAGGGCCGTGCTGGAGGCCCGCGGCTTGACCAAGGAATTTCGCGGCTACATGGCCGTGTGCGGCGTCGATCTCGACGTTCGTGCCGGCACCATCCATGCGATGATCGGTCCGAACGGTGCCGGCAAGACGACCGTCTTCAATCTGCTGACGAAGTTCATCGCCCCCACCAGCGGAAGCATTTTTTTCGAGGGCGTAGACGTCACCAACGAACGGCCCGCGGCACTCGCGCGTCGCGGGCTGGTGCGTTCGTTTCAGATTTCCGCCGTCTTCCCGCATCTGTCGGTACGGGAGAATGTGCGGATCGCGCTGCAGCGGCGTTTCCTCTCGCCGCTGTTCTTCTGGCGCGGCGGCGCGCGTATGGCTGAGCCGCAAACCAGGATCGACGATCTCTTGCGGCAGGTCGATCTGGGCGCCTACGCGGACCAACGTGCCGGCGACCTTGCCTACGGGCGCAAGCGGGCGCTCGAGTTGGCGACGACGCTCGCGGCGGAGCCGAAGGTGATGCTGCTCGATGAGCCGACCCAGGGCTTAGGTCATGAGGACGTCGATCGCGTCACCGACCTGATCGCCAGCATGGCTGTCGGCCGCACAATCCTGATGGTCGAGCATAACATGCGCGTGGTCGCGCGCATCGCCCAGCGCATCAGCGTGCTTCGCCGCGGCGAGATCATCGCCGAGGGCAGCTATGACGAGGTCGCGAGCAATCCGGAGGTCATCGAGGCCTATCTGGGATCGAAGGCGCGGCGGCCGAGCGTGCAGCCGTGACGGTGCAGGAGGCGCCATCGGTTGGGGCGGCGCGTCAGATCCTCGTGGTCGAGGATTTGCATGCCTGGTACGGCGAGTCCCACATTCTCCACGGCATGAGCTGGTCGATCGGCGAGGGGGAGGTGGTCGCGCTGCTCGGCCGCAATGGCGGCGGACGAACGACGACCATGCGGGCCATCGTCGGCCTCGTCGATCGTCGGACAGGCTCGATTCGCGCACGCGATGTCGAGACCATCCGGCTTGCGCCGCACGCCATCGCGCGTCTCGGGATCGGCTACTGTCCGGAGGAGCGCGGCATCTTCGCGAGCCTCTCGTGCGAGGAGAATTTGCTGCTGCCGCCACGCGTCGGTCCAGCCGGCATGTCGCTCGCGGAGATCTACGAGCTGCTTCCCAATCTCGCCGAGCGCCGTAAGACGCAAGGCACGAGGCTCTCCGGCGGCGAGCAACAGATGCTGGCGATCGGGCGCATCTTGCGCACCGGCGCGCGCATCCTGCTGCTCGACGAGATATCCGAGGGTCTTGCCCCGGTCATCGTCGATCGCCTGTTCGATCTTATGACGCGGCTGAAAACGCTCGGCTACACGATCATGCTGGTGGAGCAGAACACGTTCTTTGCCGCGCCGCTTGCCGACCGGCTGCTGGTGGTCGAGCGTGGCGAGGTGGTGCTGCGCCTGACGCCGGGGGAGCTTGCATCCAACGCGGCTCTGGTCGATCGCTACCTTGGCATCTGACGGGGCAGCGCCGATGAGCTTCGACGTCTCCGTTCTGCTCGGCCAGGTCACGATAGGGCTGGTGAACGGCTGTTTCTACGCCATGCTGAGCCTCGGCCTCGCCGTGATCTTCGGCCTCCTGAACGTCATCAACTTCGCGCACGGCGCGCTCTACATGATGGGTGCCTTCGGCGTCTATCTGGCGTTGCGCTGGTTCGGCATCGGCTATTGGCCCTCGCTGGTGCTGGTGCCGATCGTTGTCGGCGGCTTCGCCATGGCGGTCGAGCGTTTACTGCTGCGGCGGCTTGCTGGCATCGACCATCTCTATGGGCTGCTGTTCACGTTCGGGCTCGCCCTCGCGCTCGAAGGGATTTTTCGTGACATCTGCGGCTCGGCGGGCCTGCCCTACGCGACGCCGGCGCAGTTGCGCGGCCTCGTCGATTTCGGCTTCACCCGGGTGCCGCTCTATCGCCTGTGGGTGGTTGCTGCGTCGCTTGCGGTCTGTCTTGCCAGCTGGTTCCTCATCGAGCGCACGCGGCTCGGCTCCTATCTGCGAGCCGGTACCGAGAATCCGCGCCTGGTTCAGGCGCTCGGGATCAACCTTCCGCTGATGGTGACGCTGACCTATGGCCTTGGCGCGGGACTCGCGGCGTTCGCCGGCGTGCTTGCCGCGCCGATCTATCAGGTGCATCCGCTGATGGGCTCGAACCTGCTCATCATCGCCTTCGCGGTCGTTGTCATAGGCGGCCTGGGCTCGACCTTCGGCGCTATCGTGACCGGCCTCGCGCTCGGTGTGATCGAGGGGCTGTCGAAGGTGATCTACCCGGAAATTTCCTCGACCACCGTGTTCATCATCATGGCGCTGGTCCTGCTGCTGCGGCCGGCCGGATTATTCGGGCGGGAGGCATAATGCGGCGCTCCACCCTCATGCTGATCGCTCTCGCGGCCGCCGGCATCGTCACGCCCCTGGCCGGGCTCTATCCGCTGTTCCTGGCGAAATGCATCGCCTTCGCGCTGTTCGCCGTCGCGCTTAACTTCTTCACCGGCTATGTCGGCCTGCTGTCGATCGGGCACGCGGCCTTTTTCGGAATGGGCGGCTACATCGCCGGTCACGCCGCCAAGGTCTGGGGTCTTACGCCGGAGCTTGCTCTTGCGGCGAGCCTCATTCTCGGCGCGATCCTTGGTCTCGCCGTCGGCGAAATGGCGATCCGCCGGCAGGGCATCTACTTCGCCATGATCACGCTTGCGCTCGCGCAGATGATCTATTTCTTCTGCGTCCAGGCGCCCTTCACCGGGGCGGAGGACGGGTTGCAGCGGATCCCGCGCGGCGCCCTTTTCGGCTTGATCGATTTGCAGGACGACCGCGGGCTTTACGCTGTGGTTCTTGCGCTTGCGCTCGCCGCGACGTGGGCGCTGCAGCGGATCACGGAAGCGCCGTTCGGCCACGTTCTTCTTGCCATCCGCGACAACGAGGCGCGGGCCATCTCGCTCGGCTATGACGTGCGCGCCTATAAGCTCTCGGCCTTCGTCATGTCCGCGGCCGTGGCCGGCCTCGCCGGCGGCATGAAGGCGATGACGCTTGGGCTTGCGTCGCTCTCCGACGTCCATTGGACCCAGTCCGGCAACGTCATCCTGATGTGCCTGCTCGGCGGCCTCGGCACGCCGCTCGGCCCGGTCATTGGTGCGGTTCTTGTCGTCACGCTTGAGGGCAAGCTCGCCGACGTGGGCGTTGTGCATCTCGGGCCGCTCGCGATCGACCTGTCGACCAAGGTTCCGATCGTGATCGGGCTGATCTTCATGGCTTGCGTGCTTCTCTTCCGTCGCGGCATCGTCGGCGAGATCGCCGCGGCCATCGCGCGCAGGCGGGCCGACACGGCGCGCGGCGCATCGTCCGGTCCGGCCTGAGCGGGGTTGCGCGCTTGACACAGGCGGGTACTGTTAGTCTAATTATGAAAGCTTGTCAGGGAACGAAAGACAGTAGTCGGTAATCAGGTCAGGATGGCCCACGGTGACTTCTGATCACTGATGAGGACGATCGATGAAGCCGGCACAGTTCGACTACGTGGTTGCGCAGAGCGTCGATGCCGCCGTCGCCGCCCTGGCGGGGGGCGGCGGCGAGGCCAAGATTATTGCCGGCGGCCAGAGCCTCGTCCCCATGCTCAATTTCCGCCTGCTGCGGCCCTCGATCCTGATCGACATCAACCGCATCCCAGGGCTCGACTGCATCACCGAGCACGAGAATGCGGTCGCGGTGGGTGCGCTCGTGCGCCATCATCAGCTCGAGACCTCACCGCTGACCGCTCGGCACCTGCCGGTGCTCAGCCACGCTATGACTCACGTGGCGCATCTTGCGATCCGCAATCGCGGCACCATCGGCGGCAGCCTCTCGCATGCCGACCCGGCGGCCGAGCTGCCGATGATGGCGCTTCTGCTCGACGCCGAGCTTGACGTCGCATCGCCGGCGGGCCGTCGAACGGTTGCGGCGCAAGACTTCCTCCTCGGCGCGCTCACGGTTGATCTCGCGGCCGACGAGATGGTGACCGAGATCGTGTTTCCAAAACTGCCACCCGGCACCGGCTGGGGTTTTCAGGAAGTCGCTCGCCGCGGCGGTGATTTCGCGCTGGCGGCCGCCGCCGTGACGCTGACCGTTACCGCGGGCGAGATCACGCAGGCGCGCATCGCCATGATCGGCGCAGGTGAGACGGCGCGCCGCGCCGCCGAGGCCGAGACGTTGCTGGTCGGCCGGGCGCTCGAGCCGGCGCTGCTCGATGCGGTGGCGAATGCAGCGCGCGTGGGCATCGGGCCCAACAGCGACTTGCATGCCTCCGCCGACTATCGGCGCCACCTGGTCGGCGTGCTGGTCCGCCGCGCGGTCGCCGCCGCATGGCGGCGGGCGCGCGGGGAGGGCGCATGAGCAAGCAGCGCACCATCACGGTGACCGTCAACGGTGTGGCCTATGAGAAGGTAGTCGAGCCGCGCTTGCTGCTCGCCGACTTCTTGCGGCAGACGCTCGGGCTGACCGGCACGCATGTAGGGTGCGAGCACGGCGTTTGCGGCGCCTGCACGGTGCTGGTCGATGGCCGCTCCGCCCGCTCCTGCCTGATGTTCGCGGTGCAAGCCGGCGGCTGCGAGGTGACCACCGTCGAGGGCCTCACGCCGGATGTCGGGCTCTCGGTGCTGCAGCAGGCGTTCATGGATAATCACGGCCTGCAGTGCGGATTCTGCACGCCGGGAATGTTGATCACGCTGACCGAATTGTTGCGGGATAACCCCGACCCGACCGAACAAGAAGTGCGCGAGGCGCTGACCGGCAACCTTTGCCGCTGCACCGGTTACGCCGGCATCGTCAAGGCCGCGCTCGACGCCGCGCAACGCTTGCGCAACGGTTCTGGAGCTTGAGCAATGGGCGCGAAACATTTCGGCGCGCGCGTGAAGCGGCTCGAAGATCCGGCGCTGCTCGCCGGTCGCGGGCGCTTCGTCGACGACGTGAAGCTGCCGGGCCTGTTGCACGCCTGTTTCGTCCGCTCGCCGCATGCCCATGCCGTGGTTCGTGACATCGATGGCAAGGCGGCGATGGTAATGCCTGGCGTTCATGCCGTCCTTGCCGTAGACGACCTGCCCGATCCGATGCGCCGCACACCGATCCCGATGCTCACTCCCAATCCCGCGATCGCGGTCGCGCGCACTCAAACCGTGCTGGCGCGCGATGAAGTCAATTACGTCGGCCAGCCTATCGCGGCGGTGATCGCCGATTCACGCTACATCGCCGAGGACGCCACGGCGGCCGTCATCGTCAATTACGACGTGCTCGACGCCGTGGCCGATTGCCGTGCCGCGATCAAAGACGGCGCCGCGCGCGCGCACAGCGATCTTTCTTCGAATGTCATCGCGCGCTTCCCGCTTGCCTATGGCGACATCGATGCCGCCTTCGCAAGCGCCGCGCACGTTTTCGAGGAAGTGATCTGGCAGCATCGCGGCGGCGGCATGGCTCTGGAGACGCGCGCGGTGCTCGCCAGTCACGATCCGGTTTCTGATGTGCTGACCGTATGGTCCGGCACGCAGACGCCGCATCTCGGCCGTGGCATGCTCGCCGATCTTCTCAATCGCAACATCGAAACGATCCGGATGATCGCGCCGGACGTCGGCGGCGGCTTTGGCCCGAAGGCGATCTTCTATCCGGAAGAAGCAGTGATCCCGGCGGCCGCATTCAAGCTCGGCCGGCCGGT